>CAIXED010000041.1 GCA_903918375.1 uncultured Pseudomonadota bacterium | reverse complement strand
TTGGAATATCCGCTGGTGTTTTTGCCGTTTATTTGCAGTTTTCGCGAAGTGGCTAAGCGTGATGATTTTTATCGTTATCACGATGCTGAGCAAAATCTCTGTATCGATCTCAACAAAGACGACGCTCATTTAGCGATCAGCGATAAAGAGCGTTTACAAGAAGATTTGCGCTTGCTGTATGTGGCGATGACCCGCGCTCAACATGCTTGTTGGCTGGGTTTAGCGCCGGTGAAAAAAGGTAATACCAAAAGCTGTCAGTTAGAAAAGTCGGCGATTGGCTATTTATTAGGTTGGCAGCCAGAGACCGAATCCGCGCAATTAGCCGATTATTTGCAAGCGTTGAGTGAGCAAACGGCAGAGATTGAAATAGTGCCATTACCAATCGCTAATGACCAAGTTTATCAAGCACATGATCAACAAACTGAATTTGATACGCCCGCGCAAGCGACGGTTAAAGTGGCGGATAACTGGTGGATTGCCAGTTACAGCAGCTTGAATATCAGCGAAAAAACCGTGATAGCGTCCAGTAACGAAGAGCCAGAGCTTCCGGAAGACAGCACCTTTAGCGATGAAGCCGAGGATGAAGTCCTCAATCCGGTTTTAGCAATGCCGCAAATTGGTGTTCAACATTTGCCGCGCGGTTCGGGGCCGGGGATTTTGGTGCATGGTTTATTGGAGCAATGTGGACGCGCTGGGTTTGCTTACAGTGCTGACAATCCCGAACAACGACAAAAATGGATAGAAGCTAGTTTTAAATCAGCGATTTGGGCCGATAAACAGCCGATTATCAATACCGCATTGCAGCACTGGTTAACCATGCCTTTATTCGATGATGGTTTTGGTTTGGCGGATTTACAGGCTGGGCAATATCAAGTGGAAATGGAGTTTTTGATTGGCGTCGATGAAGTTGAGGGTGTTGATGTACAGCGGTTAGATCAAGCGGTGAGTGGTTCAATTTTTGCAGATAAGCCAAGGCCGAGTTTGTTGGCTAAAAAAATCAGCGGTTTATTGAAAGGTTTTATCGATTTAGTCTTTGTCCACAACGGCCAATATTTTGTTGCTGATTATAAATTTAATTATTTGGGTGATCGTTTGGCTGATTACGACCTTCCGCAATTACAAACCGCGATGCTGGATAAACGCTATGACTTGCAGTTGGTGTTGTACGTATTGGCTTTGCATCGACTGTTAAAAACCCGCTTGCCTGATTATGACTATCAAACTCATGTCGGCGGCGGTTTGTATCTGTTTTTGCGTGGTGCGGAACACAGCGCTCAAGGTCGTGTGTTGTTAAAGCCAGATTTTGAGTTGATTGATTATTTGGATGGATTGTTTAAGGGCGGTGTGAAATGACTATCGAGCATTTAGAGCTAGGCATTGCCCAAGGCTGGTTGCAGCCTTTGGATAGGGCCTTTGTACAGTTTTTAAACCGCCAGTCACCTAATGCTAATTCAACCGTGTTATTGGCAGCGGCTTTGCTTAGTCAGCAATTGGCGCAAGGTGCGGTTTATCTGGATTTACAGGCTTTAAGTCAAGACCCCGTGCAAAGCTTAGCGGTCGGTGAATCGGTTGATTTGGATTGGCTTAAACAGTATCAGTTAAACGATTGGCTAACAGCTTTAAGTCAAGCAGATGATTTAGTCGCGACAGGCGAAGGCAATACGCCGTTAGTATTGGATGTCGTGCATAAACGCTTGTATCTACGCCGCTATTGGCAATATCAACAAACCGTGACGCAGGTGATTGATCGTTTGGTGCAGCCGGTTCGAGACAGTTTGCCGGAGCAGGTGAAGGCAGAAATTGCTGGCTTATTTCCTGCTCAAAATTCAGCACAAACTGATTGGCAAAAAATCGCTTGTGTCGTCGCTTTACGAGCAAAATTTAGCATTATTACCGGCGGCCCAGGCACCGGTAAAACCACTACCTTGACCAAGTTGCTGGCGGTGTTGATCAAGATGGCCAGTGCCGACGCAAGCCTTGGCAGACCGTTAAACATCATTCTGGCTGCACCGACAGGCAAAGCGGCGGCTCGTGTCAGCGAGTCGATTAATGGCGCGGTGGAAAAGTTAGCAGTCGATGAAGCGATCAAACAACAAATGCCCCGCAAAGCCAGCACTTTGCACCGCTTGCTAGGTAGTCGCCCCAATAGCCGTCAATATAAATACAATCAACATAATCGCTTGGTGGCGGATGTGGTGATTGTCGATGAAGCGTCGATGATTGATTTGGAAATGATGGCGGCTTTATTGGCGGCATTGCCGGATACCGCCAGTTTGATTCTATTAGGCGATAAAGACCAATTGGCTTCGGTGGAACCGGGTTCGGTGCTTGGCGATTTATGTCATGGGGCTGGTGGATTAGCCTATGACCAATCAACTTTGGCTTGGATTGAGAGCTATGCCTCAGAACGGCTTGCAGAGAATCCATTAAGCCAAGGTCAGTTTTATAACCAACAAACCACCGTGCTACAACACAGCTATCGTTTTAATGACCAAAGTGGAATTGGTAATTTAGCCAAGGCTGTGAATGCTGGTGATTATCGAAAAGTAGCGGCGATTTTAAATGCCCCAGCCGAGCATTATCCTGATTTGAATCCTTCGCATATTGACAGCAAAACTGGCTGGTTAGCGTTGCAGCAATTAGTTTTGCCTGAACAGACAGTGCGTTTAGCGGGTTATGGTTTGTATCGGCAAGTGATTAAAGACAAATCTAGCTATAGCTCGGTTGATGAATGGGCTTGGGTTGTATTAAATGCCTTCGATACTTTCCGAGTATTAAGCCCGTTACGGCGCGGGGTTTGGGGGGTTGAAGGTTTGAATCAACGCATTGAGCAATGGCTAGGTCAGCCAAGCACAAGCCAAGCTTGGTATGAAGCCCGGCCAGTGATGGTGACTAGTAATGACTATGGCTTAGGCTTGATGAACGGCGATATTGGCATCGCTTTGAAAGACCAAAACAACAAGCTACGAGTAGCGTTTCCAGCTGGTGATCAGCAAATCCATTGGGTATCACCATTACGTTTGCCGAACGTCGAAACCGCTTACGCGATGACTGTGCATAAATCGCAAGGTTCGGAGTTTAGTCATGTGGTGTTGGTGTTGCCCGATCAAATCAATCAAGTGCTGACGCGTGAATTGATTTATACCGGTATTACGCGGGCAAAGCTGGATTTTACTTTGCTTGAATCGCAAGTTGGGGTGTTAGAGCAGGCGGTTGGGGCGAGTTGTCGGTGAGCCAGTGAATAGGTGGTTCGGTAGATATAAAGCTAATTTGCTACAAAAAACTCTAATCAATAAGGTTCAATTGAGGGGGATTGGGTTAAGCACTGAATTCATAGGAAAATAGTCGTGCTCAAATTCATTGCAATCACCCCTGAATTACTATATTCTGCACGGCCCTTAGCGGTTATTAGCTGCTGAATACGGAGAGATGGCCGAGCGGTCGAAGGCGCACGCCTGGAAAGTGTGTATACGGCAACGTATCAAGGGTTCGAATCCCTTTCTCTCCGCCATCAATCTTGTCTTATAAACTCCCCAATTATCCTAGCGTTCAGAAAATGATAGCCTAGATTGAAATCAGCAATAGCGATGATTGCTGATTCGATTCGTTTAGGACTATGCCGTTAAATTCCCCGTTAATCGGTTCGTATTTAAATAGCCAAACACCAACGGATCACACGATCTAATAACTCACTTTCACTTCATATCCAGTAAATTTACGGATATTAATCACCCCCGTATCCAGCAATAAATACTGGCCTTTGATGCCTTGCAAGACACCGCTGACCGTGGAATCTTTATCGAAATTGAAGGATTTAACCTTAGTCGGGTATTGCAATACGGGGTAGTGAATGTCGATGCTTTCTGCGCTGGGTAAGGTTTCGATGGCATCAGCGCCAAATTGTTGGCTTATGGTTGCCAAGCGGTCTTGGCATTTGCTGATTAAGTCATCCCGTATCTTTGTTAAATCTAACTGCTGAACATTGTTTTTCAGCATTTGCTGCCAGCTGGTTTTGTCGCTGACGTGTTCGGCGATGGCTACTTCGACTAAGCCGGAAATGTGTCGTGATTTAACCTTGAAAATCGGTAAGGCTTGCACTGCGCCTTGGTCTATCCAGCGGGTTGGGATTTGGGTTTGGCGGGTGATGCCGACTTTGATACCGGATGAGTTGGCGAGATAAACGTAATGCGGTTGATAACAAAACTGTTCCCCCCAGCTCGGTTCGCGGCAAGTGCCAGCGTCATAATGGCAAGTTTCCGGCTTCATAATGCACATATCGCATTGCGCCAGTTTGATGAAGCAGGGGTAGCAATAGCCTTGGTTAAAGCTTTTGTTGGTTTTCTTTTGGCAATGGGTGCAAAAGATTTGGCCGCTGTAATGTAAGCTGATTTTTTGGCCGATCAGTGGGTTTAAATCCAAAAGTTGCTCGCCTAACGGTAAGCGATATGTGACTGGATTGCCCAGTTCGGTGGTCATTTTATCCAAGCTGCCTAACACCTAATTAACCTCGGTCAAGTTTTAACAGTTGCTATAATAACAGCGTTTATTTTTATATCAGGAGGATGTTAATGTCGTTTACTAAAGTTTCTGCAGGAAACAATATCCCGTTCGAAATTAATGTCATCATCGAAATTCCCGCCTTTAGCGATCCGGTTAAGTATGAAGTGGATAAATTGACCGGTGAATTAACCGTTGACCGTTTTATGGGCACGGCCATGCAATATCCCTGTAACTACGGCTACATTCCGCAAACTTTGTCAGAAGACGGTGATGCGGTGGATGTGATGATCGTTTCTCCTGCGCCATTGTTAAGTGGTTGTGTGATTACCTGTCGTCCAGTCGGTGTCTTGAAAATGATCGACGAAGCGGGGGCAGATCCAAAACTGTTAGCGGTGCCAATGCCTAAGCTGACACCGTTTTATAACCACGTTACCGATTACCGTGATATGCAGCCGGATAAACTGGCGAAAATCACCCATTTTTTCCAGCATTACAAAGACTTGGAAGAAGGTAAGTGGGTCAGTGTTGAAGGTTGGGGCGGTCTGGAAGAGGCGAGAAAAGAGGTGATTGACGGGATTGCGCGTTATCAGGCGTCTTATGCGAGTCGTTAAGCGTTAGTTTTCATTAAGTTAAACTGATCCAGTAACAACCCGTTAATCTGTGAAAAATGCTTGATATTGCTGGTGCATAACAATTCGTTATGCGCCATTGCCGTCGCAGAAATTAAAGCATCTCCCATTCTCGAAGGTAGCCAATTCGTTTTTATTACGACAAAACGGCACATATTCCATATAAATCACCGCAGTAATTGATCGCTGTTGAGTGTTCAAAATCAGCTCTTTGGCGGAGAGCAAGCCTCTATCGGCATAGATCAAAATATTAGTATCAAAGATCACTTAATGAACTCCGGCGACCTTTACGAATGTTGCGTAATTCTTCTTCGACTCCCGAAATCCCCAAATCTCGGTGCATACCAAAAAATTCATTAATTGCTGCTTCTTGTTGTTTAGAGTTCACAGCAGGATGCACGATGCCTAGGGTTTGGCCGTGATAAGTAATCTCAACGGTTCCCCCACGCTTAAGTGCATCAATCAGCACTTTATGATTTGATTGTAGTTGTGAGGCTGTTAGTTGCATTTTTAATAAAATAGATAAATTAAAATACCTGTTTTAATGAGGGGCTGATCGTATAACAAGCTGGTTTTTATCCACGCATTGTTTTGTGCTTATCTGACAACCCAACCGCATGTGATAAAATTCCCAGCCGTTTTAGAATCGATGCAACGGTGAACCACCTTTGCACTGTTTTTTGTTTTTAACTCTACATTTGATAAGCACATGAACAAACCCAAAAAAGTCGCAATTCTTACCGCAGGTGGTTTGGCACCTTGCCTTAACTCTGCAATTGGCAGCTTGATCGAACGTTATACCGAAATTGACCCAAGCATCGAAATCATCTGCTATCGCGGTGGTTACAAAGGTTTGCTATTGGGCGATTACTACACCGTTACCCCAGAAATCCGTGCTAAAGCCGGCGTTTTGCAAAACTTTGGTGGCTCTATCATCGGCAACAGCCGCGTGAAATTAACCAACGTTAAAGATTGCGTTAAACGTGGCTTGGTTCAAGAAGGTCAAGATCCACAAAAAGTAGCGGCTGACCAATTGGTTAAAGACGGCGTTGATATTTTGCACACCATCGGCGGTGACGATACCAACACAGCTGCGGCTGATTTAGCGGCATTTTTGGCCAGCAACGACTACGGCTTAACCGTTATCGGTTTGCCAAAAACCGTTGATAACGATGTATTCCCAATCAAACAATCATTGGGTGCATGGACAGCGGCTGAGCAAGGCGCACGTTACTTCTTAAACGTCGTAGCAGAAAACAACTCTAACCCACGCATGTTGATCGTTCACGAAGTGATGGGTCGTAACTGCGGTTGGTTAACTGCAGCTACTGCACAGGAATACCGTAAATTATTAGACCGCGCTGAGTGGTTGCCAGAATTAGGCTTGTCACGCGAATCTTACGAAGTACACGCTGTATTCGTACCAGAAATGGCGGTTGATTTAGCGGCAGAAGCAGCGCGTCTACGCGAAGTCATGGACAAAGTCGATTGCGTTAACATCTTCGTTTCTGAAGGTGCTGGCGTTGATGCGATTGTTGCCGAAATGCAAGCCAAAGGCCAAGAAGTACCACGAGATGCGTTTGGTCACATCAAATTGGACGCGGTTAACCCAGGCAAATGGTTTGGCGAGCAATTCGCACAAATGATTGGCGCTGAAAAAACCTTGATCCAAAAATCAGGTTACTTCGCTCGTGCAGCGGCCTCTAACGTTAACGACATGCGTTTGATTAAATCATGCGCTGATTTAGCGGTTGAATGTGCTTTCCGTCGCGAGTCTGGCGTAATTGGCCACGACGAAGACAATGGCAACGTCTTGCGTGCGATTGAATTCCCACGCATCAAAGGCGGCAAACCTTTCGACATCGACACCGCATGGTTCACCGAAGCATTGGCTGAAATCGGCCAAAGCAAAGGTGCCAAAGTGGACGTTAGTCACTAAGTCATAGCAGTTGAAATTAGCCGAGGGTTGCCTCGGCTAATTTTTTAAAATGAAATCTGCATCAACTGCTAATTAATGATACTTACTGCATTTGTTGTCTAATCCGAGCCAATTCTGCTTTAAAAAATGCTTTTAAACTTCATCAATCACGCTGTGTTGGTTTTAAAGCGCTTTTGTGAAGCGTGACAATTTTTTCAATGATTTGTTGGTATAAGGCAGGCGGTAAGAAACCGTAGTCGTATTTACCTAGTGATTTTTGGATGGGGCGCAAATCATACCCAGGCCATTGAAACTGATTAAAATCATCGAGAATAATCCAAGAGCGTTCGCCATCTAAACCTAAGTGTTGTTTTACTTTATGTGGAATTTCAATGGCGGCATTAGGATTTTGGGGCGGGGTGTGAGTAATAGGTGCGACAGTCACAATCTGTTCGCCCTCATTTTTTTCAACTACCAGTATCATGGCGCAAGGTCTATTCTTAAGGCCTTCTAATTTTCCGGCTTTATACTCGTTTTGCCATAAATAAGAATATGAAATGACAAGGCCATTTTCTGGTGTCGGAATTGGCATTGAACATCTAATCCATCAAGCTATTCAAATGATCATGAGCCTCACTCATTTTAGCTTTGGCAATTGCATCCATTGTTTCTGAGGGTAATTCAGTCGCCCCAAATACTTGTCTGGAGCGGGATTTCAGTAATAAGTATTCGCCATATTCTTGTTCAGAGACAAAATAACCACTGGTTCGACCATGGCTAGTAATAGCAATCGGTTCGCGTTGAACCTGTTCTTTGTATTGACCAAAATGTTTAACAAACTCACTCGCAGTTACTTCGAACATCAATATTTTCCCCGTGGTTTTCTGCAAATTACGTAATTTACGGAAAATTGTCAACGGTAACCTCGCACGATCGATAACCACTAATCTCGGCCTATCCCCGCTATACGGTTATAATGCCGCCATTTTTGTCGTCAATAAAACTAGCAAATGAGTCAGCAACGTAAAGCAGTAGCCTTGATTTCTGGAGGCTTAGATTCCATGCTTGCCACCAAAGCGGTGATGGAGCAGGGCATTCATGTCGAAGGTATCAATTTTTTCACCGGTTTTTGTGTTGAGGGTCACACCCACGCGATTCGCAAACGCGATTCCGACAAACCTAAGCGCAATAACTCTTTATGGGTTGCTGAGCAGCTAGGTATCAAATTACATATCATTGATATTATTGAGGAATACAAACAAGTATTGCTTAATCCCAAGCACGGTTATGGTGCCAACATGAATCCTTGCCTAGATTGCAAGATTTTCATGGTCAACAAAGCGAAACAATGGATGCTGGAAAACGGTTTTGATTTCATCATCACTGGAGAAGTGATCGGCCAACGGCCAATGTCGCAACGCAAACAAACCATGCCGATTGTCGCTGCAGAATCCGGTGCTGATGATTTGTTAGTGCGGCCTTTATGCGCTAAGAACTTACCGGCTACTTTGCCAGAACGTGAAGGCTGGATTGATAGAAACCAATTATTCGACATTACTGGCCGTTCGCGTAAGCCGCAATTTGCCTTGGCGAAACAGTTTGGCTTTACTGATTTTGCTCAGCCAGCGGGTGGTTGCTGTTTCTTAACCGATGAAAGTTATTCTTTAAAACTGGTCGATTTATGGAAAGCGCGTGGCAAACGCGATTATGAATTAGACGATGTAATGTTGTTGAAAGTCGGCCGCCATATCCGCCCTAAGCCACATTTTAAAATGATCATCGCCCGTGAAGACGGCGAATCGCAGTTTATGAGCGGTTATAAAAAAGAATATATCAGCATGAATTGCCATAGCCATCGCGGGCCTTTGGTGTTGATTGATGGCACAGCTGATGACGATGATTTGCATTTGGCGGCACAGATTTTGGCGCGTTACGGCCAAGGTCGTGAAGCTGAACAAGTGGAAGTGACTTTGCGGGATCAACAGGGTAACGAACGCAACATTGTTGTGAAACCTTTGTTGGAAAATGAAATTCCTAAAGAATGGTTTGTATGAGTCAGGAAACCTTAAATGTGCGGCGTATGCTGTGCCCTTTGCCGGTGATTCGCACTCAGGATAAAGTCAAAACTTTGCAAAGCGGTGACATTTTAACCGTCGAATGTACCGATCCTGGGGTGATGCAGGATATTCCGGCTTGGTGTCGGATCAACGGGCATACGGTTTTAGAAACTCGCGCCGAAAATAGCGAGTATGTGATCGTTTTACAAGTCGTTTAATTACAATTTTTAGCAGGAAATTTTATGGCAGTCGGTGATACTTCATTCCCTGAAATGCAGCAGGTTAAAGGCGTCAAAATCGGTACTTGTAATGCCGGTATTAAACAAACTGTGCGTGATGATATTTTGTTAATCGAAATGGCTGAAGGTGGCAGTTGTGCGGCCGTGTTTACCCAAAATGCTTTTTGCGCGGCACCGGTGACTGTGGCTAGAACGCATTTATCACAAGCACCGCGCTGGTTGCTGGTCAATTCTGGCAATGCTAATGCCGGTACTGGCGAGCAAGGGATGCGTGATGCACTGAGCAGTTGTGAGCAGGTCGCGGCTTTAGTGGGTGGCGCAAGTCAGCAAGTGTTACCGTTTTCGACTGGCGTGATTGGCGAGCCTTTGCCTTTGGCTAAATTAACCGCGGCTTTGCCAGAGGCGGTGGCCAATTTTGCGGAAGATCATTGGGAGAGAGCATCACGGGCGATTATGACCACTGATACTTTTCCTAAAGGCGCTTCTGAGCAGATTGAAATTGGCGGTCATCCGGTGGTAATTACCGGTATTTCCAAAGGTGCGGGGATGATTCAGCCGAATATGGCGACTATGTTGGGCTTTATGGCGACTGATGCGCGTATCAGTCAGGCTTTGTTGCAACAATGTTTGTCGGCGGCTAGTGAGGTTTCTTTCAATCGGATTACGGTTGATGGCGATACTTCCACTAATGATGCGTGTGTGTTATTAGCCAGTGGTGCCAGTTCAGCGCCAGAAATTTTAGCCGATAGCGACGATTATCAATTATTTGCAGCGGCGGTGACTCGGGTTTGCAAGCGATTGGCGGAATTAATTGTGCGTGATGGCGAAGGTGCAACCAAGTTAATGCGGATTGTGGTTGAACAAGCGGAAACCAGCGCAGAAGCAGTACAAGTAGCAAAAACTATTGCCCATTCACCGCTAGTCAAAACCGCCTTTTTCGCCAGCGATCCAAACTGGGGACGGATTTTAGCCGCTGTCGGTCGAGCCGGTGTGCAAAATATGTTGCTGGATAAAATCGAAATTTATCTGGGCTCGGTGTGTATCGTTGAAAACGGCTGTCGGGCCGCCTCTTATACCGAGCAAGCTGGGCAGCAAGAAATGAATCAGGAAGAAATCACCGTTACCGTGCGTTTAGGTCGTGGCGATGCACGGGAAGAAGTGCTGACTTGTGATTTTTCTTATGAATATGTGCGGATTAACGCCGAATACCGTTCCTAATGACCACTGATGTTTTGCATGTTGCCGCTGCGGTGGTTCGCGACGGCAACGGTCGAATCTTAATCACCCAACGTGCCAAACACGCTCATCAGGGCGGATTGTGGGAGTTTCCCGGTGGCAAGCTGGAAGAAGGTGAAACGCCGCAACAAGCCTTAGTTCGCGAGTTGCGCGAAGAGGTGGGAATCGAAGTTAAAACCGCCCAACCGTTAATCAAAGTTCGCCATGATTATGGTGACAGGCGAGTGTTGTTAGATGTTTGGTCGGTAAATGAATTTGACGGCGAAGCTTGGGGTTGTGAAAGTCAAGCCTTGCAATGGATAGCGCCTCAACAATTAAGCGATTTTGCTTTTCCAGCGGCGAATTTGCCGATTATCAAAGCCGCATTATTGCCAAGCTATTACGGGATTTTGGAAGGCAGCAGCGTTGAGCAAGTATTGACGCGGTGTCAGCAGTTTTTACAGGCAGGGGTTAGTTTAATTCAGCTTAGGCTAAAGTCTTTGCCGCTTGAATCTCGTCAAGCGGTTGCTGAACAAGTCATCGCGATTTGTCAGCATCGTTCTGTGAAATTAATCTTGAATAGCGATTTGCAGTTGTCTGATTTTCAGTGCGATGGCGTTCATCTGAGCAGTCAGGCGTTACAAGCTTGTCAGCAACGGCCAGAAGGTTTAGTGGGCGCATCTTGTCATAATCTTGATCAATTGCGCCTTGCCGAAAAATTGGCTCTGGATTTTGCGGTATTAGCGCCAATTCAGTCTACTACCACCCACCCTGATGCTAATCCTTTGGGCTGGCAGCAAATGCAGGCTTTAATCGAACAAGTTAATTTGCCGGTTTATGCTTTAGGTGGTTTGCGTTTAGATGATTTGGACCAAGCTTTGGCAAATGGCGCTCAAGGTTTGGCGGGGATTACCACCTTTTTGATGGAAAACTCTCAATAATCAAAATTTTCCGTTTCATCCGTTAAAGCATCTTCCCCAGCAATTTTATGGGCTTCTGTCGCCCAGTCACCCAAATCAATCAGTTTGCAGCGTTCACTACAAAACGGTTTGAATAATTGCTCGGCTGTCCATGACACAGCGGTTTTACAGGTTGGGCAAGCAACCGTAGGGATTTTTTGATTTTCCATTAGAACATGCAGCGGGTTAGCAGAAACGGAATGTCTTCGCTGACTTGGCTTGGGCGATTTTCATCAATGGAAGGTTGCATGAAACGGACGCTGAAACGGTGTTTGCCGCCGCTAATTTCGGCGAAACAACCTAGAGCCGCTGCTACGCTAACTCTTAAAAGCTGTACTGGGTGGTTTTTATCTAAGGCCAATTGGAAAAAACCCGCTTGGGCTAATTCTTTGCTTGGCACATTGCTTTGGCGAATAAAATCCAGAATTAACTTAATTGCAATCCGTACATCGGTAAAGGGTTGGGTCCAGCGATCTAAATCTATTTGTTGTTGTTTAGGATCTTGTTCTAACCAAAAATGAAAAGCTGGTAAATCAAATGAGCAGCTGCCACCCGGTATCGAATTACGTTGGGAGATGCTTTGAAATAAATCGCTTTCCATCACTTTAATACCAATTTTGCCGTTGGATTTATATAGATTACGGCTGGCTTGATTCAAGTCGGCAAGAATTTGGTTCAATTTTTGATTATCAACCCCTTGGCTTTGACTAAGGTGATTCAATACTTTGGTGTGACGATCCAATTCTTTGATTAATTCTGACTTTAAATCGCTACGGCTAAAAATAGTGAGAATATCCAATAAGATATCAATGGCCGCGCGTTTATCATAAATCGATGCACCTGCTAGAAAGTGATCAAGTTGTAGAAAAAGTTGCTCTAGTCGCATGAAAACCCGGATTCGTTCATTGAGCGGGAATTCGTAAATGGTTTGTATGTTCAAGCCTATGAAGTCCTAACAAGTGGCTAATAAATTATAGGAATTGTGCAATCTTTTAACCTGTTCTGCAAGTTGCGCGGACGAACCGGAATTATCGATGACATCATCAGCAAAGCTTAAACGCTGTTGGCGTGGCATTTGGCTGGCGATGATGCTTACAACTTGCTCAGGTTTTAAGTGATCTCTACTAACAACCCTTAACAATTGGGTATCAGCATTGCAGTCAACAACGGCTATTCTATCAACACGTTGCATCTGTTGAGTTTCTAATAATAAGGGAATAGCAATAATGCAATATTTACAGTCCAATTCCTGAATCTGTTTTTCAATCTCATCATAAATTAACGGGTGCATGATTTGATCTAATTGGGCTTTTTGGGTTTTATCGCTAAATACCAAATCACGCAGATAAGCCCTATTCAATGATTGATCGGGATTAAGAATTTTTTTTCCAAACTGACTGACTAATTTTTTTAGCGCTGATGAATTAGGTTCAACTAATTGCCTAGCGATAATGTCGGCATCAATGATAGGTGCACCGAATTCAGAAAATAATCGACACACGGTCGATTTGCCGCTACCAATTCCCCCTGTTAAACCGATTTTTAGCATGATTTAAATTGCAATTAGATTGAGATAAAGTTGATTGAGCTCTGCGCCCCAGATTAGCGCCAACCAACCGGCAGCAGCAAGATAGGGGCCAAAAGGTATTGCTTGGTTGAGTTCGCATTTTTTGGATACGACCATGCTAACAGCAATCACAGCACCAACCACTGAAGATAACAAAATAATCAGTGGTAAATATTGCCAACCTAGCCATGCGCCCAGCATTGCTAGTAATTTGAAATCGCCATAGCCCATACCGTCTTTGCCAGTTGCGAGTTTAAATAACTGGTAAACACCCCATAAACTCAAATAACCACCTATAGCACCAATAATGCTGTCATGGCTATTGGTGTAAATCGAAAAAACACTCAACAGCAAACCCAGCCACAGCATGGGCAAGCTAATTGAATCGGCTAATAGCTTATGATCAATATCGATAAAGCTTTGCGCGATTAAGCACCAGGTCAGGAGCAAAGCGAACCACATGGCAACACTAAAACCAAATCGCCAAGCAATTAAGGCAGAACATAATCCTGTAAACAGCTCAATCAAAGGATAACGCATTGAAATTGCGGACTGGCAATGCCGACATTTACCCGCTAACAGGCAAAAACTAATGAGTGGAATATTATCATAAGCTTTGATAGGTTTTTTGCAATGCGGGCAATGCGAAGCAGGTAGGGCTAAGTTAAAGCGTTGATCAGCGTCAGTCAGCGGTAATTCAAGAAAACTTTGACACTCCTGTCGCCACTGGCGCTGCATCATTATTGGTAAGCGATAAATCACTAGATTTAAAAAGCTACCAATCAGTACGCCAATTACAAATACGATGCTAATCAGTATGGCTGGCGAGTTTTGTAAGGTTTCGAGCAACATAGATAGTAAGCGACTTAACCAACCACGGTTCCGAGTTTAAAAATAGGTAGATACATAGCAACGATCAACCCACCGACTAAAATCCCTAGTATCACCATAATCATTGGTTCAATCAGGCTGCTTAAATGATCCAACAAATGATCGACTTCGGCTTCGTAATAACTAGCAACTTTAATCAGCATATTATCAAGCGTTCCGGATGCTTCACCAATCGCTACCATTTGAATCAGCAAATTAGGAAATAATCCGCTTTCTAACATCGCAAACTGCAAGGGTAGCCCAGTGGCAACCTGTTCGCGAATTTTTAACACGGCATTGTAATAAACTAGATTACCACAAGCCCCAGCGACCGAAATTAAACCATCCACTAGCGGTACTCCTGCCGTACAAATAGTCCCTAAGGTTCTAGCGAAACGCGCAATGGCTGCTTTTTCTAAAAGCCTGCCGAATACAGGTAATTTTAATAATAGTCGATCAAAGCGTTGATTGAAGGCAACTGAATGCCTTTTGAAATAAATAAAGCCATAAATGAGCCCGATCAATAAACTGACTATTAACCAACATTGCGATTGTATCGCCATTGATAAGGCAATTACCCATTTTGTAAACAGCGGTAAATCAGCACCAAAGCTTTGGAATAGATCTTGAAACACAGGCACCACGAAAATCAGCAAAATCATGGTCACAATTAATGATACCACTAACACCGAAACTGGGTAGCTAAGTGCTTTTTTAACTTTGTGTTTAATCGCTTCGATTTTTTCCAGATAACTGGCGATGTTATCCAACAAATTATCCAAAACACCGGCTTGTTCACCTGCTGCGACTAAATGACAGAACAGCGTATCAAAGTAGCGTGGCTGCTTGGCTAAAGCCTGGGCTAATGACTCTCCGCCTTCAATATCGGTTTTAATCAGCAGTAATAGTTTTGCCATTGCTGGATTGCGTTGGCTGAGGCTGATGATCGCAAATGCTTGTACTAAAGGCACGCCAGCTGCCAACATGGTTGCCAGTTGTCGGGCAAACACGGCAATATCGTTGCGGCTGATCGATTGTGATCTGCTCAGCCATGATTTTGGTTTGGGTTTAATTTGGGTGACGATAATCCCTAGTCGTTTTAATTCAGCACGGGCTAAATAAGGGTTTTTGGCGCTAATCAAACCTTGGCTACGTTGCTGGTGTTTATCAATCCCTGACCAGAGATAATCAATACTTGCTTCTGATGGGGTCATCATTACTCCTGCGTGACACGATCAATTTCAGCTAACGAGGTAATGCCTTGCCGTACCTTTAGCAATCCTGCACTGCGTAAATCCGCTATGCCTTCACGTTTAGCTTGCTCGGCCATCGCCAACGCATTGCCACCGTTGAGAATTAAGCCGCGCATCGCTTCGCTAATCGGTAACACCTGATAAATCCCGATCCGACCTTTGTAGCCGTGATTGCAATGTTCACAACCATGTGCTTGGTACAAATTGATTTGACCGATTTCAGATTGACTAAACCCCGCTTTGAGCCAGACAGCATCAGGATAGTTAGCCACTTGTTTACAGAACCCGCATAAACGTCTGGCTAAGCGTTGCGCGACAATCAGATTGATTGATGAAGCGATATTAAAAGCCTCGATGCCCATTTGCAGCAGGCGGTTAATGGTTTGTGGGGCATCGTTGGTATGCAGTGTCGATAACACTAAATGACCGGTTTGAGCGGCTTTAATCGCAATATTGGCAGTTTCTAAGTCGCGAATTTCACCGACCATAATGATGTCAGGGTCTTGGCGCAAAAATGCTCTTAGCGCTTCGGCAAAGGTCAAGCCGGCTTTGGGGTTGACGTTAACTTGATTAATCCCTTCAACGCTAATTTCGACCGGATTTTCGGCGGTAGAAATATTGCGTTCAATGCTATTCAAAATGTTCAGTCCAGAATACAGGGTGACGGTTTTGCCACTGCCCGTTGGCCCCGTGACTAACACCATGCCATAAGGTTTATGAATCGCGTTTAAAAAATGCTGTTGTTGTATCGGCTCCAGACCGAGTTTTTCAATGCCAAGCTGGGCGCTATTCGGATCTAAAATCCGTAGCACTACTTTTTCACCAAATAAAGTAGGGCAGGTGTTGACGCGAAAATCGATGGCTTGGGTTTTCGATAATGACAGTTTAATCCGGCCATCTTGTGGGATACGCCGCTCGGCAATATCCATTTTCGCCATGACTTTAATTCGGGAAATAATCCGGTTGGCGATGTTAATGGGCGGATTGCTAACCGCCGATAAAATCCCGTCATGGCGAAAGCGGATTCGGCATTGGTTTTCAAACGGTTCGATGTGGATATCGGAAACGCCAAGTTTGATCGAATCCAGCAAGATTTTATTCACAAACCGCACAATCGGCGCATCATCAATCTCAACATTGGTTTCGCGATTAAGGTTTTCGTCGCTACTAAAGTTTGAAATCTGATCTAAGTCGCGGCTCAGTAAATCGTTGATTGCCGAGTCATTCGGGGCTAATAAATAGTCAATGGCTTTAATCAGCTTGTGTTCTTCAACTAGCATCGGTTCAACATTCAGACGGCTATGGAATTTGATTTCATCAATCACCCGACTCTGGGTTGGGTCGGCGATGGCGATTACGAGGCGTTTAGCGTGTTGTTCAATCGGTAAAACTCGATGTTCGAGTATCAGTTTCGGCGGAAGTAGTTGTAGTGGTAGTTGGTTTAAATCAACGCTGTCTAAATCCAGAAAGCCAATTCCAAATTCGTTGGCAATGATTTCGGTGAGGGTTTTGAGGCTGAGAATATTTTCCGCATCGAGATAGGCCGATAGCGATTGCTGATTGTGTTCAGCGGCTTGGCTATAACTGCTAACGCTGGGTTCGGTTAGCAAGCCACGATTGACTAAGCATTTGGCGAGGGCGTTGTTGTAGGTGTCCATAGGAGGCGTGTCATTAGTTAATAACGCCTCAACTATAGGATAGCAACAGAATTTGTCTAATCAGCCTTGCTTAGCATTGAGATTCAGCAAAGCAAATTGCGCCAAACTTAAGGTTTCAGCGCGGGCATTGGGATCAATGCCTAGCTCTTGCATTTGGTGTTCGCTGACCAACTCTCTTAACGAATTACGAATGGTTTTACGGCGTTGCGAGAAAGCTTGGGTGACTAAATGATTAAAGCTGGCTAGGTCTCTAATAGCAACCCGTGGCTGTGTATGAGGCGTCAGCTTGACAATTGCTGACATCACTTTCGGAATTGGATCAAAACTTTCCGGTGGTACATCAAATAGCCATTCGGTATCGCAGAAATATTGCATCATCACGCTCAAACGACCGTATTTTTTCGAACCCGGTTCGGCACAGATTCTATCCACCACTTCTTTTTGCAGCATAAAGTGCATGTCTTCAATGCTGTTTGAGTTTTCAAGTAGATGAAACATCAGCGGCGTGGAAATGTTGTAAGGCAAATTGCCGATCACTCGCAGCTTTTCTTGGTTGGCAGCCAAGGCGGTGAAATCAAATTTCAAAGCATCGGCGCTGTGGATAGTTAATTTGTCGTATCTGGCAAACTGCTTGCTCAACAAGTGGACTAAATCGCGGTCTAGCTCCACCACATCCAGCGTAACCCCCGCATCAAGCAAAGGCTTGGTCAACGCGCCCAAACCGGGGCCAATTTCCACCCAATGTTGATCAGCGGCTAGGTTGGCGTGGGCCAGAATGTTGTAAATAATGCTGTGGTCTTGAAGAAAATTTTGGCCGAAGCGTTTGCGGGCTTGATGGGTCATGGTGATGATTTAAAGTGTGAGCGAGTGCGGATTGTAGTCGCTTGGCAGCATATCCATCGCGGTTTTTAATGCAAATTGCAAACTGCCAAGATTGGCTTGGCCGGTACCAGCCAGTTCTAATGCGGTGCCGTGGTCAACCGAAGTACGGATAATCGGCAAGCCTAGCGTGATGTTAACCGCTTGGCCAAAGCCTTTGTATTTCAGCACCGGCAAGCCTTGGTCGTGATACATCGCCAACACGGCATCGGCTTTTTCCAAATACTTGGGAGTGAATAAAGTGTCAGCAGGTAAGGGGCCTTGCAGCTTAATGCCGGTTGAGCGCAATTTATCCAAAGTTGGCTCAATAACCTCCAGTTCTTCTCGTCCTAAATGACCATTTTCACCGGCATGAGGATTTAGGCCGCAAACCAGAATATGCGGTTCAGCAATCCCAAAACGTTGGCTTAAATCTTGATTCAGTAACTGAATAATGTCGCTAAGCAACTCAGGTGTAATGGCGGCGCTGACTTGTGAAAGCGGTAAATGAGTAGTGACTAGCGCGACCCGCAAGCCCGGTGTTGCCAGCATCATTACCGGTGTGCCGCCGCAAATTTCAGCGATAAATTCGGTATGGCCGCTAAATGGAATCCCTGCATCATTAATTACACCTTTATGCACTGGTGCAGTCACCATCGCCGCAAATAAACCATCAACACAGCCTTGGCTGGCTAAACGGATGGTTTCCAAAACATAAGGGCTATTGGCTTTATCGAGCTGACCACAGACGCTGCTTTTTGCCAACGCGACCGGTAATACTTGTAAGCAACCGGCTTGATGAGCGATGGCGGGTTGTGAGGCGTCAAATAATTGAATCTTGAGCGGCAAGCCTAATAATTCGGCGCGTTGTTGTAATAAATCAGGATCGGCTACCGCTACCAGTTGGCAAGGGTGAGCAAATTGAGCAAGCTGGACGGTTAAATCAGGGCCTATGCCCGCTGGCTCACCGGGGGTTAAAGCAATTCGAGCAATCGGCATAGTTTGAGTGTGAGTAAGTTTAGACAGGGGCGTGTTCCTGACAGAGTTGTTGGCTATCGATAACGCTGAGCGGTTCTTGGGTTAAGTCACAAAAATAGCCATTATCCTTTTCGCGGAAATTACGGCAGGTTTTGCAAACCCCAAATGATTGGGATTGATTGGCTTTTTGCAGCGCGGTTAGCACTTCTTGAAACACATTAACGTTAGCCGGAGCGCTGCTTAAACCGGTTTTTAGAATTTGGGTGGCGTTACCAAACAAATCAGTTGAACGCGCTTGTTTAAGCACTTCCTCGCCAGCAGCAAGTAGTTTTAGATGAATAACGCGTTTGTCATTTTGGTCTTGGTTTTTTTCGAGATAGCCTTTTTTTTCCAAAATAATCAGCGATTGCGAAACAGTGCCGCGGGTCATGCCTAAGTAATTAGCCACTGCCGCAGGGGTGTCACTGTATTTATTACAACGCGATAAGTAATTCAATACTTGGAAGTGAACGGCTTGCAAGCCCAGTTCCGCACATTTTTTTCGTTCTTCCGAACGAATTAGCGCGGTCATGCATTCGATGAGTTCGTAAATATCTGTATCAGCCATGCTGGCATTTTAACATTGCTTATAAGGTTGACAAGGCAAGGCTTTCAGAGATTTAATAGCGAATCGAAATATTTAATCTTCCTCAGCCTGTAGTCAACCACAGATTGAGCCATACTGGTGCGCAAGGGCTGTCCGCCTAAGTCTTTTATGGTTTAATGTGAAAAGTTGGCTATTTTTTTAATTGCGGATGACAGGAACTGTAAATGAGAACAACTATAAAACGACTGAATAAATCCCTTTTGGCGACCTCAATCGCCTTTTTGCTGGCATCGCAAACTGCCTCAGCAAAATCAGATGATATGAATCAAGTTTACCAAGACAACTGCGCGAGCTGTCATGGTGCTGATTTAGGTGGTTATTTAGCCCCAGCCTTGAATTCCGCGACCCTAAAAGGCCGTAGCCCAACCGCCATGCGTACTATCGTTTTGGCGGGTAGCTTTGATACCTTGATGCCTCCGTTCTACGGCAAACTTAGCGATGACGATATTCGCGGCGTATTAAAACATTTACAAAACACCCCAAAACAACCTAACCCAGCTTGGACTATCGACGATACTAAAAAATCGATCAAAGTCTATGTCAAAGACGAAAGCACTTTACCAAGCAAACCGACCTACAGCATTGATGACATGAGCAATATCATCGGCGTTGCGGCGCGTGGTAAATACGGTCGAGGCGAAGGTTCAAAAGCGGTTTTCATTAACAGCAAAACCCATCAAAAAATTGGCGAAGTGCACACTGGCACTGCCGCCCACATTATCGAATTCAACCCAGCCAATCCGCGTTGGGCTTATGTCAAAACCGACACCGCTGAAATTTTCAAAGTCGATTTGTACTCAATGCAAGTGGTGCGTAGTGTTAAAACTGGCTTCAATGGCCCAGGTATCGGCATTTCCCGCGATGGTAAATACATCATGGCCGGCTCCTTCGTTCCGCACAACGCAACGATCTTAAATGCCGACACGCTAGAACCATTAAAAACCTTTGAATTAGAAGGCGTAGACCCAGACGGCAAAATGGTCAGCTCTGATTCAGGAATGATAGTTGGCACGCCATACGCGGATATTTTTGCGATTGCGTTGGAAAACGCCGGTCAAGTTTGGGTGGTTGATTTAAAAGAAGGTTTTCCTGTCACCAAGATTGAAAAAGTCGGTCGTCACTTACACGATGCCTTCTTAACTCATGGCGGCAAAAAATTAATGATTGCTGCGTATGATGACAACATCGTTGCTGCGATTGACTTAGAAAAACGTGAAATCATCAAAAAACTCGACGCAGGTTGTGTGCCACACGTTGGTGGTGGTTCTGCGGTGGTGGTTGATGGTCGTACCTTAGGTTTTGGCACCAACTTTGGTGATTGCGATAAAACCGTGGTCAGCGTTTGGGACTTGGACAAAATGGAAGTGGTTAAACAAATTCCTGTCGCTGGCGGCACCGAATCACCCGCTGCACACGCCAATGCGCCTTATGTCGCGGTTGATATTATCAGCAAAGACCGCCGCGCACGTACCGTGCAGTTAATCGACAAGAAAACCTTGGAAGTAGTTAAAACCTTGGATGTTGGCGGTCACGCTTACTTCCCTGAATACAGCGCCGATGGCAAATTCCTTTACATCAGCGCTGGTTACAACGGTGATGAAGTGGTGGTTTATGATTCCATCACCCTGCAAAAAGTCGCCTCAGTACCGATGGAAAGCCCAGCCGGTATTTTCTCGCGTGGTCGGGTTAAATACATGACGCGTGGTTTATCACCAGACGAAATAGGACAATCAAAATGAAGATCACTCAACTGATTGTATTGTTGGCAGGTTTGCTGGCGTTTGCTAGCAGCCAAGCGGCGAGTCCTTATGCAGGACAAGTCAAAGCCGGTGAAGTCTGCGCCCAGTGCCACGGTATGAAACAACCTGGCGTTGGCTCACCGTTTCCACCTTTGGCTGGACGCGATGCTAACTACTTAAAAACCGCCTTAAAGCAATATCGCGACAAAACCCGCGTTTCAGAGTTAATGAACAATATCGCCGGTTCTTTAAGCGATAGCGATATTAACGACATCGTCAGCTACTACAGCAACGTTCATTAAGCTGATGCGCTATTGGCTGTTATTACTGTCAGCTTTTACCACGCCTGTCTTTGCCGATGCACCGAATCCGCAAAGACAAGCTGAGCTGGCAAATATGCTTAAACACGACTGTGGCTCTTGCCACGGTCTGCCTTTAAAAGGCGGGCTAGGGCCATCGTTAATGCCCGACGCGATTGCCGATAAAAACGACGCCTTATTGTTTGATGCGATTCAAAACGGTCGCGCTGGCACGGCAATGCCACCGTGGAAACCGTTTCTAACTGCCGATGAAACTCACTGGCTGATTCAACGCCTACGTCAACCTTAATCCCGATTCTCGCCATGAAATCTGTCTTATCTCGTGCCACGATTTTGGCGCTAAGCCTATTAACCGCCTTCAATAGCAACGCCGAGCCGCGCGGCAGTGGTGATTTAGGTTTAGTGATTGAGCGCGAGCAGGGCAGTGCGTTGTTGGTCAATACCACCACCGCCACCACTTTAAGCCGGATTAGCCAACTTGGTGATTTATCCCATGCTTCGGTGGTTTTCTCCCGCGATCAACGCTTTGCCTATGTGTTTGGTCGTGATGGTGGCTTAAGCAAAATCGATTTATTACAAGACAAGCTGGAAAAACGCATCGTCCAATCCGGCAACAGCATTGGCGGCGCGATTTCTCAAGATGGCAAAGTGATTGCGGTTTCAAATTACACCCCGGGCGGGGTTAAATTATTCTCTGCCGACACTTTAGAACTGTTGGCCGAAATTCCCGCTGTTTACGGTGATGACAATAAACTCTCGAAAGTGGTCGGTTTAGTCGATGCTCCAGGTCAAAAATTCGTTTGTAGCCTGTTTGAAGGCAATCAAATCTGGTTAATCGATGCTAAAAATCCTCGTCAACCTAAAGTACAAAAATTCAACGATATCGGTAAACAACCTTACGATGCCTTATTAACCCCAGATGGTCATTTCTATGCCGCTGGATTGTTCGGCGAAAAAGGCTTGGCTTTGCTGGATTTATGGCAACCGGAACAAGGTGTTGAGCATATTTTGGCCGATTACGGCAAAGACGATGAACAAACACCGGTTTACAAAATGCCGCATTTGGAAGGCTGGACGGTCGCTGGCGATTTATTGTTCGTGCCAGCGGTAGGGCAACATGAAGTATTGGTGATTGATAAACGCGATTGGCAATTAGTGAAACGGATTCCGGTCGCTGGTCAGCCAGTGTTTGTAATGTCCCGTCCTGATGCTCGTCAAGTTTGGGTTAATTTTGCCTTCCCTGATAATCAATTGTTGCAAGTGATTGATGTCAAAGATTTTTCGGTGCTGAAAACCCTGCAACCGGGCAAAGCGGTTTTGCACATGGAATTTACCCCACGCGGTGAAGCGGTTTGGGTGGCGGTGCGTGATGAAGACAAAGTCGTGGTTTACGATACCGAAGATTTCAAACAAACCGCTCAATTAGCCGCCCAAAAACCGAGCGGGATTTTCTTTAGCAATCGCGCCAATCAACTGGGTTTGTGATTCATGCTTTCGCCGTTACACAAGCAATTGCTGAATAACTATCAGCAGGATTTCCCGTTAACGGCAACGCCTTATCTAAGCATAGCCGAGCAATTAGGCGTCAGCGAAGACCAAGTGTTATCGGCATTTCAAAGCCTGTCACAGCAAAATTACATTAGCCGCATCGGGCCTGTCATCACCCCTAACTCCATCGGTGCCAGCGCTTTAGTGGCAATGGCGATTCCCGAAGCGGATTTACAGCGAGTCGCCGATTTAATCAGCGCCTATCCCAACGTCAACCACAACTACGAACGCGAAAACCGCTTTAATCTGTGGTTCGTGTTAATGGCCGATGACAGCGGGCAATTAGAAACCCTGATTAGCGAGATTGAACAGCAAACCGGCTATGCGGCGATGTTGTTGCCGATGCTGGCTGATTACTACATCAATCTGGGATTCGAGCTAAACCTCAATGATTGATGATTTAGATTACCAATTGCTGGCCGCCGTCCAGCAAGGCTTGCCCATCGTCGCTAGACCTTATTTGCAGATTGCCGAGCAATTGGGTTTGGATGAACAACAAGTGATTGATCGGCTGGTGCGGTTAAAAAATCAAGCTTTGATTAAACGCTGGTGCGTGGTGGTGAAACACCGCCCACTCGGTTATCGCGCCAATGCCATGATCGTGATCGCGGTGCCGATGGCTTTGATTGACAGCATAGCCGCCAAAATCATCCAACACAGCTTCGTTAATCTTTGTTATCAACGCCCGCAACAAGGCGAACGCTGGCCTTACAACTTGTATTGCATGATTCACGGCAAAGACCGCGACACCGTGTTACAGCAATGGGCCGAGTTGCAACAAGCCTGTGAGTTAAGCCAATATCGCAGTGAAATCCTGTTTAGTCGCCGCTGTTTCAAACAACGTGGCGCTATTTATCAACCTAAACCTTAGTCTTATGGATCAGCTCGATAAACGCATCATCAATTATTTACAACAGGGCTTTCCTATCTGCGTCTCGCCTTATCGACAAGTGGCGGAAACTTTGGGCATAGAACAAGCGGAATTATTAACGCGGCTAGAAAAATTATTAGCCGACGGCGTATTAAGTCGTTTTGGGCCGATATTTCATGCCGAACAAATGGGCGGCGCTTTAACGCTGGCAGCAATCAAAGTGCCAGAGCAACGATTTGACGAAGTCACCGACATCGTCAACGCCTTCCCCGAAGTCGCCCACAACTACGCCCGTAACCACGCCTTGAATATGTGGTTTGTACTCGCCACCGAACACCGCGAACAAGTCGCCAGCGTGATTGCCAACATCGAACAGCAAACCGGTTTACGGGTCTACAACATGCCCAAAATCAGTGAATACTACGTCGGCTTACAGCTAGAGGCTTAATCATGGACGCCATCGACAGACAAATTATCCAAGCCACCCAAGCCGGTTTGCCGCTGATTGCCGAGCCCTATCAAGCGGTGGCAGAACAATTAGGCATCAGCGCTGATGAAGTCATGCAACGGATGACCGCCATGCAAAACAGTGGCGTGATTCGTCGGATTGGCGCGGTGCCCAATCATTACAAAATCGGCTACCGCTACAACGGCATGACGGTGTGGGATGTTGACGATGCTTTGATTGATGAGTTGGGCGCACAAGTCGCCGCCTTGCCGTTTGTCAGTCATTGCTACCATAGACCAAGACATTTACCGGATTGGCGCTATAACCTGTTTGCGATGGTACACGGCAAAACCGAAGATGCTGCCGAACAACAGGTAGCAATCATTGCCGAGTTATTGGGCGCTCATGCCCGTGATCATCAAGTGTTATACAGCAGCAAAATTCTCAAAAAAACCGGATTAAGGATAGCGGGATAATGTTTCGATTAAGCCAATACATGCGTGAAGTAGTCCATCCCACGCCATTAACCACAGCGCGCAAACCGTCAGGGCCGGTGGTGATTTGGAATTTAATCCGCCGCTGTAATTTAACCTGCAAACATTGCTACACCACCTCGGCAGACATCCATTTCCCCGGTGAATTAAGCACCAACGAAATTTACCAAGTCATGGACGACTTAAAAGCCTTTAAAGTCCCCGTGTTGATTTTGTCCGGCGGCGAACCCTTGCTACATCCCGATATTTTCGCTATCTCACAACGCGCCAAAGACATGGGCTTTTATGTCGCCTTATCCAGTAACGGCACTTTGATTACGCCCGACAACATCGAGCAAATCGCCGCCATTAATTACCAATATATTGGTGTCAGTCTGGATGGCATGCGCGATGCTCATGACAAATTTCGCCAAAAACAAGGCTCGTTTGATGCTTCATTAGCGGGGATTCGTTTATGTCGTGAACACGGGATTAAAGCCGGAATACGCTTCACCTTAACCCAAGACAACGCCAGCGATTTTCCCGCCATGCTGCAATTGATGGACGATGAAGACATCGATAAATTCTATCTCTCGCACCTCAACTACGGCGGACGCGGCAACAAAAACCGCAAAGACGATGCCGAGTTTTTATTAACTCGGCAAGTGATGGACGCGTTGTTTAACAAAGCCTTGGCGTGGGAACAGCAAGGATTACACCGCGAAGTGGTAACCGGCAATAACGACGCCGACGCCGTGTATTTTTTACACTGGGTCAAACGCCATTTCCCCGAACGCGCTGAGCATATCCAAGCCAAATTAGAGCAATGGGGCGGCAATGCCTCTGGGGTTAATGTCGCCAATATCGACAACCTCGGCAACGTCCACCCCGACACATTTTGGTGGCATTACAACCTCGGCAACGTCAAACAACGCGCCTTTTCTGAAATCTGGCAGGATGTTTCCGACCCGTTAATGGCCGGTTTAAAAGCCTCGCCCAGACCCTTAAAAGGCCGATGCGCCAGTTGTGATTATCAAGCGATTTGTAATGGTAATACCCGAACTAGAGCGCAGCAAATGACAGGGGATTTTTGGGCGGAGGATCCAGGCTGTTATTTGGAGGATGAGGAGATTAATCCAGTCGTGTTAAATGTACCTCTAATTTAATTCACCACCACAGCATCCAATTTCGGCCAGGCTGTCAAAACGGCCTTAACTAAAGTCGCCAATGGAATCGCAAAAAATACCCCCCAAAATCCCCAAACCCCACCAAAGAACAAAATAGCGACAATAATCGCTATCGGGTGCAAATTAACGGCTTCGGAGAATAATAAAGGTACCAACATAACCCCATCAATGGCTTGAATTAATGAGTAAGCAATAATTACATACATAAATTCATCACCCTGGCTACCACTCCACTGCACATAAGCGACGCCTAGAACAGGGAAGGTGACTAAAGTTGCGCCAACATAAGGAATCATTACCGATAATCCCATTAATACCGCCAATAACATGGCGTAATTCAAATCAAGCAATGAAAAAGTTAAGTAACTGGCTGCCCATAAAATAAACACTTCTAAAAATTTACCGCGAATATAGTTGGCAATTTGAGCATCGACTTCTTGCCAGACGCTTAAAATTAAATTGCGGTCAGTTGGTAAGAATTGCTCAAACCAATTTAGCAGGGTACTTTTATCTTTTAAGAAAAAGAACACCATCATCGGCACTAAGAATAAATAAATGATTGCTGCGACTAAGCCGGCAAACGATTTTGCAGAGCCTGAAATAATGTTTTGGCCGTAGCGGATTAAATCTTGTTGTATTGAGAACAAAATCTCTTTAATTTGAATATCGCTAATTAATTCTGGGTGTTTTTCTGGCAGACGCATGATTTCGATTTGAGCGCTGGCAACGATTTCGGGAATTCTTTGTACTAACTGCACAGTTTGTTCGGAAACCATAGGCAATAATACAAATAATACAAAGCCTAATGCTGCTAGAAAGCCTGAGAACACTAGATAAACGCCGACCAGTCTTGGTATGTTGCGGTTTTCTGTTCGAGTAACTAATCCTTCTAATAAATAGGCTAATACCACAGAGGAAAATACTGGCATTAATAATCCGGCCAAGCTATAAATTAAAAAGGAGCCAACCAATAAAATAATCGCTAATGCCACTACTTGTGAATTAGGCAAGAATCGCTGAAAAAAATCACGAACAAAAGCAAGGTTAGAAAAGTCTGTTTTTTTCATGGTTAAATTAGTTACAGAAAAGTAAATGGGTAACGCCGTCAAGTTAGCTGCCCTTAGCGAGATGGGCAGTACGCTGTCACAATACAGCTAACAATGTAACTTAGTGGGTTTGAATATTGCAAAAAACATTTTTTAGTTACTGTTGAACAAGCCTAGTGCTTGTTGAATTTTCAAAATGGTTTGCTGAGCTGTTTGCTCTTCATAAGGGCAGGGCGGCAGTTTTCCCCAAATCGGTGCTGGCCAAGCTTTATCGGTTTGATAGCGAGCGACGTGATGGATGTGTAATTGCGGTACTAAGTTGCCAATCGCAGCGATATTGAGTTTGTCGGGTTGATATAGATTTTGTAAGGTTTCAGCGATTAAACAGGATTCGTCTAATAGCGTTTGTCGGTCAAGGGCATTCAATTGGTAGATTTCCCGAGCTTCGCGACGGGGAACTAAAATCAACCAAGGATATTGGCTATCGTTCATCATTAATAATTCGCAAAGGCCAAGTGAGCCTATTTTGAAACAGTCTTGAGCGAGGCGAGGGTGGAGTTGGAAAGTCATAAATGTTTAGGTAGGGTTTGTAAGTAGTTCAACAAGGCTTGCAAGGCAGTTTTCACCACTTTGTCCTGCATTTGTTGACGGTTTAAATTTTTGCCATCAATGGTTTGCTTAGCAACTTCGCTTTGATTATGCCATAACGCAATATAAGCAATTGGCTCAGCAATCTGCTGTTCGGTGTTGGGTTCGGCATAACCAGTGGTGCCGATGCCGATATTAACCTGAAATTTCTCACAGATGCCTTTAGCCAATTCGCTGGCGACTTGGGCTGATACGCTATTCACTGAGGCGGCATGTTGTGGATCGATATTCAGTAAGCGGCTTTTTTGTTGCGAGCTATAAACCGTCATCCCGCCTTCAAAAAACGCCGAGGCACCACTGATCGAACCAAAAGCCGCTTGTAAATTGCCGCAGGTAATACTTTCCGCAACGGCGATTTTTAAGCCTTTTTCGACTAAAAGTGATTTTAAATTGGCGATTAATGTTTGGGTATCAGCTGTCATTAAGGGTTGAGTCATCAAGTGAAATAGCGATAATAGGCCGCCCCAGCCAACAATAACAACAATAGGTGATACGGTGTCTGCAACAAGCCTTACTTTTCCTGAACAGGATAAGCCGAAATTGGCGGTATCTTTTGGTTTTTTATTAAGTCTGTATGCCATCGTGCCGCTGTGTTTAGCGCTGCAATTAATCGATCAATTTGGTTTCGATTTTGCGTTACGCGACAACTTACCGAACAGTCCCGGGCATTTTTTGTTGTTTCAATTGCTATTTGGTACGCCGCATATTATCGCTAGTAGCTTGTTATTGGTCAGCCACCGCGAATATCTCCGCGCTTTTAAATTCAAATTGATCGCGATGACGGTGTTTATTTCGGTGTTTTTTGGGATTGGCAGTTTGTTTATTCCCTATAAAGTCTTGTACATCATTACCGCCTGCTGGACGGTTTATCACGTTTTAAAACAACAACATGGGGTTGCCAAAGCGGTTTGTAAGTTGCCGATAACCGCTTTTAATTTTCAAGTGGTGTTAAGCGTGTTGGCGGGGATTTTTATTTATATCGGCATTTTCTTGAACAACAGTTTGGAAGATGATCAAGCGCAAATAGTGTTGAATTTAGCCAGTGGTTTTACGCTGTTATTGTTAATCAGCACAGTGTTTTGCCAGCGCTATATCGATAATTCGCGGGGACTGCAGTTTTTATGGGCCAATACCTTGTTGGTGATTGTTAGCTGGTATTTGTACCGTGAGCAGTATTATTTCTTGGCGATTTTGATGCCGCGTTTGGTACATGACATCACCGCATACAGTTTTTACGTGACCCATGATTACAATCGCCATGGTGGTCATACGGAACATCGTTTATATCGATTGGCGAAAGTTTGCCATTTGCCAGTGGTGTTGGTTTTGCCGTTATTGTCGGTGCTGTTAACTTATCTGTTACAAGCGTATGGCAATGATTTGATTAATTGGTTAATGGTGACGCTGTTTAATCGTGAAGTTTACAAAGCGATTACGCTTGGTTTGTTTGGCTATTTGGCGCTGATGCATTATTACAGCGAAGCATTTGTCTGGTCCGCGGATTCACCATTAAGACGTTACATCAGCTTTAAGCGCTAACAAGTTGCTCAGAAGTTTGTGTTGCATAATCGCCTAATGCAATTATTTAACATAATATTGATTATACGAAGTTATAGAAGCTTATTGAAAACACCTGTAAACTTACATCTACGACTATTTTCTAATAAGCGATATGCGATTAATTAACTTTAAAATTTTAGCTTTAACCTTTTTTATTTTACTAACCGGTTGCTCAAGTATTGGCAAAGGTATTGCTGAAGCCGTGTTAGAAAAACAAGATCAGGACGATAATCGAGTTTGTGAAATTTGGGGCGAAAAATTTACCGGCCTCAAGCCACAGCTTGAACACACTGACCGCAAAATGAAATTAATGATGGTGCATGGTGTTGGTCATCATCTGCCAGGCTATTCAACCCAGTTCTTGGAAAAACTCACTAAAGAACTCGATTTGAATGTCACAACTAAAAGTCATAAAAATATCTCGTTGACCGATCCTAAAGACACATCGAAGCATCTCGGTAATCTTAGAATCAGCCGGTATCTAAACAAAACCAATCAACAAGAATTACTGTTTTACGAATTAACTTGGTCGGAAATTACCGACAAAGATAAAGAATTTTTAGCTTATGATAATTCGGGCGATCAATCGTTTCGACGCGCGGAAGTGAATGATTTACTTAAGAAATTCTCTAACGATACCAGCCCAGATCCGATTATTTATCTAGGCGAAAAACGCGAAGATATTTTGGTGTCTTTTGCTCAGTCGTTTTGCTGGATGATTAGTGGCGGCTGGGATAATCTCCCTGATGAAGCCCATCAAGTCTGTTCATCAAAAGACATCACACCGTTTTATAACGATAGTTATGGCTTTGTTTCTCACAGCTTAGGTAGCCGAATCACTATCGATGGCTTGCAGCGTATCGCCTCTATTCTTGGTAAAGGCGAAACAGCCCCCTACTACGCCGCCGTTGCTAACGTATTGAAAAACAAGGAAGTTCCTATTTACATGATGTCTAATCAATTGCCAATGCTGCAATTGGGTAGAACCATGCCAGAAATCAGTAATCAAGCCAATGCTTATTGCCAAACCAATGGCGCTAAGTATGCTGACAGGATGTTAGCTAAAACCTCGATTATTGCTTTCAGCGACCCTAACGATTTGTTGAGCTACTCGATTCCGACTCAATTTGTAAACAAATACTTAGACTCGCGTTTATGCATTAACGTCACTAACATCAACATCAATGTCGCCAAAATTTATGATGCTTTTGGCTTTGGCAAGCTGGCTAATCCGATGGAAGCCCATATTGGCTACGATACCGATGACAGAGTGATTGCCTTAATTGCTAAAGGGATTGCCAATGAAAAAACCGCACCGATTGTCCATGATCGATGCAGCTGGATTGAAACCGTCAATTAAGCCATAAAGTTATAACCATCTATTGGGTGATGTGCTATATTGCGAGTTAATGAGAACGATTATTAATTGACTCGCAATTTCACTATGCCCACTTCACTTAAAACCTTAGCTGCTGGTGATTCTGGCCGTATTATTGGCTTTGACCAATCCGGTGGTGTTTATCGCAAAAAACTGCTGGCTATGGGGCTAACCCCTGGCACTGAATTTACCATTACCCGCTTTGCGCCTATGGGCGATCCTGTCGAAATTAAAATTCGCGGCTTTTCTTTGTCTTTGCGTAAAAACGAAGCTTCTGTCCTGTTAATCGAGAAACTATGAGTGTCGATTTTACTGTCGGCGTAGTCGGCAATCCTAATTGTGGCAAAACCACGCTGTTCAACGTCCTGACCGGCTCCAAGCAACAAGTTGGCAACTGGCCAGGTGTCACGGTCGAAAAAAAAACTGGCGAATATCAATTTAATCAACGCCGTATTGCCTTAGTCGATTTACCAGGTACTTATTCGTTAGAAGCTGACGACGACAATGTGTCCTTGGATGAAAAAGTCGCCCGCGATTATGTGGCCTCCAGACGCGCTGATTTAATTATCAACATCATTGATGCCTCCAATATTGAACGCAATCTCTATCTAACTTCGCAATTAATCGAAATGCGAGTACCGATGATTGTGGTGCTCAACATGATGGATGCGGTTAAAAAGCGCGGGATAAAAATCGATATTGATTTATTGTCTGAAAAATTAGCCTGTCCAGTGGTTGCGGTCACCGCATCAACCGGTGCAGGGATTAAAAACCTACGCGAAGCCATCAACCACGGCTGTGTTGACGCCCCTACTCCCAGCCTAAACGTCGAATATGCGCCGGCCATTGAGGCAGCGGTGCAACAATTACAAAGCCAATTAATCGGTTTTAACTGTGATAGCCGCTGGTTGGCGTTAAGACTGTTAGAAAACGATACCCTCGCCAAACAAATCGCCCCGCCTATCGTCGAAAAATTTGCAGTCGAATTACGCACTCAAATTGAAATCGAAACCGATGATGAAATCGATATTTTGGCCGCCGATGCTCGTTATGGCTTAGTTAACCAATTAGTCCAAGCCACAGTCTGCAAAATCAACGAAGTGTCTCGCAACACCACCGATAAAATCGACAGCATCGTACTGAATCGCTTTTTAGGGATTCCAGTATTTTTACTGGTGATGTACGCCATGTTTATGTTCACCATTAACATTGGCAGTGCTTTCGTCGATTTTTTCGACCAAGCGGTTGGCGCTTTATTAGTTGACGGCCTGAGCGCACTACTCACTTCTCATAGTTGGCCAGATTGGTTAATCGTGTTAATCACCAACGGCATTGGCGGCGGTATTCAAGTGGTTGCCACTTTTATTCCGATTGTCGGCTTTTTGTTTATCTTTTTATCGATACTGGAAGATTCCGGTTATATGTCCCGCGCAGCATTTGTGATGGACCGATTTATGTGTGTGATCGGCCTGCCAGGTAAATCCTTTGTTCCGATGATTGTCGGCTTTGGTTGCAATGTGCCAGCGATTATTGCCACTCGCACTTTAGACAATCGCCGTGACCGGATTCTGACCAATTTAATGAATCCGTTTATGTCTTGCGGTGCGCGTTTGCCGGTTTATGCCTTATTTGCGGCGGCATTTTTCCCTGTCGGCGGTCAAAATTTGGTGTTTGGCTTGTATTTATTCGGTATCTTAGTTGCGGTGCTAACTGGCTTGATTATGCGCCACACCTTGCTGAGAGGTGAACCATCGCCATTTTTAATGGAACTACCCGCTTATCATTTGCCAACTTTACAAGGCGTTTACACCAAAACTTGGGATCGATTAAAAACCTTTATTTTCAACGCTGGCAAATTAATTGTGCCAATGGTTTTAGTCTTGAACCTGCTCAATTCGTGGGGAACCGATGGCAGTTTTGGTAAAGAAAACAGCGAACAATCGGTGTTAAGCGAAATTGGCCGCACCCTGACACCTTTATTCCAGCCGCTTGGCATTGCTCACGACAACTGGCCAGCCACCGTCGGTATTTTTACCGGCGTATTAGCTAAAGAAGCGGTAGTCGGCACATTAGATGCTTTGTATAGCCAAATGGCTGTCAACCATGCCGAAAGCGAAGAAAGTGCAGCGTTTGATTTAAAACAAGCCTTGCTAGATGCAGGCCAAACAGTGCCAGACAATTTACTGGCGATTGCCGATAAGCTGTTAGACCCACTCGGCTTAGGAATTGGCGATTTATCCGATCAAGCGGCGGTTGCTGAACAACAAAAAGTCACTGTCGATACTTTTACTGTCATGCAGGCGAATTTTGACGGTCAAGTCGGCGCATTTGCTTACCTGTTATTTATTTTGCTGTATGCGCCTTGTGTGGCCGCCACTGCCGCTATTTACAAAGAAACCAGCGGTGGCTGGGCCTTGTTCGTGGCTGGCTGGACAACTTTCCTAGCCTATTTGACCGCTACCGTGTTTTATCAAACCATGACCTATGCCCAACATCCAGACAGCAGTCTGGCTTGGAATGGTGGCTTAATCGGTGCATTTGCTTTGATTTTATTGGCTTTGCGGGTTTACGGCAGCCAACAACACTTAGGAGCGGGTCGATGATTTTGTCGGATTTACGTCAATATTTACAAGACCATCAACGAGTCAGCTTGAATGACTTGGTTTTGCATTTTCAGATTGAGGCTGACGCCTTGCGCGGCATGTTGGCAAAATGGATAACGAAAGGCAAAGTCAGAAAACAAATGTCGGGCGGTGAAAATTGCGGCGGCAGTTGTTGTAAGTGCGATCCGTTATTAACGGAGATCTATGAATGGGTTGAACAAGGCGAGTAACAGTAAACTGCCCTCGCCTTCGCTGCTTATTCTGGCTTTTCTGCCAACCAACCTTGTAAGGCTTCGATAATCTCTTGCGCTTGTTTTTCGCTAGAGATATTAAATTTCGATTTTTGCTGATATTCACCGTTACGTTTTTGATAACGACGAATCGTAAAACGGTCAGCACTGTATTGTTCTTTGCTCGGTTCCCAATCTTGATAGCGATAAATCACAGTCGCCCAAGCGCCTTTGCTCAATACTTTTTTATCCAGTTCTTTAACGGTTTCAATACCGCCATCTTCGTAACGGACAGTTAATTCTTCAACGGTTTCAGCCATAATTCCAGTTTATTAATGTGTAAAAACGCCGCGAGTCTACCATATAAAATGAGCTTGTTATTGGGTCAATTAACCAGCTTGTTTTAAGCATCAGGATATCAGTTTACCTTTGGCTGCTGGGTTACGGCTAACGCAGAACCCAAACTGATCGGTTTAGCCAAATAACTCACTATGCGAACCCAACCGTGCTAATCGCAAAGTATTCTCATCGGTTTTTTTATAAATCAATAACAAATCCGGCTTGATGTGGCACTCGCGGTAATCCAACCAATCGCCAGACAATGCGTGATCACGATATTTTTCAGGCAACACTTCGTCATGAATCAGCTTATACAAAACATCAACCAGTGCGGCGTCTAAATCACCGTATTTTTTGAAATCGCGCTAAAGGCTGTAGAACGCTCAAACGTCCGCATTAAGTTCGTCCATGAGCTCATCAATGGTACTTGCGGACTGACCTTTACCCGCCTCAAGCTCCTTAATGGCTTTTCGAGTCGTTGCATTAGGCACTGTCACACTGAAAGGCAATTGATGTTCTTCGGCTATACGAATCATCAGTAATCGTATGGCATCCGACACCGATAAGCCCATTGACTCTAAAGCTTCGGTTGCAAGCTGTTTTGTGCGCGTATCAATCCGTGCTCGAACATAAGTATCCGCATATCCCATCACTATTCCCCTGAATGATTACTATCAATAATGTAGTCGTTGCGTAGTCACAAACTGAGAATATTGGTAGAAAAACCAATCTCCTCATGAGTTGGTTGGGTTCGCTCGATAGAGCACAACCCAACAATCGAAGGCCAACGTGTTGGGTTGCGGCTAACGCTGAACACAACCTACAGGGCTAAAATTATAATTAGCGCCGGTATTTCAAACCGCCAAAGTTTGAGCGGTCAACTTCACGCCTAATGCTTTGCAAACCTTAGCAATAGTATCAAAGCGAGGGCTGGCGGTAGGACGTAACGCCTTGTAAAGTGCTTCACGAGTTAAGCCAGAGGCTTTAGCAATTTCCGTCATGCCACGGGCACGAGCAATATCACCTAAAGCAGCCGCCAATAAAGCTGGATCATTGTCTTCCAAGATAACCGTTAGATATTCGGCAATCGCCTCATCACTGTCCAAGTGCTCAGTAATATCGAATTCTGGCAAGTCGGCAATTTTGATTTTCTTACTCATGGCTCATTCCTCAATATTAGTAGCTAACTCAATAGCCTTAGCAATATCAGCGGATTGACTGGATTTATCACCACCGCCTAACATCACAATCAACAATTCGCGTAATACATTCGCCAACCTGGACCAAAAAACTCGCGCATTTCAAATACGCCTTCACCCACTGATTTAACATCACCCAAATTGCCAAGTTCAGCCTTACGCAATCGAGTTGCCAAACGACGGCGCGTTAAGCCATCTTTTACATTGGTAAGCCAATCTTTGAACTCAGGAGTTTGTCTAATCGTGTAAGTAGTTAAACAAAATTAAACAGGCAGTCAGTCAGCACATAAATCTTGCTTGCCACTTAAGCCGTTCGTGCTGAGCTTGTCGAAGCATGAACGGCGATGGCTGGCGATACCTCGGCTTTCCCATTCATCCTTCGACAGGCTCAGGACGAACGGAAAATCCTTAACTGGCTGGCCAATCTAATTACACTATTCCCGATTTACTTTTGTTGAAGTACTTATATGGAAAAATTGTAATCATTCGTTAACGGATTATCAAAATTGACACTGCTTTGATTTGGGGGACGCAACCTGAGTGGAGTCTCGAAATCTCCTTCACAAGCAACTTGGTTCGCTAGATAGAGCGTAACCCAAAAATCAAAGGCTAACGTGTTGGGTTACGGCTAACGCCGAGCCCAACCTACAGAACTAACGCCGAACTCATCCTACATGGCTTCGATTTTGAATTTATTTGATTATTGAGTTTATATCAGCGTTTAAAAAATTGAACGTATTTATATCAATTTCGATTCTCGGAAATTAGTCCATATTTGAATACATAGCGGTACAGATTCAGCTAAAACCGCATCGGTTTTGTCATCTTGTACTTTTGTTTCTTGATTCTGCAAATTAAAATCGTTTGCTAATTTTCTGAAGTCTGAGATTATTTCAACATAGCCTTCGCGCTCTATTGGCGACAAATCGAATCGTTTTGATGCCGATGTTAAAACCCCTTGGCATGTATATGCTCCTGATATATCTTCAATTGTAGCATTCTTAGATGGCGTATAAGTTGGTGCTATAGGTGCAGAATATATTGATCCGACTCGTCTTGTTTCAGCATAAATCGATAGACTGCTCAAAAATAAAATTATGGAAATTAATTTTTTCATCGTGAACTCCTTGATAATCAGTTTTTGACTTTTCCTGTTACTACTTTCTGTTTAGGTTTTTCAGCGTAGGATTCAGCTCGTTGTTTTGCAGTTGCCATCACACTAATATAAATTTTGGCATCCCTCGCTACTCGCTGCTCTTGTATTTGTTTCTCTTGGATTTGCTTTAATTTCGCCTGCTCTTGCAGTTCTGCTTGTATTACTTGACGATTAAATTCATATTGATTTTGCTGATATTGTAACTGTTGCATGTTTAAATTTTGTTGCATTTGCTGCTCCTGCCAATAAGCTTGACTTCCTGCTTGCTGGCCTTTAATAATATCGGCTGCAAAATCTACACCAGCAGCATTTAGGCTTGTAGCTATTAAGGTTAGGGTAAAAACTACATTTAGTTTATTCATCGAAAGTAATCTCATTTTTAATATTAAAAATTTAGTGCAAGGCTTTACTGCCGTAACTTTAGTGATTAGAGACCTGCACTAGGCACAGCAATTCCATAGGCGACTTTTTGTAATCGTTATACTTAAATATCAACATGATAGTTGATATCTTTCCATTACCCCAAGTTTGAACAGCTAATTGCAATATTACCATCACAAACCCGTCGATCTAATGCCGCTGCTTTAAAATGGCGAGTAGTTGGGTTAGCTCGATAGAATGTAACCCAACAATCGAAGGCCAATGTGTTGGGTTACGGCTGATGCCGAACACAACCTACAGAACTATAAAATGCTGGAGCTGGTGATTTGATCCCGCATATTTGTCTACTTTACCGACAGAAAGTTTTGCGTAAGTGCCATTCAATATGCGGCACTTGAGCTCTGCTTCGTGTGCTTGCAGATATCCATGAATCCTACGCACATCACGACCAAAAATCTTTGCCAAAGGCACTTCATCACCGGAAACTAAATGGGGAATATTGTTATTTAACAAATCCTCGAACTGTTCAAAGGTTTTAACAATAGTATCAAGTCGGCCATCTGCATCATTGTCGAGGATGTAAATATTTACCAACAAGTGGTCAATAATTCGCAGCGCGATCAACAGATTATTAGCATCAACACTTTTTATATCATGTGCAGCATCGTTTCCAAGGAAACGAATTGCGTGTAATCGCTCTGCGTCTTTCTGTGAGATTAGCCCACCTTTTGCAAGTGAATCAATCTGCTTTTCAAGATTGCGGCCACCAATGTTTTTATCGACACAAATTGCTTCAATAGTTGTCCTAAGACCGATTCCAGCAAGAATATTGGATTTATCTTTTATTGCGTGTACTGACTGAGTATAAATATCTCGAACGATTTCGGGTAACTCCCAAAGCCCTTCTAGCTCTTTATGCCCCTCTAAGATACTAGGATAATTTGTTATTTCTTCTGGTAAATACCACTCCACTCCGGACCTCTCATCAATTGGATACGCCCCCTCATAGTCGCGCACAACCCTTCTAAAGCTTATCGCGTGGCAGCCTCGACACTTCAACATTTCATTTATTGTGTCCATCTGATATTCAGATTCAGACTGTACATCGGCATGAAGAATCTCATGGTAAGTCTTTCGATCACATGACACACAAGGACTATAGATGTCCTTATTTTGATTTTTTGATCTTGCCAAAACACCCTCCAGTAATTAAGTAACTGATTTTACTCAGCGTAAATAGCTAAATATTACCGCCACGAATTTCAAAGAACCAAAGCCCCTAATTAATTGCCTTAGCCTTTGATTTTGTCATTCCTACGGAATGACAAAATCAAAGTAGATCAGCACTTTCAAACAATACTTTTCCAAAGTTGATGGCTTAAAAAAGCATAGCTGCTGCGTAAAATCAGTTAAGTAACGCGTAAAGATGCGCCTCACTATGTTCGGCAGCATCCTATAGAAGTTTGTCTAACTTGAAAGTCCGTTACATCGAATGATTTCGACGGTTGATTTGCCCAACCAAAATCACTCCGCAATAAACCCCCCAAACGCCCGACTCCCCTCACCGGTTTTAATCGTATTAACCACTTTCAAATTCTTAGTATCAATCACCGAGACATTGTTATCGAACCAATTAGCGACATAAACCTGATTGTCATCGCTATCGGTGCTGATGCCTTCTGGCTTATCACCGACCGTAATCGCTTCTAATTCTTTCAAACTGGCGGTGTCGATCACCGATACGGTGCTGTCGTCTTGATTGGTTACTAATAAACGGCTGTCGTTTAACGCTAAAGCTACCGCATAAGGTCTTGCCCCTACTTTGATGGTGGCGAGGCGTTTTAGGGTTTGGCTGTCTAACACCGAAACATCATTACTTTCGACATTGGCGGTATATAAGCGTTTGCCTTGGTTGTCGATAGCGATGCCAAATGGATGAGCGCCGACTTTGGTGGTGTTGCGAATGGTGAGTTTTTTTAGGTCGATTTGGGAAATCGAATCATCAACACGGTTGGCGACGTATAGCCAACGGTTGTCTGGACTGACGGTCATGCCTGACGGTGATTTGCCAACGGTAATCACTTTCAGCTGTTCAAAACTGCGGGCATCAAACACGGTAACCGAGTTTTCGTACCAATCGGCCACAAATATCAGCTCGCCTTTTTGATCGACGGTAATCCCTAATGAAGCGCCGCCGACTTTGACTTTGCGAAGATTTTTTAATTTATCGCTATCTAACACCGCAAAACCACCGGCTTCGGGGGTGCTGATATAGACTTGTTTTAGATTTTTATTAACCGCAACCCCGGCTGGTTTTCCTTCAACTTTAATCGTTTCAATCACTTGCTGGGTTTTGGTGTTGATTACCGAGACTGAATTATCCAATTGATTGGTAATAAAGGCGCGAGATTCGGCGCAAGCTGTATTGGCAATAAACAACAAGCTTATTGCTGCGATGAGAGATTGAATAGGCATTGGACTAGGGCGAGATAAGACAAGAAAGGCGGTTCTCATCATGATTGATGAGAACCGAGTATTGCTAACGTAAAGATTAACGTTTTACGTCGATATGAACTGCTGGTGTAGCGCTTGGAGTAACTTTTTTAGCCAAAGCGGTTAAGCCTTTGGTTAAAACATCAGTCACTGCTTTGTCAGCCGCTTCTTCGTTCAACTCAGCGGGTGGGTTGTTGTTAACGTAAGCACGGTAGTAAGTAGCAACCCATTCAACTTCAGCTTTGCCGCCTTTGTCGGTGACTGACAATTCAGCAGCATAGTTGCCTACTGGTAATACTGGTAGAGTTTCGTCTTGGCCGGCGTGTTTGATAGTGCCGGTAGAGCTCATTTCAGTGATTTTGTATTTGTAAGCCATTTTGCTGTCTTCGTATGATTTCAGCTCTTCGGTGATGGTGCCGCCGTTAGCCAAAGTCAAAGTACGCAATGCGCCTTTTTTGTTGCTGCCGTCACCTTTGACACTTTTAATGCCTGGGTGCCATGACATATCGTCATAGTTTTTAATGATTTCCCAAACTTTGGCAGCAGGAGCATCAATTTCAATCGTGCTAGTTAATTTTGCTCTTACTGGGCCATGGGCGTTAACCATGCCAGAAAACAATAAAAAAGCGGCTGAAACAAATAGCGAGGTTTTTTTCATAACATTTCCTATGGTGGACTCATAATATGGAACTGGCGATTATAAAATAAAATCTGTCCACAGGTAGACCAAAAGCACTTTAAGGAATGATTCCCCATGACCAACAGCACCTTTTTCTGGCACGACTACGAAACCTTTGGCATCGATCCGCAGCGTGATCGAGCCAGTCAATTTGCCGGCATTCGCACCGACCAAGACTTTAATGTGATTGATGATCCGGTGATGTTGTATTGCCAAACCGCCGATGATTACTTACCGCAGCCAGAAGCGTGTTTAATTACCGGCATTACCCCGCAGTTAGCCACGGAAAAAGGCGTTTGCGAAGCTGAGTTTATTCGGATTATTCATCATGAATTATCGCAAGCTGGCACTTGTGGCTTGGGTTATAACAGTTTGCGATTTGATGATGAAGTCACCCGCAACCTGCTGTATCGAAATTTTTATGACCCTTATGGCCGCGAATTTCAGAACAATAATTCACGCTGGGATTTGATTGATGTGGTTCGCGCCACTTACGCTTTACGGCCAGATGGGATTAATTGGCCATTGAATGATGAAGGTGTTGCGACTTTCCGTTTAGAGTTACTGACTAAAGCCAACGATATTAGCCATCAAGCCGCTCATGACGCTTTATCTGATGTTTATGCCACCATTGCGATGGCAAAATTGGTTAAACAACGCCAGCCAAGGTTATACGAGTTCTTGTATCAAAATCGCTATAAACACACCGCCACCGATTTACTGGATGTCGGTAGCTTTAAACCGGTGGTTCATATTTCGGGGCGTTTTGCAGCCAAGAATCATTGTTTAGGGATTGTGTTACCGCTTTGCGAGCATCCGTTACGCAAAACTGAAATTATTGTTTACGACTTATCGGTTGATCCTGCACCGTTATTAGAACTGAGCGCAGAGGAGATTCAACAACGGGTCTTTACTGCGACAGCGGATTTAGCCGAAGGTGTTGAGCGGATTCCCCTGAAAACCATACACATCAATAAATATCCGGTGATTGCCCCTTATAACGTGATTCGTGCTGCTGATGCGGAGCGTTTAAATCTGGATTTAGCCAACTGCCAACGCCATTTACAAACCATTCAAGCGCAAGCGACAGGATTGAATAGCAAATTGGCGCAAGTGTTTGGCCGAGAATACGGCGAAGGCAGTCAAGACCCTGATTTAATGATTTATAGCGGTGGCTTTTTTACTCCAAAAGACAAAGCCACGATGACGAAAATCCGCCAAACGGCACCGGAAAAATTAGGCGGTTTTAAAGCGGATTTTGTGGATGATCGTTTAGAGGAAATGCTGTTTCGCTATCGAGGCCGCAATTATCCAAACACCTTGAACAGTGACGAATTGCAACAATGGCAACAGTTTTGCAGACAAAGGCTAGATGCCAATACATTGGAAAGCTATCAAACCAAGCTAGTCGAGTTACAAGCCAGTTACGGTGAAGATCATCAGATTCTTAAGCAATTGCTGGCATTCGCACAGAGCAAACAAAATACTTTGGCGTAAAAATAAGCGGTAACAAAATTGACTTTAGCCAAAACCGTAGTAAACATGAATTCTTAAATACGGTTACGCAATAAAAGTATTTTCAATACAAAATCATATAACCACCATTTCCTATTGGCTTCGTCATTGCCGCGAAGGCAGGAATCTAGGTGATAAGCCTCGAGGCCTGGATTCCCGCCTTCGCGGGAATGACGGCAATATCGGAGAATGACTGAAACTTCTGCGTAACATCAGTTTTTAACTAATTTTGTTTAAATGAGGTTTGCTTATGTCTAAACCCAATCACTATTTACATTTAGAGCCGCACCCTATCGTTGCTATTGTTAAAGGCGTCGATCAAGATGTTGAACATGGCGAAGATATTTTGATGCTGGGTTACAGCATGGTATTAATGGCGCCGCTGTTTGCGCCAATCGCCCCGCCGCATATCTTGCTGCCGCTAATGGCTTTGTGTTTTATTGTTTCGGTTTGCTGGGCACGCGCAAATTTTTACACGATACATCGCCGTTTATTAAGCTCGACCGAATTAGTCACCGATAGAGATTTATCGGTGATTAAGCCGATTGAAGATATTTTTAGTCAACATCCGCAATACACGCTGACAGTCGGCTTTAATCCACTCAAAAATTTGCTGCGAACCGCAAAAAGCTTTTTAGGTGGCCTATTAATCAACCCGTTTTGGATGCCAATTTTTTATGTGTTGGGGCTGCAGTTTGCGGAAGAAAAACAACTACAGCTTTTGAATAAGGCTGTGATTAGTGTCGAAAAACGAATTCAATATTGGCGATAATTTTCAAGGATTTTTAACAAGGAGACCTATATGAAAAAAACCATTAAACAACTAGCCATGTGTTTGTCATGGCTGCCTTTTGTCAGCGCAGTCCATGCCGAGGCTTTGCAAGTTGGTCAAACCGCTCCTAGTTTCCAGCTCAAAAACCAAGACGGCAATGAAATCAAATTAACCGACCGCCAAAACCAAGGTTGGACTGTGTTGTATTTTTATCCGAAAGCCGACACGCCAGGTTGTACCAAACAAGCTTGTGCTTTTCGTGACTCAATTCAGCTGATTCGTGATCAAAATGCCGAGGTTTATGGCGTGAGCACCGATGAAGTCAGTTCGCTGCAAGCCTTTCAGCAAAAATATAAGCTGAACTTCACTTTGCTATCTGATCCTGATGCCGAGATTACCGAGGCTTATGGGGTGAAAATGCCTATCGTCAAATATGCCAAACGTTGGACGTTTATCATCGACCCAAGCTTGGTGATTCGTAAGATTGATAACGATGTTGATCCGGCTTTGGATGCGCAACGAGTCGCGGATTCGTTGAAACAATTACAAGCTAATCCTTAGTTATTCACAACACCGTTGTTTTTTACACAAAAGCTGTGGATAAAGTTGTTAGCAACGGGTGAAAAGCCAATTTAAGTGACTGATTTACGGTTAACAATCTTAAATTGACTAATTTTTATACAATTTAAGCGGTTATCGGGATAGAAAGCTGTGTTTATTCACAAAACCACAGCTTAACCACATTTTCTGTGGATAAGCTTGTTAGCAAACCGTTATGACACACTCTAACTATTTGTTTATAAAAATAAAAACTTAGATTGTCTATTTTTTATACAAGCCTGAAATATCGGTCTAAACCCCATATTTCAGGCTTAAAATCAAGCAGTTTTAGGCTAATTCAGCTAAATAACTGTTTTTACGCGCCAAATAGCCATCGACAAAGGCTTGTAATGGCGCTTGTTCGTATTCACGCAAGCCGCTAACCGCCAATTTTTTAAAGCCAGCGCCAACCACATCATCACCATCTTTGATTTGGAAATGCAAATAAGCGGTCGCACGTTTGCCATTCACTTCCATCGTCGGTTCCAGCATTTCCAAGCGTGGTTGACTGAAGTTCAAATGCTCAAACTTTAAAGTCATGCTTTCGTAAATCACTAACGGACGGTCGAGGTTGAACATGACTTGTTCTTTAATCAACAAAGGCACCAACACATAAGGAAAGTTTTGCCCAGAAAACGCCACGTAATCGCGAATTAACATTTCAATAATGGCTTGATCGCGTAAAACCGCGCCAGAACGCTCGATATGTAAATAGCTTTTGCCTTGATTATCGGTCACATCAATTTGCTCGGCATCGGTTTCTGGGAAGTTCAATAAAACCCCATGCCCAACCATGCCAGCAAAATTAAAATACATGTTTTCGCTCAAACCGTATTTTTCCAACACAATCGAAAACAATAAATCACCCGGTACGCAAAAGCGTTTAGCATCGACATCGTGTAAAGGGTTGAAATCGTGAGCCACTTCTTTAGCAAAGTCACTGGCTTGTTGAGCGGCAATCGCAATGCTGCCATCTTGAATAGCATAAAATTCTTTCAGAAACATAGTGTGTAAAGCTTAATGATTAATAGCGAGGAACTGTGGAATCACAGGCGACTGACCAAGCGTCAATGCCACCTTGTAAATTATATAAATGAGTAAAACCTGAATGTTGCAAAAATTGGCAAGCTTGCTGACTGCGAACACCATGATGACAAATCAGCACCAAAGCTTGTTCAGCCTCAAAGCGCTCTAAATGCTGCGGCAACTGTCGCAAAGGAATGTGGATACTGCCGGCAATACTGGCATAGGCGTATTCGTTGTCTTCTCTAACGTCCACTAACAACAAAGCTTGATTGTCTTGTAATGCTTGCTGCAATTGCAGCGGCGTCCATTGAGTTATCGGCATAAAAATCGTTCCAGTCGGTTAAGCGCAATCGCCATTCTATCGATTGAGGCAGTATATGCAAAACGAATCCGTGTATTAGCTTGGTGTGTACCAAAATCGATGCCAGGGGTTACCGCCACCGCTTCGGCTTCTAATAAGTCTTTGGCAAATTGAAAACTATCATTAGTAAAGGCACTGCAATCGGCATACAGATAAAACGCCCCTTGTGGTTTACAGTCGACTTTAAAACCCAAACGCAGCAAGTTTTCATATAAAAAGTCACGCCGTTGTTTAAATAGATCGCGACGCCTATCCAACTCAGCCAAGTTCTCAGCGCTAAACGAGGCTAAAGCCGCATATTGGGAATGGGTGGCTGTGGAAATAAAAATGTTTTGCGCCAATTTTTCAGCCGCTTCGATAAAAGCGTCCGGCACCACTAACCAACCAATTCGCCAGCCGGTCATGGCAAAGTATTTTGAAAAGCTGTTAATCACAAACACCTGGTCGCTAAAGCTTAACGCGGTACTAATTGGCTGGTCATAATCCAAGCCGTGATAAATTTCATCGGAATAAAAACAACCGCCCCGCTGTTCAACCGTGGCAATCGCTTGTTGCAAAGCCTCTGCAGCAATTACGGTGCCTGTCGGGTTAGATGGCGAAGCAATCAATACACCTTGGGTATTGGCTTGCCAATGTTCCGCAATTAAATCGGCATTCAACTGATAAGCTTGTTCGGCATTAACCGGCACATATTGCGCCGTCGCCCCATAGACACGAGCGAAATTCTCATTACACGGGTAACAAGGATCGGCCATCATGATGGCTTGCTCAGGATTTAGACTAATTCCAAACGCCAGTAAAAATGCCCCAGACGCTCCGGGGGTGATGAAAATCCGTTCAGGACTAACTTTAACTTGATAGCGTTGTTGATAAAAATCAGCAATCGCTTGCCGCAGTTCCGGCAAGCCAGCAGGCGCAGTATATTTAACTTCGCCAGTCTCGATACAGCGTTTGCCAGCTTCAATCACGGCTTGGGTACTGGGAAAATCAGGCTCGCCAATTTCCATATGAATCACATCGCGGCCCTGCTGTTCTAGCTGTTTGGCACGCTGCAATAATGCCATCACATAAAACGAACTAATCGTCTGCATTCGATCAGCAATTCGCGCTGTCATATCAAAGATCCATGGGTAAAAAACTGGTCAATAATAACAAACTTCTTGCTTGCCTCGGCTCGTTCTGATAAAAAGCCCCGTTTTTTACAGTCGACCAGGAGTCAATGGATGAGTAGTTCCACGTCAGAATTCACCTTTAAGCCGTACCAAGAACAAGAAGGCGAAGAATACATGAGCGACGATCAGTTGCAGCACTTCACCGGTATTCTTAACAACTGGAAATCGGAGTTAATGGAAGAAGTTGATCGTACTGTTCATCATATGCAGGATGAGGCGGCAAATTTCCCTGATCCTAATGATAGAGCCACTCAAGAATCGGAATTTAGCTTAGAACTGCGTACCCGCGATCGCGAACGCAAGCTGATTAAAAAAATCAATGAAGCTTTAAAATCGATTGAAACCGGTGAATACGGTTATTGCGAAACTTGCGGTATCGAAATTGGTGTCCGTCGTTTAGAAGCCCGCCCAACCGCGACTTTGTGCATCGATTGCAAAACCCTTGATGAAATTCGCGAAAAACAACTAGGCTAATTCTGTCTACTTCAGCTCCTTATATTGGCCGGTTCGCGCCCTCGCCTACCGGCCCGCTTCACTTAGGCTCACTTTACACTGCGCTTGCTAGTTTCCTCGACGCTCGAAAACAACAAGGTCAATGGTTATTAAGAATTGACGACCTAGATACGCCGCGTGTGGTTAAAGGAGCCAGCGACGCCATCTTGCGCTGTTTGGAAGGTTTTGAACTGGATTGGGATGGGGAAATTTACTATCAAAGCCAACATATTGACGATTATTTAGCTGCCATCGAGCAGTTACAGCAACAACAAAGCCTCTATCACTGCCACTGTAGCCGAAAACAACTAGCTGACAACCCAGTCATCTATCCCGGCTTTTGCCGCCAACAACCGCCCGTCAGCAGCCTAGATTACGCGTTGCGAATTAAAACCTTTGATCAACACTTAGTTTTTCACGACTATTTGCAAGGTCAAATTAGCGAAAACATGGCAAAGCAACACGGTGATTTCATTATTCAACGCAAAGACGGCATCATTGCTTATCAACTGGCGGTAGTGATTGATGATCACCAGCAAGGCGTTAATCATGTGGTTAGAGGTTACGATTTACTCGATTCAACCCCAAAACAAGCCTATCTACATCAGTTATTAGACTATCAACTACCGAGCTATATGCACGTACCGGTTTTAGTTGATCAACAAGGCCAAAAACTTAGCAAACAGACGTTTGCACAAGCGGTTGACGATAGTAATCGTTCACAAACTTTATGGCGGTTATTGGTTTTATTAAAACAAAATCCCCCACAAAATTTAGCGACCGCTACTATCAAAGACATTCTGGAATGGGCAATTGACCACTGGCAATCACAAAGCTTACGGTCAATAAATTCGATGCAGATGAACCATGATTATCAATAGACTCATCAACTTAGCTTAAATAGATTGCCTATTACGCTGCATCTTAAATTGGCGGTGTATAAAAAACTCAGTAATTAGTGCTTTGCAAATAAAGCAAAATCTTTACTAAATCTAGTGGCTTGATTGTCAGGCAAATATAAAATGCTTTAGTCGCTTTTGTTAGAAAAAAGCATTTTATACGCCATCTTTAAACAATTAAGCTTGATCTAAACCAAAAGCAGTGTGCAATGCTCTAACTGCAAGTTCTAAATATTTCTCAGCAATAACCACAGAAATTTTAATTTCTGAAGTAGAGATCATTTGAATATTAATCCCTTCGTCGGCTAATACCTTAAACATTGTACTGGCAATACCAGCATGTGAACGCATACCCACACCAACGATTGAAACTTTAACAATACTGTCGTCGCCGCTAACTATTTGTGCACCTAATTCAGTACGCAAACCTTCTAAAACATTTTTAGCGCGGATATAATCATTACGATTCACCGTAAATGTAAAATCGGTAGTGCCATTTGCACCTACATTTTGCACGATCATATCGACTTCAATATTTTCAGCCGCAACTGGACCTAATATTTTTGAAGCTACGCCAGGTAAATCAGGCACACCAGCGAGAGTCAATTTTGCCTCATCACGGTTAAATGCAATGCCCGAAATTAACGCTCTTTCCATTTCTGATTCCTCGTAGGTAATAAGGGTACCGTTGCCTTCTGCAAACGAAGACAAAACCCGTAACGCAACATTATATTTTCCAGCAAATTCAACCGAACGAATCTGCAATACTTTTGAACCTAAACTTGCCATTTCCAGCATTTCTTCAAAAGTGATTTTATCTAATCGACGGGCTTTAGGTACTACGCGTGGATCGGTGGTGTAGACACCATCAACATCGGTGTAAATATGGCACTCATCAGCCTTTAAAGCGGCTGCTAAGGCGACACCGGTAGTATCTGAACCACCACGCCCTAAAGTGGTGATATTGCCGTCTTCATCAACCCCTTGGAAACCTGCGACCACTACCACTTTGCCAGCGTCTAAATCAGCGCGAATTTTAGCGTCTTCAATCTCGCGGATTCTGGCTTTGGTGTGGCTACTGTCGGTGAGAATTTTAACTTGTGAGCCGGTATAAGAACTGGCTTCGCAACCTAGATTGTGTAACGCCATTGATAACAGTGCTATGGTGACTTGCTCGCCAGTAGACAGCAATACGTCCATTTCACGCTCAGTGGGCTGGGTTTGCATGTCTTTAGCTAATGCAACTAAGCGATTAGTTTCGCCGCTCATCGCGGAAACCACCACCACAATTTGATCACCCGCATCGCGAGCTTTTTTGACTTTATCAGCGACCGCTTTAATTCGCTCGACTGTGCCGACCGAAGTGCCACCAAATTTATAAACGTACAATGCCATTTTATTAACCTTAGGCTGTTTAGGCTTATTAAATACCCGCGCTTTGCGGCTAATTAATCAATTGGGGAATAATGTCAGCTGAACCTATCCCGTGTTAATACAGGATTAACTGAATTTTACAGATTTGATTAAAACTAACCCCTTAAACATAAGGAGTTAGTTTCGATTTTACTTAAGAAATCAGCATCAAGTATCAATAAAACAAGAAGCCAACTTAAAAGCTTTTAATTATTAAATCTCGAATTCGCTTGGGCTATGGCCAGCAGCAATTAATGCTTGCATCCATTTTGGTTTTAAACCACGACCAGTCCAAGTTTGTGTTGAATCATTAGGATTACGGTATCTAGCAGGAACAGCTGCAGATCTTCTATCTAATTTTTTACCAGTTTCTTGAATTTCAACATTAACGCCAATTGAAGCAGCCAAATCTTTTATTTGAGCAATAACTTCTTTACGTTTGCTGTATTGTCTTTCTTTTAAAGCTTTACCTGCATTTTCCAACAAAGATTGCAATTCAGTTTCAGAAAGTTGATTTAAGTCAGTCATATATGCCTCGCTATTAAAAAGTGTGCTTAAATTCTAGCACCATATATATTCAAAATAAACACTTAATATAATAATTTTTTTGATTAGCTAGTTATTCATCGGTGATTTTCGATGGAAAAACACAAATTGCATACCAGTTAAACGGATTGAAATATACTATTTGAAAGAGTGGACGAGCGCCCACTCCTGCATAAAAAACAACAACTTAGCTAATACAGAAAATCGCTTCCATACATTTTAGCTAAGCATTTTTTAACTTAAACGTTCTTGCACCCAAGCTGGCACTTGCTGTAACGCTGCCACCAAGCCAGAAGCATCATTACCACCTGCTTGTGCCATATCTGGACGCCCACCGCCTTTGCCACCGACTTGTAAGGCTACAAAATTAACCAAATCACCGGCTTTCACTTTATCCATAGCATCTTTGGAAACGCTGGCAATTAAACTGACTTTATCACCACTCACTGCCGCCAAAACCAAAGCCGCGCTACCTAATTTGTTTTTCAGCTGGTCAGCCAAATCACGCAAAGCTTTAGGATCAACGTCATCTAATTTAACCGCCAATACTTTGACGCCGTTAATATCGACTGCTTGACTGGTTAATTCATCACCTGCAGAACTGGCCAATTTCGATTTCAGTTTTTCCAGTTCTTTTTCTAAACCGCGAGTTTTTTCCAGTAATTGCTGAACTTTATCAGCGGTTTTATCCGGTGCACTTTTTAATAATCCCGCGATTGCTAATAAGGCTTTCTCACGCTGCTCAACCCATTGCAATGCACCTTCGCCAGTTACCGCTTCCAAACGTCTTACACCTGCAGCGACGCCGGTTTCAGCGACAATTTTGAATAAACCAATGTCACCCGCTCTATCAACGTGAGTACCGCCGCATAATTCAGTCGAAAAATCACCAATGGTTAGAACGCGAACCTCGTCACCGTATTTTTCACCGAACAAAGCCATCGCACCGGCTTTTACCGCATCATCTTTCGCCATTACATTCGCAGCAACGGCATTATTGGCGCGGATTTGCTGGTTAACGATATGCTCAATTTGTGCCAATTCTTCGGCAGTCATAGGCTCAAAATGCGAGAAGTCAAAACGCAAACGCTCCGCGTTGACTTGCGAACCTTTTTGGGCAACGTGATCACCTAAAACTTGGCGTAATGCCGCGTGTAATAAATGGGTTGCCGAGTGGTTACGCTCGGTGGCTTTACGCAAATCAGCATTGACACTGACTTCGCAAGCTTGACCTTGGCTAATTGTCCCTTGTAACACCTTACCTTTGTGTAAGAACAATTGACCGCCCTGTTTTTGGGTGTCATGCACTTCAAATACAGCGCCATCGACTTCGATTAAACCCGTATCACCTACTTGACCACCCGATTCAGCGTAAAAAGGCGTTTGATCGAGAATCAAAACCCCTTCATCACCGGCCTCTAAAGCATCAACCGCTTGGCCTTTTTTGAACAATCCAAGGATTTGTACCGAACCATCCAAGCTGTGATAACCAGTGAATTCGGTAATGCTGTCATGGCGGATATCTTGATCGTAATCAGCAGCAAAACTGCCACCAGCGCGAGCGCGATCACGTTGGGCAGTCATTTCGATTTCAAAACCAGCATGATCAACGGTCAAATTGTTTTCACGGGCAAAATCAGCGGTTAAATCGACAGGGAAACCATAAGTATCGTAAAGCAAGAACACGACATCGCCAGGAATCACATGACCATCCAGCTTAGCCACGCAAGCTTCGAGGATTTTCATGCCTTGGCCTAAAGTTTCGGCAAAACGTTCTTCTTCTTTTTTCAACACGCGCTCAACTTGCTCTTGAGCTTTTGCTAATTCAGGATAAGCCCCGCCCATCTCAGCGACTAAAGGCGCTACTAATTTATAGAAGAAGGTTTCTTGAATCCCTAAGCGGTATCCATGACGAATTGCGCGACGAATAATGCGGCGTAGCACATAGCCACGACCTTCATTTGACGGCAAAACACCATCAGTAATCAAAAACGCGCAAGAACGAATGTGATCGGCAATTACCCGTAACGAACTATTACTTAATTCAGTATTGTTGGCTAATTGCGAAGCGACTTTGAGCAAGTTTTGGAATAAATCGATTTCGTAGTTGCTATGAACACCTTGTAAAACCGCAGCGATTCGCTCTAAACCCATACCGGTATCCACTGATGGCGCAGGTAATGGGGTTAAATTGCCATCTTTATCGCGGTCGTATTGCATGAACACTAAGTTCCAGACCTCGATATAACGGTCGCCGTCTTCATCTGGACTACCTGGAGGACCACCGGCAACATGTTCACCGTGATCGTAGAAAATTTCAGTACAAGGACCGCAAGGACCGACATCGCCCATTGACCAAAAATTGTCTTTCGCGCCAATTCTGGAAAAACGATGCGGATTGATTTTCACATCTTCCAACCAAATCGCTTCAGCTTCTGAGTCTTCATCAAATACCGTGACCCATAATCTTTCGGCAGGAATGCCTAATTCTTTGGTCAAGAAATCCCAAGCAAAATGAATCGCATCACGTTTGAAATAATCACCAAAACTAAAATTACCCAACATTTCAAAAAAGGTATGGTGACGCGCGGTATAACCGACATTTTCTAAATCATTATGCTTACCGCCAGCACGCACGCAGCGTTGGCTAGTCGTGGCGCGAGTAAAATCAAGTTTTTCCCGACCTAAAAACACATCCTTAAATTGCACCATACCAGCATTGGTAAATAGCAAGGTTGGGTCATTACCGGGAATCAGTGAGCTAGAAGGCTGCACCGCATGGCCATGTTGGCGAAAGAATTCCAAAAAGGCGGTACGCAATTCGGCGCTGGTCATTTTTTTCATGATGGTTACTTCGATTAGTTTTACTTTAAATCATTTGATAGATCAGCTTAATTAACTGATCTAAGCTATTTTAATTTTTAATTCGGCACACATTTGTTTAATCATGTCATGACTAAAACCACGTTGCTGTAAAAAGCGACTGCGTTTAAGCCATTCCGCCCTAGTCAATTTAGGCTGTTGATCAAATTTATTTTCATAAATTTGTAGCAAGGAATTTATCCAGCCGCCAACATTGTCTTCAGCCAATTGCTCTAAATCAACCTCAGTTATGCCGCGCTGTTGTAATTCATAGCGAATTCGCACTGGGCCGTAGCCTTTAATCATCCGTTGTCTGGCATAACATTCAGCAAATCGCTGATTGTCTTGCCAACCTTGCTCAGCAAATTCGGCAATAATCGGCTCAACATCAGCTCGACTATAGCCTCTCAACGCTAATTTATCGATTAACTCCCGCTGGCTATGCTCACGCATTGCCAGCAGGCGCAGACAAATTTGTTGGATGCTTTGTTTAAGTTCAATCGACGTCTGTAAATTCGCCGTCGTCATCTTCTTCGTGTACTTCTACCACCGCATTACGACCAGCAAAGGCTTTTTCGCGGATCGCTGCTTCTAATTGTTTGGCTTTTTCTGGATTGTCTTTTAAAAATTGTTTGGCATTGTCTTTGCCTTGACCGATTTTTTCATCGCCGTAGCTGTACCAAGAACCTGATTTTTGAACAAAGCCGTGAATCACACCTAAATCCACCAATTCACCAAAGAATGACACCCCTTCGCCGTACAAAATTTCGAAATCAGCTTGTTTAAACGGTGGCGCTACTTTGTTTTTGACGACTTTTACCCGAGTTTCATTACCGACAACTTCATCGCCTTTTTTGATAGAACCAACACGACGAATGTCTAAACGGACAGAAGCATAAAATTTCAGCGCGTTACCGCCAGTAGTGGTTTCAGGGCTTCCAAACATCACGCCGATTTTCATCCGCAATTGGTTAATGAAGATAACCAAGGTGTTAGATCGTTTGATATTTGCGGTCAGTTTACGCAGGGCTTGCGACATTAATCGCGCTTGTAAACCCATGTGAGAGTCACCCATATCGCCTTCGATTTCGGCCTTAGGGGTTAAGGCTGCAACCGAGTCGATAACGACAATATCAACCGCACCGGAACGCACCAACATATCGGTGATTTCTAAAGCTTGTTCGCCAGTATCCGGCTGAGAAACTAATAAGTCTTTGATATTAACACCGATTTTTTCAGCATAAATCGGATCTAAAGCGTGTTCAGCATCAACAAAAGCCGCTGTACCGCCTAGTTTTTGCATCTGAGCAATGGTTTGCAGAGTCAAAGTAGTTTTACCGGATGACTCTGGGCCATAAATTTCAATAATTCGACCGCGTGGCAAACCACCACAGCCTAAAGCAATATCCAACGACAAAGAACCAGTCGAAACTACTTCAATATCACGATTCGCAGCCACATCGCCCATTCGCATCACAGAACCTTTACCGAACTGTTTTTCGATTTGCATTAATGCGGCACCTAGCGCCTTTTTCTTATTTTCGTCCATTTTTATCCCTGTCGTTGTTGTGCCAGTTAAACCCAGCATTATCACATAGACATTGCTAGCTAAACAGTTTTTATCTTCAAAATCAAAAGCATTTATAGCGAGTATTAGTCCGTATTTACGGATTGATTCAAGACAATTTTATAAGCATCAGAATGATTCATGTTAAGATGGCGGTTTTAACCTAAGAGCTTAATTATGGCAAAAGAAGATCAAATTGAAATGGACGGCAAGGTTATTGATACCTTACCTAATACAATGTTTCGTGTAGAACTTGAAAACGGACACGTTGTTACCGCTCACATTTCAGGCAAAATGCGTAAACATTACATTCGTATTTTAACTGGCGACAAAGTAAGAGTTGAAATGACCCCTTACGATTTAACCAAAGGCCGCATCACTTTCCGTAACCGCTAATCCCGTTTTTTAAACGAGATAGCGGTTTACCAATCTCCGCTAGACCACTTGATTTAATTCCGTCGCCGTCATTTGTTTGCTTTCTATCGCAAACACCAAAGCATCGTTTTCAACTTCAATGCGTACATGACCGCCATTGGCTAATCGGCCAAACAATAAATCCTCTGCTAGCGGTTTTTTGATTTTTTCCTGAATCAAACGCGCCATTGGCCTTGCGCCCATTTTGGCATCATAGCCGCGTACAGCGAGCCAGTTTCTAGCGCCTGCATCTAAGCTGAGCGTGACATTTTTGTCTGCTAACAAGGCTTCCAGCTCAAAAATAAACTTATCAACCACGCTACCAACCACCGATATATCCAGCGGTTTGAATTGCAAAATCGCATCCAAACGATTTCTAAATTCCGGTGAAAAACTACGTTCCAGCGCTTTAAAACTATCAGTAGCGTGATTCTGTTCAGTAAAACCAATTGAACTTCGCGCCCCTTCTTCAGCACCGGCATTGGTGGTCATAATTAAAATCACATTACGAAAATCGGCTTTACGACCATTGTTATCGGTTAAGGTGCCGTGATCCATCACCTGCAATAACAAATTAAACACATCAGGATGGGCTTTTTCTAATTCGTCCAGCAATAACACCGCATGAGGATGTTTAGTAACGGCTTCAGTTAACAAGCCACCTTGATCGTAACCAACATAACCTGGCGGCGCACCAATCAAACGTGAAACCGTATGTCGCTCCATATATTCCGACATATCAAAACGAATTAGCTCGATTCCCAGCACTTTAGCCAATTGTTTAGTGACTTCGGTCTTACCAACCCCAGTTGGACCAGCGAATAAAAATGAACCAATGGTTTTGCTGCTATCGCGTAAACCCGCGCGAGACAACTTAATCGCCGACGCCAATTCAGCAATCGCTTCATCCTGACCAAACACCAACATTTTCAGGTTCTTTTCAAGATTAGCTAATTTGTCTTTATCAGAAGCCGATACCGATTGCACCGGCACACGAGCGATTTTTGCCACAATATCTTCAATTTCTGCGACATCAATCACATCTTTGCGTTGTTCATCAGTCAATAAACGCTGCCGAGCCCCGGCTTCATCAATCACATCAATTGCTTTATCAGGCAAATGGCGGTCAGTGATGTAACGCGCCGACAAATCGACCGCTAAACGCAAAGCCTCTGCCGTATATTTAAGCCCATGATGCTCTTCAAAACGGCTTTTCAAGCCTTTAAGAATTTGCACGGTATCTTCAATTGACGGCTCTAACACATCGATTTTCTGGAAACGCCGCGCCAAGGCATGATCTTTTTCAAAAATGCCGCGATATTCCTGATAAGTAGTAGAACCAATGCAACGCAAATGCCCCGATGACAACACCGGCTTAATTAAATTAGAAGCATCCATCACGCCACCGGACGAAGCACCAGCACCAATGATGGTATGAATTTCATCAATAAATAAAATCGCCTCAGGCTGTTTTTTTAGCTGGTTGATCAAACCTTTCAAGCGTTTCTCAAAATCGCCACGATATTTTGTACCAGAAACCAAAGCCCCCATATCCAAGGAGTAGATCACGCTATCTAGCAACACATCCGGCACTTGTTCTTCAACAATCCGTTTAGCCAAACCTTCAGCAATCGCAGTTTTACCCACCCCTGCTTCACCGACTAATAAAGGATTATTTTTACGGCGACGGCATAAAACCTGAATTGTGCGCTCAACTTCCAAATCACGACCAATTAAAGGATCAATATTGCCTTTCAAGGCTTCTTGATTAAGATTAACCGCATATTTTTCTAGTGGTGATTCAGTCGCATCATTGCTCGCTTTGTCAGCATCGCCTTCTGAATCAGTTGCTTTCTCATGTTGATCGAGTTTTGAAACACCGTGAGCTAAATAATTAACCACATCCAAACGGGTAATATCTTGTTTATTCAATAAATAAACCGCATGAGATTCTTGTTCACTGAACAAAGCGACAAATAAATTCGCCCCCATCACTTCTTTTTTATCGGAAGATTGGACATGGAACACCGCGCGTTGCAAAACTCGCTGAAACCCGAGTGTCGGCTGAGTTTCACGCTGAACACCATCAGGAATTAGCGACATAGTTTCATCGATGAAACGCGTTAATTCAGCACGCAAAGCATTAATATTGCCGCCACAGGCCAGCAAAATCGGAATCGTGGTTTCATTGTCCAACAAAGCCAGCAATAAATGTTCAACGGTAATAAATTCATGCCGCTTGGCATGAGCGCCCGAAAAAGCAGCATTTAAGGTGACTTCCAGTTCTTTACTTAACATATTAGTTTCCTCATGCTTCTTCCATAGTGCACATCAACGGATGATGATGTTCACGTGAATAATCGTTAACGATATAAACCTTGGTTTCGGCAACATCTTTAGTATAAGTTCCACAAACACCCATACCTTGAGTATGGACTTGCAACATCACTTGGGTAGCGCGTTCTTCGCTCATATTGAAAAAGTCGGTCAGAATTTCCACCACAAAGTCCATTGGAGTGAAATCATCATTTAACAACAACACCTTATACATAGCAGGGCGTTTTAATTCTGGCTTGGCTTCTTTTAAAGCCACATCGCCATCGAAATCTCTATCAGGCTGGTAATCGGACATGGTGGGGGTTTGCAATTAGTATGTGGTTAAAATAGCGACATAGTCAGCAAATTTCAACCGCTACCGCATCGCCACATAAAAAAATTAAGCATTGCGATTGAAATTAATCACATGATCCCAATTTACCTTGGAAACTTTAAAGTGCCAGCTACAGTCATTACTCATACAACAACCGCATTGGAGCAACCCGCATGACCCCACAAGAACAGCAACAATTAAATCAATTTCTGAATCAATTAACCCAAGCCAAACTCAGCCAAAAAGATCCTGAAGCTGAAGCACTGATTCAAGCCGCGATCAAACAGCAACCGGACGCTCATTATTTGTTAATTCAACGCGCTTTGATTTTAGAACAAGCATTGAACAACGCTAAAGCTCAAATTGCTGAGTTACAAAATCAAGTCAGAAATACCGCCAGCAACAGCAATGCTAGCTTCTTAAATAACGATCCTTGGGCCCAGCCTGCAAGCAATGCCGCACCAGTACCGGGCGCAGGTAACTACCAAATGCCTCGTTATGCTCAACCGCCTGTTCAACCAATTGCTCAACCCAGCGCCTTCGGTGGCGGTGCATCAAGCTTTTTAGGCAATGTAGCAACCACAGCTGCTGGTGTGGTGGCTGGCTCGTTTTTATTCCAAGGGATTGAGAATTTAATGGGCGGTCATCACGGCTCATCAGGCTGGGGACAACATGATCAAGGCTTTAGCGAAAACCTTAGCGAACAAACCGTGATTAATAATTACTATGGTGATGATGCGATGCAAATGGCCGATAACCAACAAGACCAAAATGATTACCTAGTTAGTGATAATAGTGATTTTCAAGATGATAGCGGTGATTCGGATTGGATTTAATCGTCTGAACTAAAAAACCTAGCGACACCAAGCTGTGTCGCTACTTACATCGCTATCAATCGCTAATTCGACAATCATCACCCACACAAGCATTAATCTCGATAGTGAGATGATCAATATCAACCAAATTCGCTAATAAACCTTTGTAGTAACTCGGTGATTTTGGGGTTTGGCTAACCAGACTAACTATCGCGGCACAATGACTGGCGGTTAATCGCCAAACATGCAAATCAATCACTTTGGCTTCACCATCTTCTTCAATCGCCGACTGAATGGTGCGCTGAAAATCATCACCGATACTTTGATCCAACAAAACCGGACTGGTTTCTTTAATCAAACCCCAAGCCCAAACCAAAATCACCACTGCGCCCACAAACCCCATCACAGTATCCAGCCAATCCCAGCCGTAATATTTACCGGCTAACAGCGCCACAATCGCCAACACAGAAGTCAACGCATCGGCCATTACATGCAAATAAGCCGCGCGTAAATTATGGTCGTGATGGTGATGATGTTCGTGTTCATCATGGTGGTGGTCATCGTGGCTATGATGGTGGTGTCCGTGGTCATGATGATCGCGCAGTAATAAAGCACTCAACAAATTAATCACCAAACCAGCCACTGCCACAATAGTCGCTTCATCAAAGCTAATGGTTTGAGGAAAAAATAGGCGCTCAGCGGATTGGGCGACCATCATCAACGCCACCATCGCCAAGGCAATCGAACTGGCAAAGCCACCCAAAATCCCTACTTTGGCTGGACTAAAAGCGAAAGTTTGATCTTGCTGATGAATACGGCTGTAGCGATAAGCAAAAATCGCAATCATAAACGCCATCACATGAGTAGCCATGTGCCAGCCATCGGCTAACAACGCCATCGAATGGAACTGCATTCCAGCGGCAATTTCCACCAACATCGTGGTTAAGGTTAACAACAACACCCATTTAGTCCGAGTTTCACCGCGACGATTAATCCGCGCAAACTCATGAGAATGTTGCCAATTTTCTAATTGATGCTGATGCATAACGATTCCTTTTCTAAGCTTTTTACAATTAATTTAACTACTGAAGCCTCTCAACAGCTCCATTATCTTACGTGCTATTGATGATCATTGACTCCGTCATTCCCGCCTTCGCGGGAATGACGAAAACTTCGGTTAATTCAAACAGGCACGCAAATAAGGCAATAAATCACTGGCTAACAAGCCGCGTTCGCCATCGGCTAACACCGCTTTATCAGCCGCTTCACCATGAATATAAACAGCAATTTTAGCGGCTTCTATTAACGAAAAACCTTGCCCTAACAAAGCCCCTGTAATTCCTGATAAGACATCGCCCATGCCACCGCTGGCCATACCGGGATTACCAGTGGTTGAAACAAAAATTTGCTGCCTATCACTGATTAAACTCCCCGCGCCTTTTAAAACACAAACCCCACCAAAGCGCTGCTGCAACTCGCTCACCGCTGCAAAGCGATCACTGGCAATCGTGCTATTGGCACAAGCCAACAAGCGTCCAGCCTCACCGGGATGCGGGGTTAAAATCCAGTTATCCCGACGACGAACTTGTTCAGCTAATAAATTTAAAGCATCGGCATCGACCACGCAGGGTTTATCACTCGCCAAAACTGCCTCAAACAACATCCGTGCCCATTGGTCTTGGCCTAAACCTGGGCCAATCACAATCACAGTGGCTTTTTCTAATAGCGCTTGAAGCTGGGATAAATCTTCGACGCCGTGACACATTAATTCAGGCCGTCCGATATTTAACAAACCACTATGCGACTCGCGAGTAGCAATAGTGACTAATCCGGCACCACTGCGTAACGCCGCCTCACCCGCCAAACGAATCGCACCGCTGTAGCCGTGATTACCACCAATCAATAACAGATGGCCAAAATGGCCTTTGTGAGCGCAACGCGGCCGCTTCGCTAACTTTGGTTTTTCTAATAAGTGAGCAGCAATCGGTAATTGCTCAAAAACGCTGACCGGCAAATCCAAATCGGCTGCAATAATCTCGCCGCAATAATCCGCTGCTTGTCCGGTAAATAAACCACTTTTTAATCCGACAAAAGTCACGGTAACAGTGGCTTTAATCGCCACGCCCAACACACAACCGCTATCAGCTTGCAAACCAGACGGCACATCAATCGCCAACACCGGCAATTCAGCGGCATTAATCGCATTAATCACCGCTGCATAATCTGTATCAACCCGACGATTAAGCCCCGTTCCCAACAAGCCATCAACTACCACGCCAGCCGTCACTAAACTATCCGCAGTCCAAGCTTTAACCACGCCACCATTTTCCACAAAAGCTTCCGCACAAAGCAAAGCATCACCTTTTAACCGAGCTATCGCGCCAATCGCAAACACTTCAACCGAATACCCTGACTTGATAGCCAGTGAAGCCAAAACATAAGCATCCCCCGCATTATTCCCCGCACCACAAAACACACTAATCTGCTTTTGCTGCGGCCAGCGTTGCTGCAACACTTTAAACGCCGCCAAGCCAGCACTTTGCATTAATTGCAAACTGGGAATCTGTAGGTTTTCAATCGCGAATTGTTCGGCTTGGCGTATTTGCGCGACACGATACAGCGGCTTAGCTAAATCAGACATGGCTTGTTGTGTAAAATGTGATGATTTCGCGATTATAGTCCAAGCCGCCATGCCATCTACGCCAGCTATCGATTTTCAACAACTCAGCCTTGAGATTAAACAATGGGGTTTAGAACTGGGGTTTCAGCAAGTGGGCATTAGCGACACCGATTTAAGCAGCGCCGAGCAACATTTACAGCACTGGTTAGCAAAAGATTACCACGGTGAAATGCAATACATGAGCGCCCACGGCTTAAAACGCAGCCGCCCAGCGCTGCTACAAGAAAACACTCGCAGCGTGATTAGCGTCAGGATGGATTATCTCTATCAAGCCGCCAATCACAGCCAACCCGTCCTCGATAATCCCAGCGCTGCCTTTATCTCTCGTTACGCCTTAGGCCGCGATTACCACAAGGTACTACGCAATCGATTGCAAAAATTAGCGGAAAAAATCAGCGACAACATCGGTGAATTTGGTTATCGAGCGTTTGTTGATAGTGCGCCAGTTTTAGAAAAAGCGCTTGCCGAAAAAGCGGGTTTGGGCTGGATAGGCAAACACAGCAACCTCATCAATCGCCAAGCCGGTTCTTGGTTTTTCCTCGGTGAAATCTACACCGACCTGCCCTTACCCGCTGATAGCGCAACCAGCAATCATTGCGGCCAATGCCAAGCCTGTTTAACAATTTGCCCAACCCAAGCCATTGTTGCGCCTTATCAAGTCGATGCTCGGCGCTGCGTGTCTTACTTAACCATCGAATTACACGGCAGCATTCCCGAAACTTTGCGGCCATTAATCGGCAATCGGATTTATGGCTGTGATGATTGCCAATTGATTTGCCCTTGGAATCGCTTTGCCAAACTCAGCGCCGAAAGCGACTTTAAACCCAGACACAAACTCGATACCGCCACTTTATTGGAATTGTTTGCATGGAGCGAAACTGAGTTTTTACAGAAAACCGAAGGTTCGGCAATTCGCCGCATTGGTCATCAGCGTTGGCTACGCAATATTGCGGTTGCCTTGGGGAATGGCAAAAAACAACCAGAAGTAATTGACGCTTTAAACGCTATGCACAATCACTCAACTGAATTAGTCAAAGAGCATGTTGAGTGGGCTTTACAACAACTAAAAGATAAATAAACCGCATCGATTTGGTCAGCTTGTCTATTTATTGGATAATGCCAACCTATCTATAGACCCGCCGAGCAATCGGCCACGCAAATTACATCCTTAATTGAATGGCCAGAAGACCTAATAGCACCAATACCCGTAGCAATCGCAGCAGCCGTAGCAAAAAAGCTAAACCACGTTCTTTTTGGTGGCTAAAAGCGTTAGTTCCTTTTGCCTTAGCAGGCGGTTTCTTCCTTCTTTCTTACGTTGGATACCTAGACTTTAACGTTCGCGAACAATTTGAAGGCAAACGCTGGACGATTCCTGCTCGGGTTTATGCCAGCCCAGTTGAGTTATATGCTGGTGCGCCAATCAACAGTAAAGATTTGGAAGACTTGCTACAGCAATTACATTACCGATTAGACCCGCAATTAAGCGGTGAAGGTGCTTACGTGATTAAAGGCGGTCAGATCAGAATCAAAACCCGTACCTTTAATTTTGGCGACACCGCCCAAGAAAGTCAGCAAATCAACATCAGCTTTAATGCCGGTGGTATTGGTAGCTTAGTTAATAGCGTCAACGGCAGCGAATTAGCGATTGTGCGCCTTGATCCAGTGCAAATTGGTAGCTTTTACCCCAAATTAAAAGAAGATCGCATCTTAATCAAATTAGAAGAAACCCCGCCGCAATTGTTACAGGGTCTATTTTCAACCGAAGATCGGGATTTCTACAGCCATTTTGGACTGTCACCCAAAGGCATTGCCCGAGCGATGTGGGCCAATGTTAAGGCTGGTGGCTTAGTGCAAGGCGGCAGTACCATTACTCAACAGTTGGTCAAAAACTTTTTCCTGACCTCTGAACGCAGTTTAGTACGTAAAGTCAACGAAGCGTTGATGGCTTTGATTCTCGAATATCGCTACAGCAAAGATGAAATTCTGGAAGCCTATCTAAATGAGATTTTTCTCGGTCAAGACGGTGCTAGTGCGGTACATGGCTTTGGCTTGGCGAGTGAGTTTTACTTCGGACAATCGTTGAAAAACCTATCTTTGCCACAAACAGCCAGCTTAATTGCCTTAGTCCGTGGCCCGTCTTACTACGACCCACGCCGTAATCCAGAACGGTCTTTAGAGCGCCGTAATTTGGTACTGGATTCAATGCAAGAAGAAGGCTATATCACCGCTCAACAAGCCGCCGAAGCCAAACAAACTCCGCTAACTGTAGCGGCAGTTACCCACCGTTCTGCCAACCGCTACCCAGACTTTATTGATTTAGTTAAACGTCAATTAAAGCAAGAATATAAAGAGGAAGACTTAACCTCAGAAGGCTTACGGATAGTCACCACCTTGGATACTCGCATCCAAGATAAATTACAGGCATCAATCACCAGCAAACTCAATCAACTAGAAAAAAGCCCGAAAAGCACTGAATTAGAAAGTGCAATTATTGTCACCCGCCGTGATAGCGGCGAAATCGTCGCCTTAACCGGTGGCCGCGAAGCCTCATCAACTGGCTTTAATCGCGCATTGGATGCAGTAAGACCCATCGGTTCTTTGATTAAACCTTTCGTTTATCTAACGGCTTTAGAGCACCCAGATCGCTACACAATCAACACCCCAGTCAGCGATACCGAAGTGGAAATTGAAGCCGAAAAAGACAAAATGTGGTCGCCGAAAAACTACGACAACCGCGAACACGGCATCGTCCCGCTACACACTGCCCTAGCCAACTCCTATAACATGGCAACGGTCAGAATCGGCATGGATATTGGCTTATCGAGAATTGCCAATAATCTAAAAAACATGGGTGTCAGCCGTCCGGTGGATTTATTCCCCTCGTTTTTACTCGGTGCATCACCACTGACACCACTTGAAGTCACCCAGCTTTACCAAACTTTAGCGGGCGATGGTTATGCCACGCCTTTACGCTCAATCCGCGCCGTCAATGCCAGCGATGGCAAAGCCTTACAAAGCTATCCGTTTACGGTACGCCAAGCGGTCGATCCGGCGGCGACATTTATTACCAACACCATCATGCAAGAAGTGATGCGCAATGGTACCGGTAAATCAGCCTATAACTACATGCCAGCAGAAATGGCACTAGTCGGCAAAACCGGCACCACCAACCAACTGCGTGACAGTTGGTTTGCAGGTTTCAGCGGTGATTTCTTATCGGTAGTTTGGGTGGGTCGAGATGACAATAAACCAACCGGCTTAACGGGTGCCACCGGTGCTTTGCAAATCTGGTCAGAACTAATGCGCCAAATCAGCAAACAACCGGTGAAACTAATTCCACCAGACAATGTTCAAATGCAATGGATAGATGGCGCAAGCGGCCAATTAAGCGCTGAAAACTGTACCAATGCACAACTAATGCCATTTGTTGATGGCTCTGGCCCTAGCGAGCTTTCCGAATGCGGCGCTAGTGCTAATGGCTCACAAAACTGGATTAACAACTTAAACCCCTTTTAAAAAACCATGCCTTTTAAAATTATTAGCAGCTTATTGATTTCTTTATGTTTAACCACTGCCGCATTCGCTGAAGCAACACCGATTGCCCAGTTAAAAACTTTCTTACACGCCAGCGCTGGCTTAAGCGCTGATTTTAAACAAGTCAGTTTTGATAAAGCCGGTCGCGCAGGACAAACCAGCACCGGCAAGTTTTACCTCAGCCGCCCAGGTAAATTCCGATGGAATTATCTAAAACCATTCACGCAAGAAATCGTTTCAAACGGTGGCAAAGTCTGGTTTTACGATGCTGATTTAGAACAAGTCACCGTTAAAAAACTCGACGACTCACTAGGCTCAACTCCAGCCTTATTACTGACCGGCCAAGTCGATATTGAAGAAAAATTTAAGCTTGATGATCAAGGCCAAGATGACGGCATGAACTGGGTGCGACTATCGCCGAAAAATGACGAAAGCGGTTTCAAATATATTCTGATTGGTATGGAAAACGGCCAGCTCGGCGGCATGGAATTAAGCGACAACTTTGGTCAATTAACCCGAATTTATTTCACCAATATTCAGGTTAATCCTAATTTGAATAGCGATTTGTTTAACTTTAAAGCACCGAAAGGCGCGGATGTTTTTGAGAATTAAGCATCCAATAAAATTATTCATACAAGATATGCTCAACAACGCAAAGCATATAGTTCGCAATCCCTAAACAGTTGGCTTCGAGTGTATAAGGTTAACCTCGAAGCCGCCTGTAACCAGATTTACTGCCCTGGCAAGCTAGACCGCTCGCCGTCATATTTATTCAGCTTAGCGGCTTTACGATTTTTATACCGCCGAGTATTACGCTCTTCGCTAGGTTTTAATCCCCAACTAGCTTTTCCCACGATACGGTTATTATGCAAAGTGATCGGCCCCAAGCCATTGCCGCTCAGTAACACATTACTGCCAGAACGATCAAAAATGAACCAATTATTCTCGGCCAACAGCGCATGGTTATTGGGTAACGATTGACTCGGTTCTGAAGCCAGTCTAATCATGTTGTTGTTTTCAGATTGCGGACCTTGTTGGATGATGTTGTTTTTCAGCGTGATATTGCCACCACGATAAGCATCAATCGCTAGCGAATTATGTCCGTTCAATGCGGCAATCACGCTGTCTTCCACGGTCAGTTCGGCGGCACCGACTTTCAGCGCATGTCCAGCATTTTGCGTCGATAAAATATTGCTGCGGCGAATAACCACTTGATCGCCACCCGTTAAATAAATCCCATGCCCCTGACCATTGCCAAAGCCATTATCAGTAAATAGCGACTCTTCAATCAGTAGCGTTCCAGACACACTTCCCAGCAAACCATTTTGGCTTTTTCTACAACGAATATTTTGCAGGGTAAGATCGCGGGTACCTGGCTCCATGCTAACGCAAGCACCGGTACCGTCTTGGTTAGCAATATCACGAATGGTTATATTTTCAAGATGAATATTGGCCGCAGTCGTAACCAGTGCGGCTTTGCCCTTACAGATACTGACGAGTTCAGTAGTATCTCCGCAACGACCGTTCCATCCGCGAATATGTACCGGTTTATCAATCACCGCACAAGTATGAAACACGTTGGGAGCCAGTCTAATTTCACCACCAACACTGACTCGATTTACCGCATCTTGTAAATCTTTGCTGTCACAGCCGCTAGAGCAAACATGGATGACGTCATTAGTATTTGATTTGTGCTCAAAGTGCACTTTTTTTCGCTCTGTAACCGGCAATGCAACAACCGGTTGAGTTTCTTGCTTTAGCGTCTGTTCCTGCGGAGCTGGCTCGGCTGTCTTTGACTTACTCTCGGACTCAACACCCGATTCAGCAAAAGCCGAAGAACAATAAAAACTTGATACTAAGAAAATTGCTCGAATAACAGGGATCATAAATATGCTCATTTGTTGTGAAAGTTGATTATGCTCAGGTTCATCAAATGATATTGGCCGAAAATTAGTTGTTACTTAACGGCCCACTCAATATCCAGCAATGCTTACCCTTAAGAACTGCCTTGTCAGTATAAGGATTGAGAATAGAGCCCCAAAAACATCCTATCGGTTCACGGTTGTTGGTTGATCAGGCGTAGGGGGTATTTTATGCACCATCAATAACAAAAGTTTGCACCCTACCCTCGATCATGCCGATTTGCTGCGTTTGCGGTTCGCTGCGGGTTGGGCTTGGCGTTCGGCTTTGATGCGTTTGAGTAGTTCGGCGGCGGGTTCGTCGTTGGGGTCTTGGGGCACCAGTTCGCCGCGAAAGGCTTTTGCTAGGATTGATTGGCTCAGGCGGTCAAGGCGTTGTTTGGCGGCGAGGTATTGTTTTTCGACGGTGTC
>CAIXED010000040.1 GCA_903918375.1 uncultured Pseudomonadota bacterium | reverse complement strand
TTGAACACCAATTTCGCTTTGCTCGCCTTCCAATGCTTTCAAAGCTGAGCCAACAACAATCGGTGTATCATCACCAGGGAATTCGTATTGATTCAACAATTCACGGATTTCCATTTCAACTAATTCGATCAATTCAGCATCGTCAACCATATCCGCTTTATTCAAGAATACAACGATGTATGGAACACCAACCTGCCTTGATAACAGGATGTGCTCACGAGTCTGTGGCATAGGACCATCAGCAGCTGAACAAACCAAAATAGCACCGTCCATCTGAGCAGCACCAGTAATCATGTTTTTTACGTAGTCAGCGTGACCTGGGCAGTCAACGTGTGCATAGTGACGATTTGGTGACTCATATTCAACATGCGAAGTTGAAATTGTAATACCACGCGCTCTTTCTTCTGGTGCATTATCAATTTGGTCAAAAGCTTTAACTTCACCACCTTGTAATTCAGCCATAACTTTTGTCAACGCTGCTGTTAATGTAGTTTTACCATGATCAACATGACCAATTGTACCTACGTTAACGTGTGGTTTTTTTCTTTCAAACTTTTCTTTTGCCATGACAACAACACCCGCAATCAAAGTAATAATGAAACTGGAGCTCATAACCGGATTTGAACCGGTGACCTCTTCCTTACCAAGGAAGTGCTCTACCTACTGAGCTATATGAGCGACATTACCGCTACCAGAATGGAGCGGGTGATGGGAATCGAACCCACGCAATCAGCTTGGAAGGCTGGAGTTCTACCATTGAACTACACCCGCGAAACCCTATCTTAGGAAATTTGGTGGAGGGGGGAGGATTCGAACCTCCGAAGGTAGAACCGGCAGATTTACAGTCTGATCCCTTTGGCCGCTCGGGAACCCCTCCGTTTAAGCTTTCAATTATCCGCAATTAATTCCATTCAGTCAAGATAATTTTTCGTAATTTTATTTCTATCTTAAATCAATACCAAAAACTCATGAAAAACGCTGATTAAAGACAGAAATATCAGCCATTAATAACAATTTAACCTCCGCCAGCATTGACCCACTTAAAAAACCCAGCGCCTGCTGCTCTTCTAGCGAAGGCTTTGATAAAACATAATCAGCAACAGATCCAACTTGCGGTCGACCAATTCCTATTCTCAATCTATAAAAATCAGCAGAACCAATTCGAGCAATTATATCCCTTAACCCGTTATGTCCAGCATGTCCGCCACCGAACTTCATTTTCACATGACCAACCGGCAATTCCAACTCATCATGCACTACCAAAATCTCTTCGGGCTTAATTTTATAAAAACTAGCAATCACACCAACAGCCTGACCACTTTTATTCATAAAAGTACCTGGTTTTATAGCAACAACACGCTCACCACAATAACTAAAAGCAGAAATCTCACCGAAAAATTGACGATTCACCAGCCATTGAGCACCAGAATTAGCAGCAACCAAGTCATCTAAAAAAAGAAACCCAGCATTGTGCCGGGTTCTTTGATATTGCAACCCTGGATTACCCAGGCCAACAACCAACTTAATCATATAACCTTGAAAAAGTTTTTAGCTAGCTACACGCATAAAATCGATATGCAGAATTTGCGGCTTAGCTGGATGACGCTGAATATGCTTCAACACTGCTTTTTCAGTTTTGCCAGCAACATTCAAATTCAACACTGCTGTATAAACTTCTTTATGAGTCAAATGCTTTACAATTTCATTATGATCCAATGAAATCAATTGAGGCTCACCTTGACCGCCGTACACAATAGCAGGAACTCTACCTTCGCGACGAACAACCTTGGCCGCACTACTACCTGTTGCGCCACGCGCTTCCGCTACAAATTCAAACACACCAGACATTACATTCTCCAAAACTGTCAAACAAGCAAAATTATTGTTTTAATTAATCAACATACAGCGAACTAACAGATTCGCCGACAGCTATACGCCGTATTGTTTCAGCAAGCATTTCTGCAACACTTAACTGCCTAATTTTTCCAATTGCTAACAACTCACCAGACAATGGAATTGTATCGGTAACCACCAATTCATCCAAAACTGACTTTTTAACATTCTCTGCTGCAGCACCAGATAAAACCGGATGAGTGCAATACGCCACAACCTTACGCGCTCCGTTCTTTTTTAGCGCCGCAGCTGCGTGACATAATGTTCCAGCGGTATCAACTATATCATCAACCATGACACATGTCCGACCTTCAACATCACCGATAATATGCATAATCTCAGAGACATTAGCTCTTGGCCTACGCTTATCTATAATCGCAAGATCTGCATCACCCATGCGCTTCGCTAAAGCTCTAGCTCTAACTACACCACCAACATCTGGCGACACAACAATCAAATTTTCATATTCTTGCCGCCACACATCCCCAAGCAATATCGGAGAAGCATAGACATTATCAACAGGAATACCAAAGAAACCTTGAATTTGATCAGCATGAAGATCAACAGTCAAAACTCGATCAGCACCCGCATTCCCAATCATATCAGCAACTAATCTTGCCGTAATTGCAACTCGAGCAGATCTAGATCTTCTATCTTGCCGTGCGTACCCATAATAAGGCATCACAGCAGTAATCCGTGCTGCTGACGCTCTTCTTAGAGCATCAATCATCACCAATAATTCCATTAAGTTTTCATTTGTTGGAGAGCATGTAGGCTGAACGACAAAGACATCTCGCCCTCTTACATTTTCCTCAATCTCAACAAATATTTCCCCATCACTAAAGCGCCCAACTGTAGCCATACCAAGCCGCATATTGAGCTTCCTAACAATACCGTCAGACAGCGCTTTATTAGCATTGCCAGAAAATATCATTATCGAGGCCTCTCGCATTCAAGACTCCCAAGGATTTTTATTATGGAGAATGGCTGGGCTGCTAGGATTCGAACCTAGGTATGCGGAGATCAAAACCCCGTGCCTTACCGCTTGGCGACAGCCCATTAAACTGATTGACTTATCCTTGTTCTAAAACTTCATATACCGAGGATCTATTTAAAGCTTTTGCCAAATAAACCTGACCAGTATTTTTTATTTCTTCATAAACTTCAACCGCATCTTGCTTTGTTGCAAATTCTGCAAAAACACAAGCACCGGTTCCTGTTAGCCTTGATTTCCCGTATTTAGACAAATCAAGCAAAGCACTTCTAACAGGCTCGTATAATTTACTCACCACCGCAGAACAGTCATTCCCGACTTCCCCTGCAATGAAGTCGCTTATTTTGATCACTTTACTATCTCTTGTCAACTCTTCGGATAAAAAAATCTGTTTTGTATTGACATGACAATCTGGCTTCACAATTACAAACCAATGTTCTGGCAAGTTTATTTGCTCTAATTGCTCACCAACACCTTCTGCCCAAGCTGAATGTCCATAAACAAAAACAGGCACATCCGCACCCAATTGCAAACCTAATTCCATTAACTTTTCGACCGAAAAATTAATATTCCATAACTTATTCAACACAATCAAAGTCGTCGCAGCATCAGAGCTACCACCACCCAAACCGCCACCCATAGGCAAATTCTTCTCAATTTCGATCCGAACCCCTAATTCTGACTGCGCATGTTTTTTAAGCAAATTTGCCGCACGCACCGTTAAATCATCTTGCTCAGGCACACCTGGTATCGGATTTAGCAAACTAACACTACCATCAGCAACAGGATGAAACACCAACCAATCACACAAATCTATAATCTGAAACACCGTTTGCAGTAGATGATAACCATCCTCTCTACGCCCAGTAATTCTCAACATTAAATTTAATTTTGCCGGAGCCGGCCACCGCTTACTCCATCCAATTGATTCTTGCTCTACCTGACTCACTAAATTTTCCACTGATCTACTATTAATTTAATTTTGGTTAACTCTTTTTCCACACCCATTTTGCGTGGCAAGGTGAAACCACCAACCGATTGCATTTCTTTAAACTTAACCGTCCAACCAGATTGCCCAAACCCCTCAACCTGCTCAACAACAGCCTGATGCGGATCATTGACACCCAACACCCAATATCTCAATGCCTGCACAGGTACCGCAACACCTAATTGTTCAGTAAAAATCGATTCAACCGCACCCTGAAACTCTTGTCGATTATCGCCGTCTTCAATAATTACTTTATTCGGCAAAACAGCTATCACTAATCGCCCTTGACCCAAAGGCCCCGTCAATTCAATATCATCCCGACCTAATTGATGTACCCACGCAATAGCTGCAGAAATCGACTCTTTCTCGTTAGCCAATGCAATCCGCCCCTCAAACTGCCAAGGGCGATCTTGCTGAAACTGCTGCATATTCGCTAAATGATAAGTTTCTAGCGGTTTTTCTTCGACAACCGCACAACCCGATTGCAACAACAAAACTGCGAGCAATATTCCCAGCTTATTCATCATAGCCCACTCTGCAATACGCGCTTTTTAACCTTCAGCAAATACTCGTCATCAGGCGATTTTTTATAAGCACTATCAAACAACTCTTTGGCTTCTTTTTTACTGCCAACAGACCACAAAACCTCAATCAAATGCGCGGCAATTTCGTTCTCAGGCTGTTTGTCATACGCTTGCTGCAAATAAACCAAAGCCTGCTCTACTTGGCCCTTTTTGAACAACAACCAACCATAACTATCAATGATCACCGCTTCATTTGGCTGCAATTCGATAGCGCGTTTTAAATATTTCTCCGCTTCATCATAACGCTCTCCTCTATCGGTTAAGGTATAGCCCATCGCATTTAAAGCGCCAATATCATCAGGATTTTTTCGCAAAATACTTAACAAATCAGCTTCAAGTAAATCCAAACGATTCATCTTCTCTGCAATTAACGCCCTTGCATACAACACATCGCGATTATCAGGCCCTTCTTTCAACACCGCACTCAATACATCAAATGCCTGTTGATAATCACCCTGCTGATTCAGAAACTCGGCTTTAGTCGTCAAGATTCGCAAACGTTGCTCCGGATACTTATTTTCCATCCGCAAAACACGCTGCTCAACCTCATCTTGACGCTTCAAATTCATCACAATCGACAAACCCGCCATATCGGCATCAAACGCCATACGAGGATCAACCACCTTATCAAACCAAGCTAAGGCTTTTTCAGGACGACGCTTTTGCATTTCCAACTTGCCTAAATAAAAACTCGCTTGATCATCCCACTCAGGATTGCTCAATAACTTTTCAAGATAATTTTCAGCCTTATCAAGCTGATTTTGCTGGGCATAAATTAACGCAATCGAAACCAAACTCTCAGCATCATCCGGTTTTTCATCCAACACATTCTGACAAACCCGAATCGCATCGTCATAAGCCTCGGTATTCACCAAAACCTCAATCAACATCTTCCGCAGCTGCAAATCTTCTGGCGCCTGTTTTACTGCTTTTTCTAAATAGCGACGGGCTTTCACCAAATCACCGGTACGCCCCGCTAATTGCGCCTGAAAAATCACCGCTTTATTCCAGTCGGGTTGTAATTCCAAAGCCTTGCTAATTTTCTCTTGCGCTAAAGCATTATCTGGCAACATCGTCGCCAGCACGGCTTGCAAGAACAACACGCTAACTTGGGTTGGCTGCTGGGTTGATACTTCTTCCAAAGCATCATAAGTAAATTGAGCACGTCCCTCTTTCTCAAACAACTTAATCAACTCTAACAAGCCTGCCTCAAATCCAGCCGGATCTTCCTGCAACATAGCATTGATATTTTCTACCGCCGATTTACGATTAGCATTTTTAATCGCCAACAACAAAGCAAACTTTCTCGCGCCTAAATTTTTACCGTCTTTTTCCAACCAAACCGCCAAAGCCTCTTGGGTACGGCGTTCATCTTTCAAGAACAAACCAATTTTGACCGCTCTTTCCGCAATTCTAGGATCATCAACCCGCTTAGCCGCCTGTAAATAAGCATCCAAAGCCAAATCATACTGATTACGTTGCCCAGCCAATTCTGCGGCCATCAACAAATACAACACCTCTTCATCAATCACTGTATTGTGATTAATACCAGCAACGATAGACTCATTTGGCAGCAAATTGACATCCACGTCAGGCGCTTTTTCTGGGGTCGCGGCGCAACCTGCCAAAGAAAAAAGTATTGCGATGTTTATCCATCTATTCATGCCAACTAAAGACCTATAAGCAAAAAAAATTTAAATATAGATTATCAGAAAATGCTTCTAAATTTAGATTGCTGTTTCAATCTATTTGGATAAAAACAGCGCATTCCTTAGAATAACCCAATTATCTTGTGCAATTGTTCGCAACCAATGACTCTTCTTGCCGTCGGCATCAACTACAACACCGCGCCTGTCGCGATTCGAGAACGCCTTGCTTTTCCGGCAGACGTTTTAGATAACACATTGAAAAAACTGCTAAATATTAGCGACATTAGCGAAGCTGCGATTTTATCAACCTGCAATCGCACCGAGTTCTATTACCACGCCAACAGTGCTGATCAAAGCTCACTGGTGGAATGGATTGCCGACACCAAACAAATCGCCACAGCAGAATTCACCCCTTATTTATACAGCCACATCGATAATCAAACGATTCGCCATATGTTTAGAGTGGCTTGCGGACTAGATTCGATGATTTTGGGCGAACCGCAAATTCTCGGGCAAATGAAAACCGCCTACCAAGCCGCTTATGAAGCCGGCACTTTAGGCAAAACCCTCAGCAAATTGTTTCAACACACCTTCTCTGCCGCCAAAAAAGTACGCACAGACACTGCCATAGGTTCCAGCCCCGTGTCTGTTGCCTTTGCCGCAGTACAGCTTGCCCAACAAATTTTCGACAAACTCAGCAACCAAACCGCCTTGTTAATCGGTGCCGGTGAAACCATTGAGCTAACCGCTCGCCACCTGCATCAACACGGCATTGGCCGCATCATCATCGCCAATCGAACTTACGATAAAGCCCACGCCCTAGCCAGCCAATTTAATGGCTACGCAATCGCCTTATCCGAAATTCCCGACCATCTAGCCGAAGCAGATATTGTGGTTTCATCGACCGCCAGCCAATTACCGATTTTGGGTAAAGGCCGAGTCGAAAGCGCGATTAAAAAACGCAAACATAAACCGATGTTCATGGTCGATCTCGCCGTACCGCGCGACATCGAGCCCGAAGTCGAACAATTACGCGACGTTTACCTTTATACCGTTGACGACTTACAGCATACCGTAAATCAAAATATGGACTCGCGCCGTCGTGCCGCCGAACAAGCCGAAGAAATTATCGACACCAAAGTTGAACATTTTCTGGCCTGGCTACGCTCACAAGGCGCTCAAGAAACCATCCGTGATTACCGCCTGCAAGCCGAACTCACACGCGACGACGCCCTGCAAAAAGCCCTTAGCCAACTCAATAGCGGCGCAGCAGCTGATGAAGTTTTACGACACTTCGCGCATACTTTAACCAACAAACTGATCCACACACCTTGCGCCCAACTGCGCGAAGCCGGCGCTAACGAACGCCACGACCTCATTGCCGCCTCGCGCGAAATTTTCAAATTACGATAAACCTTATGAAACCCTCAATCCAAACCAAATTAGAAAACCTCGGTGAACGCTTCGAAGAAATCACCGTTTTACTTTCGCAACCGGAAGTACAAAGCAACCAAAACCAATTTCGCAGCCTCAGCCAAGAATACGCCCAGCTTGACCCTATCGTTAACTGCTATCGTCAATATCAGGAAAACGAAGCCAATTTAGAATCCGCAAAAGAAATGGCCAAAGACAGCGATCCAGAATTAAGGGAAATGGCCAAAGAAGAAATTAACGAAGCCACCGCCCAACGCGATGAACTCGAACAACAACTGCAAATTTTATTGCTACCTAAAGACCCCAACGACAACCGCAACGTCTTCTTAGAGGTTCGTGCCGGCACAGGCGGCGATGAAGCGGCAATTTTCTCTGGCGATTTGGCGCGTATGTATCAGCGTTATGCTGAAAGAATTGGCTGGAGCACCGAAATCATTAACGAAAATCGTAGTGAATTGGGCGGTTTTAAAGAGGTCATCATGCGCGTCAGCGGCCAAAATGTGTATTCGCAACTGAAATTTGAATCAGGCACCCACCGCGTACAACGTGTACCGGCCACCGAATCGCAAGGCCGCGTCCACACTTCAGCCTGTACCGTGGCAATCATGCCCGAAGTCGATAGCGTCGATGAAATCGACATCAATCCTGCCGACCTCAAAATCGACACCTACCGCGCATCCGGCGCTGGTGGTCAGCACGTTAACCGAACCGAATCCGCGATCCGTATCACCCACATCCCTTCTGGCGTAGTTGTGGAATGTCAGGATGAACGCTCGCAACATAAAAACCGCGCCCGCGCCATGTCGGTATTACAAGCTCGCTTATTAGCCGCCGCTCAAGAAAAACAACACAGCGAACAATCCGAAAACCGTAAATTACAAGTCGGTAGCGGCGACCGTTCCGAACGGATTCGCACCTACAACTACCCACAAGGCCGCCTCACCGACCACCGCATCAACTTAACCTTGTACAAACTGGAAGAAATCATGGAAGGCGGCTTAGAAAGCGTGATTCAGCCTTTAATCCACGAACACCAAGCCGAATTACTCACCCAACTGGGCAATGGCTAACAGCGTAACGGCCTTATTAGATCAGGCCTACCAGCAACTGGCAGCAGTATCCGACTCGGCATTGCTCGATGCCGAAGTGTTACTCTGCCACTGCCTACATAAAAACCGTTCCTTTATCCGCGCTTGGCCCGAACATCAACTAACCGACCAGCAAGCCGCCGAATTTCTCGCCTTAATCGCCCAGCGCCAGCAAGGTGTACCGGTTGCCTATTTAACCGGCGAACGCGAATTCTGGTCACGCTCGTTCAAAGTCAATCCCGATGTGCTAATCCCCCGTCCCGACAGCGAACTATTGATTGAACTGAGTCTGGATTTATTACCAACTACCCAAGCCAGCAAAATCATCGACCTCGGCACCGGCTCCGGCATTTTAGCCATCACCCTAGCCGCTGAACGTCCTAGGTCAAAAGTCATCGCTTGTGATTTAAGCCCAGCCGCATTACGCACCGCCCAAGACAATGCCCAACAATTACAAATCGACAACGTCCGCTTTTTAGCCTCGAATTGGTTTTCGGCAATTACCGACCGCGATTTTGATTTAGTGATCAGCAACCCGCCCTACATCGACCAACACGACCCGCATTTACAACAAGGCGATGTGCGTTTTGAACCCGACAGCGCACTAATCAGCGCAGAAAATGGCCTGCAAGACATCCGCTTGCTCGCCGACCAAGCCCGCCAGCACTTAAAACCCGGCGGCTATTTACTCATCGAACACGGCTACGACCAGCAAACCGCAGTGCAAGCCTTGTTTAAGCGTTTTAACTACCAGCAAATCACCACCCACCGCGACTACGCTGGCAATCCCCGAGTGACCTCAGGACAATGGAGCCCCGCATGAACCACACCGAAATCTGTTTACCGCGCAAACTCACCAATCAATTACTGCACCTAGCCCAATTGTCGCCCGACCAAGAAGTGTGCGGCTTAGTCGCTGCCGACAGCAACGGCATCCCCACCAGCTGCTACCCGATCAGCAACAGCGCCAGCACCCCAAGCAACCGCTTCCAACTTGATCCCAGCCAACAAATCGCCGCAATGAAACAAATCCGCGACAAGCAACAAAGCCTATTTGCGATTTACCATTCGCATCCGACCGCGCCAGCTGTGCCCTCAGCCACTGACATTGAACAAGCCAGCTATCCCGATGCGGTTCATTTGATTATTTCATTGAATACCAAAGGCGTTTTAGAACTACGTGCGTTTAGAATCGCTGAACAGCAGGTGACGGAATTGGGGTTGAGTTTAGTGGAGATTTAGAACGGATAGATTAAAACTAGAGCAAGCAAGTTTACCAATTGCATTGATCGCAAGAGGGTTGCCAATGCCCTTGCAATCCTTAACTTAATGGCCGTAAGCCGTGCGGCTAGGGTTAAATGGCAATATTAAAGCTATGATTTAAGCGTCTGAAAGATAAATTTAGCTAGCCATCCATGACTACAACTCGATAGCCGCGCAGAATATAGCTTGTGCAGAGCCAGCGGCGAGGCGCAACAGTCGCGAGCGATGCGCCTCCTTGTGTCAGCGACAGCTATCCGCAATCACTTAGCCGCATATTCCGGTGGTGGAGGCGGTGCGACCCAGCCGGGTTTTAGAAATTCGTAAACGTCGTCATAAAACGGTAAAGGATTAACCGGCATAAACGCCATCGGTACTAAAGGACTATCCACTTGTACAGGATA
>CAIXED010000039.1 GCA_903918375.1 uncultured Pseudomonadota bacterium | reverse complement strand
ATGAATCGGGCAGCAGCGTCAGAGGCAAGCCGAGGCTATCGAAAATCGGCCATGCATTTATTCGTAAATCACTTTATATGCCAGCCATGGTCACGCTTTACAGAACGGGCTGGGGCAAACAATTTAAAGAGCGGTTGGCGAACCGCCCAAATTGATCATTGGTGCCATGATGCGGAAACTGATTCATGTCGCTTTTGGCGTCTTGAAATCGGGAAAAAACTTTGATCCAGCACTTCATGGGGCTTGATTTGGATAACAGTATCTACGGGACTGAAAAGTTTCTTCATTGTATTGCATGGTTTATCCTCCATTATGAACTTTACATAAATATAAATACCAGTCACTTTCAATCTTACGCAAAAGGCACTGATTTAAAACCCAGTCATCAGGCCAATCATTATCGAGCTGATCAACAAGTCTAAATGATAAGTAACTAAATTCATGATCGTGAGTCATTAACATATTTAAGTCGCTTTGCTTTGCAAAAAAATATCCTTTTTCTCTGAGAATCCACGGCCAACTTTTTTTCGATAATTCATCCATACCTTTTATAAATAAAGTACTTTTAATTTTAAACATCAACACCGAGTCCAACTCCCATACTCGGCGTATGTTTTTTAAGCCGAAAGCGCTCGATAGATTGTATGGGTGTTCTGATATACGGAAAAATTTGTCTTTATTTTCTTGAAACAAATCGATCAGATATTGCTCTGTTGGGAGTTTATTGAAATTACTATTTGGATGATAGTTAAATGCTATATCCCAGCACTCAAAGAATTTGCTTGGTTTGGTGCATTCTCCTTCTAGGTCTATATTCCAAACTGGGTACCATGCTATAAACACAATCAATACGTATGGAGCAAGGCCTAATAACCACCGAGATACGATGCCCTGATACGATGTACCTATATTAAGATGTGTATCGTATTTGTTATTCGATGCCTTAAATTTCATACTTTATCCTCCCAAATTTCAAAATATCCGACCACGATACGATGCGCTAATTTGCAACCCACATAGGATGCTACCGACCTAAGTCGAGTAGATACTGTTATCCAAATCAAGCTCCATGAAGCGCTGGATCAAAGTTTTTTCCCGATTTCAAGACGCCAAAAGCGACATGAATCAGTTTCCGCATCATGGCACCAATGATCAATTTGGGCGGTTTGCCAGCAATCGCCAACCGCTCTTTAAATTGTTTGCCCCAGCCCGTTCTGTACAGCGTGACCATGGCTGGCATATAAAGTGATTTACGAACTCTGCACGCAACTGAACTCCAAGTGCCTGACAGACTTTAACAACAGTATCAAAGCGAGGATTGCCGTCTTCAGATAGCGACTTATACAAACTAGCCCGAGTAACCCCCTTGTTTGGCTACTTCGGTCATACCCTTGGCTCGGGCAGCAATATCAAACGTGGCAATGGCTTCTTTCATGGATCAATCTCATTATCTGGAAAAATATTGTTTGAAATTGCTGAATCACTTTTGTTTTGTCATCCCGTCAGGGATCGCTTAACTTTAAAGGTATTGAATAACTTAGAAGCTAAGGGATTCCTTCGGAATGACAAAATCAAAGGCTAAGGTATAAAGAAGGCACGCAAAGCCAATCAATTTCTAAACCTTCGCCTGATAAGCCGCCAACGGATCAGCCCCCAAACTTCCAACCAAAACCTGCAAATAAGCCGGACTTTGCACTGTTTGTAACTTAGCTTGCGCGGCTTGATAGCGTTGTTCTAAGTCCAAACTTAAAGTCGCGCCTTTATTGCGATCATGGCTAATAAACGCCTGCAAGGTATCAACATTGCGCTGCCACAAGGCAATATCGCGTTGCTGTTTAATTAACAAGCGTTGTTGATACCAAGCTGAGGCCAGCAAGTATTCGCGGGTAAACATCGCCCGAATTTCAGGATGATGAGCATCCTTACCTTGATATTCGCCATTCGCCATAATATGCAGCAAGGCATACAACGGTGGGCAAGCGTCTTCGATACTGCCATCAGCGATGTACTGTTTAGCGACTTTTTGCTGGGTATCGACGATGTTATTAACACCATCAACAAACACCGCCAAATCTTGGCGTTCAGGTTGCAACAGCTCATCGGTAAACACCGCATAAGGATTGTCGAAAATTTTACCCATCAAGCCATGCACGAATCGGCTGGTAATCCGGTAACCCAAACGACTGGCTAACACGGTTTCACCTTGATATTCAAAATCGGCTAATGGCTCTAAAAAGCCGTGTTTGATTAAATACTCTGGCTGACGTTCTTGATGCCCCAACCTCGCCCAGATTTCAGGAATCAATAAACTGATGTCGTGATCGACACGAATATCTGGGCCGATAAAACCTGCTGAGCTAGAAAACCCAGGATAACCAGTCAAAATGAACGACACCAAGGCATTGTTTAAATCGGCAGTCGGTCGCAAGGCATTAAACGGCCCTTTGGTTAACGCGCCTTCACTACCCGCACCGGTGGTCGATGGCGATTTGCCGGTTAATGAACAAATAAAGTCCATGAACAATTCCGGCAGTTCTTGATAATGAATCGGGTTGTAAACCGCTAAGGAACGAATCCCCGGCTCTGGTGGATTATTACGGCGACCGGTTAACACCGCATCAACCGGATAACAAACCGGTTGCTGTAACGGAATTTTACGGTGCAATCTGGCACCCACTTCGGCCAGATATTTACGCATCGGTTTAACAATATCGGCACGGGTTTCTAAATAACGCGGATTTTTCGATGGCTTACCATCTACCAAACGTGGATGTGCGGAAGAAACCACATAGCCCTCGCCTTCTGCATGGGCTTTGGCTAATAAATCGTGCATCGGCACGGTGAATTTAGAAAACGCCATCACATCATCGACTACAGCGGCCAATTTTTCGCCATGCAAAGGTTCAAAATTAGCCATGAAATTACCCGCTTCAGACATATTCGCTTCGGTTTGCTTGTCGTAGCCAGGAATAATCGCGTCATCAGGGCGCTGGAATAAACGGTATTCGCAGTTGCTGACTAATTTGACGCTGTGTTGATGTTTGTCGTCTGCCATCCAAGGCCGAATTTGCGCTACAGGCACCACCACCGATGCACTGATGTCGTCTTCCATTTGGATTTTTTCAGCAGCGATATAGTCTTGGCGAACTTTGAAAGTACGCCAATCACCTTGTTGATTAAAACCAACTCGTAAATAAGTCGCGACGATTTTGCGTTGATCTAATTTCAACTCATGGCCCGGTGCACCATCAATCACATCGACAGATAAATAATCGCGCCAGTTATCGCCCCATTCAGGCCGATAAAAACGTTTGATTAAAAATACCAGCGCCAAAATGCTAGGCGGAATCGATTTTAACCAAGCGTTATATTGATCGGTATGGGTAGGCGATGGTGTCAGCAATTTAATCACCGAACCTAAACTGCGGTCAGCACTCAATAATTGACGGCTTGGGGTGCGGTCTTCATCGGCAATCGGCGCGGCAAAACGGTAGCTGTAATCGTAATCAAAAATCGCTTGGACTTTATCCAAATCATTTTGCAAATCATCGACATATAACGGCGCGTAAATCACCGCATCTTCAATCGATTTAGAAATTTCTGATTTACCACCACCCGATACGGTGCAAGGTTTGTGGCAGAAAGTGCCTTCAGCTTTAGTACCAATCAAACGCCAAGAAGGTGCGCCAGGATGTTTAGCCATTTCAACTTTGTAACCGTTAGGCTGCACGTAAACTTTGCCCGGTTGCAGACGTAAGGATTGGGTTTGGCCTTGATATTGCCAAGTGATTTGCTGGCCGTTGACGTTCATCCGCAAATCTTGCGGCACATAGATAATCTCTGGGAAGCGTTTATCAATACCGTAACCTTCCGGTTTGACGGTCATTAAATCGCCATAGTGCGCCACCATGTCATCAAAATCATAGCCTGCTTCACGAGTGACACTGCCAACTCCGTATTCATCGCCATGATTGATCCGCTCAAATGCCAACGCGCCGCCAGCGTGTTCTTCTTCGGCAGAACCGAATAAATTCGCTGAATAGCTGATTTGGGTTTTGATTTCTTTTTTGCAGTAGCCGTAATAGTTATCGGCCAACAAGGTCACAATCACGCCACTGCTATCGCGAGCGGTTAATTTAAAAGCTTGGCCTTGGTTATACAGTTCATCCGGCTGTTTCCAGCACATGCCGTCATCACGTTGACGCTGAGTCGCTTCATCCCAATGCGGTAAACCGAGTTGTTGTTTAGTTAAAGTCGATAAATGCGGTGCCAAAATCACGCAACCGCTGTGCCCCGTCCAATGATCAACATCTAAAGCCGCATCGCATTCAGGCAAAGCTGGATTGCCGCCATTGCCAAAAATACTTTCAACAAAATCCAAATTACTGACCAAATTACCCGGCGCGAAAAAGCGGATTTCCATCGATTTTTCAGCATCGACACCCGGTACTTCGGGGCAAACAATCGGTCTTAACAATAAAGACGCAAACATTTTTGCCGGTTGCGCTTGTTCGGCAGTAAACGGCAATACCATCAGCTGCTCTGGCGGATTCAACGCCGCTTCCAACATCAAGGCAAACGTCAGTTTCGGCACTTGTTTTTTATCGCCCGGCACTGGCAAGCCGCCTTCGGCAATATGAAAAGAACCTTCGGTGGTACGACGATCACGGGCCGGATTATGCAAAACCCCTTGTTTAACCCGATAGCTGGAAACAATATCGGAAACAAATTGGTCTTTACCCATCGGTAATGACAGTTCACGGGCAACGCCGTGGCGATCTAGCTCGAAAGTCATTGAAGGTAAAGTCGGAATACTGGCTAAATTCAGATCAGCTAAATAGCCTTCTAAGAAATCTTGAATCCGTTTATCTGCTGGATAAAGCGCTGCGCCAGCCAGTTGACGGCTTTTTTCGACATAGCTGTTTAATAGATCCTGCGCGGTAGCCATGAAGGCTTGCGAATGCTCATCAACACAGGTTGGCTGACCGCAGGAAGCAAGCTTCAGATTGATATAAAGATGTAACTGTTGTTGAAAAACTTGCGGATCTTGATGATCGTGATCAAGACCTAAAGCCTGTTGCATATCCATAATCCTCGCCTTTTTATTATAATTATGAGAACGGGATGATATAGCAAACAACCGAACTTGAGAAAGAATACGTTTTTCCGTAAAAATAAAAAATCGCCAATAATCAATAAGCTAAATCGATATCCCTGCTAGTTTAATTTTTATTCACTCAAAAATTTCAAAAAGCGGCTTTTTTGCTGTTGTAAAATCTGGTTAAATATACACATCAACTAGTTACGCTAACTTTCTGTAGTAAAATAACAACATTACTGTCGTGCAAAAAACCACAACTGCTGCCTTATTAACATTACTTTTTTCATTAACGAGCCAACCTGTACAGGCTCGTTATGCCGCTATCGTTATCGATGCAGACAGCGGCCATGTGGTACATGAGACCGAAGCCGCGCAACGCTGGTATCCGGCTTCGTTAACCAAAGTCATGACTTTATATATGACTTTCAAAGCGATAGAATCTGGCCGTTTACATTTAAACGACACCTTAGTTGCTTCCAAACACGCAGCAATGCAACCGAATTCGCGTTTAGGCTTGCGTAAAGGTCAACAAATCAGTGTAGAAAACGCTATTTTGGCAGTAGCAACCCGTTCAGCTAATGATGCAGCGGTCACACTCGCCGAACACTTGGGCGGTAGCGAATCACACTTTGCTCACCTAATGACCGAACAAGCTCATCATTTAGGTATGTCTAGCACTTCTTTCGTCAATGCCAGTGGTTTACCGGATGAAAGCCAGATTAGTAGCGCTCGTGACTTAGCGATATTATCATCGGCTGTGTTGCACCACTTTCCTGAATACTATCACTACTTTTCGACTACCGAGTTTCACTATAAAGGCCAAATCCTACCCAATACCAATCGCATTTTGCGAAGCTATCCTGATGCTGATGGCTTTAAAACCGGCTTCACCTGCGGCTCTGGCTATAACTTAATTGCCTCAGCAAAACGCAATGGTCATCGCTTGATTGGGGTTTTATTAGGCGCTCACAGTAGTAACGAACGCTTTGAACAAATGGGCAACTTGCTGGATATTGGCTTTGAGAAAACAGCCGCTGGGGTTGAAGGAAGCCATGTTTCTCAACTGAGAGATGATGATTTTGCACCACCACCGTTTCAATTGGCTTCGAATCGTTGCGCCGGTAGCGCAGTGCAAATGGGCGCTGACTCGGGTGCTTCAGACCGCGAACCGATACAACTAAAACCTAAAGAACGCCACGCACGCTCCAACGAATCAGATAATCAACAACAAGATAACTGGTCAATCTCATTCGGCGCTGATAACCAAAAATCCCAAGCCGATAAACAGTTGGCTCATGCCAGACATGCGTTAGGCGCTTTAGGCAATAAAGGCCAAGTCGAAGTTGTAAAGCGTAAGAGCAAAGGCAAATCAGCTTGGAAAGTGGTTTGGCGAGGCTTGGATGCTAATGATGCGACTAACTTCTGTAAGCATTTACAAACCAGTATTCATGATTGCACCGTGTTAGCACCTAAAGCTCGCCCAGTGGCATCAAGAACTCAAAGTAAATCAGTTAAACAGGTCAGTCACAAAAAAGTGGTGAAGCATAAAAAATCCGATCGCCATCAATAATGCGGTGGGCGTTCATCAACGCCAGTGGATTGACCTGGGTCGTAAGCCAAGCTTTTAATTTTGTCGTGTAGCAATTTGCAGGTTTCTTCTAATTTGCCAATTTGTTTTTGCTGCTCAGCAACTACTTGATTTAAAGCCTGAATCAAATCCTCTTGATAGGCTTGCTTAATTTCTAATTCGATAATTCTGTTATCACTCATTTTTTAATGCTATGCAGGTAATGAAATTAGCGTCATTCTAAAGGAAAAGCCGCTGAGGTTTTTCTTCAACTCGGCTATCATAGCCAAAAGCCTTATTTATTAGCCCTTAGCGCATTTGCCAAAGAGTATTTTTTATGAAAATGACCCCTCAGCAATTTTTGGATTGGGAATCCAAACGCATCACTTTACTTGCCATGTCTGGTGCTGGTAAAACCCGATTATCTAAAAAACTCCCCAAAACCAATTGGTTCCATTATTCCGGTGATTACCGGATTGGCACCAAATATTTAGAAGAACCGATTCTCGACAACATCAAACAACAAGCGATGGGCGTGCCGTTTTTGCGCGATCTTTTGCACTCTGATTCTATCTACATCTGTAGCAACATCACCGTTGATAACTTATCGCCGGTTTCCAGCTTTTTAGGCAAACTCGGTAATCCAGCGCTAGGCGGCTTATCGTTAGAAGAATTTAAACGTCGCCAAGCGCTGCATCATCAAGCTGAAATTGCTGCGATGAATGATGTGCCTGATTTTATTCACAAAGCTGAATCCATCTATGGCTACCAACATTTCATTAACGATGCGGGCGGCAGTGTTTGTGAACTGGATAATCGCGAAGTGTTAGAAACACTGGCTGAAAACACGCTGATTATTTACATCAAAATCCCCGCATCACGCCAACAAGTGTTGATTGATCGCGCTAAAAAATCACCAAAACCGCTCTACTACCGCCCTGAGTTTATCGATGAAAAACTGGCGGAATATATGGGGCAACATGGCTACACCAGCACCGACCAAATTCCACCCGATGAATTTGTTAGCTGGGTGTTTCCAGAATTGTTTCATTCGCGTATCCCGCGTTACGAAGCGATTGCTAATCAATATGGCTACACCCTTAATAGCGAAGATGTGATGAAAATCGAGAACGAAAACGATTTTATTCAGTTGATTGCTAATGCGATTGCGCAACAAAATTGAGTGAGTTATCGGAATGCCCTTAGTTGCTCACACTGATTTACCGACTTTTCGCCGTTTACAGGAAGAAGGTGAAGAAATATTAACTGCTGACCGAGCTTGTCATCAGTCGATTCGCGAATTACACATTGGCTTGCTCAACATCATGCCCGATGCGGCTTTAGAAGCCACCGAAAGGCAGTTTTTCCGCTTAGTCGGTGCTTGCAATCAAATCGCTCAATTCCATGTTCATCCTTTCACTATCGAAGGTTTGGAACGTGGCCCAGATGCTTTAGCTCATATTGAAAAATATTACGAGTCGTTCGAGCAAATTAAACAAGATGGCTTGGATGCGTTAATTATTAGCGGTGCTAATGTCACTCATGCCCATTTACAAGACGAAGAATTTTGGCAACCTTTGACCGAAGTCTTTGAATGGGCGAAACAAAATGTCACTTCAATTTTGTGCTCTTGCTTAGCCACTCATGCGCTGATTCAACATTGTTATGGCGTTGAGCGAACTCGCTTACCGGCTAAACGCTGGGGGGTTTATTCGCATAAAGTGGTTGACCGCACTCACCCTTTAATTGCTGAAATCAATACCCGTTTTGATGTGCCGCATTCACGATTTAATGAGGTATTTGAATCGGAAATGAAACAGCACGGATTGAAAGTATTGGTTGCTAGTCAAGAAGCTGGCGTGCATTTAGCGGTTAGTCCCGATGGGTTTCGGATTGTCTATTTCCAAGGTCATCCCGAATACGACGACATTAGTTTGCTGAAAGAATATAAGCGCGAAGTTTTACGTTTTTATAGTGGCGAACGTGATGATTATCCGCCCTATCCTGAGCATTATTTTGATAGCGAAGGCCAAGCCTTGTTAGCGGATTATGCTGAACAGGTTAAAACCGCGAAGGCGAAATGTTTAGTTTTAGAGCGGATGCCGGAACATCAAATTATTCCGCATTTGGATAATACTTGGCGAGATACCGCTAAGGCAGTGTTTAACAACTGGTTGGGTAAGGTCTATCAAATTACTAACGAAGACCGCAAGCTACCGTTTATGGAAGGTATTAACCCAGCTAATCCTTTAGATTTATAAACCAAGACTCCCGCAAAGCGGGAGTTTTATTTTAAGCGCAACTAAACTTTTCTACGCCAAACAAAAATACCTGTCGCGACAATTGCCGCTAACAACACTAACATTAGAATCGGATGCTGATAAAAAGCATCAAAGAAATTACCCAAGCCTTGCGATGTACCACGATAATACGGCCCCATGGTTTACCTCCGTGATTAGATTAAAATAGTCTACAGATTACCTTGGCAACTGAATTTGTCTAGTCAATAAATAGAGACGCAAAATACGTCTCTATTTGTTGACTAAGCGAAGCTTTCAACACGATTATCGGGGATCAAGCCGATCAGCGGCGACTTTGTAACTTACAAAACCGCCGCCTGATGATAGCAGAACTAACTTATTTGCCTAACACATCGTCTCTGACGCTTTCTACCAAAGCCGCCGCTTCAGCGATCAAATCAGCTGGGACATTTAACTCTTGCAAAGTCTCGCCTAACAACTCTAACACCACATCAAAATGCGAGTCGTTAAGACCTTTTTTAACCAAGCGAGCATGGCCTTCGCGTAAGCCGCGACCGGTGTATTCATTTGGACCACCAAAAGCCAATCCCATGAACGCTTTAAGGTGTGCCGCTTGTTTAGACATATCAACGTTTTCAAAGAAACGGTTAACACGGTAATCATCAGCAATTTTTTGATAGAACAAATCGACAGCCGCATTCACCGCAGCCTCACCACCAATACGCTCATACAACGATGCTTGGTTTTCTTCACTCATAAGATTTCCTCCTCTAATTATTTTAATTATTGAGGCGGCGCGTTTTCGGCAAAAGATAATGATTGCAGATAGACCGACCTCGGTTGGGATAATAACCTTAAATAGTTTTGGTTCAAAACTATTTAAGGTTGAAACGAGGTCGATGGTTTGCGCTTTATTGAATGGTTTCTAAGCCGCCCATGTAAGGACGTAATGCTTCTGGCACAGTGATTGAGCCATCTTGATTTTGATAGTTTTCCAACACAGCAATCAAGGTACGACCAGCCGCTAAACCAGAGCCATTTAAGGTATGCACCAATTCTGGCTTGCCGGTTTCTGGGTTACGCCAACGGGCTTGCAAGCGACGGGCTTGGAAGTCTTTGAAATTACTGCATGAAGAAATCTCACGGTATTTTTGCTGTCCTGGTAACCAAACTTCTAAGTCGTAAGTTTTAGACGATGAGAATCCGGTATCGCCAGCGCACAACAACACTTTGCGATAAGGCAGATTCAACAATTTCAAAATGTTTTCAGCATGAGCGGTTAATTCTTCATGGGCTTGCGCTGATTGTTCTGGAGTGACAATTTGTACTAATTCGACTTTTTCAAACTGATGCTGACGAATCATGCCACGCACGTCACTACCATAAGCACCGGCTTCGCTACGGAAACAAGGCGAGTGGCAAACGTATTTCAACGGCATTTGTTTAGCATCGACGATGACATCGCGAACGATGTTAGTTACCGGCACTTCGGCAGTTGGAATCAGATAAAAAGTGGGGTCGTTTTGTACGGTGAACAAATCGGCTTCAAACTTTGGCAATTGGCCGGTGCCGCGCAAGCTGTCAGCATTAGCCAAAAACGGCACATAGGTTTCTGAATAGCCGTGTTGATTGATGTGAGTGTCTAACATCAACTGGATAATCGCCCGTTGTAGGGTGGCCAATTTGCCGGATAACACCACAAAACGGGCGCTGGCGATTTTCGCGCCTAGCTCAAAATTCATACCCAGCGGCTCGCCTAAATCAACGTGATCTTTTGGCGTAAAGTCGAAGCTGCGAATATCACCCCAACGACTGACTTCAACGTTATCGTCTTCGCTTTTTCCAGCGGGTACTGCTTCGTCCAAAATGTTTGGAATGCCTTCCATTAAGGTATTTAAGTTATTTTGAATGCTATCTAATTTACTATCAGCCTCTTTAAGTGACTTTCCAAGTTTTCCAAGATATTCGATTTGTTCATTAATACTTGTATCATCATCAGTAGTAGTAGAAAGCTCCATTGCATTTGCTGGTGCTTTAGATTGATGCTTTGCTCGGCCTATAGCTTTTGAAAGAGTATTCCGCTCATTTTGCAAATTTTGGGTTTCAACTTGAATCTCTTTTCGTTGCTTTTCCAACTCCAAATAAAGATGGGCATCAAAATTGATACCGCGTCTTTTCAACTGTTGTTGCACCAATTCGAGTTCGCTTCTAAATAAACGAGGGTCTAACATGACAATCCGTCCTGAATTAAAAAAATAAACTAAAACCTAAACCTGTTTGCCCAGCCATAAGCCCAACCACAAAGTCGCGCCGCATACAGCGATATTGCTGATAAACACTATCAACATCGCGCTTAAATGGGTTTCAAAAGCATGGCCGCTTTCTAACAAGTAAAGAATCAAATATAAACCGGATAAGGTGATAAATATCCCGCATAACACCGTTATCAAAATCGCTCTATGCTCAATGGCAATCGCCAATTTGTGCATTAACACCGTAGCAACAAGGCCAATCAAAAACGCCCCAATGCCATTGATGATGGTTAAAGCATAAGGAAATGGCCAGTCAAAAATTCGCACTGCGCCTTGTCCATACACCAACAAACCACGGCCAGCCAGCAAACCTAACCAAACCGTCAATAAACAGCCGAACACGCTAACCGCAATATTTAAACCGGCTTTACCGATTTGCCCTTGTTCCAATAGATATAAGGTATCCAAAGAAAACGACGAGAACGTGGTAAAACCGCCAAAAATGCCAACCAAAATCGCGCTACGGTATTCGGCGGCAATGGCGATGCGTTGCAAAATCAGGGTTTCGACCATCAAGCCCATTAAAAACGAACCAATCAAATTGACGGTTAACGTACCGTAAGGAAAACCACGCCCCAGCCACAAGTAGACGCCATTGGAAGTTAAATACCTTAAAACCGAGCCAACCGCACCGCCGAGAGCAACCGCCAAAATTTGTAGCATTAGAATTTAAAAAAGTGTTGGCGATAATGCTTTAGCTCATCAATCGATTCGATGATGTCTTCCAACGCTTGGTGAGCGGTTTGCTTGGTGAAGCTGTCTTTCACTTGCGGCGCCCAACGTGCCGCCAACTCTTTGACGGTGGAAACATCGAGATTGCGGTAATGAAAATAAGCTTCTAATTGCGGCATGTAACGGTACAAAAAGCGACGATCTTGACCAATGCTATTGCCACACATTGGCGAGGTATTGGCTGGCACCCATTGTTGTAAAAATTCGATGGTTTGACGCTCGGCTTCGGCGTCGCTGATGGTTGAAGCTTTCACTCGTTCAATCAAGCCCGATTGCCCATGATGGGTTTGATTCCATTCGTCCATGGCCGCTAAAGCTGTATCAGATTGATGCACCGCCAACACAGGCCCTTGCGCCAGAATATTGAGATTTTTATCGGTAATCACCGTAGCAATTTCAATAATCAAATCAGTATCGGGAATTAATCCGGTCATTTCCAAATCAATCCAGATCAGGTTTTCTGCATTTTGAGCCATTTTTTATCGCTTGATTTATTTAGAGGTTGCGGCAAATTGTAGCATTAGCTAATCTGTATCGCGAACCTTAACCCCTAACTTTCTGGCATTAATGAATACCTTTACTTACGTTTTTCTGGCAGCCTTCACCCTTTCTTACGGCGTCCAATTCTGGCTATCCGGCAGACAAAAAAAATACGTTTTACAACATCGTGAACAAGTGCCGACCGCTTTTAGCAGTCGCGTCCCTTTAGAAGCCCATCAAAAAGCCGCTGATTACACCATCACCAAAAGCAAACTCCACGACATTGATAGCGTGGTTGGCATGGTGTTTTTGCTGTTGTTAACCTTAGGCGGTGGCATTAGCTTAGTGTTTGATTTTTGGTCAACTTTTGACTTATCACCGTTAATTGCCAGCCTATCAGCGGTTGCCAGCATTTTCGTGATTATGACCTTGGTAGAAATGCCATTCAGCTTGTACCAAACTTTTGTGGTCGAAGAAAAATTCGGCTTCAACAAAAACACCGTCCCGCAATTTCTCAAAGACCAATTGTTATCAATCACCCTGACAATGGCGATTGGGATGCCGATTTTGGCCTTGATTTTATGGGTGATGGACAGCATCGGTGAGTTATGGTGGTTGTACGCTTGGGGTATCATCATCAGCTTTTCTTTGTTAATGAGCTGGTTATTCCCCACCGTGATCGCACCTTTATTTAACAAATTCACCCCAATGGAAGACGGTGCATTAAAAGAGCGCATCCAAGGCTTATTGCAACGTTGTGGCTTTAACAGCCAAGGCATTTTTATCATGGACGGCTCACGTCGCTCTGGTCACGGCAACGCTTACTTCACTGGTCTTGGCAACAACAAACGCATCGTGTTTTTCGATACTTTGGTCAACTCATTAGACGAAGAAGAGTTAGAAGCGGTTTTAGCTCACGAATTAGGCCACTTTAAATGCAAACACGTCATCAAAATGTTGGTCACTTCATCGATCATGACCTTAATCAGCTTCGCCATCTTGGGCTGGTTAATCACTCAAAACTGGTTCTTTGAAGGCTTAGGCGTGACCAGCCCATCCAATGCCTCGGCTTTATTGGTGTTTATGTTGGTTTCACCGGTATTCACCACTTTTATGCAACCAATCAGCGCTTACTTCCAACGTAAATTTGAATTTGAAGCCGACGACTTTGCTACTCGCCACGCACAAGGCAGCAAAATGATCAGCGGTTTAGTCAAGTTGTACGAAGAAAACGCCAGCACTTTAACCCCAGATCCACTGTACTCAGCATTCCATTACAGCCATCCACCGGCAGCTATCCGCATCGCCCATATCGAAGACACCATGCGGTCAGCATAATGTCAGCGCTAAGCGAAGGCTTGGTGGTTGCCCACCTCGGCAAAGGAATTGCCGTTGAGGTGGGCGAACAGACCATTTTGTGCCAAACACTACGCAAACTAGACACAGTAGTAGTCGGTGATCGGGTGCTGATTTCTCACTCAGCCGCCGATCAAGGCCGAATTGAACAGCTCCTGCCGCGCCGCTCGGTATTACAACGACCGTGTCGCGGCGACCAAACCCGCCCTGTTGCCGCCAATATCGACACCATATTCGTGGTGTTTGCCACCGAACCGGAATGTGATTTTTTACTGCTCGACCAATACCTTGCCATCTGCGAAAACTGCAACATCGACGCTGCCTTGGTATTCAACAAAATCGACCTGCCGTTTTCCGATCATGTCGAACAACAATTGCAGTATTACCAACAAACATTGGGCTACAACCTGCACCGCGTCAGTGCCAATCAAAACATCGGCATTGCCGAGTTACAACAAGTGCTAGCCACCCAAACCAGCATGTTTGCCGGTCAATCCGGTGTTGGCAAATCTTCATTAACCAACGCCCTATTCCCCAATAAAAACCTAAAAACCAATACCGTTTCCGCTACCACTCGCCACGGCCGCCACACCACCACCGCAGCCACCCTTTACCATTTGCCCAACGGTGGCGATTTAATCGACAGCCCGGGCGTAGCGATTTTTGGCTTGGCTGATTTGACGGAAAGACAATTGGCTTGGGGCTACCGCGAGTTTCAAGCCTATATCGGTCAATGCAAATTCAACGACTGCCGTCATGTTAATGACAAAGACTGCGCGATTCGCGGTGCGGTGGAGAATGGGGAATTGGCTGAGAACCGCTATCAACGGTTTTTGAAATTAAGAGAGAAAATGCCGCCGGCGAATCGGTTTTGATGGCTAACCGTTCAATCACTCATCGCAATCTTATTAGAGCAACTATAGCTATCGCTGTAACCACCGTTATTCTTTACACCGATAGCGTTGATTGGTCGGCTAACAGTTCGCAAAATCATCTTAACTCCACTATTTCGAGTTATCTATTCAGTGTTGTGTTTGCTCTTTCACCCTATGGAATACTGTTATCGATCCTAAACCGAGCAAAACGCTCAACAATATTTCAAATCACTTCGTTTACGCTGGTGGCCTTATTGCCAATTATCGGTTTTGGTAACTCATGGATAAAGCAAATCAATACCGGCGGATGGGACTATTACTTGATACCCTTCTGGCAAATTGTTTTGTTAATGACTCTAAATGCTCTTTGCGAACTATTGTTACCGGAAATAAAATCTCAAAGATCAGAACACGACTCCCCAGACTAATTTTGCTGAAAGAAATTTCATCACATCTTCGCGCTCACAGATTTGGGTAAATTTCATCATCAAAAAGACAGTGAAATCTTTTCGATTTCAGCCATCCCCATGCATAATATATCTAGTCTGTAAAACCTGAAGCGTTCTACAGCAAGCTGAAAAACAATAATAACAAGCAAGAGGCTTAGATTCATGAGTTTGGAAACCAAGTTCAGCGATGCACAATTACGTCGCATCAACTTACAATCAATTTTGTATCTATGCTCCTGCCCGTCACAAGTAGGGATGCAAATCGACAGTTTGCGTAAGCTTTACGATTACCAAGCCAACTGTGCCGACCGTAGCAGAACCGAGTTGCAAAATCAGGTACATCAACGAATTGCCGAAGCAACCATAGCCGCACATCAAATTATGGAAGATTGCTTATTAGAAGTGATGCAAATGGAAGGCTGGGATCCGGTGACATTGGAAATGTCAGAAGGTCTACGGACTGTATTAGAACAAGAGATCAATGACAACTAACACGCCTCGTAAATCATGATTTAACTGATTTTTCTGGCAAAATGGCGACCAGACTCACCTGCTCAGCGACTTAAAAAATTAGGACAGCCATGTCAGAACAACCGATTTACCCGATTAAGCAACAGATTTCCGCCACCGCTCATATTAATCCCGAAAGCTATCAACAGCTTTATCAGCAATCAATCGCTGATCCTGAGACGTTTTGGGCCGAACAAGCCGCAGCCTTTTTAGATTGGCAACAGCCTTGGCAACAGGTTTTAGAGCACGATTACCGCAAAGGTGAAATCAGCTGGTTCAAAGGCGGACAACTAAATGTCAGTGTGAATTGTCTGGACAGACATCTTGCACAACGCGGCGAACAAATCGCGATTATTTGGGAAGGCGATGACCCACAGCAACAAAGCAGCCTGACTTACAATCAACTACATCAACAAGTCTGCCAATTTGCCAATGTCCTAAAAGCTCAAGGCGTACAAAAAGGTGATCGAGTTTGTATTTATTTACCGATGATTGCCGAAGCGGCAGTGGTGATTTTGGCTTGCACGCGGATTGGCGCGGTGCATTCGATTGTGTTTGGTGGCTTTTCTGCCGATGCTTTGCGGGACCGGATTATTGATGCCGATTGTAAAATCCTAATCTGCGCTGACGAAAGCTATCGCGGCGGCAAATTAGTGCCCTCTAAAATCAATGCCGACAAAGCGGCCGACCAATGCCCTAACCTAACAACTGTGATTGTGATTAAACACAGCGATCACGAGGTGCCTTGGAATCAAAGCCGAGATCTTTGTTATCACACCGCGATGCAAGCCGCTTCAAGCGTCTGCCCCGCCGAAGCGATGGATGCCGAAGATCCGTTATTCATTCTTTATACCTCCGGCTCTACCGGCAAACCCAAAGGCGTCTTGCACACCACCGGCGGTTATTTGCTGTTTGCGGCAATGACTCATAAATATGTGTTTGATTACCAAGATGGCGATGTTTATTGGTGTACTGCTGATATTGGCTGGGTAACAGGGCATTCTTATGTGCTTTATGGGCCGCTGTGCAATGGCGCGACGACCTTGATGTTTGAAGGCGTTCCCACCTACCCTGCTGCCGACCGCTTTTGGCAAGTGATAGACAAACACCAAGTTAATATTTTCTATACCGCGCCCACTGCGATTCGCGCCTTAATGGCGCAAGGCAATCAATGGCTTAAAACCAGCCAACGCAGTTCATTACGGATTCTTGGTAGTGTCGGTGAACCGATTAATCCTGAGGCGTGGGAATGGTATTACCAGCAAGTCGGTGAACAACGCTGTCCGATTGTCGATACTTGGTGGCAAACCGAAACTGGCGGGATTTTAATTACCCCACTGCCGGGCGCGACAGCATTGAAACCCGGCTCCGCCAGTTTGCCGTTTTTTGGCGTCAATCCAGCGATTGTCGATAACGAAGGCAATTTGTTAGAAGGCGAAGCGGAAGGCATTTTAGTGTTAACCCACCCTTGGCCGGGACAAGCGCGTAGTGTTTACGGCGACCATCCACGCTTTATCGAAACCTATTTCAAACCCTTTCCTGGTTATTACTTCGCTGGCGATGGCGCTCGTCGTGATAAAGACGGTTATTACTGGATTACCGGACGGGTGGACGATGTGATTAACGTTTCCGGTCACCGCTTGGGCACTGCCGAAATTGAAAGCGCTTTGGTGTTGCATGATGACGTGGCAGAAGCTGCGGTAGTGGGTTTTCCACATCCGATTAAAGGCCAAGGCATTTATGCTTATGTGACTTTGAATGTTGGCGTAAGCGGTGATGCTACATTGAAAAAAGCTTTAGCGGAATTAATCAAAGCCGAAATCAGCGCCATCGCTTTGCCGGATATCATTCAATGGGCACCGGGCTTACCGAAAACCCGCTCAGGCAAAATCATGCGCCGGATTTTACGCAAAATTGCTGCGAATGAATTTGATAACTTAGGCGATATTTCCACCTTAGCCGATCCATCGGTGGTGGAAGAGATTATTGCTAATCGCCAATCAATAAGCTGATGGCAATTAAATTAGCCTATCTCGGTGTGGTTTTAGTCTGGACGACCACGCCATTGGCAATTAAATGGAGCAGTGAAGGCATCAGTTTTGTGATGGGCGTCACGGCACGAATGTCGATTGGTGCCGCTTGTTTACTGTTGTTATTACTCATCACCCGCCAAGCGATCCGCTTTAGCCGCCCTGCTTGCTGGACTTATCTGGCGGTCAGTGTCCAGCTCTATTTGAGTATGATCATCACCTACTGGGCGGCGCAATTTATTCCCTCAGGCTGGATGTCGGTGATTTTTGGTTTAAGTCCATTTATGACCGCGTTCATGGCGGCGGCGATCTTAAAAGAACGCAGTTTAGGTTGGTTAAAACTGGTCGCTTATAGTTTGGGTGTCGCGGGTTTGGTGGTGATGTTTATGTCAGCGATGGCATTAAGCGAGCAAGCATTGATAGGCGTAGCAGCGATGTTGTTATCGACTTTTATTCACGCTTTAAGCGCGATTTGGGTAAAACGGATTGACGCGCAACTGCCGGCAATCCAACAAATCAGCGGCGGCATGTTGCTATCCTTGCCGCTGTATTGGGCATCTTGGTATTGGCTAGATGGCGAGATTCCTGAGCAAATTCCTCAGCAAACCTTGTGGGCAATCGTTTACTTAGGCTTAATCGCGACAACCTTTGGCTTTGCACTTTACTACTACGTTTTAAAGCATTTGCCAGCCACTCAAGTCGCGATGATTAACCTGATGACACCCGTTTTGTCTTTATGGCTGGGCTACACGGCCAATCAAGAACCAGTCAGTTTAAAAGTCATTATCGGCACAGGCCTGATTATGAGTGCTTTATTGATACATCAATGGGCGGAGCGACGAGATAAGCGAACCCTATCACCGCTAGAAACGTCTTGAGTAAATCGAGCTAATAATTTTTATCGCATTAAATAATGAAAGAAAACCAAGAAATTAATAAAAACCCAGTCCACACGCCGATGATGCAGCAATACCTAGGCATCAAGGCGCAACATCCCGACACTTTGGTTTTTTACCGAATGGGCGATTTTTACGAGCTGTTTTTTGATGATGCCAAAAAAGCCGCGCAATTATTGGACATTACCTTAACCGCTCGCGGTCATTCTGGTGGTCAGCCAATTCCGATGGCTGGTCTACCTTACCATGCCGCTGAAAACTATATTGCTCGCTTATTAAAACAAGGCGAGTCGATTGCGATTTGTGAACAAATTGGTGATCCCGCGAAATCCAAAGGCCCTGTCGAGCGGCAAGTGGTGCGGGTTGTAACCCCTGGCACGGTCACTGATGAAGCGTTGCTAGAAGATCGCAAAGATAATTTATTGGTGGCTTTGGCGGTATTTAGTAAATCATTTGGCTTGGCGTGTTTGGATTTAACCAGCGGCAAATTCCTTTTACAGCAATTAGACAGTGAAAATCAGTTATTAAGCGAAATCGAGCGCCTAAATCCGGCTGAATTATTATTTAGTGAAGATTTTGCACTACCGCCGTCAATCAAAGAACGCAAAGGGTTATGCCGCCGTCCACCTTGGCATTTTGATTTAGACAGTTGCCGTCAATTGATTCTCAAACAATTCAGCAGTCACGATTTAAAAGGCTTTGGTTGTGAGCATTTACCAGCGGCGATTTGCGCGGCAGGTTGTTTATTGCAGTATTTGCGCGACACTCAGCAAAGCGCCCTGCCGCATATTCAAGGGATTAGCGTTGAAGATTGTGACGATAGCATCAGCTTGGATGCCGCTAGTCGTCGTAATCTGGAGTTGGACAGCCATCCTAGCGGGCAAATGCAATTTACTTTATTGGGCGTGCTGGATAGAACCATTACCGCAATGGGCAGTCGTTGTTTGCGGCGCTGGATACATCGACCGTTGCGCGATCATGCCGTGATTAAAGGTCGTTATGCTTGTGTTGCCAGTTTGCTGGAAAACCAAGGCTTTAATGACATCCAAACCAGTTTGCGCCAAGTCGGTGATATTGAGCGGATTAGTTCACGGATTGCTTTAAAGTCGGCTAGGCCGCGTGATTTATTGGTTTTGCGGCATACCTTGGGTGCATTGCCTAGCTTACAAAGCTTGTTAGCCGATAGTGATAATCCGCATCTGGAAGCTTTGCGTTCCCAATTGCGTGAACAACCTGAGTTGCTATCGCTATTGCAGCGAGCGATTGTCGATAATCCACCGGTGTTAATTCGTGATGGCGGTGTGATTGCTGAAGGCTATCATCCAGAACTGGACGAATTACGCAATCTTAGCCAAAACGCCGATCAGTTTTTAATTGATATGGAGCAACGCGAACGCCAAGCTACTGGCATCGCGACACTTAAAGTTAATTACAATCGGGTTCACGGTTATTACATCGAAATTTCCAACACTCAAGCAGACAAAGTCCCCGCTCATTACAGCCGTAAACAAACCTTAAAAGGTGCGGAACGCTATATCACTGAAGAGTTGAAAATCTTTGAAGATAAAGTGTTAAGCGCCCGCGACAAATCGCTGAGTTTTGAAAAGGCTTTGTATGAGGATTTATTGAATCGTCTCGGTGACGCATTATTTGACTTGCAAAAATGCGCCATCGCCCTAGCGGAATTAGATGTCTTGGTGAATTTTGCCGAACGCGCTGATAGTTTGAATTTATCGCAACCGGTTTTAAATCAACAAACCGGAATAGACATTGAAGCGGGTCGGCATTTGGTGGTGGAACAATTATCCAGTCTGCCGTTTGTCGCCAATGATCTGAATTTTTCCAGTGACCGGCGAATGCTGGTGATTACTGGTCCGAACATGGGCGGTAAATCGACTTATATGCGCCAAGCGGCTTTGATTGTTTTACTGGCGCATATTGGTTGTTATGTGCCAGCGAAATCCTTGCGTTGTGGGCCTATCGACAAAATTTTTACTCGTATCGGTGCCTCTGATGATTTAGCCAGTGGCCGTTCGACTTTTATGGTGGAAATGTCGGAAACCGCCAATATTCTGCATAACGCCACTAGCAATAGTTTGATTTTAATGGACGAAATTGGCCGTGGCACCAGCACTTTTGATGGCTTGTCGCTGGCTTGGGCTTGCGCCGATTATTTGGCGCGTAAAACCCAAGCCTTTACCTTATTCGCCACCCATTATTTTGAATTAACAAGCTTAGCCGAAGAACAAGCCAACATCCATAATGTTCATTTGGATGCGATGGAGCATGGCGACAAAATTGTTTTTCTCCATGCCGTAAAAGACGGCCCAGCCAGCCAAAGTTATGGTTTGCAAGTCGCGGCATTAGCCGGTGTACCGCAAGCCGTAATTAGTCAGGCCAAATCCAAACTCCAACAATTGGAAAATAGCGCGGTGATTGAGCAGAAAAATCATATGCCAGTTAATCAATTAGATTTATTCGCTAGTCCAGAAAATCACCCAGCGTTGGATGCCTTAGAGGAAATTAATCCCGACAATTTAAGCCCCAAACAAGCCTTGGACGCTTTGTACCATTTGAAGCAATTACTAAAAAACAGCTAGTACAAATCGCTTGGGTCTAGGCAGTAAACTTGTTTACAGCCTACGGCCCACCTTATAATGCAGGCATTATTAACTCCCGCCTGAATCTAGTTGCTGGCAAATCTGCAGGCAATACCGTTTAGACGCATTAATTTAACAAAAATGACAAACAACACATTCAAACCCTGCGATTTGGTTATCTACGGCGCACTAGGCGATTTATCCAAACGTAAGCTATTGATTTCTTTATATCGTTTAGAAAAAAACAATTTATTAGAAGCCGACACTCGGATTATTGGCGTCGATAGATTGGAGGAAACCAGCGAAGGTTTTGTCGAAATTGCCCATAAAAGTTTGCAGTCATTTTTGAACAATACGATTGATGAAGCGATGTGGGAGCGTTTTTCTAAACGCTTGTCGTATCTGAAAATCGACCTCACCCAAGCCGAACAATATCAACAATTGCATAATGCCATTGATGCCGAAAAACGGGTGATGGTGAATTATTTTGCGGTTGCGCCGTTTCTGTTTAAAAACATTTGCCAAGGTTTGCAAAGCTGTGGGATTTTGAATCGCGAATCAAGAATGGTGATGGAAAAACCAATCGGCCATGACTTGAAATCATCACAAGAAATTAATGATGTGGTGGCTGATGTTTTCCACGAAGATCAGGTTTATCGGATTGATCATTATCTAGGCAAAGAAACTGTATTGAACTTGTTGGCATTACGTTTTGCTAACTCGATTTTCACCACCAACTGGGACCACAACACCATCGACCATATTCAAATCACCGTTGGTGAAGATATTGGTATCGAAGGCCGCTGGGAATATTTCGATAAAACTGGTCAGTTGCGCGATATGCTGCAAAACCATTTACTACAGATTTTGACCTTTGTCGCAATGGAGCCACCGGCAGATTTATCAGCAGCAAACATCCACAGCGAAAAAATCAAAGTCTTAAAAGCCCTACGCCCTATTACGCCGAACAATGTCGATGATAAAACCGTTCGCGGTCAATATACATCAGGCTATATCAAAGGCTCTGCAGTCCCTGGCTATTTGGAAGAAGAAGGCGCCAATACCGAGAGCACGACCGAAAGCTTTGTAGCTGTGCGAGTTGATATTGATAACTGGCGCTGGGCTGGGGTTCCATTTTATATGCGTACCGGTAAACGTACCCCGAATAAGCGCACCGAAATCGTCGTCAACTTTAAACAGTTGCCACACAATATTTTTAAAGACAGCTTTAAAGATTTACCCGCTAATAAATTGGTGATTCACTTACAGCCCAATGAAGGGGTTGATGTGATGATGTTAAATAAAATCCCTGGTATTGACGGCAATATCAAATTGCAACAAACCAAGCTGGATTTGAGTTTTTCAGAAACTTTCAAAAAGAATCGTCTATTTGGCGGTTATGAAAAACTGATTTTAGAAGCCTTACGCGGCAATCCAACTCTGTTTTTAAGCCGTGAAGAAATTGAACAAGCATGGACTTGGGTCGATTCTATCCAGTCTGCTTGGGCACAAAACCATAGCGCACCTAAACCTTACCCAGCAGGTAGCTGGGGACCGGTAGCATCAGTGGCTTTATTAGCCCGTGATGGACGCGCTTGGGAAGAATAAAAGTTTTATCCGGCTCATCATGGGGCGAGCCGGACTTTAGTTGTTGACTGCTTCACAACTAAAGTAGATCGTTAGGCAAACCCCCTACTGTTTTAAGTTATTCTGGACTGATTAATTGAGAAACACTGCTATGGTTAGAGAATTTCACTTTGAGCAACGCAATCACTTGTTCACCACACTGGCGGCTGAATGCCAAGATTTCATCTCGGAATCTTTGAGCAAACAAGGCTCCGCTACCTTATTAGTTTCTGGCGGCACTACACCTGCTCCGCTTTATAACGCACTGTCAAAAATGGAACTGGCTTGGAAAAAAGTTAAAGTTGCCTTGGTTGACGAGCGCTGGGTAAGCACAGATCATGAAGCCAGCAATGAAGGTTTAATCAAGCGCACTTTGTTGATTAATAACGCGAAAGCGGCCACCTTTACTGGTATGAAAACCAATTCTAATAGTGCTTCGCGCGGTCATTCAGAAACCGAAGCCAATTACAACGCGCTGCCACTGCCGTTTACCGTTGCGATTGTTGGCATGGGTAATGATGGTCATACCGCTTCGTTATTTCCACATGCTGATGGTCTAGCCACTGCATTAAAACCCAGCAACGAGCAATTAACCGTTGCGATTAAAGCCAAACCCAGTGCTATCACTGGCCCGCTAACTGAGCGGATGTCACTGACCTTGGCGGGTTTAATGAAATGTGATCGCATCATTATTTTGATTACCGGCGAAGACAAATTGGCGACATTCGATCAAGCCATGAAACCCGGCCCAGTCGAAGAAATGCCAATCCGAGCGATTCTGCATCAAGAGCAAGTACCTGTTGAGCTTTACTGGGCGCCTTAAGCCATCTTATCAACTGGGTTTAGAGTCAATCTAAACCCAGTTCATTTCATATTTCCACGATTCGGCACGTCATTTCCGCCATTTTAGGAGCGCACTATGCATCCCGTACTAGAACAAGTTACCCAGCAAGTCATTGAACGCAGCCGCGAAACCCGTGCTGCTTATCTGGCCAATGTCGATGCCGCGATTGAAAAAGGCCCACACCGCGCGAAATTGGCTTGCGGCAACTTGGCACATGGTTTTGCAGCTTGTGCATCCGGCGAAAAAGACGACTTGGCTCATGCTGAAAAAGCCAATGTCGCGATTATTTCTGCTTACAACGATATGTTGTCAGCCCACGAACCGTATAAAGATTACCCTGCTCTGATTAAACAAGCGGTGCGCGAAGCCGGTGGTGTGGCGCAGTTTGCTGGCGGCGTACCAGCGATGTGTGACGGTGTAACGCAAGGTCAACCGGGCATGGAATTATCCTTGTTCAGCCGCGACATCATTGCCATGTCAACCGCGATTGGCCTAAGCCACAATATGTTTGATGCCGCTTTATATTTGGGCGTTTGCGACAAAATCGTGCCGGGCTTGTTGATAGGCGCGTTGAGCTTCGGTCATTTACCGGCGGTTTTTGTCCCAGCCGGCCCAATGCCTAGTGGCTTGTCGAATAAAGAAAAAGTACGGATTCGTCAGCTGTATGCGGAAGGCAAAGTTGGCCGCAAAGAATTACTCGAATCCGAATCACAGTCTTACCACAGCCCCGGTACCTGTACTTTCTACGGCACCGCCAACAGCAACCAAATGATGGTTGAAATTATGGGCTTGCATTTGCCAGGTAGCTCGTTCGTCAATCCTTACACACCATTGCGTGACGAACTGACCAAAGCCGCAGCTAAACAAGTCTTGAAATTCACCGCTTTGGGTAATGACTTCCGCCCTATCGGCCATGTGATTGATGAAAAAGCGATTTTGAATGCGGTGATTGGTTTATTAGCCACCGGTGGCTCTACCAACCACACCATTCACCTGATTGCGATTGCTCGTGCGGCAGGGATTATTATCAACTGGGACGATTTCGACAAATTGTCAAAAATCATTCCTTTATTAGCAAAAATTTATCCAAACGGCTCAGCCGACATCAACCACTTCCAAGCCGCTGGCGGCATGGGCGTGTTAATTGCCGAGCTATTACGCAACGGCTTATTGCATGGCGATATTCTCACTATCGGTGACCAACGCGGCATGGCGCAATACAACCAAGAGCCAACACTACTTGACGGTCAATTAAGCTGGCAAGCAGGCCCAGAACAGGCTTTGGACAATAGCGTGATTAGCAGCGTTGCCCAGCCATTTGCCGCTGGCGGCGGTTTGCATGTCATGCACGGTAATTTAGGTCGTGGCGTATCGAAAATTTCAGCGGTTGCCGAGCAACATCAAGTCGTTACAGCGCCAGCAGTTGTGTTTGATGATCAAGATGATGTAGTTGCAGCGTTTAAACGTGGCGAATTAGAAAAAGATTGCATCGTGGTCTTGCGCTTCCAAGGCCCAAAAGCCAACGGCATGCCAGAACTGCACAAACTGACTCCACCACTAGGCGTATTACAAGACCGTGGTTTTAAAGTCGCTTTAATCACTGATGGCCGTATGTCAGGCGCATCAGGCAAAGTGCCTTCAGCGATTCATATGTGCCCAGAATGTGTTGATGGTGGCCCATTAACCAAAGTTCGCGATGGTGATGTGATTGTTTTGAACACCCAAACTGGCGAGGTCAATGTGCAAGTTGATCAAGCGGAGTTTGATGCTCGGGTTGCGGTTGCTAACAGCGCCAAAGGCCATCATGTTGGCATGGGGCGTGAACTGTTTGGTGCGTTCCGGGCTAATGCTTCTTCTGCTGAAACTGGTGCAACCAATCTATTTTTCATCGATTAATTCATTTATCTCTTAACTTAACACTGGACTCAACATGGCTGTAACCATTAAAGAAGTCATGACCACTTCACCGGTAATGCCGGTCATGGTCATTAACCAACTTGATCAAGCTGTACCTTTAGCCAAAGCCTTGGTTGATGGCGGTTTGAAGGTATTGGAAATCACTCTACGCACCCCCGTTGCATTGGATGCAATTCGTAAAATCAAAGCCGAAGTACCTGGCGCTATTGTCGGTGCTGGCACTATTATCAACACCGATACCCTACAACAAGCGATTGATGCCGGTGCGGAATTTATCGTTAGCCCGGGTGTCACCGATAGAGTAATTGATGCAGCGATTGCTTCTGGCGTGCCGATTTTGCCAGGTGTGATTACCCCGAGCGAAGTAATGAAGCTGTTGGAAAAAGGCATTACCGCGATGAAGTTTTTCCCAGCGGAAGCAGCTGGCGGTATCCCAATGTTGAAATCAATCGGCGCACCACTGCCACAAGTCACCTTCTGTCCAACGGGCGGTGTTAATCCAAAAAATGCCCCTGAGTATTTGGCATTAAGCAATGTGGCTTGTGTTGGCGGTTCTTGGATGGCACCGGCTGATTTAGTTGATGCTGGCGATTGGGCAGAAATTACTCGTCGAGCGGCAGAAGCAGCGAAATTGAAGTAAAAGGTTTAATGGGTGCATTGCTATCGCAATGCACCTTTACTTCTACTCAACAAACTCATAAATCTTATACCGATCAACCAACGGCTTTAAAACCTCCTGCGCCACTTTTTGATAGTCTGGATTTTTCAAAAACGCTTCAAACGCCTCTTGGCTTTCAAAGCGACTGGCAACCGCTAGATCATAAGACTCATCCAAAGCCCCATTAACTCGACTGCGCTTGATGCTGGCTGGTGTGCCAACTTCATAACTCAATACCCCCGGTAATTCGGCAAAGGCTTTGCTGGCTTCGATATATTGTTGACGCTGCGCTTCATCACCGGCTTGTTTAAGCCAAACAATCACTAAATGATGCACAGGATGGGATGATTCCGCTTGAACCGCAAAACAACTTGCGCTCAAGATCAAAGCGAGGAAGAAAAATTTCATTAAGATTCCATGAATAATCACCGTCCGCACTCAACAGCGCGGACGGCTAAATCGGCTTATTGCAAGCTAGGTGCAGTGTAAACGTAATCGTGGTCTTTCATTGGCATATGGCAAGCAAAGCAAGTGGCGCTTTTTTCTTTGTCATTGAAAACTAATTTAGTCCCTTCCCAATGTGCAAAACCCCAACCGCCAGTTTCTGCGAATTTTTTGCTGTCTTTAACCATCGCTTCAGCGCCAGCAAATTCACCTGGAACTACAGCGTTTGGCCAGTTTGGATGAGTTTGTTCTTTCCAAGATAATTTGGCAATGATAGTGCCTTCAGGCCACGGCGCGGTTTTACCGCTACGTGCCGCATTAATAGCCACATCGTTACCTAAAATTGAACGCACATATTTTTTGTCTAAGCGATGCGACACGCCCAACACTCGCCAATCCTTGTATTCACCATGAACCGGTTTTTCTGCTGCGCCTTCTGCTACGGCCAATGAAACGCTCAATAATGATGCGGCAGCTAATAAACCCGCTGCGATATAGGTTTTTTTCATGTGTAATCCTCCTTAAATAATGTTTGGGTCTAGCGGTGCTGATTGTAACGATTTAGACATCAATCAGCTATAAAACGCGGCCAATATTTAGCAAAATCGCCTTACATGCTAAGATTTGCGGTTATTTTGATTGGTACTTTGCTTAGGAATTAGCATGTTTTGCAACAAATCTCCGCTTTTATGCCGTTTATTTTGGCTCGTGATTGCCGCTATCGGCGCCCTTGCTTTAGCCACTATCGCCCTTAATCGTGGCGAAACCATCAATAGTTTATGGTTAGTGATTGCCGCATTGTGCGTGTATGCCTTGGGTTATCGGTTTTATAGTGCGTTTATCGCCGCCAAAGTCTTGGTTTTAGACGCTAACCGAGCTACGCCTGCCGAACGCTATAACGACGGTCATGACTTTATGCCCACCCACAAATGGGTGGTATTTGGTCATCATTTTGCCGCGATTGCTGGCCCGGGCCCGTTAATTGGTCCCACTTTAGCCGCACAATTCGGTTATTTACCTGGCACCTTGTGGATTTTAATCGGTGCGGTGTTAGGCGGTTGTGTGCAGGATTTTGTCACGCTGTTTTTCTCGGTGCGCCGTGATGGTCGCTCGCTGGGGCAAATGGCGAAAGATGAATTAGGTGTCATCGGTGGTTCAGCGGCGATGATTGGGGTGATGATGATTATGATCATCCTAATTGCAGTATTGGGTTTGGTGGTAGTTAATGCCATGAAACACAGCCCTTGGGCAACCTCGACGGTTGCTGCGACGATTCCGATTGCGGTGTTAATGGGCTGTTATTTACATCATTTACGCCCAGGACGCGTTTTAGAAGCGACCTTGATTGGCGTTTCGCTGTTGATTTTTGCTGTGGTTGGTGGCGGTTGGATTGAAAACAACGAAAGCTTACGCAGTTGGTTTGATTATGACGCCCCCGAATTAGCCTTAATGGTAATTGGCTACGGTTTTGCCGCTGCGGTATTGCCGGTCTGGTTGTTGTTAGCGCCTCGCGACTATCTATCCACCTTTATGAAACTCGGCACCATTGCTGCATTAGCGGTGGCAATTATCGTCCTGCGTCCCGATTTAAAAATGCCTGCCCTCACCCCGTTTATCGACGGTAGCGGGCCGATTTTTGGCGGTAAATTATTTCCGTTTGTGTTTATCACTATCGCTTGTGGTGCGATTTCCGGTTTCCACAGCTTAATCGCTTCCGGCACTACCCCCAAATTATTAGCCAACGAACAAGACGCGCGTTTTATCGGCTATGGGGCGATGGCGATGGAATCGTTTGTGGCGATTATGGCGATGATTGCTGCCACCGTTTTAGAACCTGGGGTGTATTTTGCGATCAACAGCCCAGCCGGTATTGTTGGTGCTGATCCTATCGTGGCGGCGGCGAAAATCAGCAGTTGGGGTTTTGCGGTCAATGCCGAACAAATGCAGCAATTAGCACAAACCATGGGCGAATCGACTTTATTTGCCCGTACTGGTGGCGCACCGTCGTTGGCGGTAGGAATGGCGAGTTTGTTTGCCAAGGTCTTTGGTGAACATTTACTCGCTGCTTGGTATCACTTTGCGATTATGTTTGAGGCTTTGTTTATTTTAACCACCTTAGACGCTGGCACTCGGGTGGCGCGGTTTATGTTGCAAGACATCGTCGGCAATTTCCGCAAGAATACTGGCAAAGCCAATGTCTTGTTAACCAGCGGCGCGGTGGTGGGCGCTTGGGGTTATTTCCTATACATGGGCACCATCGACCCATTAGGCGGGATTAACAGCTTATGGCCGTTATTTGGGATTGCTAATCAAATGTTGGCGGCGATTGCCTTGTGTGTCGGCACCACGATTCTGGTCAAGTCTGGCAAGTTGAAATACAGCTGGGTAACCGCGCTGCCATTAAGCTGGCTAATTATCGTCACCAGTAGCGCAGCATGGCAAAAATTGTTTGCTGACGATTTACGGGTGGGCTTTTTGGCTCATGCTAATGATCTAAGCCAGAAATTAGCCAATGGCAGTTTGTCGGCTGACTTAGCCAGCAAAGCGCCGAGTTTGATTTTTAATGATTACTTGAATGCCGGCTTAACCAGTGTGTTTATGTTGATTACTTGGTTATTGGTTGCCGATACCTTGCGGGTGATTTATTGCATTATCGCTGGTAAAAACTATCCAGAGTCCAGTGAGGCTGAGCATATGCCTAGTCAAATGTTAACGACTACTGAAGCTAATATTTAAGATTAATCAAAGCGCTTGGCGTCTTTCGGCAGTTTTTCAAATAAAGGATGCTTGCTGACGCCATATTGCTCGGGATAAAACACTGACAACAAATGCAAGCCATAAGGCGGCGCAGTGGCGGCGGCTTGAGAGCGGTCTTTGATGGTTAACAAATCCGCTGCCCAGCTAATCGGCTGTTTGCCCATGCCAATTTCCATCAACACCCCTGTGATATTTCTGACCATGTGATGCAAAAAAGCATTGGCACAAATGTCGATAATCACCAACTGCTCTTGGCGATAAACGTCGATAAAGTGCATGATTCGATTCGGGCTAACCGACTGACAGCCTTGAGCACGGAATGAAGAGAAATCGTGTTCACCCAACAATAACTGCGCGGCTTGATGCATTTTTTCGGCATCTAAGGGCTGATAACACCAAGTGGCTTGGGTTTTCAGCAACGCCGATTTCATTGGTCGATTCAAAATCACATAGCGATAACAACGGGCAATCGCGCTATAACGAGCATGAAAATCAGCCACCGCCGGTTGCGCCCAAATAATCCGAATATCATCTGGCAAATAACTATTGCCGCCCATCAACCAAGCTTGTAAATCACGTTCGACGGGGCTGTCAAAATGCACCACTTGTTCAAAGGCATGAACACCCGCATCGGTACGGCCAGCGCAATTAACGGTAATCGCTTGATTGGCAATTTTGCTCAGCGCTTTTTCTAACTCGCCTTGCACCGTGGTACGACCGGTTTGCCATTGCCAACCGGCATAGGCGGTGCCGTCATATTCAATTCCCAATACCACCCGCCGATTAGACATGAATCCACACCTTACAACCTGCTGTGACTTGATTAAACAAGGCGATGACATCGGCATTCAGCATTCGGATACAACCATGCGAAGCCGGTTCGCCGCGCATTTCCTGATCGGGGCAACCGTGAATGTAGATATAACGCCAAGAGCTATCCACCTTGCCGTAGCGATTTTTACCCGCTTCCAAACCACCCAGCCATAAAATCCGACTGAGAATCCAGTCGCGTGTTGGATATTGCTCAGCCAGTTCAGGACTGTAAATTTCACCGGTTGGCCGCCGTCCCACAAAAACGCTATTCATCGGCGCAGCATCACCAATTTTGGCGCGAATCTGATGCCAACCAGTCGGCGTGCATTCGCTACCTTTTAATTCGCCGGGGCCATTTTTTGCCGTTGAAACCGGATAAGCTGCGACCACTTGTTGACCGTCAATCACCAATAAACGCTGATCGGCAATCGAAATATCTAAATAGAAGTCGCAGCTGGATTTCATTTTTTCACGAACAAAGCAATTGATTCGACATGACCGGTTTGCGGGAACATATCCATCACCCCTGCTTTCACCAGTTTATAACCCAATTCATTGACCAAAATGCCGGCATCACGCGCCAAAGTCGATGGATTACAAGACACATAAACAATCCGTTCTGGCTGCCAATGTTTAAAATTATGTAACACTTCTGAAGCACCGGCTCTGGACGGATCGAGCAACACTTTGGTGAACTTATGTTTACTCCAAGCTTGATCACGAACATCTTTAGTTAAATCAGCGGCATGAAACTCAACATTGTCCAAGTTGTTTAAGCGTGCGTTTTCACGGGCATGATTAACCAACGGTAAATCGCCTTCTACCCCAACCACATAACCGGCTTTGGTCGCCAATGGCAAAGTGAAATTGCCCAAGCCACAAAACAAATCCAACACCCGATCTTCAGCCGTTAATTCCAAAGCATCTAAAGCGCGAGTGACCATTTTTTGGTTAATTTCATAATTAACCTGAGTAAACATCGCCGGTTTGAAATTAAATTTAACCCCTTGCTCGGCCAAGGTATAACTAGGAATGACTTCTGGCTCACCGTCTAATGGCGCTATGGTGTCTGGGCCTTTGGGTTGTAAGCAAATACTGATTTGATGCTGACGACCAAAATCACGCAAGATTTGTTTATCTTGTTCGGTTGGCGGCTCTAAAACCCGAAACGCCAACACCACTTCGTTATCACCAATCGCCACTTCGATTTGCGGGATTTTGTCTTTAATGGTTAATTGAGCAATCATCTCGCCAAAAGCCAGCAAATTCTCGCCAATCAAGGGATACATCACTTTACAGCTATCAATCTCAGCTAAAAACGGGTTGCGACGTTCACGAAAGCCCACCAAAACCCGACCTTTCTTCGCCACATATTTGACACCCATCCGCGCTTTACGGCGGTAGCCCCAATGTGGGCCGGTTAAAGCTTCCCAAATTTCAGGAATTTCGACTTTACCGATACGTTTAAACTGCTCTTTTAGCAATTCTTGTTTAATTTTAATTTGCTCTTCGTCAGCAACATGCTGAAAGCTACAGCCACCGCAGCTACCAAAATGCGCGCATTTAGGATCAACTCGTTGCGGTGAACGACTATGCAGTTGCACCACTTTACCTTCGGCATAATCACGGCGCATATCGGTGTAAACGAAATCGACGTTTTCGCCCGGTAAGGCTTCGTCGATAAATACCACTTTGTCATTAACATGGCTAACACCACGGCCATCGTGGGCTAAAGATTCAATGGTCGTGTTGACTGGGTCTAGCGGGAGTTTTTTCTTATATGCCATGTTTGAGTTGGTTAAGTATGAAGCTGGATAAAATTAAATAAGTAATAAGCAAGTTACATTTTCCTGAAAATTACGTAGGGTGGATAAGCGCAGCGTCATCCACCGCGAAGGCCAACATGGTGGATGACGCTGCGCTTATCCACCCTACTGGGCAATGCCTTTCATCATTCCAAATTTTCCCAACATCTTAATAATGATAGATGGGGAGATACCACCACTGTTAAAAGTTAGTTTGGAAAAACCCCAGTCGATAAATACCGATCACCGCGATCACAAACAATCGCCACAATCAGCGCATTTTCGACTTGTTTGGACAATTGCAACGCCGCATAAACCGCCCCGCCCGATGAAATGCCGGCAAAAATTCCTTCTTTTGTCGCCAAATCGCGGGTGGTGTTTTCCGCAGACAATTGATCAACATCGATAATCCGATCAACCCGTGTTGCATCGTAAATTTTCGGTAAATATTCCTGCGGCCAACGGCGGATACCTGGGATTTTAGAATCACCTTCCGGCTGCACACCAACAATTTGAATTGCTGGATTTTGCTGTTTTAAATACTTCGATGTGCCCATGATGGTGCCCGTAGTGCCCATCGAGCTGACGAAATGGGTGATTTTACCGTGAGTGTCGCGCCAGATTTCTGGCCCTGTGCTTTCGTAATGCGCTAAAGGGTTATCAGAATTAGCGAATTGATCGAGAATCAAACCTTTGCCCTCGGCTTGCATGGCTCTGGCTAAATCAATCGCCCCTTCCATACTGCCTGCCGCTGGTGTCAAGATAATTTCCGCGCCATACGCTTTCATCGAAGCAATCCGCTCAGCGCTCATATTGTCGGGCATGATTAAAATCATTTTATAGCCCTTAATCGCTGCCGCCATCGCCAAAGCAATCCCGGTATTGCCGCTAGTTGCTTCAATCAAACAATCGCCGGGTTTAATATCGCCACGCGCTTCAGCGTGTTGAATCATGCTTAAGGCAGGGCGATCTTTAACCGAACCGGCTGGGTTATTACCCTCAAGCTTTACCAAAATAGTGTTGCTGGTTTCACCCGGTAGACGCTGCAAACGCACCAAAGGCGTGTTGCCAACAAAAGATTCGATGGTAGGAAAATTCATAAATTAAAGAATGTAAAAACTAATAGTGCGGGATTATAGCAAAACAGGGTTGATAAACCGCCTAGCACTGAAGTGCGTTTCATCTTTCATAAGTCTATTAGGTGCGCCAAGCCTTTACTCTAATCGCTGCTTAAAATCTTATTTTTTGGTAATTAAACCTGCAAACACATAACCGCGACCATGCACAGTTTCAATCGGTACATCACAATCTAAGGTGTTTTTGACTTTTGTTCTCAACCGGCGAACTAGAATCTCCATTCGCCGCGGGTCATACTCCAAAGGGTCCTCTCCCAAAGCCATAATTAAACTGTCTTTTAAAACAAGCTCAGTAGGCGAAGCAGCCAAACAACCTAAGAAAGCCATTTCCAACATAGTTAACTTAACAGTCTCATTATCAGGTGATTCAAGTAACCAACAGGATGTATCAAGGCTCCATGATTTAATCGGTTTTATATTTAATCGCCGACTTAAGTTTTGAATAATTGTGATTAACTCCTCCAATACTAGCGGTTTAATTAAATACGCATCTGCCCCCGCTTTTAAACCCGTTAAACGGTCAGATGGTTCACTACGCGCAGTGGTAATAATTAAACCTTTATCATCTAGTTTGAATTCCTTCAATAACGTCAATCCATCACCGTCCGCTAAACCTAAATCCAATACCAAAATATCAATTCGATGAGTCTGCATCCAACTTTTAGCGCCAGCGACACTACCAACGCCATCAGCAATAAATCCCGACAAATTAAGATAGCTAACCATCGCTTCTTGCAAAGCGGGCTCATCTTCAACGACCAAAATATGGGCAAGGTTAGCTTGTTGAATCAGCATAATTATCTCTATTGTTTTTTAACCACATACAAAAACAACTACCGCACCCCAGTACGCTAGTTAACTCAATATGACCTCCATGCCGATTGACAATCCGCTTAACCAGACTAAGCCCAAGCCCCAAACCCTGTACACGGCTTTCGGGATTGACTCGATAATAATCAGTAAAAACTTGTTGCTGATGCTCAACTGCAACTCCCAAGCCTTGATCAATAACCGCAATGCCCACCATTCTGTCTTGCTGACGAACTTCAATTGTAATTAAACTATCCGCTGGCGAGTATTTACAAGCATTATCAATTAAATTCTTTAATGCCATGGTTAATAAATCAATGTCTGCAAAGAGCTCCATCACCATTGGATTTAATTTAAGCTGAAATTGATGTTCAGGTTGCATAGCCTGATATTGTTCGATCAAATCTCTTAACCAAGCAGTAATATCAACCCTATCAATGGTTAAAACATGACTATCATCATTTAACCTTCCATCTTGCAACCACTTATCAAATAAACTCGTCAAACGATTAATGGTTAAATTAATAATAGGTATTCTTTTATCCAGTTTAACAATGCCTTGTTTATACTCCTTTTCAATTACCGACAACTGACTGCGAATAATCGCTAATTGATTACGAAACTCGTGGGAAATTAAAGCACCAAAACGAATATATTGAATGCGGATTTGTTTTTCATTCGCAAGCGATGATTCCAAAGCCAACGTTCTTTCTTTAACCTGCCGCTCAAGATTTTGCTCGGAAATAGCCAAAGTTTTAAGCATGGATTGTTTAAGTTTTAATGCTTCATTCTGAGATTGCTGTTTTAACTTTGTTTCTTGATGAATTCGATCCGCCAAAGCGAATGCAAGAAATAACATTTCAAACGCAGACGAAATTTGCACCGCATAAGCAGTCAAAGCATTGGTCGGCAGCCAATCTAAAAAGCGAAACGTAGCAACCATAACGCCCAACGACAAAACACCCCAAGCTAGTAAAAAATAACGGTAACCACTCTGACCAGCGTAAATCAGCCTGATTGGCGTCACAATCATCGTGCTACCAAACAGCAACGACAAACCCAACATCACATTTAATAATCCAGCAATCGAATAAGCCCAATCAATACTAAGCACTAATAAAACAGCAACTAAACCAAATGCAATCATTAACAAATTAAGAAAAATATGAGTTTTAGGGGTTCGGCGTTGGGTTTGTAAATAACTCTGGGCAAATAAAATCGCAAACACACTGGTAACATTCAAAATCGTCGATTGTGACACCCGATTCCAAGCCGGAAAATCAGGCCAAATCAACTGCTTGCCCAAACCATTACCAGCCAACATCCCAAGGCCCAGCGTGATGACATACAGGCTGTAATACAAATAAGTTTTCTCTTTTAGCGAACAAAATAACAACAAGTTATACAAGGCTAAAGCCAAAACACCGCCGTAATAAAGCGATTGCAGCATGTAATCTTGCTGGCTATCGGCGCTAAATTTATCAAGCTGCCAAATCGCTAAAGGCACCGTTAACGCATCTTCCGATTGAATCCGAAAATAAAAATATTGTGACTGGGTGCTTAATTCAATTGGAAAGGCATAAAAGCGATTAGCAATGGGATGAGTGTTAAACGGATAGGCACTGCCAGTAATCACTGGCGCTTTACCCGGCGCATAAAACTCGATCTTGTCTATATAGATATACATCAGCTCCAAAACGGCATTCGCCGCCAACTCTGGCTCACGCTTTAAAGGCAGCCGTAACCAATAACTGGCAGCGGAATAACCAAAATTAATATCTCGACCACTGATCGGCGCTGGTTTAAAGCGAGCCGCGATACTGGGGTCGGTCAATATCGCCGCCAACGTCAATTGTCCGTCGCTATCTTCAATAAACTCAACGACCGAGGCTGGATTAAGCCTATCCATTCCATGCTGTAGCTCAATCGCTACAGCATGAAGCGGCCAACTAGCGCTTAAAAATACTAAAACCATCAAGAGCGGCTTTAAGCCTGATTTTGAAAACAGCATAAATAGGGATAGCAAGGGAAACAGAGTTAACAAATGTCGCATTTGGTCGGATTTGGTCGGCAATAACTGTATATTTTAAACAACACTGTGAATAAAATGACAAACAATGTTTTACATATTTTAACAAACCATGTCAGACCATCTCGTTATGTGAGTCAATTTTTTTGATTTCTCTGACACCTCTCATCAACAAAGGCACAAGGTGAACAAGCAATGAATAAAAATATTTTCAAATTGGTTTTTAACAAAAAACTTGGCGCACTAGTGGTGGCATCAGAATTAGCGACTAACAGTGTTGGTCAAGGACAATCAAACGGTAAACGACGCAGAAACTTGGCCGGTTTAGCTAAAGCACTGCCGTTGACTATGTTGTTAGGCGCGGCTAGTTATACATCAAATGCCTATGCAGAATGGATGTTTAATGGTTTTGATTTTAATTACCTTAACCCAGATAACATTGGGCAAGTTTATGTAGATAATTATCCATATCAAATTGGTGATGTGCAAGTAAGCGGATCTTTAAGTATGTATCAATCTATGAATTCGTCTTCCAATGCTAATTCTGGTTTTGATATTTACTCTACAGCTTCTGGGGCAACTAAATTTGATTTTGGAGTTTACAACTATAGTGCTATGAATTGGCAGAATAGCGGTGTAACTCCCTATTACTTTATTGGTTCTACTAAGTATTTTTTATCAGAATTTCTTAATTTAAATAATAGTAGTGACTACGGAATAACAAAAATTTCGTTTGATTTACAAGCAGGCAATCAATTTGGCTTTGGCTTTAGTTCCGATAATAAAAATCCTGATTCATCTATGATGCCATCAGGATTAAGGATTTATGAATTAGGCGAAACCAAACCTAAAGAAACCACTTTAACCACCACTAATCATACATTAGCTGACTTTCTACAAAACCCTAATCTTCAACCCGTGTTTGATGGTGGAAGACTAATCTTGAATAACGAGAGCGAAGTACAAACCAACTTTACAATTAACCAAAATGGCGCAATTTTGGCGCCTAGCGCTAATACCATAAACCAAATTATCGGTAAATTCACCGGTCTTGGTGGTTTAACTGTCGATGATATCGGCAAACTTGTATTAACAGCTGATAATGATTACCACGGTAGAACTACCGTTAACCAAGGTACTTTGGTTTTAACCGGTAACAACAGTATCGATGGCGGTATTCAGGTTAATGCGGGTGCAGAGTTAGAAATCAACAATGCCAATGCACTGGGTACCAGCCAATTAGACTTGGTCGGTAGTCAAAATCAATCGGCGAAGTTATCGGTCTTCGAAAACACAACCATTAATAACCAAATCACCGTATCTGGCGACCCAACCTTCAATATCGCACAAGGTACAACAACCGTTATCAATAATGGGATTGTTGATGGTGTTCAACCAGGTGATATTGTCGTACAAGGCGGTGGTACTTTAGCGCTAACTGCGGCTAATACCTACTCAGGCCCAACAACAGTAGATGCAGGATCAACGCTGGCTTTGGTGGGACAAAATGCTTCGATTGCTAATTCTCACAATGTGACCAATAACGGTACTTTTGACATTAGCCAAGCAGCCCAGCAAGTTAATCTAGTCGGTAACTTTACAAACACAGGCAATCTCGTTGTAACAAGCAACCAGTTATTAAATGTGGATGGCCAAGCTAATTTGAGTGGTGATTTAGGCTTTGCAGGTAATGCGCTAAGACCGTCTCGCTGGACTTTATTAAGCGCTGCTAATGGTATTACAGGTCGCTTTACTGGGATTCAATCCTTACAACCTTCACGGTTTGGCTATCTGCTTAACTACGATGACAACAATGTTTACTTAACCCTAACCGCCAATGCTGAAGATACCCAAGCAGCATTACGTATCAATGCTGCAGCATTACAAGGCGTTTATGCGATTCAAACCGGCACCATCAACAATAGCTTAAGTTACGATTGTTCGTATTTCGACAGCAAAGGTTTTTGTCTATCAACCGGTGGTCGTTACAGCAACGCTTCTAACTCACACGCTAATACTACCAGTGCGATGGTGATTGGTGGTTACCGTGTAGACGAGCACACTCGTATCGGTGGTTATGTTGATCAAAACCTCTATAACACCGAAGCGGGTAGCGTCGCTTCATTAAGCAGCAATACGCCATTATTAGGTGTGTTTGCAGTCTGGAACGACAACCCAGATCAAACCGGTTTTGAAGCCAAACTGGCCGCTGGTTATAACAACAGCAATCTCGACATCAATCGCGTCGCGGTAGGTACTTCTGAATTAGGTTATGGCAAAACCGGTATCGATACTTTGTCAGGTTCAGGCACCTTGAGCTATGGCTTTAGAGTTACACCTAACTGGATTGCCTCGCCTTACTTGGGCGTTCGTCATACTTCGGTTTCTACATCAGCTTATACCGAACAAGCCGATTTAATCTCACCATTAAGCTATTCGGGTTTAAATCAAGAAAGCTTAACGGCGTTAGTTGGTTTACGTGCTTCGGGTAAATTGACCGACCAAATTGGTCTGCAGGGTAGTGCTGGTTTGGAACAAGACATGCATAACTACACCAGCCGCTATACAGCAAGCGGCTTGGATGGTTTGACCAGTATTGATTTCAACCCAAATATGCAAAAAAGCCGCTTGGCAACCTCGTTTGGTGCGTCATACGACTTGGCTAAAGGCCACCGTATTGGTTTGACCGGTATCTATAGACAGGAATCGTTCCAATCAGTTGATACCAAAATGGCCTATTTGACTTACACAATGGGTTTCTAAGTCTTAAACCGTTTGTAAAAAGCCTCGTTGATCATCCGATCTTCGGGGCTTTTTATCCACCATTTACCAGCAAACTTCTGGTTTGGTGAATGGAATGCACCAAATTAAGTTTTACATAACAAGAGGATATTTATGATTCCAAGGAACAAAAGAGTAATCCGTAACTTCGGAATTGGATTTTTAGCCACTTTTAGCTTAGTTGCTGAAGCCGATTATGCTGTTACTGCCAATGGATTAACTTACAACCTTACAACTGTTACAGATAGTTATAGCAATATATCTTTAACATTAAAAGCTAATCCGTGGTGGGGTGATAGTGGATTAGCCAGATCACTTGCAAATGTTTTACAAGAAAATCTTGGAACACCAAATCACTTTTTTATTGGTCCTACTGGCCCTTTATTTGCGACTAGAGTATCTCAACCTTGGGTTTCTTGGTATACCTATAACGGCAGCATTGTAGGCTCTTCATCAGATCAATCAGAGTCATTAACTTGGGCGTTATTTTTAGGCTATTTAAACTCCGGCCCCTCCGCCGAAGAAACCCAAGCCGCCCTCCAAGCCAACGTCGCGGCTCTCCAAGGCATCTACGCTATCCAAACCGGCACCATCAACAACAGCTTAACTTACGACTGTTCGTATTTCGATAGCAAAGGTTTGTGTTTATCAACCGGCGGTCGTTACAGCAATGCCTCTAACTCACACGCCAACACCACCAGCGCGATGGTAATCGGT
>CAIXED010000038.1 GCA_903918375.1 uncultured Pseudomonadota bacterium | reverse complement strand
TCCAGTTTCCCGAACCTGAGGGTTACTCAGGTGTGTTTCGAGGGGCTTTATACATGAATTAAAGCTTTTGAAAAACACGGGTTGATAATACAAGGTTGGGTTGCATGCTGTTCGCAACCCAACCTCGACTTATGGAATGTATTTTGTTATTGACAGGAAGGTGTTATGTCGTATAAGGACGAAAGTAATAAAAATATTGGTTTTCTTTTGATTTCTATTGGTCTACTTGCTCTCTTTTCTGGAATAGATAATATTTTTAATATCGATGAATATAAACCAGATTTTCATGGTAGATGGGGTTGGTTTACATATTTTTTATACAGTGAATTTGGTGTGTATGGCCAACCAGTTTATATGGTTTTTGGTGGGGGATTTTTTTTGTATTTTGGTATTATGAAATTAAAATAATAAGGAGTTCCGTAGATACTGTTATCCCCCAAGGAGTACCGCATGACACACGGCACGGATCCGCTGTTTCGATCCTCACAAAAACAACTCAGCCAAACCGGCACAAACCGGTTGGGGATGGTTTTGTCCGGTGGTTGGGGGCAAAGACAAAGACAAATTCAAAATGCAATTCATCAACGGCAAAGAATCGCCATCCGTCCAATGAACATGAAATTCAGTCGTGAGGTAATGGGTATGAATCAATTGAATGGCACGAGTAACGCGAGCGATGCGCCTCCTAACGTCGGCACATCCTATAGGGATTCCAAAGTTAGCGCATCGTATCGCGGTGTAGGGTATCCGACTTTACGGGTTGGGGGGTAGATGAATAACCATCATTCAGAGCGGCATGTGCTGCTCAGCGTCAGTTGGTTATTAAGCCTTGTGCCTTATGCGCTAATAACCGTAATAGCTTACTACCCTATCTGGAATATAGATCAGGAAGGTGAATGTATAAAGCCGAGTAATTTCTTTGAATGTTGGGATATTTATTTAAATTATCATCCAAAAAATACTTTTAAAAAATTACCATCTGATCAATATCTGATTGATCAGTTCAATAATAATGAGGATTTAGAGATTCTGGTTCGCCAGGCTAAACATCTTAGTTATACAGGGGAGACAAACGAAAAATGGATTAAAAAATTCAATATCTATCATCCCGAAGCGTTGGTCGACTACCGGCGAGATAATAGCGAGTCATGGAAGTTTGATGTTGCTAGTACTATGTTTATTAAAGGCTTGGATGAGGAATCCAAAAAAAGGTGGCCATGGGTAATTAGAACCAAGGGCTATATTTACTCTCCAGATAATATTGTCAATGGTTTACCGTCAGCGCTTGACAATCTCAATAAGTCTGGAAGGCGATCATTTATATTACAGGATCAACTAGATAATCATTGGCCCGATAACTGGGTTTATAACCAATGTTTATTACGCCCTATTGAAGACAATTGGTATTTGTTTTTATGCAAACAACAGAACGGAGGATAAATCATGCAATATGATGAAGAAACTTTTCAATGGATTATCAGTGAAAAATCCAATATTGAACAGGCTGCTAAAACATTGGGTGTTTCCGCAACAGCCATTGCAGCCGCCATGGCAAAGGAACGTTATGAGTACAATGATGACCTGGTCATGCTGCTATCAATCTAATTCAAGACTACATGGCATTTAATGGATACACTCATGCTGAACTCGTCCAGTCCCATAGATTGGGTTCGCTCGATAGAGCGTAACCCAACAATCGAAGACCAAGTTACCAAGTATACTAACACCTAAGCAGAGCTACAGGTATTGGGCAATAATAAAGCCTTTGTTGGGCTGCGAAAGCAGGCAACCCAATCTACCGGACTACCACCAGTTTAAATGGTTAATATATTTTGAAATACTTTATATTTGTTTTTATGTTTTTTAGCACGCAGATTATACACGCTGAAATATTGAGTATGAAGGCTCAGAAATGTTTATATGATGCAGAATTAAATGAACAAGAAGGCAATCGCTTCTCAAATGATGAGAGAGATCCTACTTATTGGTTTGATAACGCTATGAAAAATTATTTATGTGCAGCTAAAGAAGGGAGTTCTATTGCAAAATGGCATGCAGTAAATCTCAGTGGATCGGGGCAAGTGAAAGCATTAAATAAAGACATTGAAAATCGATTGTTACAAGAAGCTGCTCATGATGGTGTTGAGGGAGCCCAAATAGCTATTGCAATTAATCATTGTGATAATGTTGGAACAAATGAGCCATGCAAAAATCCTATAGAAGCTATTTTATGGCTTAATAAAGCCTCAAAAAATGGTAGCCCCTTTGCGCCTTATCATTTAGGGATTCTATATGAGCGGAGTAAAGATTTAAATGATATTGATAAATTAGATAGAGCCTACGCTTGTTTCCAACTCTCGCTTAATCGTATTCATGATGCAATGAAAAATAACTTTAATTTAAAAGATATTATGGATTTTAAATATGCAATAGATATCCCTGAATCTGGCATTTTTCGAATAAAAGAAAAAACAGGATCAAACTTAAAGGAAATTAATTGTTATTAAATTGATTTAAGCCCAGTAGATTGGGTTCGCTAGATAGAGCGCAACCCAACCTACCCAACTTAATTTCTTTATATTCAACACCTTATATGGTTTTTAAAATCTTCCACCCTATGACATAAAACTAAATAGAAATATCGGTTGCATTTGGCAGATGTAGGGACTGATAATCCTTGCTAAGAATTTCAAAATTATTAACCAATTAAATTGTCTAACTACCGTACACCATGATCAAAACAAAAACATTCGTTTTATCCACCATTTTATTATTATCACCCTTACCCACTTTCGCCGCCGATACTTGGCAAAAACTAGAGTTACCAACCGCCATAAAAACCACGCAAACGATTACCGCCAAACCTTCTGGCTGGGAGGCTTCGATTGGCGAGAATGAGCATCAAGTGGTGGGTGTGACGGTTTATGACGGCCATCCAGATCAGCAGGCGTCATTAGCACCGAACATTAAAACGAATAAAAAGGATTTACAAACAACCGCCAGTTGGCAGTTTTCTGCTAATAGCGAGATTTGGATAGGGGTTTCTTTTACCAATACAGCGGCGGTGCTGTATAAAAAACTACCTGAGAAAATAACCGAATTGCGAGTTAAATATGATGAAAAGGGATTTATACAAGGATTGCCGATTATTATGAATATCGATTATCGTTAGATTTATATCGAGATTTGTCGGGTTAGTTTATTGCCAACCCGACATAAGATAATAAAATTAATTATTTTTCATCTTTCGCATAATAATCAAAATCTTCGGTTTTTCTTAAATTCAATTTTGGTTCATAGCTAATAGCTTCTTGCTGTTCTTTAGCGGCTTTTTCTTCTAACTCAGGTTTTTTACGCGCTTCGACCAGAAACTCTTTAAACCATGTTTGTTCAATCACCGATGCCATATCCGCATCAGCCAAAATCACCGCATCATCCGGCAAGCTACCGTGATCTTTAGCTTGTTTTAGCGCGACTAAACAGGCTTCATGGTCGTTACTTAAAGCATACAAACAAGCCAAGTTATAAGCCGCGCTACCTTTTTGAATACTGCCGGCTTTTTCAAAAAACTGTTTAGCCATCGAATACAAATATTGTTTTGAAGGCTCTTCGGCGCTTAATCGGGCTAATTCCATAAACGCCACGCCACCATCAATTGCCGCACCAAGATAATTGGGCGCAGTCAGTAAACAGAATGAAAATTTAGAAATCGCGTCTTCTAAAGTTTCTACCGCTTGCTCTTTAGGTTGAATTTCAGCTTCGTGTAATAAAGCAAAACCCCAGTTATACAAGGCTTCGGAAACGATCAAGTTGTCAGCGATGACGCTGGCAAAGCCTTGATAAGCGCCTTTATAAAGCTGCTCGGCCAGCGCCGCTTCGCTTTTACGGGCTTTTGCGACTTGCTTAACAGCCGAGTCTAAAGTGGATCGTTTGGTAAATGATGAAAGTAATGACATGAACAGCTCCCAATGCCTGAATAGTAGGGTTGCGATAAAATAGCCGTGAATACTACAACATCCCTTCAAAACCGGAAAATGTAAATGTCTGATGAATTAATCGCTTTGGAAAAAGCCAAAGTTAATCTGGAAACCTCACAAATTGCTTGGAAAGAATTACAACGCTTTTTTGCCGCTGGCTTGGCGATTTCGGTCGCGGCTGAGTTGGATTTGGTCGAGGTGGCTTTTCAATTTTCTGTCGATAATAAAAACCAAGTGGAACAATGGCTCAAGGCCGGTTTAGTCGCGCCGGTGGCCGATCAACAAGCCAGCGATTGGTATCAAAATGATAGTGAAGTGTGGGCGGTGGTGATTAGACCTTGGGTTTTGGTGCAGGGCTAATGGGCAATCTGTTTGCTGATATTCCCGCCGATTTACCCGATGAGTTAATCCAAACTTTATTTAGCGCCAGCAATCTACGCATTGAGCGCATCGTTTCCAAAGGTCATCGCAGCCCTGATGATTTTTGGTACGACCAAGCCGATGATGAATGGGTGTTGCTGTTACAAGGCGAAGCGCGGGTGGGCTTTGCGAATGCGGAATCGGTGACGCTGAAAAGTGGCGATTATTGGCTGATTAAAGCCCATTGTTTGCATCGGGTTGAGTGGACGACTGATGAAACGGAAACGATTTGGTTGGCGGTGCATTTCAATATTGAACAACTTCGCAACAACTAATGATAAGCATCCTGCAATATCTGCTTGGCGCTATAACCTTGCTCTGCCAGCGCTTGGGCTTGTAATAATGACAAACCCACGCCATGCCCCACACCAATGCCTTGAAAAGACCAAGCCTGCTGCTCAGCTAAGCGACTAATCGCATCGGGACAAGACGGTAATTTCAGAGTATTACGAAACACTTCACAGCTAATAGTTTCTTCGCTGTCGGCATACAGCAAATGCACAAAAATCTGTTGGTCTTTGCGACGCTCACGACGAATCTCCAAAATCTGCGACTCTTTAAACGCTGTCGCTATCTGCGCTATCGTTAACTGTTTCTGCCAAGTTTGATCGCCACCATTAGCAAATGACAACCAATTCAAATGCTGCCGCTGCGCCAACTCATCTAACCAAGCCACTAATTCAGCATTGATCTTGACCGTGGCAAGTGGCTTTTTATCGGCATCTTGGCCTAAAAACACCATGCAATGGGTGGTGTCGCACAAGGCATTGGTTTCGATATGACGATGATTACCGTGTCTGGCATTCCAAGCAACCACCGCAATCATCGCTTCACGGGCTTGACCAGTTAACTGCTCGGCTTCCGCAGACACCACCGCTTCCACATAACTGGCTAAATCGGTTTCCAATATCAACGCTTTTTGATCGGCTGGCTGATAAAGCACACCATTGACTAGGCGCTCGCTACGACTGTTTTTAGTATTGGCGATGATTCGATATTGCCCACAAAGCGTGAAATGCGCTAATCCACTACTCAGCTCAGGACAATCGGCAATCGGCTGCCAACTGTCACGCGGCGCAGGCGTCAATAAACGCACTCGCACCGTTGCCCAATTAACCGGATAACGCTGTTGCCAAGTTTTCAAATATTTTGCCGCATACGCCAAAATTGCCGCGCCTTTGGTTTCCGCTTGGCGAAATACCGCCAAATACACCGGATGCTCGGCCGGCCAAGCCACCATTAAATGCCCGACCAATACCTGTCCTTTGGCTGTCGATACGGTGCCGGTTTTGCTCAGTGCTTGGAGTTGCTGTAAGCCTTGTTTATCGGCCTGATTTTGCTTGGCTAAAGTCGAGCTTGGCGTAAAGCCATTTTGGGTTAATCCGCGAAAATAATCGGGCTTAGCTAATAAAGCCGCCCGTAAGCTAAGCGCCAATTCCGGCAAATTAGCCTGAATTGGAAAACTGCCATCAGCCGCTCTTTCCCCCAAATAAACTCGCCAATCTTGACTCTGTTGCGGCTGATCAACGGCGAGATTGTGTTTAATTGTCGATAACAGCAAATGATGTAAATCACCTTGCACAGCGACTTTACGATTCAACAATTTATCGGTATCGCTATTGGCTAATTCTTCCGCAATAGCCGTTGGCAAGGCTTGATTTAAAGCCGCGGCATAGGGAATTTTTAATAATGAACCGGAGGGAAATGCTTGATTTTGATCTCCGCTGCTCTCCAGTATTCGCCCTGAGACTAAATTGATTAGCAGATAAGCGCTGCTGGCACTGGATGGCGGATTATTTGCTAACAAAGTCTGGAGTTTTGGAGCAATCGCACAGGGTTGTGACGGCCAATCACTATCGACTAATAAGCGCTGCAATAAACGCCTGTCACTACTATTCAGTTCCGCACCTTGTTGAATATGATTTTTTAAGCCCTGCAATTCCCCATCATCCGGCCAAGCGCCAACATCGACATGATTCAACTCACCACTAAAACGCATTGCCGCCGCTTCTTCGGCCCAAAGCGGGAGTTTGCCGCCACAACTGCGGTAACTGACTTCATGAAAGATTTCATGGCGTAAATAGACTTTGACATCGAACGGCAGCGGTACTGGATAGCGTAAATAAATCGCTCCTGGCCGCCAAGCGCCAGCATGTTGGCCACTAAAATCGCCCGCGGTTAACGCTGGAAAAATTTTCAGCGGTTCGGCTTCGCTGGGAATTTGATAGCCTTGAGCGGCTAATTCGCTCAAGGCTAAATCAGCGGTTTTTTGCAATTCAACTTGTTGCGCCAGTGCGCCAAAAAACAACACTGCCGCACCCAAATCATATAAGCGACCCTGCGCTGGTTTTAGCAATAAGCGCTTCAAAAACCAGCGCCAGATAGCAAAACACTTAGTTTGCAACATTGACCCGTAAAGCCGCTGTATTACCCTGCTGGCTGGCTTGATACATATCAACAACCGTTGCCGGTGGTACTACCGCAGAACCAGGGCGATTAACCCGCCAAACCTGATACAACTGGATTTCGCCTCCTTGAGTCAATTTAGCCACTCGCTCGGTACGATCTGGATAACGCAAAGTTTGCTTAATCAAAGCCCAATAACTGTCATCTTTCGGTTTCAGCTTGGCATCAGCCAAATAGGTTTGATCATTTTCCATTGCTTCAGCCAATGAAGGAATGCCATCATCAATCACCACAAACTCACTGCCTTGTTTAACCTGACTGTTATCGACTAGACGTTTAACCTTGACTTCGCTGACTACCAAATCACCAAGCTTTAGGCTTTGCTGACTATCCAGCAACTCGTGGCCTTTAGGGGTAATCCGGTACAACTGTCGTTCAACACTAAGACCACTAGCTCGCGAACTGAGATCAGCATAAGGCCGACTAACACTCAAACTAGCGCTGGCCACATCGTCGGCTTTGAGATTGCTAATCTGAATTTCAGACACATCCGCTTGCACCTTAGCCAAATCGAATTGGCCAATATAACCACCCGGAATCGCGGTTAATCGACCCAAAGGCTCGGCATTTTTACCGCTCACGCTGAGCGCAGCGCTGTTCGACAGTTTGCTATGTGCCGCGGCTTCTTTGTTCAAAATCGCTCGTGCGTTAAAAATCACTTTTGCCGTTTCATAGGTCGATTGCCAATAGCCATTTTCCTGACTCTCTAGCAATTGGCGTTTCAATTTAGCTTCCAGCGCTACAGGCAAGGCTTTCGCCAGTTCTAATTCCCCTAAACCAGCGGCAATTAAACTCGGTAAACCAAACCGGAAACCCAGTTGCTGATACAACGCTTGTGATTGATAACTCACAGGCTCAATGGTTTGCAATGCTTGCTGTAAGCGATTGATTAAATCCAATCGCAATTGCTGACTATTGCCAAGCTGTTGATTAAAGCTATGCCATTTCAATTTTTCATAGCATCTTAAGATACGCAATGCGGCAATCATTTCATTGGCTTTCGCCTGTGGATTAGCCGCAATGGTTTTCACATAGTTAGCTTGTTTTTCCCAAGGCGCGTTGTACCTGTTTTCACTGACCGCAAAACCACCGAGTAGAAAATCATCAAATTGCGATTCAGGCAGATTCTCGACATGAGTAGCCAACCAATCTTGCGCCTTACTAAACGCCATCGCAGCACCAGACACGTTGAGATCTTTGGCGTAAGACAAGGCCTCCATCGCAATCAACGTCACCGGCAGCGATGCTTCTGGCTCATTCGGCCATAAACTGAAACCGCCATCTTCTTTCTGATTAGCTAATAGTTTACGAATCCCCACTTCAGCATTGCGCTGGGCTTTGTCCAGTTTACCGATTAGCCCATCCCATTGAGCAGGCTTGAGCTTGGCACGATTCAATAAATCCATTAACACCAAATTCGGAATCGTGCTGTGGGCTAATTGTTCGGTACAGCCATAAGGGTATTGCACCAGCATCTCAGCGGCTTGTAACGATGCACCGAGTAAACCGGAATTCACCCGCACGGTTAATTGTTGCGGCTGGCCAGATTGAGGTAAATCAAATAACAAACGCTCGGCTTGCGACTTGCTGTTATAAATTTGAGTTAAGGATGCGGGTTTTAAAGGCATATCAAAGCTTTCAATACCGCCAATTTTAACTTTAGCGCCTGCATTTAAAGCCACCGAAACACTGGCTTCTGTGCCAGTTTCAGCACTCAGTAAACGCAGTGGAATGGTTTTTTCGCCTTTAGCCGCCAATTCGGTTTGTTGCGTCAAGCCACCGCCTTGTAATTGCAAGGCGTCAGACAATTCAATCTCAGCGTTGATTTTGACCGCTTGATTTAGCTGATTAGTCAATTTCAAAGCCAATTCAACTTCATCGCCATGCCGTAAAAATTGAGCGCCCAGTAGATCAAGATTGACGTCAGTGGCGGTTCGGAATTGTCCGGTATTCTCACCCATCCGCCCTTCTTTATCACTGGCCACCACAGTCACTTGCCATTCGGTGACATTCGCTGGCATATCGACATTAACCGTTGCCACACCATTGGCGTCGGTTACGACATGCGGAAACCAACCAGCAGTATCACGCATGGCTTTTTTAGCCAGTTTGCTCTGACTTTTTAAGGCACTCAAAGCAAAGTTAGGTTTGCGTAATAAATCAGCATAGCCATAGCCTTGTAATTCATCAGAATAAAAAGTGGCTAAATTGTTACGTTGCAAGGGGTAGAAAAAATCAAACACATTGGGACGAAACTCGGCCTGAACCGCATAAACCGAACGATCAACAATCGCTACCGCCAACTCGGTATTGGCAGCCGGTTTACCATCAGCACGTTTGACTTCGACACTGATTTTGGTCGGCTTTAAAGGCTCGGCTTCGGCTTTTTCCGGTTTGATATTAATCATCAAACGCTTCTCTTTAGGAATAATCCGAAAACCGAGGGTTTGTTCTTTATATTTACCGCCAGCCACTGGCACGGTCACGGTATGGTAAAAACCAGTGCCGTACTCGGGTTTTGCCGTCACTTCAAACCAACGGCTACGACCTTGTTGCTGAACGGCGTGACTATCAAAAATCCGTTCGCCAGCAATGGTTTCCCAAATCGGCCCGGCTTCCTGTTTGCCCCAAGCTTTAGGTAATAAAGCAAAGATTTTGGCTTGTTCGCCGGGGCTGAGAATAGTGGTTGGGGTGTATAACTCAAGCTCTGGGTTATCAGCTACCGCTTCACCGCCATTACCCGCGACAATCAAAGTGGCTGCTTGCGATTGCGCTGGATGCGACAAGCCATGCCCTTGTAAGCTTTCCAATTTAGCAATCGCTGTCAATCGGCCATAGCTTTGCAAGGCTGGTATCGCTAATTTCTGTTGGCCTTGGGCATCGGTAGCAAAAGGTAATTTCACTAAACTGCGTTTATCACTACCCGATTTATCACTACTAGGCTGATCAAGACTAATTTCCACTACCCCTTCGGCATTAGCGGCTGGTTTACCGTCGGCGTAATTCGATTGTAAAAATAACTGCAAATCCTGCTCGCCAACTGCAGCGACGGTTTTGTTAAAACGGATTGCCGGCTGGGCTTCGGATAGCGTGGCATAAAGGTTGTCACTCAAAATCGCCATGCTACCGTTTTGATCTTGAGCGCGAACCATCAAGGTGTACACCCATTCTTGATTAGGTTTTTCGCTATCGCTGCTTGGCACAGTAAATTCAAAATTACCTTCGCCGTTAGCTTCCAATTGCGCGGCAGTTTCCCAAGGATTACTCAACTCGGCGGCATTACGCGCTTCGGTAGAACTAAATAATCGTTGCGGCTGACTCAACGGCGCCGCGGTTTTGACTTGTCCAAAATAGTCATTACCGGCTGATAAAGCCGCGCCAGCATCAGCAACAAACTGTGGCACTTCAAATTTTTTGCGATATAAAAACACTTCAAACTTAACTGCCTGAGGCACACCACCGCTGTATCGTTTAGCGTGAAACTTTAGTTTAAATGGCTGTCCGGCTTGCACCTGTTGGCTATGCTCCAACCATTCCAGATAAAAACTCGGTTTCACATAATCACGAACCCGAAATTCACCGGCATAAGGTTTGTGATCAATTTCTGCCAACAATTGATAAAGCCCCGGTGCTTGTGCATTATCCAAAGTAAAACTACCAGAAAACGAACCAAAATCGGTCAGCGTAGTAGTGTCCAATAAGTCGGTGCTTTCACCTTTGCTGGTTAACAGTGAAACGCTAGTTTCGCGTGATTGAAAGGCTGGAATTTTTAATTGCCCATGATCAGATGCTCTAACGATACCTTTGTAATTAAAGGTTTCACCGGGTTTGAATATCGGTCTATCGGTCATCACAAACACCGACTGTTCTTTGGCTTGTGCGGGTAAAAAATCGGTCAAGGTTAAGACCGTATAAGGCGACTCGCCGGCTTTTACACTCGGCGACTCAACTCTGACCAATAATTTTCCATCTAACACGCCTTCAGGGTTGTTGAAGCGTAATTCACCCAGCGCGTCGGTAACACCGGCTAAAGCTTGCCAAACGCCTCGACCATCACGGTAACTGACTTTAGCGCCAGCCACGGCTTGTAAATCGCGGTTCATGACTCGAACCAGCAATTGCTCGCTGGATTGCTTAACTTGAACCGATAAGTGACTAACTTGAATCAAACATTGCGCTTCGGTTTTACCCTGTACCGCCTGTACTAAATAAATGCCATCGGGCAGTTGTTCCAAATTGATTTGCCGAGTCTTATAGCGCGAATCACTCCACGCATCCTGTTCAAACCACCATGCTAAATCTTGGGTTTTTTCGCCATTGTGTTGTAAATCCAGATAATTTTCTTTAATGACCTGAAAACCAACCGGTGCGGCAATCAGTAATTGCTGGGGTACCGAGACTAGCGGTTTATCGCTAAGACTGATAATCGCGTGATTGAAATTGCTGTCTTTCAAAGCATTACGAAAATCCGGTTTGAATACATCACGGATTAACTGCAACGGCGATTGGGCTTTATTCAAGCCCTTGGCAAAATAATAGCCGGGGTTTAATTCGCTGACCGCTGGCTCATAACTGCGGCTGATATTAAATTGCCCATCGAGAAACTTATCCAAATCCTTGGCTTTTAACACCCGTAGCATCATTGGCTGGTCGGTCACCGTGTAATCAAGCCGGATAGTCACTGGCTCACTGTCGGTAAAGCTGTGCTCGGCAGTTAAATAGAACGGACTACCCGCATAAGTGGCGGTAAAAAATCCGCATAACATCAATAAGACAGTTAATTGAAGCGATTGCATTCTACTCATTGACCCAACTCCTGTTGAATGGCGCGACCTTCCAAACGCACCGGATTAGCATCAGCTCGTCCTGCATAGCTAAAAATCGGCAAATCATTAAATAAGCTATTGGCTTGTTTACGCATATTGTCTTTGGCTTTTAGATAATCATCTTGCCAATGCGGAATCTGTTTTTGGTTGCGTTCAAGACTGTCATCAGCACTATCAACAGCACCACCCGCCATAAACAATTCCTGCATCGCTACGCCAGGATTAACAAACGCCACCAATTGGGAAGCCAAAAAACGTGATTTTTCACTGCCTTTTTGCCAATCTAAAGGACTCAAGGACTGATGAGCACAAGCATCTTTGATACGACTCAACAAACTTTGTGAGCTGGCAATCAAAAACAAACTGCCACCAGCGCATTCGGCACTGTAGCCGCTATTTTTGAGATATTGTTGATAAGCAGCGCTTGCTTTAGGGTTAGTCGGGTTGGCTATCACGATGCCGATTGCGCCGCTAGGACTGGTTTTTTCAAAATCCCAAATTAAGGCTAAACCCGCAGGCTCAGTCTGATTGGTGATTGCCTGAGGGCCTTCAACAGCAAAGTTCTGCCAATCTTCCACCGCTAAAGTCGGTGATATTTGAAAACTGGTCGCCAAAGCCGCAAAAGCATCATGAGGAATACTGGCTAAAACCCCTTCAAAGATTTTGTCATGCAAAGGCAATTGCCAAGGCCCCGATGGTAAATTAATCACGCCTAATTGCTGGTCGTTGAGGGCAAAATCTATCCGTGGATTCCAAGTCGGTTGACCGGCTAAAACTGGCACTAAATTATCAACCAAAGCTTCAGCGCGAACCATTAAACTCAATGGCGCGTCAGAATCGGTTGGCGTTGGTTTCAAGCTTTCCAAAACATTCAGTAAGGCTTCCAAACTTTGTGCCAAATAAATGCGCTGTTGGTATTCGGTCATGTAAATCTGTTGTAAACCCACCCGCACTTGCACGATAGGTTCTGCTAATTTATTGACTTTATAGGCATTGGTAGCCAATAGCCCCATCATGGCGGGTAATGCTTGCTCAATAAAATCACTGCGACTGCGCTGGTAAGTTAACACCCAGCCGCGTTCAGCATGAACCAAGTCGTAATGTAACTGGGCATTGGCGGCAATCGCATCGCGCAGTAAATGCGTTAAAAACTCACCTTGGATACCATCCAATTTCAGCTGTTCGGCTTTGATTTTTAAGCTTTGTGCAAAACCAAAAAACAGCCCCTGTATAAAACGGTTTTCGACTAAGTTTTTAACTTTTGCCGATTGATCCCACCAAGTCAAAAATTGTTGGCCTTGATTAAAAGATAGCGTCAAGGCAATCGGATGGGTCTTAACATACCAAAGCGCTTGGTTAGGACACTCTGCTGGACGGCTGACATCGCTTGAGGCAAAACTACGCTCAGCGCTATCACCACCGATTAACAGCGAACATTGCTGATTACTGTCTATGGTTTGCTCATCATTTGAGCCGATGATGGAATCAGTGGCATCTAATGGCTGTTGATTTATATCCAGCAATTTCACCGTTAAATTCAAAATCGGTAAATCGGCTTTTAAGACACTAGCTAACGAGGAGCGGGTTAAATATTGATAGCCAAAAAAACCAGCGGCAACGGTGGTTAAGGTGGCGATTAGGCCAAGGCTGATCAGGCGTTTTGAGGTTGCACGCGGTTCCATTCATACACTCCAAGAAAAAAAGGATTTTCAGCACGCGGTATCCAAACCGCATCAGGGGACTCAAGCAATTGGCTAACATTAACCACTCTGACTTGAGCATCAGCGCCTTGTGCGCCATTGTGATAAACCACCAGATTATTGGGATGTCCGGCAGCAAAAATCATCAGATGATAAGGCTCATCGTGATCCAATGGTTTTTGATAAACCAATAAATCACCTGAACGCGCTTGAGCTAATTCGCGGGATTTAAGACGAAAGTTATGACCGATTAGGGTTTCTGCATCGGCAAAATAACCATATTGCGGTTTATTGCTATCGGCATGGGTTTGCCAAATTTGCGGATAGTTGGGAAACAGGTTGCGAGCATGATCGGATAACGGTGGCAAATTCAGTTTGCTAGGAATACCTAATTTAGATGTACGAGCCGCATCGCGCGGTTCCAAAGCGGTACGATAGGCAAAGCGCACTAAACCGGCGCAATCGCGCTGTTTAGGCTCCCATAGCGGGCTGGGTTTATGAGCTTGTAATAAGGCAATATTGGTTACCGTTTGCCGCAAAGCGCTTTCGTCGGCTGGCAACAAATAGCTTAGCTCAGGGTTATCTTCACCTTCACGCAGTGGCTCGTGCTTTATATATTCACGCACTTCATTCGGCATGTCGCGTTCAGCATCTTGGCTGGGGACATAAATCTTAGCTGGCTGGCGATTGCCTTGAATCACCACATAAGCCAAAGTCTGAGTTTCGCCCGGTCTTGCTAATGGCTTTTGTACTCGCCGATGGGATTCGGTTGGCAAGCCTTCATCGAGAATAATGTCCAAATTTGCCAAGGTGTGTTGCAGCGCTCCGCCCGGCCAATAATTAGCATCAATCCTAAACACACCAATCGGTGGCGCAGGATGAACATATAAATAAGGACCGTAACCGGCTTGATCAAAACTTTCGCCATCGGAATTTAAGAAAAAGATACCGCCTGAACTGGAGTTGGTATCAGCCCAATAAACATGGCTGTTATCGGGCTCATAAATGTGTAAATCGGTGTAGACCGAATTGGTATCGCTGGTGAGAACCACTTTGAAAGGAATAGGCGAAATCACAGCATCAACCGTGGTTGAGGCTTTAGCTTTGCCGGCACTATTCGCGCATTCCGCAATAATGCTGTTTTTGCCCTTGGCCGCTGGAAAAGCACGGGAAAAACTGCCGTTATTATTTTGAGCGTAATAACGAACCCCATTGATATTAATTACAATCGGATTAGCTTGTGGGTCTGAGCAACTACCCGCTACTTGAAGCTGCATGGCGCTAGTCCATCCACCAGCTGGCTTGGTTAAGCTAATCGTTGGTGCTGTGGCAGGGGTTTTGGAGACTATAGATTGCTGACCGCGACGAGCCAATACATCAGGATCGTTACTGGGTGTGGCCAATGCCGTCTGCCCAGCAAACAATAGAAATAAACTTACCGTTTTCAATATACGCATCGCCCATCCTTTGTTGATTTGAAAAACCAAACTGGCTATTTTTGAGAGGCGCGGATACTAGCATAAGCAGCTAAAGCGAATTGAATAAAAACCATAATTATCAATTATTTACACTTAAAATAACAAAATGTAATTGCTGGATAAGTTTTGGTTTCAAAAACTATCAGGCATAAAAAAGGGGCTTTAAAGCCCCTTTTTTGTTAACCATTTAAAACTGCTTATTTAACGCTTTCAGCAATTTTATTGAAGGCATCAACACGTTGTTTACCCATGCTAACCAAATCCATGCCGTTTTCGATCAACATTGATACCAAGCCAGGTGTGTTGTAAACGATTTTGCCTAAGTAAGCGACCACAGGTACAGCAATGATGGCACCGAACAAAGTACCAATGCCCAAGCTGCCTAACAATTTGCTAACCAATACCACAACATCCAGCGGCAACAGAATCAAGGTGCAGAAATAAACCAAGACGATAAAGGTAAATAAAACAAATACGACAAACTGAAACAGTCTGACCAATGCAAGATTAAGGTTTTTCATGATTTATTGTTCTCGAGTAGATGAAGTAGTCTTTTGCAGAAATCAATCGGCTTGATTTACTTGGTTTACAGCCGTTAAGTAGCGGCATTATAAAATAAAAGCCCTGTGCTTTCTCGATTTTTTGCCTTTGTCGAAAGCGCAATCAATCAACTACTCTTCCGTTTGTTGGCTTATTTCAAGCAATTGCGATTTTTTGATGAACAATCGATGCAAGACCATCCCCGCCACAAATCCACCCAAATGCGCCCACCATGCCGAGCCTGTGCTGGCCCCCATCGCGGCGGCAGTGGTAACTTCTTGTAATTGCATAATCACCCACAAGCCCAAAAAGGCGATGGCAGGGATTTCAAAGAAAAACGGGAAAAACAAAATCGGCACTAAAATCACCACTCGCGCATAAGGAAAGCGGAAAAAATACGCCCCCAACACCCCAGCAATCGCCCCCGACGCCCCCACTACTGGCACCACCAGATTTTGAGCAAAATACCATTGTGCATAACTAGCAATCACCCCGCACAATAGATAAAACACCGCAAACCGCCAATGCCCCATCAAATCTTCGATGTTATCGGCAAAAATCCACAAAAACATCATATTGATGGCGATATGCGCCCAGCCGCCATGCAAAAACAGATTGGTAAGCAATGAAAGATGATAATCCGGCGGCAAGCCAAAATGCTGAGACCAAACCGGATTGGTGTAACGAATCGGCACCATGCCGTAGAGATAGAGAAAGCGCTGTAACAAATAATCCGGCAAAAACAGCATCACCGCGAAAACGATGATGCAAATCGCCATAATCGTCCAAGTGACGTAAGGCTTGGTATTACAAGGGATGGAATCTCTAATCGGGATCATGTTTAGCGTCCAATTCGTTACCTATACAAAGCTAACAGTGGCCGCAAACACGACCTACCGCTCATTCCAAATCTTTTCCAATCGTTGCACCGAAACCGGATAAGGGGTTTTTAGCTGCTGCGCAAATAAAGACACCCGCAGTTCTTCAAGCTGCCAGCGGAATAAATCCCGTTCAGGCTGCGGGATTTGAGTTTTCAGCTGTTTTTCCACCGCTTGCCAGTAATGCTTGGTCAATCGATACAAACCTTGCACCTCAGCGTTATCAGGCTTTTGCTTGTCCAATCTAAAGGCTATCGCTTTTAAATACCGACTAATCGCCGACAACTGCGGCAATGGCGTATGGCGAACAAAGCCACTGTACAGCAATAAAGCTAACTGTTGCTCAACATCTTGACGTAAAACAGCTGCAATCGCGGGTTGTTTAAGTCTTAATCTAAGCTGTTGATAGTCTGCCATGATTTCTGACAATTGCTTACCGAGCTGATTGGCGACCGTCACCAAACTTGATTTTTTCGCCGCTAATTGCGCCTCGAATTGCGCTTGATTGCGTATCGTCTGCCCCTCGACAAACACGTTGCTGAAAATCGCAAATAAACAATCCGCTTTAAAATCACCGCCCACTCGCTCAGCCAATAAAGGATGTTTCGCCAACTGGTTATAAGCCAATTGCAAGGCTGGACTCACCCCGCTATTTTTCGAAATATATTGGGCATCTTTGCGGCATTGCAGCTGATACAACTTGCTTAAACCATCAAAATGCGCCAAATCGGCTTTGTATTGGGTTTCGATAATCCGCACCCCAACCGTTTCGCCTTCATCAATAATCGCCGGATAACCAATAAAAGTTTGGCCTTTTTGCATAAACTGCCAAGTGTCCGGCAAATCATCAAACGCCCAAGCAATACAGCCGGTGTGATTAATTTCTTCTTGCGCCAGCTTGTCAAAGGTTTGACCGGCCTGACTGGTGTGATCGGCCTGTAATTTGGCTAAATTACGCCCATAGCCTAGCGCTTTACCATTTTCATCGACAACGCGGAAATTGATTTTTAAATGATCCGGCAGAGTATCAGGCTGCCATTCATTGAGCGGAATCGATTCACCGGTTAATTTACGCAAGCGGCCACTCAGCCATTCATACAAAGAGCCTTTGAAATCCGGTTCGATTTCCAGACATTGTTTAACCGTCTGCGGCACTGGCACAAAATGTTTACGCAGGTGTTTAGGCAAGGTCTTAATCAAGGCCACCAGTTTTTCTTCCAGCATCCCCGGCACTAACCAATCAAATGGCATCGCGCGAATTTGATTGAGCTGATGCACCGGCACAATCGCCGTTACCCCGTCTTCATCATGACCGGGCTCAAAGCGATAATGCAGCTCTATCGTTAAATCACCGACTTTTTTGCTATCTGGAAAATCCCAATCGCTAATCTGGCCTTCTTCGTGACGGGTTAAATCTTCTTTAGTTAAAAACAGAATTTTTGGATCTTCGCGCTCGACTTGCTTACGCCATTTATCCAAAGTAATGCCGTTAACCACTTCAGCGGGCAGTTTTTTATCGTAAAACTGATACAGCCATTGCTCGTCTTCGACTAAATCGACCCGACGACCTTTGTGCTGGATATAGCCGACCTCTTCCAGCAATTTTTCATTGGCCTTAAAGAATGGCGCATTGCTGTGGTAATCCTGATTAACCAAGCCATGACCAATAAACAACTCCCGCGCCGCTTTCGGATCAACATTTTCATAAGGCACTTTGCGCTTGGCTTGCAAAGTCAAACCGTACAATAAAGTCCGTTCAAACACCCCGCTACGGCCAGCATTTTTCTCCCAATGCGGGTCGTAATAATTGCGTTTAACCAAATGCTGGGCACAAGCTTCTATCCATTGCGGCTCAATTTTCGCCACCGTTCGCGCATACACTTTGCTGGTTTCAACCTGCTCGGCGGCCATAATCCATTTTGGTCTGACCTTATGCTGACCGGAACCGGGGAAAATAAAGAACTTTAAGCCGCGCGCGCCAAGGTATTCATACTGTTCATGGCGAAAACCGATATTCGATAACAAGCCCGGCAATAAAGCACAGTGAATTTGCTCGTAATTGGCCGGATTACCGTTCAATTTCAGTTTTAAATCACCTTTAGCCACCAGCATGATTTGCGCATGAATGTCGTGCCATTCACGCATCCGAATGTAAGACAGGAAATTTTCTTGGCAATATTTCCGCAACTTGCTGTTGGATAAATGTTTTTTCTGCTCTTCAAAACTATTCCAGACATTCAGCAAGCTTAAAAAATCGGAATCTTCGGCTTTAAATTGGGCGTGTTTGGCCTCGGCTTGCGGCATTTTATCGGCCGGTTTTTCGCGTGGGTCTTGAATGCTTAATGCCGAAACGATAATCGACACTTCATTCAAGCTATTCAACTCCGAAGCAGCTAACAACATCCGCGCCAGCTTGGGGTCGGTAGGAATTTTGGCCAGCTGTTTGCCGGTATCGGTCAGCTGCCCTTGTTTATCCAAAGCATCGACTTCAAACAAAGCATTTTTGCCATCACGAATCATCTTGTCTTCGGGCGGCTCGACAAACGGGAAATCTTCGATGTCGCCTAGCTTCAAGGCCGCCATCTGCAAAATCACCGACCATAAATTCGTCCGCAGAATTTCCGGTTCGGTAAATTCAGGACGGGCTAAATAATCCTCTTTAGAATACAAACGAATGCAAATTCCTTCCGCAACCCGTCCACAGCGCCCTGCCCTTTGGTTAGCACTGGCTTGGGAAATCCGCTCAATCGGCAAACGCTGGATTTTACTTTTGTGACTATAACGACTGATGCGGGCATGACCGGAATCAATCACGCAACGAATCCCTGGCACCGTCAGCGAAGTTTCAGCAACGTTGGTTGCCAAAACAATCCGAGGCTTGTTGCCAGTCGGTTTAAACACTCGCTCCTGCTCGGCAACGCTAAGTTTGGAATACAACGGCAACACATCATAACGACCGTTATGCACCGATTTACGCAAGGATTCGGTAGTTTCACGGATTTCGTGTTCACCGCTAAGGAAAATCAGAATATCACCGCGCAAATCCCGATACAGCTCATCCACCGCATCCAAAATCGCTTGCTGCAAATCCGCATCGGTTTCATCGTCTTCTTCGATTAAATCAATTGGTCGATAGCGAATATCAACAGGATAGGTTCGGCCAGAAACATTAACAATCGGCGCGTTACCAAAATGATTGGCAAAGCGTTCAGGGTCGATGGTGGCAGAAGTAATGATGAGTTTTAAATCAGGCCGTTTCGGCAACAGCCAGCGCAAATAGCCGAGCAAAAAGTCGATATTAAGACTGCGCTCGTGCGCCTCGTCGATAATTAAAGTATCGTATTGATTAAGATAAGGATCGTTTTGCGACTCGGCCAGCAAAATCCCGTCAGTCATTAATTTAACTAGGGATTGCGGATGAGTTTGATCGTGAAAACGAACTTTATAGCCCACCGCTTGACCGATAGATTGCCCCAGCTCTTCAGCAATCCGATCCGCCACCGTCCGCGCCGCAATCCGCCGAGGCTGAGTATGACCAATTAAACCTTTAACCCCGCGCCCCAGTTCCAAACAAATTTTCGGCAACTGGGTGGTTTTACCGGAACCGGTTTCACCACAAACGATGGTGACTTGATGCTGTTGAATCAGCGCAGCAATATCGTCCTTTTTCGCAGTCACCGGCAAATCAGGATAATTAATCACCGGCACCGCCGCCCGCCGCTGATTGCACTTGCTGATTGAGCGTTCAATTTTTGCAGCTAATGCCGCCACCTGCTCTGGCGAACCTTTACCTTTCTGCAAATCGCTACGACAACGATCAAGCTGGCGTTTTAAACCATGTCGATCAAGGCTCATGCAGCTGTTTAGCTGAGTGGAGAGGTGTTTAATTTGTTGCTGGAGGGACATTAAATTTATCTACTAAATAACAGTGAATCAGGCTAGGTAAATCAAGACAGATGCTTGTCTGAAATACTAGCGGCATAAATGGTTAATCTCAGCTCCATATCCCCCAGATTTTCATAAACGGGTTTTTTACCAGAAAGCCGCTCACTTTCTGCCAAAATCACATCAACTCCAGAACCCCGCCTATCCATCAAATACTCTCGTCCCAGTCCGCTATCCCGCAACGGGTAATACTTGGAAAACAAACTCGCCAGCACTTCATTTCTCGGCATCGACATTAAGCGCATCGTTTCCACGGTCATCGAATTCGGCAACGCCCCAGGCGAATACAGCTCTAAACGATCCGCGAATAAATGTAAGCGAATTCGTCCACCCCAAATTGAATAATCCCGATGCACCACAGCATTGACAATCGCTTCAAATACCGCACGTAAACTGTATTGCGGATAATCAACCCGCCCCAAAACCTTACGAGCAGGGACTTTCATATGCAGACGCACAAAATCAAACGCATCCCAAATTTGCCGATCCAACGGCCCTTCAAAATCTTTTGCATCCAATTGATCATTAGGATCATTCATCAATCCGCTATAAGCCACCGCCTGAATATAAGCCGCAGGCAACCATTCGCTTGGCTTAGGCGTACACAACAAAACCCCCGCAACACTCAAACGCGATATTCCTTGATCATCAGCGCTTAAATGTAAGCGTTGCATTTGTAACTCAGGATCACCTTCGTTGACGCGTAAAAAATGTCTGAGCAAAAGCGCGTCGGCCTGCTCGATTCGTGTCGATGGCACCGCTTGCTCTTCAAAACGAATCAAGCGTGACTGACTACGCTGTTGAAACAATCGCGCCAGTACATCCGGCGTCATTTCCCGCTTAGCATGAGCAATGCGTTTGAAATAACCGTTTGGGCTTTTATGTACCATCAAACTTCGCGGTACTTCAATGACAATCACAGGCCGCAGTTGTCCGCGCTCATCTGGCAATTCGATATGTTGGGTAAACATATCCAAAGGCGGTTGAATCCGAGTTTGAGCTATTTCAGCCAACCATTTTTCCACGCTATCTAAAACAGCGTAATCAATCCCCAAAACCTGCTTGCTGACGTCATCAATCCCTAAAATCACGCAGCCACCATTACCATTCGCCATCGCTGCCAGCTCATCGGCCAAACTGTCAGGGTGCGGGCCGTCCACTTTGCTATCACCGCGTATGACTAAGCGTTTTAACTCTAAAGAGGAATCTTCGCCCAAGCGAATTCGCTGTAACCAATCATCAATCGTCATCATTTGGCTCCTCAAATCAACTGATTTTGCTTGGCTCATGAGTTAGCTACTGCGTAATATCAATTATTCCGCCAACTGCCGATAAGCGCCGTTGTAATACAACAAAGGCTCGCCACTACGACAAACCACATTTTGCACTTCGCCGATTACAATCCAATGCGTACCGGCTTGGACTTGTTGCACGACTTTGCATTCCAAACTGGCTAAGGCTTCGTTCAATAACGGTGCGCCGTTTTCGCCAGCTTGCCAAGCGACACTGGCAAAGCGCTCTTCTTGAGAGGCACCGCCAGCAAATTGGTTGGAAACCGCTTGTTGTTCGCTGCTTAAAATATTGACGGCAAAGTGTTGCTGTTCCAAAACCACGGCTCCGGTGTCGGTGGCTTGGTTTAAACAGACCAGAATTTGTGGCGGCTCGGCTGACACGCTGCTAAATGAGGTGGCGGTCATACCTTTTAAGCCGTGTTCTGACGATTGAGCAGTGACCACTGTTACACCGCTGGCCCAAAGTTTTAGGGCGTTTTTAAATTGATTTGCATCGACACTCATAGATTACTCTTTGATAAAAGTGGGGAATTAGCCTTAAGGCTGTCGAGGGTGAAAATCATCAATGCCAAGCGTTCAGGCTTGGCTTTTCAGTAATTTCTTTAAATCGTAGTGATAAATAAAACCGGGCAAGGCGAATACCACGAATAGACAGAGGGTCGCGACATAAAACTCCCATTGCTGGCTGTAGTTGCCACCGGTGATTTTATATTCCAAAGCCATTGCCAATAAGCCGGTTAAACCGTAGTAAACCAGCCATTCCAGCCAGCGCCAAACGGCGGTTTTATTGCGTTGAATCACGCATAAAAACCGCTCGCTGAGCCACGGCAGATTAGCGGCGATAAAGGCTATCGCCAATAAGCCGCCATAAACGCCGCTGGATACCATTAGTTTTTGGGACGCATGTGCGGGAACAACAACACGTCGCGGATGCTCGGTGCATTGGTAAACAGCATCACTAAACGGTCGATACCGATGCCCTCACCTGCGGTTGGCGGCATACCGTGTTCTAAAGCGGTGATGTAATCGGCATCAAAGTGCATCGCTTCATTGTCACCAGCTTCTTTTTCTTCCACCTGTTTTTGGAAGCGTTCGGCTTGGTCTTCGGCGTCGTTTAACTCGGTGAAGCCGTTGGCGATTTCGCGACCACCGACGAAGAACTCAAAACGGTCGGTAACGTGTGGATCGTTGTCGTTACGACGCGCCAATGGTGACACTTCAACTGGATAGGCGGTGATGAAGGTTGGATTCATCAAGCGATGCTCAACGGTTTTCTCGAAAATCTCGATTTGGACTTTGCCTAAACCGTAACCGTCTTTGACCGGAATTTTTAAACTTTCCGCGACTTTCACCGCCGCTTCACGGGTTTGCAAATCGGCTAAAGTTAAATCAGGGTTGAAATGCAGAATTGATTCCAACACGGTCATACGGACAAACGGTTTACCAAAGTCGTATTGGTCGCCTTGGTATTCAATCACGCTGCTGCCCACCACTTCTTCGGCAATGCCTTTCAACATCGCTTCGGTTAAGTCCATCAACTCACCGTATTCGGCATAGGCTTGATAGAACTCCAGCATGGTGAATTCTGGGTTATGGCGGGTTGATAAGCCTTCGTTACGGAAGTTGCGGTTAATTTCAAACACCCGTTCAAAACCACCGACTACTAAGCGTTTTAGATACAGTTCTGGGGCAATACGCAGGTAAAGCTCCATGTCTAAAGCGTTGTGGAAAGTGGTAAATGGACGCGCAGTCGCACCACCTGGGATGACTTGCATCATCGGGGTTTCGACTTCTAAAAATTGACGGGCGGTTAAAAAGTCGCGGATATAAGCGACAATTTTTGAACGCATCAAAAAAGTTTTGCGAGCGTCGTCGCTCATGATCAAATCTAAATAACGCTGACGATATTTGATTTCTTGATCAGCAATGCCGTGGAATTTTTCTGGTAATGGGCGTAACGCTTTGGTCAACAAGCGAATATCGTCTAAACGAACGCTAAGTTCACCGACTTTGGTTTTAAACAGCGTACCTTCAGCGCCCAAAATATCGCCGATGTCCCATTTTTTGAACTGGTCGTTGTAAACGCCTTCAGGCAAATTATCGCGTGAGACGTAAACCTGAATCTGGCCGGACATATCTTGTAAATGGCAGAAACTGGCCTTGCCCATCACCCGACGCGTCATCATTCGACCAGCGATTTTGACCCGAATCGGCTCCGCTAATAGCTCTTCTTCGGTTTTTTCGCCGTATTCAGCGAGTAATTCACCCGCCACTACGTTGCGACGGAAGTCGGTTGGAAAAGCGATACCTTCTTCGCGCAATGCGGTTAGTTTTTCGCGGCGTTGTTTAATTTGTTCTTGTTCGTCGTGTTCGAGTTCTGACATTCTTATTTCATCAAATAATTAATTATAAAAATTACTAAGCGTAATTTAATTGCTCAGCTCTATGATTAGAAACCAGCTTCATATCGAGCTTATAAATAAACATATCTTCAACATACAAATCGCCAATAAAATTACTTCCTAGCCTTGTATTCTGCAAAAGTAAACCATGTGAAAAATTATCCACAATATCAACAAAAACCCTACTTCTTTCACTTAAAACCCTAATATCATGCAGAGAAATAATACTTTTATCTGATAAAGCAGATTTGTTATTAATATCGTTTATCCTTTGGTAAAAACGCCTTGGACCATCAGTTGTCACTAGATTTGAAACGATCACTAATTCCCATTTTTTCTCTGGTTCCAATACCCAAAAAGCAGCTGATACAGCACCTTCAGACTTATCTAACTCATTAACTAAATCCTGGCCGGCAGACTGCATATCATCAGTAAACCATCCTTTTGTTACAAATAACTCTTTAGCCATACCAATACTCCTGAGTTACGATCAATAATTGCATTATAAATATCGTTAGCTTCTTGCTCCTCTATATTAGGATCATAGCGATTTTGCTCATTCCAATTACTAACTACTGCCCAATTTAGTTTAAATTGAGGATCTCGACTTTCTTTATCATTCAATTCTTTTCTTAAAGTTGCAACATCTATTAGTTTAGAAAAATCATGAGTATGACTATCAAGAACTCGCTTTTTATTTGGAAAATCAAACTGCCTAACATCTTTGGCTATACAGGCTTTCAAAATACATTCAACAGCATACCCTGCCAAATAATATGCACCCGGATAACTAGCTTCACGCAACAATATACCCGCTTCTTTAATCCTAATATCGGCTAGATTTTCAAGATCAAATTTATTCATTGCTACAAACCGCTCTTCAAACTCGCCTCAATAAACTGATCCAATGCCCCGTCCAAAACCGCTTGAGTATTACCGGTTTCGACATTGGTGCGTAAATCTTTAATCCGTGATTGGTCTAAAACATAGGAGCGAATTTGGCTGCCCCAGCCGATGTCGGATTTGGAGTCTTCAACCGCTTGCTGGCCTTCGTTGCGTTTCAGCATTTCCAATTCATACAACTTAGCTTTCAACTGCTTCATCGCCGTGTCTTTGTTTTTATGCTGTGAGCGGTCGCTTTGGCATTGCACTACGGTATTGGTGGGATTATGGGTAATCCTCACCGCCGATTCGGTTCGGTTAACGTGCTGGCCACCCGCGCCACTGGCACGATAAACGTCGATTCTTAAATCAGCGGGATTGATGTCGATTTCAATATCATCATCAATTTCCGGTGAAACAAACACTGAAGCAAAAGAGGTGTGACGGCGATTGCCGGAATCGAAGGGTGATTTACGCACTAGACGGTGTACGCCGGTTTCAGTACGCAGCCAACCAAACGCATACGGGCCTTCAAATTTAATCGTGGCACTTTTAATCCCAGCCACATCGCCCGGTGATTCTTCGATTAACTCGGTTTTAAAGCCTTTGGCCTCGCCCCAACGCAAATACATCCGTTCGATAATGGACGCCCAATCTTGGGCTTCGGTACCGCCAGAGCCGGATTGAATATCCAAAAAGGCGTTGTTGGCGTCCATTTCGCCGGAGAACATTCGTTGAAACTCTAAACCCGCGACTTTCGCTTCGTATTGTTCAAGATCAGCGGCAACGGTATCGACTGTTTCATCGTCATCTTCTTCTACCGCCATCACCAACAATTCTTCGGCATCAGCCAAGCCTTGCTCTAAATCGATAATGGTATTGACGATGCCTTCCAACATCGCGCGTTCTTTACCCATCGCTTGCGCTTGTTCTGGCTTGTTCCAGATCGCTGGATCTTCCAATTCACGCAACACTTCAATCAAGCGCTCGCTTTTATTATCAAAATCCAGATAGATTTTTAGCCCAGCGCCGCGTTCGCGCAAATCAGCAATCTTGTTTTTAATCGGGTTAATTTCTTGCATCAATCACTGTCCAACCACAAAGCCGGAGAGACACCGGCAGAAAAAAGCTAACAATTATAAACGATTACCGTACCGCCTTGGCTTGATAGTTTCTTAACGACCAAACGATAAAGCCCAAACCAACTAAAACAAACGGGATGCTCAACAATTGTCCGGTATTCAGCATCAAGCCGTTGTCATACATCGCTTGCTCGGTTTTGAAGTATTCCAGTACAAAACGAGCGGAAAACAACATGCTAATAAAACAACCAAATACCAAGCCTTTTAGCGGTTTATCGCTGGTTTTTTTATACAGTTGAATCGAAATCAGATAAATCAATAAATAACTGGCTGCTTCATATAATTGCACGGGATGGCGCGGCAACTCATCCACACGAGCAAACACCACCCCAAACGCTGAATCAGTCGGAATACCCAAAATTTCTGAGTTAAAAAAATTGCCGATACGAATACAAGCGCCAGCCAAAGCCGTCGGAATTGATACCCTATCTAGCAACCATATAAAACTATCCCCACTTCTGCGGCCATAGAGATACAAAGCAAAAATAATCCCTACCGTAGCACCATGACTGGCTAAGCCACCTTCCCAAATAGCCAAGATTTTTAGCGGATGAGAGAGGTAATATGCAGGATCATAAAGCAAGGTATGCCCCAATCTGGCACCGACTATGGTCGCCACCGCCATATACCAAAGCAAAGTATCCAGTTCTTCGATATTTTTGCCTTCGCGTTTATACATCCACTGCATAGTCATAAAGCTCAACGCAAACGCGATAGCAAACATCAGACCGTACCAGCGAATTTTTAAAAACCCGAATTCAATGAAAATTGGGTCGATGTTCCAGATTAGATGTTGCATATGAATTCAATCAAAAATGTGGGTTATTAGTAGGGTACAAGGTTAAGCGGGATGGAGCAATTAGGTAATGAATCAACAATCACTATCAGGTAAGATTTAGTTTTGTAATCTATCTCTTAACATCATGCCGGTTATTTCTTACTTTTTCGGTATTTACATCAGGATGTATCACGACGATCACAATCCACCTCATTTTCATGTTGAATACCAAGGACACGAAGCCTTGATTGCAATTAACAACGGCGAGCTAATTGAAGGCAACTTACCCAACAAAGCGCTCAAACTGGTACGAGAATGGAGCAAAGAACACCAGCAAGAACTCTTAGACGACTGGCAACTTGCCATCCAACTGAAACCACTGCAACGCATAGCAGGAGCTGATAATGATTAAAATCATCAACGCAACCTATTTAACCCAAAAAGTTATTCAATTAGAGTTTTCAGACCATTCTTGGGGTGAATATGATTTACAACCTTTGATCGATAAACAATCAGAATTAGTGATTCCACTGCAAAACGAAACCTATTTTTCAGGATTTTTTCTGGAATTAGGCGCTTTATGCTGGAAAAACGGTTTAGAACTCAGTGGGGGCAGCATTCATAAAAAACTACATGATCAAGGCAAATTAAATTTCGCAGCCCAAGCCGCTTAATCAACCGCAATCCACACCCGCCCATCAGCAACTTTTACCGGATAACTGGCAATATCCTCATAAGCCGGTGCACATTTTACTGCGCCGGTTTTTACGCAAAACCGCGCGCCATGCCGAGGACAGACAATTTCTTCGCCGTCTAATTCACCGCTGGCGATTTCAGTACCGTCATGGCTGCAAACATCTTCAATCGCGTAAAACTGGCCGGATAAATTAAACAGCGCCACATCCACGCCATCAACATCGACCACCACATGCTCACCTTCGGCTAAAGCTGATTCAGAAATTACATCTATCCATTCGCTCATGGCTTACCTCACTTGATATAAACATCGTAGCGCAACAATTTACCTTGATAACTTTCACTCGGCTTGCCAGCAATCGGCTCGGCATAATCAGGACTTTTCACCACTACCCGCTTGCCGGTCGCTTGCCAAGCCGCCGCGAATAAATCCTCGCGATCTTCATCATCACCCAAAATATCGCGCAGCACGGTCATGGCTTTTTTAGCTAAGGCCGATTTTTTGCGTTTAGCGGGAAACATTGGATCAACATAAATACAATCCGGTGCTTCCGATAATTGCTGCAACAATTCAATCGCATTGCCGACTAATAATTTCGGTGGCTGTAGCTGCCGAGTTTGCACCCAATCTTTTTGCGCCAAACGTTGAAAACCGTCTTCAATCAAAGCCGCCATCACTGGTGAGCGTTCGATACATTGCATCTCATAACCCATCCGAAACATCGCCAAGCTGTCTTGCGCCCAGCCTGTAGTGGCATCAACAATAGTTTTGGATTTTTTACCGACCGCTTGCGCCAGCAAATCTTTTTTGGGGGCGGGATAAGAATGTTGTTCGCCTGGACGGGGATCGACTTCGACGATTAAGCCACCTTTTTTCAAGGTTTGCCGATCCAGTAGTTTTAAGCAATCATCGCGATAACACAGGTAGAAATCTTGCTGGCTATCCTTGGATAAACTGTGCAGTTCTAACAACGGCACCGCCAAACGCGCTGCCAAAATTTCGCTGGCAGCCAATAAAGACAGGTCGCTGTAGACGACCGCTAAATTGTTAGCAAACTGTGTCACGCAGGGAGTTATTCAGTCGAAATTGATTGCGCTTGATTTTTCAGCGCCGCGTCCAAGGTATGCCAAGCTAAAGTCGCACATTTAACACGGGCTGGATATTCACGAACCCCAGCTAATACCGCTAATTTACCAATCGCTTCCAGCTGAATGTCTTCCGATTTACCGGTCGTCATTTCGTGGAATTGGGTAAATAAAGTTTCCGCTTCGGCTTCGGTTTTGCCTTTGATAATTTCAGTCATCAACGACACAGAAGCAGTCGAAATTGCACAACCTTGGCCTTGAAAACTGGCATCGTTAATCACGCCATCTTCGATTTTCAAAAACAAAGTTAAGCGGTCGCCGCATAAAGGATTAAAACCTTCGACCTGACGATTGGCATCGTCCATGACGCGAAAGTTACGGGGATTGCGGTTGTGATCGAATATCACTTCTTGATATAGATCGCGTAAATCATCAAACATTAGCCAAACACCTCTATTAAGGATTTGATGCCTTGCATCAACACATCGATTTCTTGGCGAGTATTGTACATGGCAAACGAGGCGCGCGCTGTGGCAGGCACGCCGTAAAAGTCCATCACCGGCATCGCGCAATGGTGTCCGGCACGAATCGCAATCCCTAAACTATCCAGCATGGTGCCAATATCGTGCGGGTGAATTCGATCTAAAGTGAATGACAAAATCCCGCCTTTTTCTGCGGCTTGGCCAATGATGTTCAAACCTTTGATTTGCTGGGCTTGCTCGGTGGCATAGGCTAATAATTCGGCTTCATAAGCAGAAATCGCCGCCATGCCAAATTGATTCAAATAATCAATCGCTGCGCCTAAGCCAATAATTTCGGCAATCGCTGGTGTGCCGGCTTCAAATTTATGCGGCAAACCGGCATATTCAGTTTCGGTAAAGGTCACTTTGCGAATCATATCGCCACCGCCTTGATACGGCGGCATCGCTTCCAATAAGGCTTGTTTGCCATACAAAACGCCGGTGCCAGATGGTCCATAGAGTTTGTGACCGGAAAACACGTAAAAATCACAATCCAAATCTTGAACATCGACCGCCATGTGCGGAATCGCTTGAGCACCATCCAATAACACTGGAATATTTTTGCTGTGCGCGGCTTCGACAATTTGTTTGACGGGATTGATAGTGCCCAAGGCGTTGGACATATGGGTAATCGCCACCAGCTTGGTTTTGTCGGTCAGTAAGTTGAGATATTCATCAAACAACAACTCGCCTTGCTGATTGATCGGCACTACTTTCAGTACAGTACCGATTTGTTGGCAGAGCATTTGCCAAGGCACGATATTGGCGTGATGCTCCATCGCGCTAATCACAATTTCATCACCGGCTTGTAATTGCGATTTGCCAAAACTTTGTGCGACTAAATTAATGGCTTCCGTGGCACCACGCACAAAAATAATTTCTTTAGTGCTGGCAGCATTGATAAACGCTCTTACCTTTTCCCTCGCCCCTTCAAAACGGTCGGTGGCTTTGACGCTAAGGGTATGCACACCACGATGGATATTGGCGTATTCATGACTGTAAGTGTGGACAATGCTATCAATCACTGCCTGTGGTTTTTGGCAGCTGGCGGCATTATCTAAATAAACCAAAGGCTTATTGCGGATTTTTTCTTGCAAAATTGGAAAATCAGCGCGGATTTGTTCAACTGGAAATGTAGTCATAATGTACTAAGGTTATGTTCGTTGCCTTTATAAAGGCTGCCAATTAAAATCTGTTTATCAATACTTGTTGGGACTAAAAAAATGGTTGCTGTCTTTCCTCAAAAACACCTGACCGACCTAGCGGAATGGCATCGCATGGGCGAAGCGGGCATTTTTCCACCTGAAAGCCATCTGGAACTCATCGAAGGAGAAATTCTCACTATGGCACCGATTGGATTTAATCATTCTGGACATATCGATCGCCTCATTCATGCGCTGACGCCATTATTGGCAAACCAAGCGGTGATCAACGCTCAAAATCCTGTACAACTCGGTGATTTATCAGAACCCGAACCGGATTTGATGGTGCTACGCCCTGACCCCGATTTTTACACGACCCATCATCCCAAAGCTGCCGATGTGTTTTTATTAATCGAAGTATCCGACAGCACTTTACGCTTTGATCGCGGCCAAAAACTTAGACTCTACGCCAATCACCAAATCCCCGAATATTGGATTGTTAATCTCATCGACCATTGCCTTGAGGTTTACCGCCAACCAGACAATGGTGATTATCTGGATAAAACCGTACTCGGCAAAACCGATCAACTTAATTTACTGGCTTTGCCGGCGATTGAGGTGGCGGTTGAATCGATTTTGGGTCGTTGAATCAAACCGGATTTTGCCATTCATCCTTCGACAAGCTCAGGACGAACGGCAAAATCCTCAAGCCCAAAGCCTAAAACTCTATCCCCGAAAACCGCGCCAACAACTGCTTTAACAACAAGGCTTTTAAAGACGAGTTTTCGACTTTATCGACCATTTCATTAGCAAAAGCAAAGGTCAGCACATGCCTTGCCGCTTCCTCATCAATGCCGCGCGATTGCAGATAAAACAGTGATTTTTCTTCCAACTGCCCTACTGTGACCCCGTGCGAACATTTAACGTCATCGGCATAAATTTCCAGCTGCGGCTTGGTATCAATTTCGGCATCGCTGGATAACAACAAATTGCGGTTATTCATTTCCGAATCGGTTTTCTGGGCATCTTCAGCCACCACAACCCGACCTTGAAACACCGCCCGCGCTTTTTGGTCCAACACACCTTTATAAAACTCACGACTAATGCCATGCGGTTTTAAGTGATTAATTCGGGTGTGATTATCGATATGTTGACGTTGCGCGGCCAGATACAAACCATTCAAACTGCATTCAGAAGCAATATCTAAATCGCTGTGAACATCACTACGCGCCAGCAAACTGCCAAAGGCAAAATTGTGATGGCTGAACCGACTATCACGGGCTTGTTTGGCATAAGTGCCGCCAAAATGCTGGGCTTTGCTGGCTTCGGCTTGCAGCTTGTACCAAGTTAAACCAGCGTTTTGCTCAACAAAACATTCATTCACACAAGCAGTAAAATAGCTATCCACATTGCCAACGAAAGTTTCGATAATTTCCGCTTCGGCTTGTTGATTAACCACCACCAACTGCCGAGTCGCCGCCAGTGCTGTCGATTCAGTCACTAAATGCAAAATCTGCAAAGGCTTGCTCAATACTTGCTTAGCCGCCACTTCCAGCCACAAACCATCCGCAAACCAAGCATTATTAAACGCCACCAAACTATGCTCAGTTTCAGCAACCGCTTTGCCCAAATAATCAGCGACTTTAGCCGCTTGCTGTTGCAAAGCCTGCGCCAAACTTAGCACCGTCACGCCAGCCGGTAAATCAGCCAAATCCGATAAAGCCGGTACAAAATGACCATTAACCAAGACCAACAACGCGGCATCAGCCACACGGTATTCTGCCAATAAATCATCGGCGGCGGTTTGTAGCGCAGTCGGGGCGAACTGGGTTTTGCTTAACGCCGCCAGATTGGTGTAACGCCATTCTTCATCGCGCAAAGTCGGAAAACCGTGAGCGGCAAACGCCTGTAAGCCCGATTGTCTAAACTGCTGTAACCAAGCCAAGTCTTGTCCTGGCAAGCGTTCTGCCAGCGCCGGATAAGCCGCTAAATAGGCATCGTTACTCATCACACTTGTCCTTCTACCCAGCTATAACCTTTTTCTTCCAGCTCCAAAGCCAGCTCAGGGCCACCGGATTTAACAATTCGCCCATCGGCCAACACATGCACCACATCCGGTTTGATGTAATCCAACAGGCGTTGATAATGGGTAATCATTAAAAATGAACGATTAGCCGCACGCAAAGAATTCACCCCTTCCGAAACAATCCGCAAAGCATCAATATCCAAGCCGGAATCGGTTTCATCCAAAATGCACAAATTCGGCTCCAACACCGCCGCTTGCAAAATCTCGTTACGCTTTTTCTCACCACCGGAAAAGCCTTCGTTCACCGCGCGATAGAGGAATTTTTCATCCATCTGTAACAGTTTCACTTTGTCTTTAACCAAAGTTAAAAAGTCCATCGCATCGACTTCTGGCAAACCTTTATGTTTACGCATCGCATTCAGCGCGGCTTTTAGCAAATAGATATTGCTGACCCCTGGAATTTCGACCGGATATTGGAAGGCCAAAAACACCCCTTCACGAGCGCGAATTTCTGGAGCCATTTCCAATAAGTCTTTACCGTTATAAGTCACACTACCTTCGGTGACGGTATAACCCGATTTACCGGAAAGCACATGCGACAAAGTGCTTTTGCCAGCACCGTTAGGGCCCATGATGGCATGGACTTCGCCCGGCGCGATGTCGAGGGTTAAGCCTTTAAGGATGGGTTTATCGCCTACTGAGGCGTGGAGGTTTTTTATGCTAAGCATTTTGTCTTTACCTAAATCTTATATCTATGAAATAAATGGGGTTTCTGATATTGATATACTAATATTTGTTTTCCGAAGCCTAATTCGCAGCTCCTCAGCACAAGTATCTGAATGCCTGTGTGGGCCAACAATAATTCTATTGATTGGCAAAGCTTTTCCTAAAATTTTAAATAACTCTATATATGGCCTATTATTACCAGCTTGACTTCTAAATTTACGTTCTTTTTCTGACGAGCCAGTAAGTATAATTCCAATTCTAAATTCGTTTTCCTCGAGGAACCCTTGATGTTTATATAAAATCGAACATTCAGTAAATGCTTTAAACACATTACCGGGTTTTATTTTTTTATCTTTATCATCGAATTTGATTAAAAAATCATAAATAATAGATAATTGTTCAGAAAAAAATTCTTTAAAATCTTCATTACTATAAAGAACATTACCGAAAATAGGGATTATCGTCTCCTTCTCTTGTTTAACTTCAATATCTATCAAATTAACAAGCTTTCTCTTATCGAAAACAATCGCATAACCACCATCTTGAGAATATCCTCGCCATTGACTCAAAAGCCCATTTTCATACTCATAATCTTTTCTATTAACGATAGAAAAAGAAGCCAAATAAACCTCAAGCTTTAATAAATTAGGCAAATCAGTAGATAGATATTCAACCAAATACTTTACTTTAGAAACCAAATTATTATGTGCAACTTGTTCTTTCAAAAAAGGATCACTTGGCAAATCATGATACCCTTCCAAACTCTTTAAAACACCATCAACATAATCATCATCATCTAAAGCCTTTTCCAATAAAAACGAAACAAGCTTATCTTTAAACAAAGATAACTCAGATGTATCATTTAAAAATTTATAATGCGTAGCCCATAAACACTGACTATCAAGTATCCCTAATAAACCTGCATTCGTTGTGTAATGAAAAACTTCTTCTGAATTATTTTCTTTCATAACCCTTTCAAATCAACATAATTCCGCAATATTTCTTGATAAAAAGACTCCGGCAATCGCGCCCAATCTCTAGCTTCCACCAAAATCGGAATATTTGAGTCACTGGTATCGTGTGCTTGTCCATTCACTCGCGAACCATAAGCCCAAGCGTTAACTTCGGGTAAATAATCCGCTAATAGTTTCAAAAGCCGTTGTTTATCTATATCCCGTAAAAATAGCTTGTTTTCCATCGTAGTCGATTATTAACCAACCGACCCTTCCAAACTAATCCCCAACAACGCCTGCGCTTCTACCGCGAACTCCATCGGTAACTCTTTAAATACTTCCTTACAAAAGCCATTGACGATCATCGATACCGCATCTTCGGCAGACAAGCCGCGTTGTTGGCAGAAGAATAATTGGTCTTCGCTGATTTTCGAGGTGGTGGCTTCGTGTTCGATTTGTGCGGAAGGTTGTTTGACTTCGACATAAGGAAAGGTATGTGCGCCGCATTTATCACCGACTAATAAAGAGTCGCATTGGGTGTGGTTGCGGGCGTTTTCGGCGGATTTGGCCACTTTGACCAAGCCGCGATAGGTGTTTTGGGCGCGACCGGCGGAGATACCTTTTGAAACGATGGTGCTGCGGGTATTTTTGCCGATGTGGATCATTTTGGTGCCGGTGTCGGCTTGTTGCAGGTTGTTGGTTAGGGCAACCGAATAGAATTCACCGATAGAGTTATCGCCTAACAACACGCAACTTGGATATTTCCAAGTAATCGCTGAGCCGGTTTCAACTTGGGTCCATGAAACTTTGGAATTATGACCACGACATTCGGCACGTTTGGTGACGAAGTTGTAAATCCCGCCCACGCCGTCTTTGTCACCGGGATACCAGTTTTGCACGGTAGAGTATTTAATGGTGGCATTGTCTAAAGCGACTAATTCAACCACCGCAGCATGAAGCTGGTTTTCGTCACGCATGGGCGCGGTGCAGCCTTCTAAATAGGAAACATGCGAGCCTTCGTCGGCAATAATCAGGGTGCGCTCAAATTGTCCGGTATTGGCGGCGTTAATGCGGAAGTAGGTCGATAATTCCATCGGGCAGCGCACACCTTTGGGGATGTAAACGAATGAGCCGTCGGTAAATACGGCTGAATTAAGCGCGGCGAAAAAGTTATCACCGACCGGCACCACTGAGCCTAGGTATTGTTTAACCAATTCGGGGTATTCGTTGAGCGCTTCTGACATAGGGCAGAAAATCACGCCAGCGTCTTTGAGTTTGCCTTTAAAGGTGGTGGCAACCGATACGCTGTCAAATACCGCGTCAACGGCGATACCGGCGAGGCGTTCTTGTTCATCTAAAGGAATACCGAGCTTTTTATAGGTATCCAATAATTCTGGATCGACTTCATCAAGGCTTTTTGGGCCGTCTTTTTTCGATTTTGGTGCTGAATAGTAGCTAATCGCTTGGTAGTCAATCGGCTCGATATTAAGCTGTGCCCAATCTGGCGATGGCATGGTTTGCCAATGGCGAAAGGCTTTTAGTCGGTATTCGAGCATGAATTCTGGCTCGTTTTTGACTTTAGATAAGCGACGAATCACGTCTTCATCCAAACCGGGTGGAAAGGTGTCTACTTCCAGTTCGGTGACAAAGCCTTGTTTGTATTCTTGGCTGATGAGATTTTCGATTTCTTGTGCGCTGTTTGACATAGGCCTAAACGATTAACGATATAAACGACTGACGGGAATGGTGATTTCGTGCGGCGGTTTGCTGGGCAAAATCATATCAGCCAAGGTGACGGATTCGAGGGCTTGCGAAACACGTTGATTGATAACGTGCCAGTTGCCTTGGATACGGCAACCGCTGGCTTGTTCGCAACCTTTGTGAGAAACGCTGCATTCGGTGAGGGCAATCGGGCCTTCTAAGGCACTGATGACGCTGGCGACGGTAATTCTGTCAGGCGCTTTCGCTAAGCTGTAGCCGCCTTTGGCACCGCGTGTTGATGCCAGAACTTGAGCTTTGACCAGAATTTTTAGGATTTTGCTGGCGGTGGGCTGAGCAATACCGGTGGCTTCGGCGATTTCGAAAGCGCCATGCAAGCGGTCGTTATCTTTCGCCATATAGCTCAAGATCACAGTCGCATAATCGGTTAATTTGCTCAGTTTTAACATCAACTCCCCTCGGTAATGAGCACCATTTTAGTACCATTTAATTACCGAGTAAAGCGCTAGGTTTTTAAAGCCTAGTTTTAGCTAGGCTTGAGAGGTAGTTTTTACCAGCGATTGGGATTGATCAACTCGCCAAAAGGAATGCCACCGAGAATGAATTTCAGCATCCAAGCGTCCGATGATTGCGTCCAGCCATGCCCTACCCCGACGTGAAAGCGATAATTATCGACAGATACATCAGTGACTAGATAAGTGGTGTGGCCTTGTTCGCGTCCTGGCGAAAAGCGGTTAAGGTCGCCAAAATCGGCGTAATGTTCGACACCAAAATGCACGTTATCCATGATTTGATGGGTGACTTTTAAGCCCGGTGATAAGACTGGCATTTGGCTACGGCCGGTTATATCTAGCTCCATGTTGGGATTTAATGAAATCAGCCAATCGCCACTGTAATGACCAATGATTGGGCGTATTTCCATGCCAACTGGCTGTTGTGAGTAACGCTTAGGCACCAAGCCAACTTCGATATTTAAGCCGTAGAAAAACTCAGGATTATCAGCTTGCATAAACTTGATACGGCCTTTGGCGTAATCCGCATAACTGCCACCGGTTGATGGATTGATGCTCATCGGCAGGTATAAACCTAGCTCAATATGTCGAGTCAAACCGTAAGAAAATTCGCCAGTGAAAGCCAACATGCCATCAGGTGGCAGCTCGCCTTCGTACGCCGCTTGTTTACGGCCATTGATGACATAGTTGCTGTGCATCTCTAAAGCTAATTGACCGGGTTCGTTAATACTCATGTCATAGACTTGAATCTCGTCATAAGCATTAGCATTAACTGTTTGCAACGCCAGCAAGATGGCGAATAAACACGGTTTGATTAGTTTTGTGATGGATTGACTCATAACGACACCTTTTAAAAATCTGGGCGCAGTATAAATCAAATCTCAGTTAATGCAAATCATTCTCATTAACTAGGTGTTTTTATCATTTGCAGTTTTTCATCGCGTTTCATAGCTTTTATTTTCGCTTCTCGCTGGGAAGCGCTGCTGCGATTGTGTCCATCTTCAACAAACACCAACTCAAGCGGCTGACAACTTCGGAAATATTTAGCGCCTTTTTGGGTCGCATGTTGCTGAAAGCGTCGTGCAACATCGGTAGTAATCCCCGTATACAAACTGTTATCGCTGCATAAAATCATGTAAACCGACCAATTCATGATTTATTGACGCAAGCCTGCGACACCTTGATTGGCCAAACTGTCAGCTCGCTCGTTACCCTCATCACCAGCATGACCTTTAACCCAAATCCACTCAATTTGATGTCTTTGAATCGCCGCATCCAAACGCCGCCATAAATCTTCATTTTTCACCGGCTGTTTCGCTGCGGTTTTCCAGCCACGGGCTTTCCAGTTATCCATCCATTCGGTAATGCCTTGCAGCACATATTTGGAATCAATGTGCAGCACAATCTCACATGAATGTTTTAAGACTTCTAAAGCTTGGATTGCCGCCATTAACTCCATACGGTTGTTGGTGGTTTCCAATTCGCCACCAAACATTTCTTTCTGATGCGCTTTATAACGCAAATACACACCCCAACCACCTGGGCCAGGATTGCCTTTACAAGCGCCATCGGTATAAATTACTACTTTTTCAGCCATGCTGATCCTCATGTTTATTTAATTCCAAAATCGCCCTCGCGGTGGCGACTTTGCTTTGCATTGGTTTAACGGGGGTTAATGGAATAATCGAATACTGGCGTTTTAATGCTTTAACCCCATAGGCCATCGAAAACAGCGCCGGCATTCCAAATTTGAATTTGCCATAAGTAATATCAAACGAATCAATCCCAAACTCGGCACTGGATAACACTTCATAGTTCATTAACTTCAACCAATCCAAGGTTCGGGTTCTACTAATAAAGTGTGTATGCCAAGAATCGGCAAATTTTCTATCCCATAACGACTGCAAACGCACCGAAACACTGAGCGGATTAAAATTCAGCATCACCAACTCACCACCGGGTTTTAACACCCTATTCACTTCCCGCAAGGTTTGAAAGCGTTGGGCATCGAACTCTAATAAATGCGGCAGAATCACCAAATCCATCGACTCGGTTTGAATTGGCAGACTAAAGGCTTTGGCGTTTATTTTTAAGGCTTTTGGGCAACCCATACCTTTGCCATCGACAATCACATAATTGCTATATAAGGAGCAATCAACAAAATCAGGTTCCCAATCGAGAGCACCAATTTGCAATTGATGCTGCTTACAACTCACCGTGATGGAACGCTTTAAATACTGAGCTTCCATAGTTTTCAATAACTTGCCTCTAGGGGTTTGGTACAAAGCAAATAAGAATTCTCTTTTCATCAACTCAGCCTAAAAGAAGGGGGTTTGTTTGGTTTTTTGCCAAAGGCATGTTAGCATCGAGTTTTTTTATTTTAGCGAGTAAAGACAATGCCCCGCTCAATTTCTAAAAGATCGGTTCGACATCTGTCCTATCTACTACCTATTTTAATGGTAACAGGCTGTAGCCAAACCGCTCATAAAGACCAACTTTCTGACACCGGCAGCAGTAAATTTTCGGTATTCACACGCGGTAGCAATGATAAAACCGAAAAACCAGCAGCAAAAGAACATGCCACGATTTGGGATCGCATGTTATCGCTTTATGCTTTGCCTGAAACCGATAATGCCAGAATTGACCGCGAAATAAACTGGTATTTAAAAAATCCAGAATATTTGTCTCGCGTTCAACAACGTGCGGAACCTTATCTTTATTTCATCCTCAATGAAATTGAAGCTAAAAAAATTCCAGGCGAGATGGCTTTGCTACCAGTGATTGAAAGCGCCTTTAGACCTGACGCCCAATCACCCGCCCAAGCCTCCGGCCTTTGGCAGTTTATTCCGCCTACAGGTCGCCTTTACGGCTTAAAACAAAACAGTTGGTACGATGGTCGCCGCGACGTAGTTGAATCAACCCAAGCCGCCACCACTTTTTTAAAACAACTTAGCGAAAGTTTTAATAATGACTGGCTGTTAGCACTGGCTTCTTACAATGCTGGCAAAGGCAATATCAAAAATGCAGTTGATAGAAACAACTATCGCGGCCTGCCAACTGATTTTTGGTCATTAGATTTAAACAACGAAACATCAACTTATGTACCTCGTTTATTAGCAATTGCCAAAATTTTTGCCAATCCGCAAAAATACAACGTCAATTTACATAAATTTCCAAACGAACCTTACTTTGAATTAGTCGACATTAAGTCACAAATCGACTTAGGTAAAGCAGCAGAAATGGCGCAAACCACTACTGACGATTTATTCAAACTCAATCCAGGTTTTAGCCGCTGGAGCACTGACCCAACTGGCCCGCATCGTTTATTAATCCCAGTTAACAAAGCAGATAGTTTTAAAGAAAAATTAGCTGACTTGCCGCATCACGAACGTGTGCAATGGAAACACCATACTGTTAGTGGCCGCGATAATCTGAATTCGATTGCCAAAAAACACAACACCTCTGTCGAAGAAATCAAACAAGTTAATCACTTGGATGACGACACAGTGGCTCAAGGTAAAACCTTGCTGATTCCAACTTCTTATCAGTCTTTAAAAGGCGAAGCAGTTGAATCGATGGCCAGCGCAAGCACCACACAACAACCGTCTAAACAGACTTATAACGTCAAAAAAGGCGACACTTTAGGCGAAATTGCTGACCGTTTTTCGGTTGATGCTGATGATTTAAAAGCTTGGAACAAACTAGGCAAAAAAGCCGCGTTAAAACCAGGCCAAGCCTTAGTGATTAAAAAATCCGGTGCGATTACCGTTGCTTCAACCGCGCCAGCTTTTAAACAAGTCAGTTACACCGTCAAATCAGGCGACTCTTTAGCTGAAGTGGCGAAAAAGTTTAATGTTGACGTCAGTGACTTGCGTAAATGGAATAGCCTTGCGAAAAACCATAGCAACCCAAAACCCGGCGCTAAATTAAAAATCACTGTCGAAGCGCATCACGCTTCTAGCTAAATCCATTAACCGGTGTCTAAGCCTGTAGCTTAGGCACCGCTTGCAACAAAGTCTTGGTGTAATCATGCTGAGGCGACATCAAAACCTGCTCTACCCCGCCCTGCTCGACAATCCGCCCCTGATACATCACCGCTACTTGATCAGCCATTTCCGCCACCACGCCCAAATTGTGAGTGATTAACAAATAGCTTAAGCCTTGTTGCTGTTGCAGGGTTTTCAATAAACTAATAATTTGCGCTTGCACCGACACATCTAAAGCGCTGGTCGGTTCATCACAAATAATCAATTTCGGCTTAACCGCCAAAGCCCGAGCAATACAAATCCGTTGCCGTTGCCCCCCCGAAAATTCATGTGGATAACGCCAAGCCGCATCAACCGGTAAATCGACTTGCCGTAATAAATCCGCCACGATTTGTTGCCGCTGCTCACCACTGATTTCCGGCCTTAAAGCCAACAAACCTTCAGCAATAATGTCGCCAACCAACATCCTTGGATTCATCGCTGCAAACGGGTCTTGGAAAATAATCTGCATCTCGGCGCGTTGCTGGCGTAAAGCTTCGCCTTGCAACTGAGTTAAATCGGCACCGTTCAGCCACATAGTGCCGGCTGTTGCCGGAATCAAATTTAATAAGGCTTTACCTAAACTGGTTTTGCCACAACCCGACTCACCGACTAGCGCCAGCGTCGAACCTTGGCGCAATTCAAAACTGACACCATCCACCGCTTTGACATGCCCGACCACACGCTGAAATAAGCCTTTCTTGATCGGATAATGGACTTTGAATTGCTCAACCTTTAACAAAGGCTGGTTAGCGTTTGGCGCTTTGCCCAAACAACTATCCATCCTCGGCAAAGCCGCCAACAATTTCAAACTATAAGGATGTTTAGCTTGTTGGAAAAACTCGCTAGTGCTGGCCGTTTCGACGATTTTGCCTTGCTGCATCACCGCGATTCGATCGGCAATATTGGACACCAAAGCCAAATCATGACTAATCAACCACAAAGCCATGCCAGTTTTCTGCTGAATGGTTTTCAGCAACACCAAAATCTGCGCTTGTATCGTCACATCCAAAGCCGTGGTTGGCTCGTCAGCTATCAACAAATCCGGCTTGCCCGCCAACGCCATCGCAATCATCACCCGCTGCCGTTGGCCACCGGACAATTGATGCGGATAAGCATTGATTCGCGTTTCTGGACTAGGAATTTCCACCTGCGCCAATAAATCCAATACCTGCTGTTTGACTTGCTCGGCAGACAATTGGAAATGAATATTCAACACTTCAGCAATCTGAGCGCCAATCGTCATCACCGGATTTAACGACGACATTGGATCTTGAAAAATAAAGCCAATCCGCCGCCCACGAAACTGACAAAAATCAATTTCAGGGATTTTTAAAATATCGTCATTGCCTAGCTGAATGCTATCCGCTCGCATAGTTGCCGCATTGGGCAATAAACGCATTACCGCTAAGGCGGTTAGCGATTTTCCAGAGCCGGACTCACCGACTAGGGCGAAAGTTTCAGATGGATTGATATTAAAGCTAACCCCATCAACAACCGGAGTTTGACCAAAATGGATGGATAAATTGCTAATATTAAGTAATGGTTGCTTCATATTTCATGAATTTACTATGCGTCGCAGTCCATCACGGAAGCAACAAAAGCTAGGAGATAAATTTTGTTCGACATTCATATGCAGTGAAATAGTTTTAGCCCATTTCACTTATTCGGTAGCTACAACAACTTAACCTCAAGCACTTCAGAAAGCGCAGGGGTTTCAGCTTACACTTGTGCTGATGGCACACCTGACGCTTAAGAGTATCAAGGTTCAAATGTAATAGCAGTCATAACACCGCCCCTGTATTGTTGTTTCCATTTTACATGGATTAACCTTAGACGCTAAACAACAACTTGTAATTTCACCTCGTCATTCACCGACAAATCAGCCTTCTACGTGGTAAGCTGGTTTAAAATGCACCACTAAACCAGTGCCAACATTGGTTTTTAAATCCTAAAACAATAACAACTAAACAATGAGGATAATGATGAGCAAAACTGACGCTATTCTGAGCAAAGGTATCAAACTGTATGAGGATAAAGCTTACACCATGCTATGGACCAAGTTTTTCGGTCTGAGCATTTTGATGCTGACTTCTTATTACGTTTATGACAAGAAGAATAAGAAGCTGATTAAACTGAGCGGCAGAGAAAAATCATTTTTGATGCAGATTTCTTATTACCTAACTAAAGAGTACAAGGTTCCCCCTAAAGCGGTGGTGACAGCTACCAGCTTGTTTAAAGACTTTTCACAAGCCATTGCTAACCGTGGCGGTCAGACTTGGACTGATTTATTTACCGTTAACCCTAAAGAAAAAGCACTTGCTTACTCTAAGCAGGTAGCTCAGATTGCCCAGCGCGCTAACAACCAAGGTATCAATAACTTAAGATCAAGAAGAAGATAAAACTGATCGTTTTGGCTGGGTTAGCGACGCAATCAACGCTACTCAGCCAATAATTCTCTGGCACACGCCAACACCTGCCCTACTTGAATGTCTTTAATTGAAAAATCGTTTTTATCCAGCTTGAAAGGATTAACGATTGATGGCGATTTTAGAACTTGATTGATCGGGGTTTGGTAAACCCGACTAATCGGCGTCGGGCCAAATAAGGTAAGCGATGGACGATTAAGCCCCCAAGCCATGTGGGTTGGACCAGTGTCGTTACCAATCACTAAATCCACTTTGGCAATCAAGGCTTTAAGGTCGTTCAGATTTAGCCTTGGCAGCAGTTTGGCGTTACTGCGTTCAGCTATCCATTCACCATCTTGGCGTTCTTGCTCGCTGCCCCAACAAATCAGACAATTTGCCGTTAAGCCTTGCACCACTTGCAGATATTGCTGTTTCGGATAATTGCGGCTAGGCCATGTCGAGCCTATCACTAACAAAACTTGCTGTTGTCCGGTGATGAAATAATCGTCAATTACCGCGCCTGCGGGTTGATAAAACAAAAACGGCTGTTTATCGATAATTTGCTGTTGGCTGACGCTAATTCCTAAAGGCTGAGTCAGCACCGCGACATTGCGGTCAATAGTGTTGGCATCCCAGGGACAGGCGACGGTGGTTTTATACAGCCAAGCGGCGGCTGATTCGCGTATTGAATGTTTATCAAAACCCGCGCAGTGTTTAGACAACAATCTTGCTCCCACCGCTGATTTGATTAAGCCTTGGGCATCAATCACTAAGTCGTATGAGTGTTGGCCGTAGGCTTTGATTTTTTGAAGTTCGCCCCACACACCGGATTTTTGGGTTTTTAGACCTTTGAAATTAACCGTCAGCACTTGGTTAATCTCGGGATTATTGGCCAGCAATTCGGCAAAACGCTGTTCGACGATCCAATCGATTTCAGCTTGCGGATAGGCGGCTTTGATAAATTGCAAAGCGACCATGGCGTGAACAATATCGCCTAGCGCTGATAATTTAACGATGGCAATTTTCATGATGATTTAAGCGTCAATCACGGCCATCACGCTGGCAGGTTCGATTTTAGCTAGACATTCGGTATGCCCCAATGGACATTCCCGTTTAAAACACGGTGAGCAAGGCAAATTCAGATTAAGAATCTTCGCATCAGCGTGTAATGGCGGGGTGAAGTTAGGATCGGATGAACCGTATAAAGCGATGACTTTTTTATCCAGCGCGGCGGCAACGTGCATTAAGCCAGAATCATTACTGACCACCACATCGGCTAAAGACAATAAATCAACCGCTTCTGCCAAACTGGTATTACCGGCAAAATTTTGGCAAACCTCACCGGATAACTGGTTAATTTGCTCAGCAACGGCTTTATCTTTGTCCGAGCCTAATAGCCAAACTTGCCAACCTTGTTGCTGTTTTTGTTGGGCTAAGCTGGCAAAGTGTTGTATCGGCCAACGCTTGGCTGGGCCGTATTCGGCACCGGGGCACAGCGCCAGAATTTTGCGGTCGCGATTGATTTGAAATTTGTCAATGACGGCTTGTTGTTGCTCGGTGGTAATCGATAGTTTTGGAAAGGCGTAACTAGCGGGTTGCGGAGCGTTTTCAGGCAATCCTAACGCCACAAAGCGTTGTACGGTCATGGTTAAGCGCTGTTTATCCAATCGCCGAGCGTCATTTAACAAACCCCAACGCATTTCCCCTAAAAAACCGGTGCGGAGCGGAATAGCGGCAAAAAACGGGATTAAGGCAGATTTCCAAGAATTGGGTAGCAGAATCGCTTGATCGTAAGCGTGGTTTTTTAGTTGTTTACCAAGTTGATAGCGAGCAGACAAATCAAATTGGCCGTGTCCCAAAGGCATGGCAATCGCTTGCCGAACTTCTGGCATCCGCTGTAATAAGGGCAAGGACCAAGCAGGTGCCAATACATCAATTTGGCAAAGCGGATGTTGCTGTTTGAGGGTGATGAACAGGCTTTGCGCCATCACCATGTCACCGACCCATGACGGGCCGATGACGAGGATAGTGTTAGGACTAGCGCTCACCTTAGCGAACGTGGCTTAACCATTCACGGTGGTCGTCGCGACGACCGTTAACATAATCAAAATACAAGGCTTGCAGTTTTTCAGTCACAGGGCCGCGTGAACCGCTACCAATTGCGCGACCATCGTATTCACGAATTGGCGTCACTTCAGCTGCTGAACCGGTGAAGAAAGCTTCATCAGCCACATAAACTTCATCACGAGTGATACGTTTTTCAATCACTTCATAACCTTGTTCACGAGCGATAGTCATCAAGGTATCGCGAGTGATGCCTTCTAAAGCTGAAGTGGTTTCTGGTGTGTAAAGTTTGCCGTTACGGACGATAAACAAGTTTTCGCCACTACCTTCAGCCGCATAACCTTCATGATCCAACAACAAGGCTTCGTCATAGCCAGTCGCCAAAGCTTCTTGTAAGGCCAAGATTGAGTTGATGTAGTTACCATTGGCTTTGGCTTTGCACATGGTGCTGTTGACGTGATTACGGGTGTAAGACGAGGTGCGAATACGGATGCCTTTTTCCATATTCTCTGCGCCTAAATAAGCGCCCCATGTCCAAGCGGCAATCATCACATGCACTTTCAAATTGTCAGCGCGTAAGCCCATACCTTCTGAACCGAAGAAGCACATGCTACGAATGTAAGCGCTGTCGAGGTTGTTTTTAGCCACCGCATCACGATGCGCTTGGTTGATTTCGTCTTTGCTGAACGGAATCTTCATGTTCATGATGTGCGCTGAACGGTATAAACGGTCGGTATGCTCAGCTAATTTAAAAATCGATGTGCCATCCTTGCCGTTGTAAGCGCGTAAGCCTTCAAATACGCCAGCCCCATAATGCAAGGTGTGTGTCAAGACATGGACTTTAGCTTCGCGCCATTCTACCCATTGACCATCTAGCCAAATCCAACCGTCTCTATCATCCATCGTTTTCATGCTCTAAACCCGTCTGTTATCTCTAAAAAATTGATCTAAACCCGCTTAAAGCAGCGGGCTGGCTTGGAATTGTACTATAAAGCGATTCCCGCATTCAGCATGCGGGATAAGCAATTAAGCGTCGATATGCTTTCTTAACTCTTTAGGTATTGAAAATACTACTTTTTCTTCGATACCTTGGTTTTCTCGAACCGTGGTAGTTTCGCCGCCCCAATCTTTCAATTGTTGAATCACAGCTTGCACTAACACTTCTGGTGCTGAAGCACCGGCAGTCACACCGACCACATTGACGTCGTCAAACCATGCTTGTTCCATATCTTTTGCGGTATCAATCAAATAAGCAGGTTTGCCAAGTTGTTCAGCAATTTCGCGTAAACGGTTTGAGTTAGAGCTGTTGGGCGAACCAACCACCAAAATCAGGTCAGAAATTTCCGCCAAGTCATGTACCGCGTCTTGACGATTTTGGGTGGCGTAGCAAATATCGTCTTTTTTCTGTTCTTTAATCGAAGGAAAATGAGCGCGTAAGGCATCAACCATCACCTTGGTGTCGGTCATCGACAAGGTAGTTTGGGTGACATAAGCCAAGTTATCAGGATTGTTAACTTTCAGATTTTTGACATCTTCTGGGGTTTCTACCAAATAAATATCACCGTGTTCGGTACATTTATCGTATTGACCCATAGTGCCTTCCACTTCTGGATGGCCTGCGTGACCAATCAAAATCACTTCGCGATCTTGTTTGGCGTGCTTAGCGACTTGCATATGCACTTTAGTCACTAAAGGGCAAGTCGCATCAAATACAGTCAGTTTGCGTTCTTCAGCTTCTTGTTGAACTTGTTTAGATACACCGTGGGCGCTGAAAATCAAATACGAACCGACAGGCACATCACTTAAATCTTCGATAAAAATCGCGCCTTTCTTTTTTAGACCATCAACAACGGTACGGTTATGCACCACTTCATGTCGCACATAGATTGGTGCGCCGAAGGTATCAATGGCTTGATCAACAATTTCAATGGCACGGTCAACACCGGCACAGAATCCACGAGGGTTTGCGAGTACGATTTGCATATTCTTGACTATTTTACTGGGTTAAGGTGAAACGATTTTAATCCAATTTTGTTTCCGCGACGATAATTCCATCGCTATCGGCATATAAATAATGATCTTTCTTAAAATTGACACCGGCAAAAGTGATCATTACATCACTGTCACCTTGGCCGTGTTTGTCGCTCCGCAAGGGATGAGTGTTTAAGGCCATCACCCCAATTGGCAGTTGCTGAATCGACTCAGAGCCGCGAATACAGCCGTAAACCACAATGCCTTGCCAGCCATTTTCCAGCGCCAACGCGACTAATTGTTGATCTAACAAAGCACAACGCCGTGAGCCACCACCGTCAATCACCAACACGCGCTCCGTCACTTGTTGTTCTAAGGTTTTGCGAATCAAACTGCTGTCTTCAAATACTTTCAAGGTGGTAATCAAACCGCTGAAACGAGGCTGGTTACCAAAAAACCTAAAAATAGGCTCAGCAATTTGAAAATTGTTTTGCTGAGAAAATTGGTCACACAAATCAGCGGTATGAAACGGCATAAAGCCTCCGACAATGATTAGTAATAACGCGCCAACAAGCCATATTGACATTCGGCTTCTGGCAATGGAATCCGTACTTCATAGCCGCCACCCAAGGCTTCTTGCAATGGGTTGCCGTATTTATCAAACATCGCGTCAACGGTAATATCGCGATTGCCATTTGGCAGAATCATTTCGACTTTATCGCCAACTGCAAATTTGTTTTTAACACTGACATCAGCCAAACCGGTCGCTGGATCATAAGCAGTAATTTCACCGCAGAATTGCTGTTGATGGCTTTTTGAGTAACCAGAAATATAGTTTTGGTGTTCGTGGGTGTGATGACGTTGATAGAAACCGTCGGTGTAACCGCGATTGGCCAGATTATCCAGAATACCGATTAATTCAGGTTGGAAAGGACGACCAGCCAAAGCATCATCAATCGCTTGGCGATAAGATTGAGCAGTCCGCGCCACATAAAAATGCGATTTGGTACGCCCTTCGATTTTTAAGCTATCAATCCCGATTTCGACCAATTTATGCACATGCTCAATCGCCCGTAAGTCTTTGGAATTCATGATGTAAGTGCCGTTTTCATCTTCCATCACCGGCAACAACTCACCTTTACGACCTTCTTCTTCCAGAAAATAAATATTGTCAGCTAAAGGGTGACGCTGAGCACCGCCACAACTGGCTGTGCTGAGTTGATCGTTAATATCGTTCATCGACAACACGCTATTGCTACTTGGCAGGTAATCGCCTTCGGCATTTTCTTCGGCTGGCACGGTGTCATATTTCCAGCGGCACGAATTGGTGCAAGTGCCTTGGTTTGGATCGCGATGATTAAAGTAGCCAGATAACAAGCAACGGCCTGAATAAGCGATACACAAAGCACCGTGAACAAACACTTCCAATTCCATATCAGGGCATTGTTGGCGAATTTCGGCGATTTCATCCAGCGATAATTCGCGTGACAGAATCACCCGTTCCACGCCCATGGTTTTCCAGAATTTAACGCTGGCATAGTTAACGGTATTGGCTTGCACCGACAAATGAATCGGCATCTCTGGCCATTGTTCGCGGGTCATCATAATCAAGCCAGGATCAGCCATAATCAAAGCATCAGGCTTCATAGCAATCACTGGCGCCATGTCTTTAACAAAGGTTTTGATTTTGGCATTGTGAGGAATCACATTAGCGGCCAAGAAAAACTTTTTGCCTAAGTCATGCGCTTCAGCAATCCCTTTCGCCAAGTTATCAGCTAAAAAGTCGTTGTTACGCACGCGAAGACTGTAACGAGGTTGACCGGCATAAACTGCATCGGCACCAAAAGCGAAGGCATAACGCATGTTACGCAAAGTACCGGCTGGAGAAAGAAGTTCGACGTTTTTCATGATGTGTAGTTAGCTAAGTAGATGACGGGATTTTAACACTGTTACAGATTAAGGCACTTTTAGCGACTAAAACTAAAACCAGATACGCAGCACTAGCGCCGCAAAAATGCCAGCAACTACGTCATCAAGCATAATGCCGAAGCCACCGCCTACCTGTTTATCCAAGTAGCGAATCGGCCAAGGTTTGACAATGTCGAATATGCGAAATGCTACAAATCCGGCAAGCAGAGTTTGCCAAGTTAAAGGCAAGCCGTAAAGAGTGATTAGAAAACCGGCAACCTCATCCCATACGATGCCGCCAAAATCATGTACCGCTAGTTTTTTAGCGGCTTGATCGCAAATCCAGATACCAATCATCACGCTCAAAGCGGTTGCGATTAAATAAATCGTTGGATCGCCATAAAGCATTAAGGCTAAATAGATCGGCACAGCGGCCAAAGTCCCCAAAGTGCCCGGCATATATTTTGATAAACCGGAACCAAAACCAAAGGCCAATAATAGAACCGGATCTTTTAAGATTTGCTTGGCGCTTAACTGATTTTTGCCGTAATGCGGTCTAAGAAAAATGCTCAAAACCTGCTACCTCTAATGTTTGTGGCTGTCCACCGCGTTGGATGCGTAAACCGGCTTCTGCTTCAATCACGCCAACACAATAACAACCATCAGGCAGTTGCGACTGCGCTGCTGCGGTGAAACATAATTGGTAATCATCACCCGCCACCAAGGGTAATTGCCAATCACCAGTTTGTTGAATATAGCGTTGTACTTCGGCTGATAACGGTAATTTATCCCAATCCAAACTCGCCCCTACCCCGCTTTTTTCCAAAATATGGCCTAAATCAGCAGCCAAACCATCGGAAATATCAATACAGGCATGAGCAACATCGCGCAAAGCCAAGCCTTGAACCACACACGGTTGCGGTTGATTAAAACGGGCTAAAGCGGGCTCAGGATTATCACAAACATAACCTTGCTTAATTTTAAGACCTAGCCCTGCATCACCTAATTGACCGGTAACATAAATTAAATCACCGACTTTGGCATTGGAACGTAATAACGCTTTGCCTTTCGGCACTGCGCCCATTGCTTGCACAGTCAAGGTTAACGGCCCTGACGTGGTATCACCGCCAATCAAATCGACGTGATACTGTTGAGCCAGCTTGATAAAGCCTTGCGAAAAGGCTTGTAGCCAAGGGTGATCAATTTTGGGCAGCGTTAAAGCCAAAGTCACGGCAAACGGCTCGGCACCCATCGCGGCTAAATCACTAAGATTAACCGCCAATAGCTTGTGGCCTAATAACTCAGGCTCGACATCGGCAAAAAAATGCACGTTTTCGACCATAGTATCGGCAGTGACGGCAAGCTGGTAATCGGCTGGCAGATGAAGCAACGCGCAATCATCGCCTATGCCCAATTGGGTAAAGCGATGTTGCGGTTTGTGAACGGCAAAATATCGCCGAATCAGATCAAACTCGGCCTGCGCCATTAGCTGACGGCTTTGCCTTGTTTGGCAGCGATTTCCACCGCGCGGACTTTTTGACCGACTTTATCGAGAATGCCGTTAACGTATTTATGACTGCCATCGGCACCAAAGAATTTCGCCAAATTAACCCCTTCGTTAATAATCACTTTGTAAGGTGTTTCAAGGCGATTGATTAATTCATAAACGCCAATTCGTAAAATCGCCCGTTCAACCGGATCAATTTTTTCAACCGGTCTATCAACAAACTCTGCCAAAGCGGCATCAATTACATCCAATTGCTTAGGCACACCATGAAATAACTCAGTGAAATACGTTTTCTGTGCGCCTTTCAACAATTCTTCTTCTAAAAAATAAGTTTCGATGCGGGTCAAACTATTACCCGACATTTGCCATTGATACAGCGCTTGCACCGCGCATTTTCGGGCATTGGTTTTTGCTTCGCTCATTAAACGCCCTGACTCGCACTAGCTAAATTATTAAATAAACTGACCATTTCAATCGCAGATAATGCCGCTTCTGCACCTTTATTGCCCGCTTTAGTACCGGCTCTTTCAATCGCTTGTTCGATGCTATCAACGGTTAAAACACCAAAACTAACCGGTAAATCGTATTGCAAAGAGACTTGTGAAATACCTTTCACACATTCGCCAGCCACGTATTCAAAATGCGGTGTGCCACCACGAATCACCGCACCTAAAACGATAATCGCATCGTATTTTTTGCTGGCAGCAATCCGTTGTACAGCAACGGGTAATTCAAAAGCACCTGGGACTTTTACCAAGGTAATTTGCTGTTTATCGGCACCGTGACGTACTAAAGCATCAATCGCGCCGCCTTCGAGTTGGTCAACAATAAAGCTGTTAAAGCGTGAAGAAACGATACAAAACTTGCCGCCTTGCGCGGAAAAATTGCCTTCAATGGTATTGACAGTTGTCATGTGTTTACCTTTTGTTGAATGGGTGAATGAGAATTAAATGGTGGCTTCGACGTGTTCGACCACTTGTAAATCGTAACCGGATAAACCGATGTAATTTCTTTGGGTGCCCATCACTTTTAGGCGACGCACACCCAAATCGGACAAAATTCTGGAACCGGTGCCGGTCATACGCCAATCAGCATCGGCACTTTGATCGGGGTTATTTTTAATACCGTTATCTTGTAATTGATAGCTGTGGATCAATTCGACCAGGGCTTTATTGGTTTCATTTTGACGAATAATCACCAACACCCCACGCCCTGCTTCGGCGATTTTTTTCATCGCTTCGCGGACCGGCAAACTGCAATCGCTACGTTTGGAGAATAATAAATCGTCACTTAAATTGCGTGAATGTACCCGCACCAAAACCGGCTCATCACCCGCTACATCGCCCATTACCAGAGCTAAATGGACGTTGTCGTCGTTGCGGTCTTGGTAAGCATACAGTCTAAAATCACCAAACTCAGTCGGATAAGCGCATTCGCTGATGCGTTCCAAGGTGTTTTCGTGCTGAATCCGGTAATGGATTAAATCAGCGATAGTGCCAATTTTGAGATTGTGCTGTTTGGCGAATACCTCTAAATCAGGACGACGCGCCATAGTGCCGTCATCGTTAAGAATCTCAACAATCACCGCTGCAGGTTCTACACCGGCTAAACGGGCAAAATCACAACCGGCTTCGGTATGTCCTGCACGGTTTAATACGCCGCCGGCTTGCGCCATCAATGGAAAAATGTGACCGGGTTGCACTAAATCGCTAGGCTGGGCATTTTTCGCTACTGCGGCTTGGATAGTCAGCGCTCTATCAGCGGCTGAAATACCAGTGGTAACACCTTCTGCCGCTTCAATCGACACCGTAAAATTGGTGGTGTAAGGGGTTTGATTATCGCTGACCATTAATGGCAAACGCAGTTGCTGACAACGCTCGCGAGTTAAAGTTAAGCAAATCAAACCTCGACCATATTTAGCCATGAAATTAATGTCTTCGGGACGCGCAAAAGCCGCTGCCATTAATAAATCGCCTTCGTTTTCACGGTCTTCATCATCCATAATGATGACCATTTTGCCTTGGCGCAGGTCTTCGATAATTTCTTCTATGCTATTCATTTGATAAAGCCTGCTTGGTGTAATAAGGCTTCTGTGATGCTACCTTGCTGATAAGCAGCGGCATCGCCTTGCATTAATCGTTCTAAATAACGCGCCAGTAAATCGACTTCTAAATTGACTTCAACACCGACTTCCGCGCCCCCTAAAGTGGTTTCTTGCAAGGTATGCGGAACAATGTTGACGCTAAAACAAGCACCATCAACGCTATTGACGGTCAAACTAATGCCATTAATACAAATCGAGCCTTTTTCAGCGATGTATTTGGCTAAACTATCTGGTGCTTTGAATTTGAAGCGAATCGAACGGCCATCGGCTTGTTTTTCAACTAATTTGCCAATCCCATCGACATGACCACTGACAATATGACCGCCTAAGCGGGTTGAAGGTGTCATCGCTAATTCCAAATTAACCGCAACACCGACTTTTGCCGATTTTAAGATGGTGCGTGACAGTGTTTCGTTGGAAACATCAGCACAAAAATAGTGATCACCCAACTCAACAGCGGTTAAACACACACCGTTGACAGCAATACTATCGCCCAATGCACAATCGGCTAATGACAATTTGCCTGTAGCAATTTTTAATCGACAATCACCACCGCGTGGCTGAATGTCGGCAATAGTGCCGACCGCTAAAATAATGCCTGTAAACATCGCTACCTTTTAAATTTTCTGCGAACTTAATCTTAGCCTCAAATCCGGCCCAACTGCTCTAACATCCTGTAATTTAAACTGTTTTTTATCGTCTATTTTCTGCAAATCTGGCAAACAAAACAGGCCGCGGCCTTGATCGCCCAGCACACAAGGCGCCATATAAATCAACCATTCATCGACCAAGCCACTGTCTAGTAATGCACCGTTTAAAGTAGCACCAGCTTCGACCCAGACCGTGTTAATTTGTTGCTCGGCGAGGATGGTAAAAACCTGTTTTAAATCAACCCGTCCATTAACTGCGGTGGTTTGAAACACTTTGCAGCCTTTTTCAAGCAATTGCTGCTGTTTTTGTGGATTTTCGCAGCACGTAAAAATCCAGTTTCCAGTCGAATTTTCGAGAATTTTGGCGGTTAAAGGCAGACGTAAACACGAATCTACCACGACTTTAATCGGCTGTTCCAAATCAAAATCAACTCGGGCATTGAGCTGTGGATCATCGGCAATCACGGTATCAACACCGGTCAGAATCGCGCTACTTTCCGCCCGCCAACGCTGTACATCTTGGCGGGCTTGTGGCGAGGTAATCCACTTGCTTTCACCGGATGCCATCGCGGTGCGTCCGTCCAAACTCATCGCTAATTTACTGCGTATCCACGGTAAATTTTGGCCCATGCGTTTGAAAAATCCGCGGTTTAATTCGCTGGCTTCCTGCTGTAAAACACCTAAAGTCACCTCAATGCCGGCGGCTTTAATTCTTGCTATGCCTCGTCCAGCAACCAATGGATTGGGGTCTTGCATGGCAATCACCACCCGTTTGATGCCTGCATTAATCAAGGCATCGCAACAAGGGCCAGTGCGACCGGTGTGACTACAAGGTTCCAAAGTCACATAAGCGGTTGCGCCATCCGCATCCAGGGTTTTGCCTAAAGCATCGACTTCAGCATGAGCAAACCCGGCTCTTTGCGTCCAACCTTCGGCAATCATTTGATTATTTTTGACTAATACACAACCCACATGCGGATTGGGATCGGTCGTATAAAGGCCATTTTTGGCAAGCTTAATAGCATGAGCCATATAAGCATGATCGTTATTAGCTGTCATGCTTGTGTAAATTGGCGATCATTTCGGTAAATTCGCTGACATCTTCAAAGCTACGATACACCGAGGCAAAACGAACAAATGCCACATGATCGAGTTGATTAAGCGCTTTCATCACCAACTCACCTAATTCGTAAGCAGGAATTTCGCGCTCACCTTTGGCCATCAAAGCTTTTTTGATCCGGCTAATTGCTGCTTCAACCGCATCAGCTTGTACGGGTCTTTTTTCCAAAGCTCGTTGCATTCCAGAGCGCAACTTATTTTCATCAAAACTTTGACGAACGCCATTTCTTTTTATGATGCGTGGCAATGCTAATTCGACCACTTCAAACGTCGTAAAACGCTCTTTACAGCTAACACATTCTCGGCGACGTTTGACTTGTTCGCCATCATCAGCCAAGCGGGTATCAACCACCCGAGTATCTTGTGCAGAACAGAACGGACAACGCATATTGAAAAGCCAAGTCTTGCTAAAAGGACGGCCATTCTATTACAGAATGGTTTTATCTTAAAATCGACGACCATTCGCCAAGCTAGCTCATGACAACGATGTGACAATTTGATACTAAATACCGACTTAGCCAAACGAAAAACAAAAAAAAGCTAACTATTTAATATAAAAAGAAAAAACAGCTTTTTAAAAATCATTAGACACTATGATTTCCAACCTAAAATACTATTTTTGAGAATTAAGTTTTGACACGAAACTTTTTTGGGTGTAAAAATTACCCCGTCGACCAAAAAACAATACTAATTTCGACGAGCAATCTGATTGCGCCTTTTCAAGAAGGCTTATTATTACAACAAATGAAATAGAGGATTATAAAATGGCTGAGCAAGAAAAAGACAACACAATGACTGTCGTTATCGCAGTAACTCTTATCGCTATCATCGGCGTATTCATTTTGAAAAGCCGTGAAACCGAGCATTTAGCTGTTAGTGGTCAAACAACAGCTGCTGCTGAAGCTCAAGTTTTAGCTAAACACAAAGATTTCAATAACGACATCTTAAGCCAAGCAAAATAATTTTATTTGGCTTACTAAAACCGCCTTCTGTTTTCAGAAGGCGGTTTTTTTATGCCTCGAAAACAACAAACCCGCCATTTTTTAACCATAAACCAAGACTTTGCCCAATTCACATTGAACAAAGCCTTAATCAATTTAATTACCTGAGTTTTAATTTCAATAAATGTACACGTCGATTATCGGCACGTAACACTTCAAAACAGAAATCATCCAGCTCAATTTTCTCGCCTTTTTTCGGGAAATGCTCAAGCCTTTGCACAATCAACCCACCGATAGTATCGCATTCATCATCCTCTAAATCAGCTGAAAAATACTCATTAAACTCTTCAATCGGTGTTAACGCATTGACGATAAATTCACGCTCACTGCGCTGTGAAATGTATTCTTGATTTTCATCTTCATCGTGCTCATCTTCGATCTTGCCAACGATTTGCTCAAGAATATCTTCAATCGTGACCAATCCAGCCGCGTTACCATACTCATCAACCACAATCGCCATGTGATTACGCTCAGTGCGAAACTCTTTAAGCAAGACATTTAAGCGCTTACTTTCAGGCACCACACTAGCCGGACGCATAACATCTTCGACTTTGAGCTTTTTATCAGCAAGAACGTGTCCCAACAAATCTTTTGCTAGCAAAACACCGATCACTTTGCTGCGATCTTCTTCAATGACCGGAAAACGCGAGTGGGCAAATTCGACCACTAAAGGATAAATGGTTTCTAACTCGGCATCGCCGGGCACCACCACCATTTGTGAACGCGGAATCATAATATCTCTGACCCGCATTTCTGAAACATGAATCACGCCTTCCATCATGGCCAGCGCGTCTGAATCTAACAAGCGTTTTTCTTGTGACTCTCTAAGTATCGCCAGTAAATCTTCCTGATCTTGCGGCTCCCCAGTCAGAAACGAACTAATACGTTCAATTAAATTTTTCTGATGGGGCTGGCTACTCGGGGGGTTACCGTCACTCATTGTGTACTCTCTTCCAAATAAGGATTGTTGATATTCAATCTGCTCAGGATTTTTATCTCTAAAGCTTCCATTTCTTCAGCTTCGGCATCATCAATATGATCATAGCCCAGCAAATGCAATACACCGTGAATCGTAATATGCGCCCAGTGATCAAATAATTGCTTGTTTTGTTGCTGCGCTTCCAGTGCGATTAATGGCGCACAAATCACTAAATCACCCAGCAAATCGCTATCAAAACCATCCGGTGCTTCAAACGGAAAGCTAAGAATATTGGTTGGGCCTTGTTTATGCCGATATTGCTGATTTAATTCTGCACTTTCTTGATTATCAACCAAGCGAATCACGATTTCTGAATCTTGATCATCTTCCTGCAATACCGTATCAACCCATAACTGAAACTGTTGTTCAGTCGGATAATCGGCATAGCTAGTCGCTAGTTGAATATCAAGATAATTCATGTTTTTGCTGTAATTCGTATTTATCGTAAGCAGCGACGATTCTTTGCACTAAAGGATGTCTAACCACATCGCGCACACCGAAAAAGGTAAAACTGATACCTTCAACGTCTTTTAAAACCTGCAAAACATGCTTTAAACCCGACATTTTCTCGTTAGGCAAATCAATTTGCGTCACATCGCCAGTAATCACAGCTGTTGAACCAAAACCGATACGGGTTAAGAACATTTTGATTTGTTCAGTGGTGGTGTTTTGCGCTTCGTCGAGAATAATGAAGGAATCGTTTAAAGTACGGCCACGCATAAATGCCAGCGGCGCAACTTCGATAACATTTTTCTCTAATAATTTTTCAACCCGTTCAAAGCCCAGCATGTCATATAAAGCATCATACAAAGGTCTTAAATAAGGATCGACTTTTTGCGCCATATCACCCGGTAAAAAACCTAATTTCTCGCCAGCTTCAACCGCAGGACGGACTAAAACAATTCGCCGTACGGTTTCATTTTGCAATGCCTCGACCGCACAAGCCACCGCTAAAAAGGTTTTACCGGTACCTGCAGGCCCGACACCAAAATTAATGTCGTGTTGAAGGATTTTTTGTAAATAATCTTGCTGATTTTGACCGCGGCCTTTAATCACGCCGCGCTTGGTTTTAATGGCGACCAAAGCTTGATGTTTAGGCGCTGGATTTTCAAGTAATTGATCAATACTGGAATCTTGCAAACTTAAATGCACTTGCTCAGGACTAATTTCTTCCTTTTCAGCCAGTTCATAAAGCTTTTGCATCACGACACTAGCGGTTCTTACCGCAACTTCATCACCAGAAATTCTGAAATGATTGCTGCGATTGGCAATTTCTACTTGTAAGCGCTGCTCGATATGTCGCAGGTTGATGTCTAATTGCCCACAAAAATTAGATAGGCGCTCAATATCAGCGGGCAATAAGGTAACTTCTTGCGAAAAATGATTATGACTCACGACAATTTTTGAATAATTTTTTCAACAGATGATTCGACCGCTCGTCCACGCAAGGAGTTTGGCAATGCTTCAGCAATTAACACATCGACAAATTGACCGGTTAATCGAGGGTGACCGGCAAAATTAACCGCGCGATTATTTTCTGTCCGACCGGTTAAATGTAATGGGTTTTTTCTGGAAATCCCTTCAACCAAAACCGTTTGCACAGTGCCTATCATCGACTCAGATATCGCCATGGTCATTTCATTTATACGGGTTTGCAGACGTTTTAAGCGTTGTTCTTTGACTTCGATAGTAACATCGTCTGGGAAATTAGCTGCTGGCGTACCCGGTCTTGCGCTGAAGATAAAGCTGTAAGAAAAGTCGTAACCGACTTCTTCAATCAAGGCCATAGTGTCTTCAAAGTCTTGCTCAGTTTCACCTGGGAAACCAATAATAAAGTCAGACGATAAACTGATACCTGGACGAACCGCTTTGATCTTACGCATGATTTCCAGATAATCTTCGCGCTTGTGACCGCGTTTCATTTCCGCCAAAATCCGGTTGCTACCGCTTTGCACGGGCAAGTGTAAGTGATTGACTAATTGTGGAATTTCGGCAAAGGCTTCGATGATGTCATCGGTAAATTCCAAAGGATGCGAGGTGGTAAAACGAATGCGATCAATGCCATCAACCGCTGCCACGAAATGTAGCAACAAGGCAAAATTGGCAAGTTCACCGTCTTCCATTTCACCGCGATAAGCGTTGACGTTTTGGCCGAGTAAGTTAATTTCACGCACACCTTGCTTAGCAAGACTGCTAATTTCGGCGATCACATCATTTAAAGGACGACTAACTTCTTCACCACGAGTGTATGGCACTACGCAGTAAGTGCAATATTTACTACAACCTTCCATCACCGAAACATAGGCTTTTGGCCCTTCTGCTCTTGGCTCTGGCAAAGCATCAAATTTTTCAATTTCAGGGAAAGAAATATCAACGACACCTTTATTGCTACTGCGAGCTTTATCAAGCAACTCAGGCAAACGATGCAAAGTTTGAGGGCCGAAAACAATATCAACACAAGGCGCACGTTTTTGTAGTGCCGCACCTTCTTGACTAGCAACACAACCGCCAACACCAATAATCACATCGGGGCGTTTATCTTTGATTTTTTTCCAGCGACCAACAGCAGAAAAGACTTTTTCTTGGGCTTTTTCGCGAATCGAACAGGTGTTTAACAATAAAACATCTGCCTGTTCGGGAATATCGGTTAATTCCATGCCATGTGAAGCGATCAGTACGTCCCGCATTTTGTCGGAATCGTACTCGTTCATTTGACAGCCGTTAGTTTGTATATACAGTTTTTGCGCCATGCTTGCTGAGATACCTCAAATACCCTTATAACAAAAAACCCCTATCTTGCGACAGGGGCTAGTTTTGGGCGAATTATAAACTTTATTAACGCCAAATGCTTGTTTAGCCATGACTTTACTATTGATAAAGCGTTGCATCAGCAACACCTAAACCAGCAAAACCAGCAGCCCGTAAGCGACAAGCATCACAATGACCACAAGCCCTACCCTGTTCATCCGCCGAATAACAGGAAACGGTTTGGGCGTAATCAACCCCTAATTCCAAACCTTGTTTGATAATTTCAGATTTACTGAGCTGGATTAACGGCGCATGAATCTTGATTTTATGACCTTCAACACCCGCTTTAGTAGCTAAATTGGCCATATCCTGAAAGGCATTGATAAACTCAGGCCGACAATCCGGATAACCGGAATAATCCACCGCATTGACGCCAATAAACACATCGTGAGCATCAAGCACTTCAGCCCAACCTAGGGCAAACGATAGAAAAATGGTGTTACGGGCTGGCACATAAGTAACCGGAATCCCCAATTGCGGCGATGTCGGTACGTCAATATTTTGATCAGTTAATGCGGAGCCACCAATGCTATCGAGGCCCAATTTGATGACTTTGTGATCAATCACTTGATAATGCTGGGCAATTTTTTTCGCCGCTTCAAGCTCGGCATTATGACGCTGGCCATAATCAAAACTTAAGGCATAACATGAATAACCTTGCTGTTTAGCCAACGCCAACACCGTAATAGAATCCAAACCACCTGATAACAAAATCACGGCCGATTTAGCTTGATTATTTTCCTCGTGCATCATTCCAAAGATATTTATGCAGTTGAATTTGAAAACGAACCGCTATTTGGTCGGCAAGAATTTTCTCTGCTAACTCAACAGCTGGCATGACACCCATCACAGGTGAAAATAAGACTTGGCAACGATCAAGTAATTGATGATCGATGATTTGCTGTTTTGACCATTGGTAATCTTCATCATCAGCGATGACAAACTTCACTTGATCTTGTGAATTAAGATATTCGATATTGGCATAGCGATTGCGGTGAATTTCAGCTGAACTCGGGGTTTTTAAATCCATCACTTTAACCACTCGAGGATCAACAGCCGACACATCCAATGCGCCACTGGTTTCTAAAGAAACTGAAAAACCCAAATTCAATAACTTAACCATCAAAGCATTACAACCTGGCTGAGCTAAAGGCTCACCGCCAGTAATCGTCACATATTGACAATTAAAGGCTTGGATTTTACTGATGATTTGCGCTTGGCTAAATTTTTCACCACCGGTAAAAGCATATTCAGTATCGCAATATGAACAGCGTAATGGACAGCCAGTCAGACGAACAAATACCGTTGGAATACCAACCGTATTGGTTTCACCTTGAAGTGAATAAAAAATTTCTGAAATACGTAATGCTTGATCCATTCAGATCATCTATGGCATTTGCGCCAATTTTTTGGCAGCAAGATGAGCAGCAGGTGAATTCGGGTAATTATTAGTCACTCTTAGCAAATACTCGCGCGCTTTAACCGAGTTTTGCATATCAGCCTCGATGTAGCCGAGTTTCAATAAGGCATCAGGGACTTTTGAACTATTAGGATATTGAACAATTACTTTATTAAAAGCCGCTCGCGATTTATCAATTTCGCGATTGACTTTATAAGCTTCTGCCAACCAATATTGAGCATTATCAGCATATTCACCGGCTGGATAATCCACCAATAAAGTCTCAAACATTTTCACAGCTTGGGCATTATGGCCATTGCGTAAGCTGTCATAAGCTTGTTGGTAACGTTCTCTTTCTGTTCCTTGCGCTGGATTTTGTGCTGGTGCGGCAACATTAGTAACAGGAGCCGATACCACTGGAGTAGCAGGTGCTTGAACAGCTGGAGTACCCGTTGCTACAGGCTGTGCTGGAGCTGCTTGTGGCTGAGCAGGTGCTGGGGTCGCTAAAGACTGCACCCGCCCATCCAAATCGGCATACATATTTTTTTGCTTTCTTTCGAGATCCGCGATGGTTTGTGATTGCTCTTCAACCATCCCTCTCAATTGCTGCACTTCTGCTTGTAACTGCTCAACTCTCGCCAGCAAATCAAACATAGCATTGTCAGCCTGCGCTGGCATTTGCTGTTGATTAACATCGCTGTAATTATTGGCAGACAAGGCATTAGTTGAAATCAATAGACCACTAACGCATAAAGTCAAAAGTGCATTTTTTCTCATTGATAGCCTACTTCCACGCGACGATTTTGTTGCCATGCTGACTCACCGCTGCCTGATACAGCTGGTTTTTCTTCGCCATAGCTAACGATTTCTAATTGGTTTGCGCCAACGCCTTGTGATCTCATCATTCTTTCAACTGATTTCGCACGTTGCTCACCCAAAGCAATGTTGTACTCGCTTGAACCACGTTCATCAGCATTACCAGCCAAAATAACGCGTTGATTAGGGTGTGAAGCCAAATAACGTGCATGAGCTGCAACAACAGGCACATAGTCTTGTTTAACTTGGCTGCTATCTAATTCAAAATAGATAACTTGTTTTGACAATGGGTTTTTTGGATCGCTGAATTCTGGACCTAAATGTGAGCCTGAGCCTGAACCAAAACCATTGCCTGAACCAAATTGGCTTCCAGACATAGAGCCATCGCTATAACCGCTAGTTGAAGCATCGGTACCTTGAGTACCATCTTCCAAACCTTCTTTTTCATCTGAACTACAGCCAACAGTCAAAATGGCAGCCATAGCTAGTGCTAAATATTTTTTATTGAATGTCATCAATATTCTCCAATCGTAAAGTTAAAAATCGTAAATCTTAGGGACAATTCTATCTTATTTCGCAATTAAGGCGCCCACGCAGGTTCACGAACCTCGCCGCTTTCAAATGCTAACTTTTGTTGCATAGCACCATCAGTTGATGCCATTGATAAGGTTGATTTACCACCACGATTGGCAGCGTACAACACCATACTGCCGTTAGGTGAAAAACTAGGCGACTCATCTAAACGACCACCAGTTAAAACGTTGACAGTTTTAGAGGCCATATCCATCACAGCAATACGATAATCACCGCCATTGCCTGTAACCATGGCTAAGCTTCTGCCATCGGCTGAAAAACGTCCTCTCGCATTGTAATCACCTTGGAAAGTAATTCGGTTGGCTTTACCACCAGAACTAGGTACCACATACAATTGCGGTTTACCACCTTGATCAGAGGTAAAAACAATATTGTTACCATCGGGTGACCATGATGGCTCGGTATCAATCGACATACCGTTAGTTAAACGGGTTAAACCACGATTAGCTAGGTTTAATACATAGACATCTGGGCTACCATCTTTAGACAAAGTAATCGCTAAACGACCACCATCCGGTGAAAACGCTGGCGCACCGTTAATGCCGTGATAAGAAGACACACTTTCGCGCTGACCGGTTGCTAAAGTTTGGATAAAAATCTCAGAACGCTTGGTGTGAAACGATACATAAGCGATTTTAGAACCATCTGGAGACCATGCAGGCGCCATAATAGGCTCTGGCGATTCAGCAATTGTTCTAGGATTGAAGCCATCGGCATCAGCGACTTGCAGCATATATTGCTTGCCATTAGCTCTTGGCGTACTGGTGACATAAGCAATACGGGTATTGAATGAACCTTTGCGACCGGTTAATTTTTCATAAATCAAATCGCTAATGTGATGACCGGCACGACGCAATTCATTAGCGCCAGCTGTAAAACGGTATCCCATTAATAATTGTCCGTTATGAACATTAAACAAATGGAATTCGATATTGTAGTTACCACCGTTGCCGACTACCTGACCAATCACCATGTAGTCTTGACCTAACACCTGCCAATCTTTGAAATTCACTTTATCTGGCGCATTCGGTTTAGTTAGCATGTCTTCTTCTGGCAAGGTTTTGAAAAAACCACTACCACCTAGATCAGAATCAACTACATCCGATAATTTAACATTACCAATCGAGCCTTGTTGACCAAATGGTACAACGGCAATCGGCACCGCAGTTTGCGAACCTTTGGTAATCTCAATAGTTAAGCCAGCCGCTTGCGCAACTGACAGAGCGGAAGCTAAAGCGCTAACGATCAAAATTCTTGCTAATAACATCATCTATTATTTCCGGTTTTTTAATTATTCTGGCTTAAACACAAAGGTGAATACTCTAAATTCATCATTGAATAAACTTTTATCTTGCGGCACTGGCAATGGAGACGCCTTACTAACCGCATTTTCAGCCGAGCGGTCAAAAATTGGATCACCACTACCACTAACAACCACAGCTTCCATAACATCACCGCTAGGCAATAATTTTACCTGAATTGTGCACTTCAAACCTTGTGTTGCATTGATAGGTCTAGTCCAAGCTGCTTCAACTTTCCGTGCAATCGCTTGTTTTGCAGCTAAGCTGGCTTGTTTATTTGCCTCAGCTTTTGCTGCACTTGCTGCAGCAGCTTCCGCTGCTTGCCTATCTTTTTCAGCTTTCTCAGCCGCTGCCGCAGCTGCTTGGCGCTCTTGTTCTGCCTTCGCTTTGGCAGCATTAGCAGCTGCTTCTTGACGTTCTTTTTCGGCTTTTTCTGCCGCTAATTTTGCCTGACGTTCTTTTTCAGCCTTTTCAGCGGCCTGCTTTGCTTGCCTGTCTTTTTCTGCTTGTTCTGCGGCTAATTGCTTTTCTTTATCAGCTTTAGCTTTTGCAGCAGCGGCTTCAGCTGCCTGTTTTTCTTTCTCAGCTTTGGCTTTAGTAGCGGTTTCAGCGGCTTGTTTTTCTTTTTCAGCCTTGGCTTTAGCAACTGCCTCAGCTTCTTGTTTTTCTTTTTCTAATTTTGCAGATTTGTCTTTTTCAAGCTTCTCGGCAACTTGCTGTTTTTCTTTTTCAGCTTTGGCTTCTGCTTGGCGTTTTGCTTGCTCAGCAGCTTGTTCTTGAATTTTTTGCTGTTCCGCTAACTTTTTATCTTGCTCCAGCTTTTTAGCTTCAGCTTCTTGCTGCTTGGCTTTAGTCTCTTCCGCTAATTTTTGTTCTTTAACTTTCGCTTCACGCTCGGCCGTTTGTTGTTTTTCTTTTTCGGCTTCTTGCTTTTTCAGAGTATCTTGCTGTTTTTGCTTTTCTTCAGCAGCGTCTTTAGCTTTTTTCTCGTCATTAAGCTTTTTCTCTTTAGCCTCTTCAAGCTTTTCAGCTTCTTTACGCTTAGCTTCTTTTTTCTGCTCCGCTAAAGCTTCTTGTTTAATTTTTTCAAGGGCTTGCTGAGCTTTTTGCTCTTCCAGCATTTGCTGTTTTTTAGCTTGCTGTTGCAACAATTGTTGTTCGGATTTTTGAGCGTTTTCAACTTGTTGTTGATGTTGATGTTGAATTTCAGCTTTTTCTGCCTTGGCTTCGTTTTGTTTTAATCGATCAACTTCCGCTTGAATTTGATCGCTATCCAAGATGGTGGCCTCGATTATTTCAGGCGCAGGTTCAGCTTTAACAAGATCTGGATCAGGTTCAAAACTAAAGCTAAACAATAGAACAATGACGATGTGCAAAGCCATCGCCAACGTCATTGAAGAACCGTATTTATGCATAAGGCCTAATTAACTATTTTTCAGGAGGCGGAGTGGTCATTAAACCAACTTTTGGAGCACCCGCAGCTTTTAGAGCCGCCATGACGGTGACAATTTTGCCGTATTCGACCAAATGATCACCACGCACGTAAATCTGAGTTTGCGGTTTATTTTTCAATACGGTTGAAACTCGCGAATACAACACATCTTCGCCGACTGGCTCATCTTGACGATCACCAATATCGATATAAAAAGAACCGTCTTTTTTGATTGAAACAATCACTGGCGGCTCATCTTTTAGATCAACAGCTGCGGTATCTGCCTTCGGAAGATCAACATCGACACCGGTTTGTACCAGTGGCGCTGTAATCATAAAAATCATTAATAATACGAAGGTGACATCAATATAAGGAACGACATTGATCTCTGCCATTGGGCCACGACGTTTGCGGGATTTGCGATTACTGCCACCTACATTCATTTGCTGTGCGCCTGTCTTTGCAATAGAACTACGAATTCGTCGATAAACAATTCATAACGACCAGCTAATCGATCAAGACGTGTTGAAAAGCGGTTATAGGCAATAACAGCAGGAATCGCGGCGAATAGACCGATTGCGGTCGCAATCAAGGCCTCAGAAATACCTGGAGCAACATTCGCTAACGTAGCATTTTTGATTTCACCCAAAGCCCTGAATGAATTCATAATCCCCCAGACAGTACCAAACAACCCAATGTAAGGACTGGTTGAACCAACAGTTGCCAAAAATGGCAAGGTTTCATCTAAGCGATCTAATTCTCTTGCCAATTCAATCCGCATCGCACGTTGCGCGCTTTCCACTTGCACCACCGGCTCAACATCACCTTTTTGACGCATTCTGGCAAATTCACGGTAACCTGCTAGAAAGATTTTCTCGATGCCTTCTGGATCGAATCTATCGTTAGACATTTTTTTGTACAGTTCTGCAAGACCTAAGCCAGACCAGAACTCATCTTCAAAACTATCGGTCACTTCAATAGATTGCTTTAATTCTTTGCGTTTAGAAAAAATAAAAGTCCACGATGCTACCGATGCCGAAAGCAAGATAAACATCACAAACTGAACAACAACGCTGGCCTCTTTGACCAAATGCAGTATCGATAAATCAGTATTCATCAGGTTATTTTTTCCAATATCTCAGTGGGAATGGGTTTAGGTTTCATGGTTTGTGCATCAAGACAGGCTATTCGGATTTCTGCATCACACAATAATATATCTTCACGCAAAATTGACTGTTTAAATATCAAGCTGGTTTTTTTCTTTTCAATCACTGCCGAAGTGACATCAATCAGGTCATTAAATCGTGCCGGCTTCAGATAATCAACTTTTACTGAACGGACAACGAAAATTAGATTTTGTATTTCAATTAACTGATCTTGCTCAAAACCTAAATGCCGCAACATTTCGGTTCTTGCTCGTTCAAAAAACTTCAAATAATTAGCGTAAAAAACCACGCCACCAGCATCAGTATCTTCATAATATACTCGAATAGGCCAGTTAAATGGGTTCATTACACAGAATTAAAGTTTAAAAATATCGTCTGCAACCGACTCTTGATCCGGTACTGGCAAACCAAAATGGGTATAGGCTTTATGAGTAACTACCCGACCACGCGGTGTTCTCATTAAAAAACCTTGCTGTAATAAATACGGTTCCAGCACATCTTCCACCGTACCCCGCTCTTCACTAATCGCTGCGGCCAAGGTATCAAGACCAACTGGACCGCCTTGAAAATTCTCAATCATTACCGACAAAAGTTTACGATCCAGCATATCAAAACCTTGCTGATCGATTTTTAACATTTGTAAGGCCTGACTGGCAATCTCACGGCTGATTTCGCCATTAGCTTTCACTTCGGCAAAATCCCTTACTCGGCGTAACAATCGATTCGCAATTCTTGGTGTTCCACGAGAACGACAGGCAATTTCATTAGCACCGCCTTGATCAATCGCTATGCCCAGCATGGTTGCCGACCGAGTCACAATACTGGCCAACTCACTGGTACTATAAAACTCCAACCGCTGAACAATCCCAAATCTATCCCTTAATGGCGATGTTAGCAATCCCGCTCTCGTCGTCGCACCAATCAAGGTAAAAGGCGGTAAATCCAGCTTAATCGACCGCGCCGCCGGACCTTCGCCTATTATAATATCAATTTGATAGTCTTCCATAGCCGGATACAGCACTTCTTCGACTGCAGGACTTAAGCGATGGATTTCATCAATGAATAAAACATCGTGAGCTTGCAAATTAGTCAACAAAGCAGCCAAATCGCCCGCCTTATCTAATACCGGCCCAGAAGTTTGACGAATGCTGACATTCATTTCGGCAGCAACGATATTAGCTAAAGTCGTCTTACCCAACCCCGGTGGCCCGAAAATCAACACATGATCTAAAGCTTCCGAACGAGAAACAGCGGCTTGAATGAAGATTTCCATTTGCTGTCGCAACTCTTGCTGACCTACATAATCTTTTAAACGCTTAGGTCGAATCGCCCGATCTTGACGCTCTTCATCATTACCAGCAACTGCGGTGATTAATCGATCACTTTCAATCACTTAATCGTTCCTCGCAATGCCATACGAATAATGTCTTCGCAACTCTTGTCTTCAACAGCAATCCCCTGCACCATTTTTGCAGCATCTTGCGGCTTGTAACCTAAAGCACAAAGCGCTGAAACCGCCTCTTGTTTCGGTGAATTTGCTAATTGAACTGGATTTGAGACTGACGAAATTGATACCGTAGAAGAATCCAGCTCCGGCAATCGACCACGCATTTCAATAATCAAACGCTCGGCAGTTTTCTGACCAACGCCAGGCAATCGCACCAAACCTTTTACATCGTTATCCTCAACACAACGATAAAAATCAGCCACGCTTTGCCCAGATAAAATCGTCAATGCTAATTTTGGCCCTACGCCATTAACCTTGATTAGAGTCCTAAACAACAAGCGCTCAGTTTCACTGGCAAACCCAAACAAAATATGGGCATCTTCCCTGACCACCAGATGGGTATGCAGTTTGACGTCTTGCCCTAATGCCGGCAAATCATAAAACGTCGTCATCGGCGCTTCGATTTCATAACCGACGCCATTAACATCCAATAATAATTGCGGCGGCGCTTTGTGCATCAATTTGCCACGCAGAAAACCAATCATATTTGCGCCTGCTGTAAACGTTTAGCGGTTTCTTGATAATGACAATGACAAAGACTGACAGCAAGCGCGTCGCTGGCATCAATTTGCATATCACCTTGAATGCTTAACAAAATCTTCACCATATGCTGAACCTGTTGCTTTTCTGCGCTGCCCTTACCTACCAAGGCCTGTTTCACTTGCCGAGCCGCATATTCAAACACCGGCACTTGTTGATTAAGCGTCGCACAAATCGCAGCACCTCTCGCATGACCCAATTTCAACGCCGAATCGGCATTTTTGTGCATAAATATTTGCTCAATAGCCATTTGCTGCGGTTGATAGAGCTCGATAATTTCGCTAACGCCATCGAAAATTTGTTTAAGTCGGGAAGGAAAATCGTCTGTTTTCATTCGAATACAGCCACTAGCAACGTAGCGAGCCACGCCTCTTGCGCCAATTTCCACAACACCGTAACCCGTAATTCTCGAACCAGGATCAATCCCAAGAATTCTGCTCAATGGCTAATCGCTTCTAAAATCAAGTTACGCATCATCCAAGGCCGCCATAATCTCATCGCCAATATCAGCATTAGAGTAAACATCTTGCACATCGTCCAAATCTTCCAACCTATCAATCAACTTCAGCATTTTTTCAGCATCGTTAGCATCCAGCTCGGTTTTGACTTCGGCGTGCATCGTCACTTCGGCATTTTCCGGCTCAAAACCAGCCGCAACCATCGCTTCTTTAACGCTTAAATAATCTTCAGGCGCCGTAAACACATCAATCGAACCATCTGGATTACTAACCACATCATCAGCGCCTGCATCCATTGCCGCTTCGATAATGACATCTTCATCAACGCCAGCTGAATAGCTAATAATTCCTACTTTACGAAATAAATAAGCGACTGAACCATCTGTCCCTAAATTGCCACCCGCTTTAGAAAAAGCATGACGGACATCAGCCACGGTACGATTGCGATTGTCGGTTAAGCAATTGACCATCACCGCCGTTCCGCCCGGCCCATAACCTTCGTAACGGACTTCTTCATAATTAACACCATCCAAAGCACCAATCGCTTTTTTGATCGTGTTATCAACCGTATCGCGCTTCATATTCGCGCCAAGCGCCTTGTCAACCGCAGTTCTTAAGCTGGGATTATTAGCAGGATCACCGCCACCAGAGCCTTTCGCCGCAACGGTAATTTCACGAATCAATTTGGTAAAAATCTTCCCACGTTTAGCGTCTTGAGCGCCTTTACGATGCCTGATATTTGCCCACTTACTATGCCCAGCCATTGTTCCCTCTAAAATGTTTTAAAAATTTCAGATTTATCATTCGATTATTCAATAAATTACAGTAAATAAGGCAGCACTGCAGTTAACGATGTATCGCTAACATATTGATCAGACTGACTTTCAACCAAAGGCCGTCTAACAACACCACCAAAGCCAATCATATAAGCTCCGGCCAATTTAGCCTCAAGATCAGTTTTACCATCGCCTATCATCACCAGCGATGGATTCGCTTGAATCAGGGTTTTACAAATCTGCGCCTTACCACCACTAATCGCTAACGGTGATTGTCTAGCAAAATCTTGATATTCACCTTGCTGATCAAATATCACATCAACCGCATGAACTTGATGCTCGGGAATCGATAAATAATCCGCCAAAGGCAAAATCGCTTGCCTTAAGCCACCGCTGATAATATGAATTTGTTTATGGTGTTGCTGCAAAGTCTGAATAGTTTGTTTAACGCCATCAACGATGGTGTCGATATACAAACCAGCCAACCAATCAATAGAGGCTTGATTAGGCCGAATCAGATCCAAGCGACTAGCGTAAACCTCTTCTAAGGCTAACTCACCATTCATAGCCGCATCAGTTAACGCCGCCACCTTGTCAAAAAGCCCATGCTGCCTAGCTAATTCATCAATGCCTTCGATTCGACTTAAAGTGCTATCACAATCAAAACATACGACATCAAAACTCATAAAAATCACAACCCATAGCAAGCATTTGCATTAAAACCGGAGAATAACTCGATAAAATAGCCATTTTAACAGCTTTGCACTAACATCAACCAACCATAGGCTTTCGACCAGCAACTTATGAACTTAAAGCTCAAATTTTCAATTGTTTTTGCAGTAATCATGGCGGTTTGCATCGGCTATTGGCAACTGGAAACCAGCAAAATCATGCCGAACACTGCGTTTAAAAACCTAAAAGGCCAATCCTTTAACCTAGCTGACTTAAAAGATAAGCCTGTGCTAGTGACATTTTGGGCGCCTGACTGCACCGGCTGTATTGAAGAAATCCCCGATTTAATCGATTTACACCGAGAATTTAGCGACCAAGGCTTGACCATCATTGCGGTTGCGATGAATTACTCGCCACCCAATCAAGTCTTAGCATTGGCAGAAACCAAACAACTACCCTACCAAGTTGTACTTGACCCCAACGCATCGATAGCTAAAAACTTTGGCAATATTCAACTAACACCAACCAGTTTTTTAATCGACAGAAAAGGTGCGATGGTTATGCAGAAAGTCGGAAAATTTGATTTGGCTGCTATCAAAGAACTGATAAAAATTCTTTAACTAGCCATGAAGGAATAACAGAAGGACTTTAGAAAATGGTGCGAGCGGAGAGACTCGAACTCTCACGGGGTTGCCACTGGAACCTAAATCCAGCGCGTCTACCAATTTCGCCACGCTCGCAATATTGAACTGCGGATTATAATGATTAACCCACCTAAAAACAAGTCTATCGGGTAAATTTGGCATGAAAATCGCTTCAACACGTCGTTTAAATCACCTGAGATTACTACTCGCCCTAACTTTCGCCAACACAGCCTTAGCTAACACCGAACTAGAAACAGGCTTAGTACACTTTACAAATCAAAACCTTAGCATTGAAGTTGAAATTGCCGCCAATCAACAACAGCGCGAAACCGGCTTAATGAATCGCCAATCACTGCCCGGTAATAAAGGTATGTTATTTGTCTACAACGATCAGGGGTTACGCGGGGTTTGGATGAAAAACACCTTATTGCCGCTCGATGTTTTATTTTTGAATCACAAAGCTGAAATTGTCGCCATGCTGCCTGATTTACAACCCTGCCGCCAAAACCCTTGCCCGATTTACAGTTCGCAACTTCCAGCCACTTACATGCTGGAAGTTAACGCAGGTTTCATCAACAATCATCAGCTAAAAATTGGCCAAGCACTCGGCTTGCCGTTTTAGCCATTCACATCATTTTCATCGCCTTCATAAGGCGTCGCGTATTTACATTCTTTTTGCGGACAAACCTTTTCAACACCACGGCGTTTAGTGGTTTTTAAGGTCAAAATTGGCCAATTGCAATCAGGACAACTTTCTTTAATTGGCGCATCCCACAAGGCGTAGTCACACTTTGGATAACCAGAGCATGAGAAAAATATCTTGCCGCTACGCGCCTTTCTTCGCAAAATCGCACCATCTTTACATTGCGGACAAGCCACACCAGTATCTTGTGGCTTTTCCAAAGGCTCAATGTGTTTACAAGTCGGATAAGCACTACAACCAACAAACTTGCCATAACGACCGGTTTTAATCACCAACGATGATTCACACTTAGGACAAACCCGCCCTTCAACCACTTCTGGCTCAGCCGAAGCAGCCGCATTATCATCGCCCAAATTACGGGTGTATGAACAAGTCGGATAATTAGTACAGCCAACAAACCGACCATTACGACCCAAACGAATCGACAACGGACTACTGCATTCAGGGCATTGCTCATCAATACTTTCTTGAGTGACATCTTTACGCTGAACGCTGGTTTCTTTCTCGGTAATCAACTGGGTAAACGGCTGCCAAAAATCGTTCATCAACGGCACCCAATCTTTCTCACCACGCGCTACCGCATCCAAATCATCTTCTAAATTCGCGGTAAAGCTGTAATCCACGTATTTAGTAAAGTGATCGGTCAGAAACTTATTAACAATCCGCCCGACATCGGTTGGATGAAAACGCTTGCTATCCAAAGTCACATATTCGCGATTTTGCAAGGTCGAAATAATCGTCGCATAAGTCGAAGGACGACCAATGCCATGCTCCTCCAAAGCCTTAACTAAACTCGCCTCGCTATAACGTGGCGGTGGCTCGGTAAAATGCTGACCAGCAACCACATCATTCAAGATAACCGGACGCCCCTCTTCCATTGGCGGCAACAAACTATCCTGATCATCAGCCGCTTCTTTACTATCGTCCACCCCTTCCAGATACACCGACATAAAGCCGGGATTGGTCACGGTCGAACCGGTAGCACGAAATACGTTTTGATCGCTGCCACAATTCAAATCAATCGCCACCTGATTTAAAGTCGCATGAATCATCTGACAAGCCACTGTCCGCTTCCAGATTAAATCGTATAACTTGAACTGCTCAACACTCAGAAATTGCTTCACTTGCTCCGGCAAGCGATAAGCCGAAGTCGGACGAATCGCTTCATGAGCCTCTTGCGCATTTTTGGATTTGGTTTTGAATTGACGCGGCTCTTTAGGCAGATTTTCCGCACCGTATTTTTCAGCAATCAAGGCCCGAAGATCGCCCAAAGCTTCTTCCGACAAATTCACCGAATCGGTACGCATATAGCTGATTAAACCCGCCGTTTCGCCACCCAAATCTATCCCTTCATACAACTGCTGCGCCACCATCATGGTGCGTTTGGTAGTAAAACCCAATTTACGCGCAGCTTCTTGTTGCAAGGTTGAAGTAATAAACGGTGGTGCAGGATTACGGCTACGTTGTTTTTTCTCAATTTTGGCAACGATTAATTGCCCATCCGCCGCATCCAGCAAGGTTTGCTTAACTTGCGTGGCCTGCGCTTCATCGGTAACGCTAAATTGGCTGAGTTTCTCACCCTTAAAATGCGTCAACTTGGCTTTGAACGGCAAACCTTGAGCACTGGCTTCGGCAACGTGAGTCCAATATTCGCGAGTTTTAAACGCTTCAATCTCCAATTCGCGTTCAACGATCATCCGCAACGCCGGACTTTGCACCCGACCCGCCGATAATCCACGACGAATTTTCTTCCACAGCAATGGCGATAAATTAAAACCCACCAAATAATCTAAAGCCCGACGCGCTTGCTGGGCGTTAATCATGTTCAGCGACAATTCGGTCGGATTGGCAATCGCCTCAGTCACCGCCTTTTTGGTAATTTCGTGAAACACCACCCGCCGCACTTCTTTATCTTTTAACAGCTTCTTTTCTTTCAGATGCTCTAACACATGCCAAGAAATCGCCTCACCTTCCCTATCAGGGTCAGTCGCTAAATATAAGGTGTCAGCAGACTTGATGGCTTTACCGATTTCTTGCAAATGGCGTTGATTACGGTCGATGATTTGATACTTCATCGCAAAATCATGCGCGGTATCGACAGCACCTTCTTTGGGAATTAAATCGCGGACATGGCCATAAGAAGCAAGCACTTGAAAATCTTTGCCCAAGTATTTCTCAATGGTTTTACATTTTGCAGGTGACTCTACAATGACTAAACTTTTGCTCATGCTGGGTACGGAATCAGTGTAAAGAGGTTGGAATCAAGTCATAAACGATGTCTTCCATACGAGAAAACGCCGTGCTATCACCGGGTTGACTGAGTAATACCATCAACACAATCCATTTTAATTTATCTAAGGTAATGTCTTCGTCTTTCAAAGCCATCGCTCTATCAATAGCAATTTCGCGATTAGCGGGCGACAAAATACCGGTATGCTCAAGAAACATCAGAAAATCACGGCATTCCAAATCCAATACTTCGACTTCCTGACTGCTAAACACTCGAAATGACGAAGAAACCACAGTAGTGATTGCTTCAACATCCGCTAAAGACTCAAGCCAATCGAATGCTTTATTAACATCCGGCTGCTGGAATCCCGCATCCAGTAATTCACTGGTAATCAGATCGGTGTCAGGATAGTTTTCACCATCGTTATCGAGATAATTCTCAAACAGATAGATCAACACATCAAAAATATCTTCTTTCATTAGAACCTTTATTAAATTCTGTAATAGCTACCGCCAGCAGCCGAGGCAATGTAGCCTTGTAGCTCCAAAACCAGCAATATCGACGAAATCATTTCCACCGACCAACCACTTTCTTGGACTAAAGTGTCAACGCTTGTTGGGCTGTATGCAATCAATTTCAATAGATTTTGATGCTCTAGGTCAAGCGTTGTCTGATCTAATTGCGACTGACTCTCGATAGATGATTGATTATATTGACCTAATTCTTCAAAAACATCTTCGGCGGTTTCGACTAATTTAGCACCTTGACGAATTAAAGCATTACATCCACGCGCCAAAGGATTGTGAATTGAACCTGGAATCGCAAACACTTCGCGATTTTGCTCCAAAGCCAAGCGCGCGGTAATTAAAGAACCGCTCTGTTGCGCCGCCTCAACCACCAACAAACCCACACACAAACCACTAATAATCCGATTCCGACGCGGAAAATGATCGGCTTTCGCATTCGTTCCCAGCGGAAACTCCGAAACCAAAGCCCCATGTTCAGCAATTTCAGTCGCCAATTGTTATGACTCGCTGGATAAACCCGATCCAAACCAGTGCCAACTACGGCAATGGTACTGCCATTAACATTTAAAGCCCCTTGATGACTAGCCGCATCAATCCCCAAAGCCAAACCGCTAGTAATGGTTAAACCTGCCGCCGCCAAAGCTTGAGCAAATTCAATCGCGGTTTTAACCCCAGACGAAGACGGATTACGACTCCCCACCATCGCAATTTGCGGCTCCAGCAACAAACTAACATCGCCTTTCACAAATAATATCGGCGGCGGATTGCTGATTTCTTTTAACTGCGGCGGATAAGCCTGATCATCAAACGTGATCGCGTAATTATTCGGCTGTTGTAACCAAAGCAAATCTTGCTCAACTTGTTCCCAATCCGGTTTTTGCAGTGCCTCAATAATTTTTTCACTAAAGCCCAAAGCACGAAGATTGGCGCTAGAAGTTTCAAACACCTGTTGCGGCTCCAAATCCGCCAACAAACGCTGGATAGTCACACCACCAACGCCCGGAATTCTAAGCATTGCCAGCCAATATTTAATCTGAGGATTGATTGTCGTTTCCAAAAAGTCAGCCGTTAGTTAAGAAAATCAACCGTATGCTTATTGATACGGCGCCGTTTGATTCAGCTCAATCGCTTACAAACCCATAGCAATAAGCTTAAGTGAGATTTGGCGGTTAGACAAAAAACAAATATCTAACGAGTAAAAATTAGTCTCTCCTGCAACAGAAACAATCGCCTAAGCGGTTTTCAGCCCTCGGATTCACAAAACTAAGAACAGATAGAAGTAGCACTGACAATTTGTCGCTAAACGCTTCTAGTAGAGATTGGCCTCTACAAAACCGCAAAACTAATTAAGTTATTTCAAGCTTTTTATAACCGCATCATAATCATCGCAAACAGGATGAACGCCAGTTATAACGGGATAGTCACATATATTACCCAATCTACTTTTATACAAATCGAAAACACATTCCTTATTTACACACCGATTTCTCTCTAATAACCATTGTCTTTGAGTAGACTTAAGTTTTTCATGAGCGCCTAATCCTATATTTGAACCAAGCATAGACTTGTAATATAGATTCATTGTTTTATCCAACAGCATCAAAACATCATCTCCACAGATGCTTTTTTCAGAAAACGTTATCGCCTTATCACAATTAATTGAATAGGAGTTTTTTGAAAAAAACAGAATCACTACAATACAAAACAATCTGTTTTTTTGAATTATTTTAATGCCTGACATCAACCATGAATCCTTCATATTGCGACCAATTCATTAGGAATACCTAACTACCAAATAAACGATACCAAACAAAAATAAAAATGCAATTCCATACGACATATCGCCTCGAAAGTATTTAACTCCAATATCAAAATAAAATAAAACCAATTTTCTAAAAAAACCAATCCTTGTCTTTTTTAAAAAAAACCTTACTAAGAAATCAGGTAAATAAGAAACCGAGTAAATAAAAAACTCAATGAACCATTCAAGAATAAATTCAATCATTTTCCAATCTACATACAATACTGCCAACGTAAGGATGCGCATCGCTCACGTTACTGGATACATTAAATTCAAACGCATTCATATAAAATGGTTTACGAGTTTTCACATAACGAAAGGCTTGGCCTAATACGGCAATTTGCTCAATCAATAATCGATTGTTTTTGCGCTCTGCAAGATTAACAGTAAAAAACCATAAGGATTTGGGTATGTAAAAACGTCTATATTCAGTCATAGTCTTTAGCTACTCGATTGATGCGCCTCCTTGCGTCGGCAGCATCCTATAAGTGTTCCAGAATTAGCGCAT
>CAIXED010000037.1 GCA_903918375.1 uncultured Pseudomonadota bacterium | reverse complement strand
GCGCCAAGGGCAATTGTTATGACAATGCCTGTGCCGAAAGCTTCTTCCACTCGCTCAAGGTCGAAGCGATTCACGGGGAGCGATTTGCTACTCGCGAGTCCATGCGGCAAGCTGTGTTTGAATATATCGAAACCGATTACACAAAATCTAGGACACCCTCTGTCGGTATGTTAAATTTACTGCCTGTACTGATCGGTTGACTGAACTAAGCAATCGAATATTTATGCCTGAAGCTTGTGAGTACCTCACGGTTTCCGTGCGAAACAGCTACTTATTGACTCAATTTATAGCAAGCGCATAGTGTGAAGCTTTTGCCCCTTGGCCAAGCGGACACTTAAAATAAGCTACTAGGGACAGTAAAAAAGCTTAACAACAAAGGTTTATTCCATGCGACTTCGCGATGTATTAAGTGTTCTTTCGAAATCTTCACCATATGCGGTAAAAACTGATCGAGAGACTGCCTTGTCGGATGAACTCGATAAGGTTAAGGATTATCTCTATATCGAAACAGATATGGAGTCAGATTTTAGAAGCCACCTACAGTCTTTGGCTATCGGCAAAAAAAAGATTATTTATTTATGTGGTAGCAGTGGTGATGGAAAATCAGAAATTCTAACTAGATATAGAAAGAATTACGAAAATATTGCTCACTTTCATCTCGATGCCACACATAGCTTCAGCCCAAAAGAGACTGCAATTGAACGATTAAATAAATTATTTTCTGATTATGAAAGCGGTGATAAATCGCTTGTTGTTGGCATAAACATTGGTATGCTAGGCAATTATGCTGAAGAGGGCGACTATGAAAATGCAAAAATCGCTATAACTAATTATCTAAACTCATCTATCGAAACTGAGGGATATATATTCATTGACTTTGAAAGATATCCAAAATTCAAGCTTGAGTCGCACCGCTATACATCTGATTTTACAGAAAAACTACTTAGGCGCATTACTTCCACTGACAATAATATTATTCGCCAGTACTACGATAAAGAGCTTAAGCATCATGATGCTGACTTGAAGCTATGCACTAATTATTACTTACTCTCATTACCTTCTATACAAAGAATTGTTGTAGAACTGCTTTTTAAAGCTCGTTTGATGAAAGACCAGTTTTTAACTGCAAGGGGCCTTCTCGATTTTGTATATCATATTTTTACTGGCCCCGGCTATCTATTTGATAATATATTCACATGCCAGGATAATGAAATTGTATCAAAAATAGCTGATTTTGATCCTGCTTTAAGGAGAACAAAGCTAATTGATCAGTTTGTATTGAGCCAAAAGCTTGGAATCGATGATCCTGATTTCGATGAATTTAGGTTTTCTCTGCGTTTGAAAAATTTCGATCTACACAAGCTGAATTCACCGGAAAGCAATATCCGATTTTTTTACATAGTTCAAAACGAGGAGCTTGGTAATAATTACCACAAAAGATTCAAACCTGATTTCTCAGATGATTTGTTAGACAGGTATGCAACCATATGGCGATTACACAAAATGCCAAAAGAAACGGACAATAAAACAGAACTTAGACCATTTTATAGGGATATTCTAATGGCAGCAATCAGCAAATACGTCAATAAAAATGCCCCACAGCTAGGAAAAAAAGATTTTTTACTAGCATCGCGAGGGCGTTATCTAATAACAGCTCATTTAGACATTAAGCCAGATAACGCTGCAATAAAGCTTGAATCAGAAAACGGAATTGAAAATGTAAGCCATTTTTTAGCCTTTTTAAAGATTAATGGGAAAACGTTAAAACCTATACCTATTAATATCAACTTATTGGAACTACTACTTAGGATTGTGCAAGGCTATCAACCAAATAAGCACGATAAAAATGCCGTTGTATTATTGGATGAGTTACTAGATAAGTTGCATGAAATTGCATCAAAAGAAAAAACACTATTTATCATAAGTGACCAACTGCGTTTCAATCTGAATGATGTTGAAGGTAATGGCAGTGAATTAGAAGTGAGTGGTGGATAAAAGTGTGTTTAAGTAAAAATATGCAAATCACTAATAACAAGCTAACCACCTATTTCCCTATCAGAACAAAGGATGAGCGAAAAGAATTTGATTGGGATAATATCTTGGGAATAGTTGTTACTGATGTATATCGGAAAGAGCTATTAGATAAAGATTTCGACAAGTTCACAGAGCTATGTGAATTGGCGTTTAAGGCGCGATTGGATGATCCTGATTTTTGGGATGTCTTAAAAGAAATGTATTTTGACAGTCCGGATGCACTGAATATAGCTCCAGAGTTTTTATTATTTAAATCCGATCAGACTGAAGAAAATAAACATAATCAGAGAGTTGGCAAGATGTTTTCCAATATGCTGGGCAATGTTGGTTTTGCTAACTTAACCCCTATTACGTTAAATTTTATCGAAAAAATAATATATGACGTATTTCTAAATAAAGCTCTAAAGCCAGAAAGCGATATTAAGGCTCGAGATTTGAAAGAAGATGTGTTTTTGCCATTTATGGCGGATTGCTTCAAGCAAGACTTTAAATTTCTCAGCTCCAAACCACGTTATTTGCTCGAGAATTTCAAATCCTTCTTAAAGCTATATGGGTTTCTTTATACTAGCCAAATATCACATAATTTGTTGAGATGGGATCAGGGGGAGCCAGTGCCCGTCCCCAATTATTTGATTTTAGATGTTGAAAAAGCTAGCCAAGAAAGACGTGAAATTCATGATAACGGGTATAAACAGCTCCAGAAGCACGTGCGTTTTTTATTTCCTTATTTATCAATGTCCGAGATGTTACAAGGGAAGACCGACGTAGTGAAGCCCTTATGGGCATTAGCAGAATGCATTAAGGGATCGGACGAGGCAAAAGACGACTTGAACGAATTCGCTCTTCGCTTTGTTGAAGAACGACAGTTAGCAAGAAGCAATCTACAGAATAAAACGACTGCAAGTGAAGCATTGGGTCAGGTATTGAAATTATCGAAAGATCAATTTGAAACTGGGAACAAAGATAAAGACGACATAAACGCCAACTTTGCCAAAGCAACATTAAAGTCACTGTGTTCTGATTTCATTCAACATCGCGGTGCAGCAGGCGCTACGCTGGTACTAAATCAGGATTATCTATTGCTTCTTACAAATCTTGTAATTGGTGAAAATGAAAAGCTTCGGTTTAACGAAGTAGTTAAAGCGTTTGAGCGTCGCGGAGTCTTTTTTGATAAGCAGAGTCAAGCAGAAGTTGTACAGTTTTATGAGCGCATCGGAAATGTTGAGCGCATGAGTGATAGCGGGGATGCAGTGTATGTCAGAAAAACAGTTTGAAGATTTTCTTGTTGCGCAACTTATAGGATGGGGAAGTAAGGATCTCAAACCTGGATTTCGTTATCAGTTTAAATCAGCCGACAATAAAAATAGTGAGTCGTTGCTTTTGACTTTATTAAGGCACCAGGAAGGCAAAATTCAGGACGACACTACTGAGTTACCTTTCGTTGAGATCAATGGCGTAAAGTTGATTTCAGTGTTGCATGGTGATTCTTTGCATGGGTTTACCGAAAATTACATCTCTCGTTTACGAGATAAAGTTTCGTCTCAGCAGAATGATTTTCAGAACACAGCTTTGTTAGTCATTCATAACAGCATGCTCGATACTATTATTAATTCTGCGGACGATCTTGCGCAAAACGGTTATATCTGGCACCCATCAAGTCTTAAATCTGAGTTAGAAAAGCTCATTGATCCTTTTGGTAAACAGCGCCACGTTTCAGTACATCTGTTGAATCTAGTTTACCAGCAGGTAATAGAAAGCGAAGGCACTGTTTTTGGCTTTAATAGCCTTTATAAAGCGTTGCTTGATGGCGATTTGAAGTTTTGTAAGTTAGGCCTTTTACTCGATTCAGAGTTAATAAAATTTGATAATGATGCACAAATACAAAAACGGCTAGAAGAGAATAAGCAACTGCATGACCGTATAGCCGAGATCACCGAGCGATTTCCGAATGAACTTGTCGATAAACTTGCAGAGCTCGATTTTGGTGAGAGTTTTGTCGAAAGCAATTTTTCAGATCTAACAACATGGACAAACACACTAGAGTTTACGGCTTGCTATCAGGAGCAGGCAAAAAATCGGGCAGCAGGTTTAAGGCTTGAATCTGAAGTATGTGCTTTAGGGATAACTCTAATATCCAGAGATAAAGCGGCTACAAAAGCGGGAAAACGAGAGCGACATTTAATTCTGAATCTCAGCTCTGGAATTGTAGATGCTGAGTTTGAACTGGTATTTATTGGTGCCACGGTAGAAAAAAGCGAAGTTGAGATAAAGGATGCGTCGGAACCGAATATTAGCTTATCTGGCATCAACAACTCAGGTGGTAAGCGAAGCAGAGTTAAGTTTAAGTGTGTTCAAGTTGTGTCTCCTCTCTATTTCAGCATAAGACTAAAGCGAGAAAAAACCGCAGAGTGTTACAACTTTAAAGTATTAGTGCTTCCAGCCTGTGACTTTTTAGTATCGGAAATTTCTAACAACTTTTTGGTTATTCCAAAACGCAAAAGCCTTTTGCTTCAAACCGATGAAAACACTTTAAAAATATCAGAAGAAACTGCTGAAGCACATCTTGAGCAGATAGGTCAGACGTTTGAAACAGATAATATTGGTACTGTTAATTTCGAGGTGATGGCCAGTGAATCAGCTGAGTTGAGTTTCACGGTTAAAACTAAAAATTTTACACTGGACTTTGAGGTTGAGGGAGCTGTGGCATCAGATGCACTGACACTTCCTCTTCTATTAGATACTGAACGATATAACCGATTATTTGATAAATCCTATTTTGGTGTTTTTAATCGAGCGAAAAACAAGATAATCCTCGATAACCAAGAGGTAGCGCCAAAGGCTCGTAGATTAACTATATTGCAATGGGAGCACGAACTTGTCAGTGACCAGTTGTTATATCGACATGATGATCCTGAACGTAATATTTCAACTTCGCACTTAACAGTTTTCCCAGTACTACAGGCCGCCTACAATCGTTTTTTTTTAGAGTTACAACAACGCAAAACATTACCTTCAATAAGTGGTTGGGATATCGAGTATAAACAGTGTGTAAAAGATGTAGTCACAGCATTTAACGATGCTATAGCTGATATTAGAACCAACGATCTACTGACAACAGAACAGAAGCAGCTAATGTTATTGGGATTTTCAGTATTTGATTCAAGTGAATTTATTACGCCATTACATCCTGTTGTACTTGCTTACTACCTGTATTTGGCTGAGAAAATTTCTGAGGATAAGGAAGTAAAACAAAGCTTTTCAGAATTACCTAAAATTACCAAGGAACGGCTCAATCCACAAGGGTTATTGCCCTATATATATCACCCTAAACATGATTTTAGTTATGTGCAGGTTGAACGAGATAACAATTTCTGGTTGCAATTAGTACCTCAGCAGCAAACAAGTTTCGGCTTTATCCGCAAGCTCGTTTCTGAAAAGGTTGGAGAATTTCAAACTGCATTTAGCATGTTGTTTAGTTGTGGGCCTAAAGCAAAGTTGCTGATTAACTCAGTTAATAATCATGACAACTCTGATTTATTCATGGGGCTAGTTGATCTTGTTAAACAGTTAAAAGATAAGGTGCCATATATCCATGTGTGCCTATATGACGATAAGTTGGAATATAATGAGTTTGACCGATTTTCTGAGCTTGGAAAACATGATGAAATCAAGCAGCGTTACGAATTGGACAAAGGCAAGGCAAGAGAATATGCAGATCTGGTTGTTGATTTGCTACGAACCCGACTGGCGTACAGCAAATATGAAAACGGAAAGGTTAGCTCGCAACAATATGCTCACATTAGCTTCTTTCGAAATAACCAGCGTGTAGAGCGCACCGATGTTGATCCGGACCAAGAGTTAAGTGGTATAGTGTGCAACGGCTTAATTTCTGGTGAAGCTGCTGCTAATAAGCAAGACTGTTATTTCACCGCTTTTGGCTTAAAAGGGGTGGATATCAAAGATTTGCCACATCTGCGGTTAGCCCAACAATATAACCGGCTTTTGAAGCCAGCGTTAAAAGCCAACGAACAACATGGTCATGCTAAATCAACAGCATTGGCCGTAAGCGATAACTTCAGATCATTGTTAGAGCGTTCTTATGACAGCTCTATTTGGACCTGTATTATTGATCCTAAAGTCACACTCGATTTCTTTGAGACATCGAAAGATGTTGTCTTGATTCACTATTCTGATAACTACACCAATTCAACGAACTACGATGCAATAACCGTAACCAAACAAACGGACCTTTATCGTAAAGTGCTTGAGCGTGACGAGAAAGGTGGTCATATTGAAGAGTTTAACGCCTTCAATGGCGAGTGGCTATTGAAGATGATCACTGACCGTGATACAGAAAGAAAGGCTAAACGCGGCGTTATCGGTGCTTATAAATATGTGAATTGTCTTCTTGCAGGATCTGATATTACCTGGATTCCGCTTTCAATAGCAGAAATGATTCGTGTTGCTGGGAATATCGGTTTAAAGATTAGCGAGTCTGATTTTTCAAGAGCTGTGCAAGGTTATAAGCAAGGTGCTATTTCGGATGACGTGCTTTTTGCTGGTTTTAAAGGAGATAAGCTTTACCTGCTGCCGGTTGAAGTAAAAACTGGTAAGCGTCAAACCCATACTAAAGGGTACCAACAAGCAAAGGAGCTGAAACGTTATCTTACAGATGACCTACTCGGCAAGAATGACTTGGCTGGAATGCTTTATCGTGGTCTGTTCGCGCGACAAGTATTAATGCAGGTTGAAAAGTACAAGCTCTATAACCTCTACGATACTTGTTATTTCGACGAGTTGGTAGAAAATCGTGAATGGTGGTTAAAAGGCGAGTATCAAGTAGGAAATCTAAAGAATTATCCAGAAGGTTTTTTATTCGTTAATGTTGAAGACGCAACCTTTATTGATGCGAATTTCACAGAAGAGGAAGAGGTCTTGAAAATTGAATTGCCAATAGCAGTTCTCGGAGACCTAATAAGAACCCCATTAAAAAGCATGCTTGCTAATGCCAGAAGTGAAACGCTTTTTTATATTCCCAATGAGTATTTATTACGGCCACAAGATGATTTGAAACAGACAGACGGGAAATCTGATGCAACTCATTCAAACACAGAGCCGCGTTTAGATACTGAGACAAAGGTTGAAGGGAAATCGACACCAGCCGTTCCCGTACCCATATTTAACATCGACGAACCCTTGCGAGTTCTGTTTGGCCACGACGCACGTAATGAAAAGCCTTTATATTGGGAGCCAACCAATACCGCTAAGTTCATGAACACCAATACAGGTATCATCGGTACTATGGGAACTGGTAAAACACAGTTTACTAAGGCAATGGTAGCTCAGCTATATCGTAACCAGCATTACAACGTTAATGCGGCTCCGATTGGCATGTTGATTTTTGATTACAAGTCAGACTACGTTGATGATGCTTTCATCAGCGCGACGAATGCAAAAAAATACAAACTGTTTCAGTTGCCGTATAACCCGCTGAGTCTATTCGGTGATACTCCAATGCTGCCGATTCACACTGCAGCAGGCTTTTCCGAAACCATGGCAAAGGCATATGGTCTGGGGCCAAAACAGCAGCTAAAACTCGAGAATTTGATTCTAGATGCCTACACATCGGCTGGCATTTTACCGGAAAACTCATCGACCTGGGATAGACCTGCTCCTACAATCGAAGAAATCTGGGCGTTATTCATTGCGCAGGAAAAAGTCGATGAGGACTCCCTTTATGCTGCCTTGTCAAAATTAGCGAGATTTAAGATTTTTGAATCTATTCCGGAGAAGATGACAAGCCTGTATGAGCTTACTGAAGGAATAACGGTAATTGAGTTGGCGGGCTATCCTTCAGAGATACAAAATTTGGTTGTTGCTCTTACATTGGACCTTTTTTACTCGCAAATGCAGAAGCGAGGCAAACCAGACGTTAAGGGAGATTTTCGACAAATTACGAAAATAATTCTTGTGGATGAAGCCGACAATTTTATGTCGCAGAATTTCACTAACCTTCGAAAAATTCTCAAAGAAGGCCGCGAGTATGGTGTAGGGGTAGTGCTTTCAACACAAGACATCACGCATTTCAAAACTGGCGAAAATAATTATGCGGCCTATGTACTCACTTGGGTCATACACCGAGTAGCAGAAATCCGTAACGCCGATATCAAAGCGATCTTTAATATCGATGATAAAAACGAGCAGGAAAATCTAATGGAATCTATCCGTAAATTAGAGAAACACTACAGCTTGTATATCGATGGTGAGAAGAAGCTTACGAAGATGCGTGATAAAGCATTTTGGGAATTAGTACTAAATTCAGAGAATTAACATGTCAGATATAGAAATAAGTTATAACGCGGGTAGAATTTGTGAAGCCATAGCAAAAATAGGGTATGAGCCACATACAGCAATTATGGATATTGTAGATAACTCAGTTACTGCATCTGCAAGAAACGTAATAATTTCTCTAAACTTAGCAGAAGGTAAAAGTTTAAAATCAAGAAATTCTGTAATTAGTTATGTGATTACAGATGATGGTGCTGGAATGGATGATGAAGGCATCAAAAATGCTTTCTCAATTGGATCTGACAAAAGTAAATATAGTGAAAAAAGTCTCTCGAAATATGGAATGGGATTAAAGTCAGCAGGCTTATCTCTAGGTAGTCGTATAGTTATAATTAGCAAAATAGATAATGTCTTATTCGGACCATTTATTTTCGATAGTATAGAAATTAGAAATAAGAATAAGTTCTTTATATCTAAGGGGATAATGGAACAATATTCAAATTTAATTGATACGTATTTCAATGAAACCCCATCAGGTACAACTGTAATCATTGAAGGATGTGAAAATGTCAATCAAGCCTCACCAAAACTGACTACGGAGAAACTTAAAAAAAGGCTTGGTGTTACTTATTTTTCTTTTCTTAAAACAATTGAGCCTTTGAATATTAATCTGCGTATAACACCACATGGGCAGGAACATAATAACTCATCGATAATTGCTAAAGACATGCTATTCATAGATAGCGAAGACTTTAAGACGAATTACAATCCTGATAGTTATGATTATGTTAGCCCATATTTAGCTCTAAATGACCCATGGGTTTTGACTGATTTAAAAGGACAAGAACTTCCTCCCATAACTATAAAGGCGGTTGTGTTTCCTCAAGCAACATTAGCAGGAAGTAAATCACCTTTGCCAAAAGAAAGTAAAAGCAAGATAACTGAATACGAGATATCAAGAGAAAATAAAGGTTTTTTTATATATAGAAACGGACGATTAATTCGATGGGGTGATGATCTTGATGGGGTGATAACCAAAGATGACATCAATCTAAGGATTAGAATGGATTTATCTACGGAGCATGATGATGTGCTTCATGTTGATGTTACGAAACAAAGACTTGAAATTGATGATGAAAATAAGAGTAAGTTACAGGGGATAGTTAACAAAGCACTCATTACTGCGAAAACTGTCAGGAATGATTGTCAAAGTTATCTAAAAAGCACCACAAATGATGAAGGTTTAGCGTTTAACTCAACTGTAGAAAATATTTCAGAGGATGATCCCGAAGAAATATCATCTGTTGATCCTGAGTTTCTAGAGCGAAGAAAATTAAGTGCTGCTGATGGAGAGATTGCAAAGTCGAAACTTGCAGAAGACAATCCTGACAATGAAAACACTCAGTTTAGAAAAATTATTTACTCCACTAAAATTACATACGGTAAAGTTTGGGAGCCATTTTATGATGCAACAGAGGGTGTCTTCGTTGGAATAAATAAAATTCATCCATACTACACCGAGTTTTTATCTCGATACCAAGAGAATAGTATTGAGAGAATTGTAGCTGAAGCACTTATATTCTCAGTTGGTTTGGCTGAGAGTAACGTTAGAGACAATTTTGTAGATGTTGATAGAGATACAATAAATAAAATATTTAATAAGTTTCATAAAAACATAGAAAACTGGCTTGCAGAGTGGTCGACAGATAATATTAACCTGGTTGACGAATGATAAGACATAATGGAATATTGAGCGGTGCGCGTTACTGTTCAAACGTATATTTTATTATCCATAAGGAATATCTATATATTGGGGAAACTGGGTCTCATCCCGCAATTCGATGGGGTTCTCATCTTCAAAAAAACGGCTCGCTTAGAGAGAATATTAGAAGGTTTGATGATGATATTGATGAATCTGAAGATATTTTTTTTGCGAGTTTTTCTGTGTCAATAATTGATAGCGAAAACGAAAATATCAGGCGGCTTGCAAGACGCGCTGTTGAGTTTGAAGTTCATAGATGTTTTTACATGCACTCGTCAGCGTTTAATGAGGACTTACAAATAGTTTCTCGAGCTGACTTCCCGGCAAGACATAGCTTTTCGTTTGATCCTGCTTCATTTGCTTGTGCTATTTTTGATGAAGCATGTCAAAGATACGGTACATGGAAAAGCGAGCGTGTCAGTGGCTCAATTTGAAAAAGTATTGTTTTTAGATAGGCATGAAATTCCTCTGGAAAGATGAATTTTGATAAAATCTAAGAAACTATACTTTTGCTCTGATCCTGTTGGTAATTTTTGGTAGGCTGTAATTAATAGAATTTTGTAAATCTCAGAATATTCACCTGCAAAAGTCTTCCAGGTCATCTCAACATTACTATCCGAAGGAATGTCTTCCTTCGGAGGTACCGTTGGATCTGCCAACGATATACATAGTGCCCACCGACAAAGCACGTTCCAATTCTCTATCCCGGTTTTACGTTTAAGGATAATTAGCTGCTGCTTCTGTTTTTCTGATAAGCGAATAATATCGATGCTTTGCATAATTAAAAATATCCCTTAGTAAAGCTAGATGTTTTGGCTTTCTCGTCGTAATTAATATGGTATTCGTTACTTATGGCTGGCTTTAATTGTTCGTAGTATTCGCCGACAATTTCTTCGTCAGTAGACAGCAAAATAACCTGTTGGCTCGCCTTAGGAAAATAATTATTTACTAGGTTAGTACGGTGTTTTCCATCTAAGCGCCCTAATGGAGTATCGATTACTGTCGGTAACTCTTTGCCTGACGCTTCTGCAAGGCCCCATAAAATGGCTATTGCCAATAACTGGCGCTCACCTGCGGAAAGTTTATTCGGTTCCAGAGGTTGGTTATTTGCGTCAAACAAAGTTATTTCAAAACTTACTGGCGAGATACTCAATGCACTTATTAACTGCTCTTTACGACCCAGTGCATCGAACTTCTGTTTGACAAGCATTTCTAATCGCTCAATATTTTCTGCAACCAATTGCTCAGCAAAGCCTTGTAACGTGGTTTTTAGCTTTTTAATGTGTTCACTGACCTGAATAGCGCGTTTTTGCTCAAAGGTGTCTTTATTCTGCTGCGCCAATAAATTGGTATAGCGCTGCGATAAAACATTGCTCTTGGCTTGAGCTTGTTCTAATAACTGCTGTTTCTGCCTTAAACGCACATGCATGTTCTTAAAAGTGGCCTCACATCCGGCCAGTTCAGCAATCAAGTGCCGAACAGAATCGTAATCTGGAATGGTATCAAGTTGCTTCTGCAAAAGAGCTTGCTTCTCGAGCAAATCAGCTTCCGTTTTCTTAAGTTGCTTACGCTGCTTTGACTCCTCTGCTATACGTTCATCTAACCCATTAAAAATACTTAGGTCAGTATTAAGGTAGCATTCAATATCGGCAAGCTTCTTGCGCTCTGTTGCCAATTCCACCATGGTGCTATTAACCTTTGTGATCGCATTCATAGGGGGGTTGGCTGCCTTAAGGCTCGCCAAAATCTTTGCCTCATACTCACAAATTGCTTTATCAAGTACTTTGGCTTGGTGGGCTTCGGTTTCGAGTTTGATCTGTGTTTTTGTTTGTTCGATGAGTTCTGAAACCAAGCCTAACGGACCAACACCAGCGGCAAGTTTGATCTGTTCAATTTTATTCAGTTTTAGCTTTGCCTCGACAGATCCCAATTCAAATTTAATTTCATCGCGCTTTTCAATCAGATGTGCGCCAGCATTACGAACAGCCTGGCGTGCTTTATTTATTGCGATGTTGGTGTCACTGGCCTGTTGCTCTAACTCAGCAATATCTTTTTTTAGATCCGATACAACTACATTGTGCTGCCCCATTTCATCTTCGCAGGCAGATACCTTAGTCATTACACTTTGGTCTACATTCCCACTTCTTCGTTTCTTCTCTAGGTGTCCTAGATCCAGCTGTAATTGACTGAGCAAGTCTAAACCCAACAGATTTTCGATGCCGGTTTTAACTAGCTCAGAAGAACGTTGAGGATGGGCGAGATTTTCAATTTTTTCACCATCGAAAAAGAATAAATCTGACAAAGTAAGAGGAATGAACTCATTTACAAACTCATCCCAATACTGGCTAAGGTGTTCATCATATTCATCGTCGCACCATACTTTTACCTTGTCTTTCGGATCGGTAAAGCCTTTAGCCGTCCAACTACGCTCAACCTTAAATTCGCGTACGGAATTATTTGTTTGGTGTTTAAACGACAATGACAGGCGAACTGGCGCATCATTGTTGGTAAATCGATTTTTGCAACTCGCCAAAAAAGTACCATAAGCAATACCTGCACGGTTCGAACACTTGGCATGCTTGCCATACAACACAAGCTGTAAGGCATCTAGAAACGTTGTTTTACCACCACCGTTGAGTGCGCCAAATAAAACAACAGGCTGTCCATTTTTGACTCGTAAATCAACAACATGTTCGCCTCGGTAAATACCAAAGTTTTCGATGAAAAGTTCTTCAAAAATCATCGCTGACTTCCTCTGTTTCAATCAGTAATGTGCTGTATCCATGTTCATTAATTGAGCGTGTAATGATGGCAATTTGTTCTCCCAAAATATCTTTATCTTGCGGTGCCAGGCTTGGAGAGTTATCTAGTTGAATTTGCAGTTCATGGCGTTTGCGTTCCAATGCGAATTTTTTTGCTTCTTCGAGCGAATAGAAAGCGCCTTTTTCTAAGCTTTCGTTGAGTTCATTGGCTAGATTTGCTCGACGCAACTGATTTTTGTGATTATTGGCAATCGCCATAACTGAGCGAATTTGTTGATACATCAATCCATCTGAATCACCATGCTGACTACAATGTAGTTTTAATTTGTTCAATACTTGTTCATTTAGAATTGGGTGGTGAGCCCGTTTTTTCCCAGAATAGGCTTTGCCGAGCACATGCTCATAGATACCAGGCAAACTGTCTTCAACTTCGAGTTTTTCCTCTAGCCAAATTCGACGAATCTCTTCTAATTCTTCTAAAGGAAGCAGCTCGAGACTCTTTACTTGGTCGGGCCCAAGCATTTGCACGGCTTTTTGAGCTTCTAATACCTTTTCGAGTAGTTCTTCACGAAATTTCTGTACGTAAGGACCAGGAACAATATCCGCACCATGCTTTGAGATATGAACAGTGAGAGCACCGTTCATGCGTCGGAAGTCGCGCCGACTTTTATCGCGGCGAAGTTTGTCTAATTTTTTATCTCTATTGGCGTCGTTAACATCAATTTCGTTTCGTAAAGCAAGCAATGGAAGCATCCATTCTTTTTCTTCGTCATTTGCAATCATTGCTGACATAGATTTATCTTCAGAGACCATAGTGCAGACGTAGCATCCAAAACGACTATCGCCACAACTTTGCGTGCTTTTATCGACAACTAAGGGGCACTCCCCGCCTTCAGTCGCACCTTGATACATCCCCATTAAATCTTGGTTTGGGAAGTTCCAAGGATTTTGTACTGAATTCAGATATACCCATACATCATCATTGGTCCATTCGGCAATTGGGGTATAGACCCACACCCGATCCAAGCTACCATTGGCTGTTAATCCATCAGCTTTACGGGTATTGGTTTCAATATTCTCGTAATACTCCATTGATGCAGAGCGTGTAGTGCTTTCTGCTTTGCGAGTTCCCAGCACTAAAATAGCCTCGCCTCGTTGGTTGACAAGGCTATTTATGAAAGTATTAGAAGGCGATATTTTTAACCGGTCAGTGCACCAACGAAATTTATAGCGTGGGGCTGGATAACCCTTTCCAATTAAGTTAACCCAAAAACGATCTTTCACTGCTGGCGTCAATCTGTGAGGGATAATAGGTAAGCCTTGTTGTTCTGTTGCTTCTTTCATGCGTTCGAGCGACTTCTCTACCCACATAGCAACAAATGGGTTCTCTACCAGTGTGTCCGTACTAATGACATGTACATCTTTGTGGCATTTATCATCCCTTTTAAGCTCGAGTAATGCACACCAGATTAGCTGCAAAATTGCCGTGGAGTCTTTTCCACCGCTATAACCGATCACCCAAGGAATTTGATCAGATAGATATAGCTGTTTAACGTGAGCTTTAGCGTCTTCTATTGTATTTTTTAGGCCTTTATCGCTAAATGCAGAGTAGGCTTTAATTGTTTGCTCACTTGCCATCATTGGAACCATTAAATTTGCTCTCTTGTTTTTGTTGTTCTACTGTAAGAGAAAGTCCTAAATGGTGTTTTAAAACATTAACTGTTAGCAATGCTGCAACATTACTATGATCCATTCTTCCATTGTTATAACAACGGCCTTCCCACATCTGTTTGTTTGACCTATCCCAATCAACAGTTTTTAGTTTATTCAGAATGGATCGCCATTTTTTTTGATTTGCTAATAACTCATGCCCGAGAATGGCAAAACTTTTCAAAACAATCGCCCTAAACAACACATAATGTTTACGGTCTTCAGGTTTAATTTGATGGCTTTTAGCTTGTTGCCACAATGGAAGATTTTCCGCCAAACAATCCCAAAAACATATTGCCTCTTGTGCTTTTAATTCCCAATTTTCTGAAGTAATTTCCTTTACTAGCTCCATATTCGCAGCATATAGAGAGCTGTGCATAAACAACTTTGATGATCGGGCACTTAGACTGTTATCCGAGAAGTCGATAACGCCTTTAAAGAACGCACTTTTATTTGCAACTTCATTTGATAGCAATTCTTCTGGGGCATCACCATAAAGAACTGCTGTTGATTTACTTGCCTTCACCGGGTAAAGATTTAAGTCTCTAAATATTTTTTGCCTTTGTTTTAAGTCTTTATTCACAAAGAAAACTACGGAAATAGTTTCATCTCCCAAGCTAGGATCTTCCTCAAGCGCCCTGTTAATCGCAGCTGATCTATGTTGTCCGTCTGTAATATAAAATTCAGCATCATCGTCAACTAAAAGATTGCCTATTTTTAAGCCATGCCCTTCAGGGCTTATTGGTTGAAATAAACAATTCCCATCAATACATGCTGTTAAAGACGAAAATGCGTAATCAAATCTGTTTTGGTGAATGTACTTAGTTATTTGTGGGATACGACTGAGATTAAGTGACCGTTGAGCCCTGTCTTCTGCGCACAATGTTGACTCATCGAAGGTAAATATTTTTTTAAGTCTTTTTAAAGGACACATGACAATAAAATACTCATTGCCCGCCTGTGTTCCTCGGATAGCAGGAAAACTAATTCCAGATACGATGCTACTCAAACTGATCCACCTCTGTTGCTCAATTTATGTTCGAACGAAAACTCTATTTGTTCGTCCGAACAGCGAAGGATATACTATCAAAGCTTGCTGAGTAAGTCTCCAACTTTATCGCCTAATCAGACCCTTATGACTATTTACCTCGACTACAACGCCACCACGCCAGTCCTCCCCGAAGTCGCAGATTTGGTTTACAAAATGATGGTTGATGAGTTTGGTAATGCAGGTAGCAGGACCCACGAGTTTGGTGTTGCAGCTAAAAGGGCTGTCGAGTTAGCAAGAGGTCAGGTTGCTAATGTTATTGGTGCAGAAAAATCAGAGGTGATTTTCACAAGTGGTGCGACAGAGAGCAACAACATTGCGATTTTGGGATTACGCGAATTTGCAGAAGCAAACAACAAAAAACACATCATCACAACAAAAATTGAGCATAAATCTGTTCTTGAACCCATAAAGCACCTTCAAAAACAGGGTTTTGATGTTACCTATCTCAATGTAGGAGAAAGTGGAGATATTGATGTAAATGAGCTCAAAGCAGCTTTACGTGATGAAACTTGCCTCGTTTCCATTATGCATATCAATAATGAGACCGGCTCAATTCAGCCTATTGGAGACGTCTGCCAAGCTCTAGCTTCGCATGAAGCTTACTTGCATGTAGATGCGGCTCAGAGCTTCGGTAAATACCCTTCCGATATTGACAATCCAAGAATAGATTTAGTTAGCGTTAGCGGCCATAAGTTATATGCGCCCAAGGGCATAGGCACTCTAATCCTGCGGAGAAGAGATTTTACGAAGCCACCATTAACACCAATTTATTTGGGCGGGGGTCAAGAGAAGGGACTTAGGCCAGGAACATTGGCTGTTCCATTGATTGCTGGTTTTGGGTTAGCTTGTGAGTTAGCTCAAAAGAACGCCCAAAAGTGGTGTGAGCATGCAGCATTTTTGAAAGCCAATTTAATGGATTCCTTAAAAGCATTAAATGCTGAGTTCATTTGTAATCCAACGTCACCTTATGTTTTGAACTTTTCAGTGCCTGGAGTGAACTCGGAGGCATTAATGGTTCGATTAAAAGGTATCGCTGCGGTGTCAAACGGTTCAGCCTGTACTTCAAACAGCTATACACCATCGCACGTTCTAGCTGCTATGGGGTTAAACGAAGAGAAAATTGCAGGATCGATCAGGATTTCATGGAGCCACTTAACTACAACTGTTCCATCGGAAGAGATCTGTCGATCAATTAAAGAACTTTTGTGATTATGGTTTTGTGGTTTTCAGCCAAGCGACCTTTTACACAAAATTATTTATACCCTCCATTCAGCCAACGACTTCCTAAGTCCGATAGAATTTGAAGCCAAATTTAAACAATCACTCGCTTCTTGATCTGTCCGTTTTTGATGATGGGGATCACTAAATCTAGGGTAACTAAATTAGGAATCATTGAGTACTTGCACGGCTAATGGTTGTTTAAGATCGATATGAACATCTCGCTGAGGACTAGCAATCGTAATGCCTTGTGCGATAAATTTTTTGTTGATGATTATTCGTAAATCACTAGCAACCAAGCTCCAATCAACACCTGGTTTAAGCTCTAACCAAACATACAAACCAAATAACAGTGCATCACTACCAAAATCTTCTAACAATACTTGAGGGGCTGGTTTATCTTGAACCAATCCATGACGCTCTGCTGCTTTTAGCAAAATTTCTGTGACGTCTTGTATAGAAGAACCATAAGCAACACCAACTTTGACAGCAATCCGTACCGATTGACTATTTAAAGTCCAGTTCGTCACTTTTTCTTCGATAAAGGTACTATTAGGAATTAAGGTTTCAATACCGTTACCATCACGAATCTGTGAACTCCTTACCCCTATATCAATAATACGTCCACGAACACCGCCAACCTCAACTAAGTCACCAGGACGAAATGGCCGCTCTAAAAGTAACATCAAACCACTGATCAGGTTTTTCAGTAAGTTCTGCATTCCAAAACCCGCACCGATCGCGATTGCACCGCCCATAAAAGCAAACACGCTCAAAGGGATATGCACAACGAACATGCTGATACACGCTAACAGAATTAACTCCGCAAACAAAAACCAACGCCGCGAAATTCGAGCTAAGCCTGGATCTGCGGCAAAATGTTTAACAACAATTTTTTCTATTAAAAAAGCAATTTTGACAGCTAACCAATAACCAACAATTAAAATTAGTAACACAATAACAATTTTAGAAACTGTAATACTGCGTTTACCCTTTATTTGCTGACCATCAACCTCAACAATATCTTCTGCAACAAACAATTCATAGCGCAAAACATCATTAGCTATATCACGCACAGTCAACAGCACTTCATTCCAATATTCTAATTGGCTTTTGACTTTAAAACGTTGATCCAAATCCTCTTGGCACCGGCGAACCAAATGTTCATTAGTCTCTATCATCACTAATAAACGTGAAAGAATTTTTACTCGCTCAATATCCAAAGACTGTAGGTCTGAGGTCGATGAACTATCTATCGATTGTGCAACAGAATTATCAAGTGCCAATAAACGTAATTGATCCATATATTCATGAACCAATTGCAGACTTTTTTGCCAATCACCAATTTGTTCATAGGCTTTACGGGCTTTTTCGTGGTCGTTAACAGCCAAATAAGACCAACGATATTCCCAAACCAATTGACGGAATTGCAACTGCTCCGACATCCAGTGCAATATTTGTAATTTAAAATCGCCAGTTTTCTTTAATGCATCTCTTAACACATCAATATTTTGAGGCTGAATAGTCACTTGTGACGAACTGACTGGCATTCTATCTCTACCAAATTCGCTGACTGTTTTTTCAATCTCCTTAGACAAATATCCCTTCTCAGTTTGAATCTTTTTATGCATTAACTGAAGGTCTTGCTCTGTCATCTGCGCGGTCTGCAGATTAGCATATTGTTTTTTAGCTAAATCACGTTGAGCATTAATTTCTAAAATATCTTGTTGAATACGCTTTCTCTCAATTTGAGTTGCTAAAACCCGAATTGAGATTCCTCGATATTTCAATATAACGGTTTTAATCTCTTCACTGCTTGATGCTTTATCAGCCGCATCACTTTGCTCCAATTTCTCATAAACTTGACGCAATACAGCCGCCATTTGATTAGCTAATTGGATTCGATGCTCTGTCTCCTGTTCAACATAATCAGCCATTTGATTAAGTCGAGCTAAGCGCTTATGACTAATTTCTAAAGATTCTCGAAATTCATCCTGGGTAATAAATGTCGAGCTTGAAGTATTCTGCTTACTCTGAATACTATTATTTTTCTGCCATTCGACAAATTTCTGTTTCTTATCTTGTAAATCTTTAACTCTTTGTAATAAAGACTCATAATTATGAATCAACATTTGCAACAATAAAGGACGAGGCAATTCACCGTCTTGCCTAATTGCCTGATTATTGTCAGCAATCGTTTGTTCAGCTGCTAATTCTTTACTAGTATCGTCAAGCTTCTTTTGTAAATCATCAACCAAAGTCACTGACTCAACAGAAATATCAAGGCCTTCATTAGGATTTATAGCACTATTTGAAGCCTGATTATCGCTTGTTGTCGCAGCTTTAACCTCATTCAAGTTGAATGAGGTAGTTGCCATCACAATAATCAACAAGCAAGTTTGAACTTTGTCTTTCCAGCTTCGTTGATAATTTAGTTTTGTTATAACCATGGTTATGTTATCGATGACTTATCTAACTTCTTTAGTAAATTCACAGCGTTGTTTTACTAAGGGCGCAGAATTCGGCTGACCAATCCCTTTAGCAATTAATGCGACAACTCGATCATCTTGGTCATACCCAGTATGCGCTTCCATAGGATTAGCTAAATCAGCAAGTCCAAATGCATCCATTACTTTAGCAATGTTGATATTAACATTAGTGACAATAGGACAAAGCCTTGTATCAATATAGTTATCCGCAAACCCTAAAGGAATACCATAACTTAATAAATCATTAGGATCACTGAAAGCAATAATTTCAGCTTCAGAAAATATTCTTTTATCATAATGACTGCCTTTAATATCGCAATAATCAGCGCGCCGCCCAACAACCTCAGGTAGTTCACGACCTAATTGCAACATTGGCAACTGATTAGACAACATATAAATCGGAATATGTTTATTTTGAAGTGCTTCAATAGCTTTTTTGGTGGCTATAGCTTTTTTGGTGGTATTAGAATATTTATCAGCATTAGCCAAAATATGTGCAATCCGCTGCATTCCATCAATAGTAATACGACTACCTAAACTATGTGACATAAACACATATTTATCATTAGCAATATGGTCAATATTAGAATCATCCAAACCGTAACAGCTATGAGTTCCGCTAGACGGTAGATCATCCCAATCACCTGAAGCCATCCAACAAAATGATTGCCCAAAGGCACTTAAAATGGTTTCTCGATTAGAACCAAGATAAAGAATTGGATCTGGGCCAGTATCATTACTAAATTTCTTCAATAACCCATTAACATTAGCTCGACGAAAATCATATTCACCCGAATTATCAAATGCTAACAACTGCTTTTCTTTACGAGTAATATCTGACCAAGTTAACTCATAAAAAGTCAAATCTTTACTATTGTCTTCATTACGCAAATACGTCACTCGCAGATTCCCCTGATCCTTATTGCTCTGCATTATCGGAGATGCAAGTTTTATATTTTTTTGTTCAGCCATTCGAACATCAAGGTTCAATTCTTTAGCTAATTTTTCAAGAAACTGTGTGGTATAACCAGGAATATGGTCGCCAACACCATGCACAAATAATATCTTGGTATGACCAGGTTTTTTGGAAAGAGTAGCATCAACACCATTAAAAGCATTCCCCCAAACCTGACATTTTCGAGTATCTTCGGCTTCTGATTTTTCCAAAACGGCTTCCGCAACACCTTTACCCAGACTACTACAACTCGATAGCAACATAATGACAGTAATCGAAACTAAAAAGCGTCCAGTTTTTAATGGTAATTGACAATATGTCTTCATGTTGTTTTTAAAAAATTATTTAAATCGAAAAAATTGAGAGCTGTCATTCGTTCTCAGCATCTAAACTAAGAACGAATGCATTTCGGCTTTAGAAAGGTCTTAAAGTAAATGCGGTAGGATCAGTAACCATTTCACCAGGTTTTCGGTTAGCAATCTGCACAAACTGCTTAGCCCATTGATCCATGATACCTTTTGCAGGCCCATACCAAGTTAATCGGGTAAGATCAAGTGGCCCAGCATCTTGAGTATCACGATCAGCAAAGGTGACAACGATTTCGCCAGTTTGCATATCACGTAAACGCCCTTCAAATGCCGCTGTACGCTGATTAATTAAACCCGCCGCAGTACCTGTGCCCGGAGGACCGGCCCAACTCAAAGCGTGTAATACAGGTTGTGATGGATCAATCTCGACTAATGCGATTTCTAAACGTAACGCAGGTTTCTTATGCTGCTGCTCGGTTTCAATAATTTGAAAGCGTTTTTTAGGGTCTTGTTTAAATTCTTTGACAATTTGATCGCGAAAATACTTAGCCAAATCCGCAGTATCTTTTTTTACATCGCTAATTACATTAGCTGAACTGGCCTTATGTAACCAATCCATTTCCATCATGTATTGCGTATTAACAGGTGGAACAACCATCTCTTGATACGCTGACATTTGGAAGCCGGTTTTGACCCAAACTTTTTGAAACGGTAAATCAGCACGTTTTTTCTGTAACTCTGGATGTTCAATAAAGCCAGCGTCTGGCGCAGGACTGACAAGCTCTTCTTTTATGGCATTACTTTCAGATTGAATACTAGAACAAGCTTGTAGCGCAACTATAAAACTGAAACAAACGCCTAATTCAGCGGTTTTGTTAATTTTCAATGTCTTACTCCATGTTAAAAAAATTGATATTTTTCGGTTTTACAGAAACTGAAAAAACAAATTGCAGAAAATGCTTAGAACCCAGTTTGCTAATCCTAGACGAAACAGAGCGGCTTGAAATACGCACATGCCATCTCCCTGCAATGCGTTATCGGTTAATCGCACTTGCTTTTTCTACAAGCACCAAGATAAACCGTATTTCCTATAATCAGTTTTAAACCTATTTTTTGTCAAGGTAATTTCTAAAAATCATTATTTTTTACAATAATTTACATAAAAACATCAATTTATCACTCCCTCTCCCAAACCAAAATCAGCAAAAACAATTTCCAGCCTATTTAGCTTAAAATCTGCAATCCTTTTAGCCTCTAATATCATCCATGCGTATTATCTCCGCCAACCTCAACGGTATCCGCTCCGCCACCACTAAAGGTTTTTTAGATTGGTTACAAACCCAAAATGCCGATTTTGTCTGCTTGCAAGAATTGAAAGCACAAGCCGCTGATATGAGCCCAGCGATGTTACAACCAGAAAGCTTATTCGGTTATTTCCATTACGCCGAAAAAAAGGGCTATAGCGGGGTTGGTATTTACAGCAAACAACCGGCCGATAAAGTCATCGAAGGCTTGGGATACGCAGATATTGATAGCGAAGGCCGTTACTTAGAAGTCCAACTCGGCAATTTGTCGGTGATTTCCTTGTACTTGCCCTCTGGCTCCAGCAGCGAGGAACGGCAAATGGTGAAATACAGCGTGATGGAACGTTTTTATCCGCATTTAACTGAATTAATCGCCAGCGGTCGTGATGTAGTCATTTGCGGTGACTGGAATATTGCCCACCAGCAAATTGATCTAAAAAACTGGCGTGGCAATCAAAAAAACTCCGGTTTTCTACCTGAAGAACGGGCTTGGCTAACGAAGTTGTTTGAACAACAAGGCTGGGTTGATGTCTATCGCCGCTTACATCCAGAGGCGACTGATGCTTGCTATACATGGTGGAGTAATCGCGGACAGGCTTGGGCTAATAATGTCGGATGGCGAATTGATTACCAAATCGCCACCCCAAATTTCGCCAGCAAAGCCTTATCGACAACTATTTATAAAGACCAGCGTTTTAGTGACCATGCGCCTTTGATTGTTGATTATGCGGATTGAGTTTTGCTATCGATCAAAACTCAACACCCAAGAAAACAACAATAACTGTTGATTAGCCACTAACTCGCCTTGCGCGGTTTGACTGCGATAAAAACCGCCTTGCTTACCGGTCGAGTCATCAATTCGGTATTCACCGCGAAATAGCATCGATAAGCTGTTCACAGGCAGTTTATATTCGACCGTGGCGGTAGCGGCTTTAATCAATTGCTGACTACCGGTAATTCGGCCATCGGCGTCCCAATACAATTCGGGACGCAGTGCCACGCTCCAAGGACCGTCGATATGCCAACGCCCAGACAACGCCGAAGCCAACCAAAACGCCTGTCGCAGCTCAGGATTATCAATTTGCTCAGTGCCAATATCCTGCGCCAGCGTCAGGCTTAAATCATCTTGCGACCATTGCAAAATCGTATCCGATAAATAGCGCCAAAATTGGCTATCGGTATTTTTCTGTTCAGCGCCCACAAACAGGTTTTGGCTTAACTTCCATTGCGAATTAATCGTCCATTGAAGTTGCCCACCATATTTAGGCTTATCGTTGCGATAGGCTAGATAATCGTAATCACTAAGCAGATACAAACCCACTGTTAGCTGCTGATTAAGCGGATATTGCGCCCCGATTCCCATTAAATAATACGGTGAATAATCGGCCATCCAAGTGCGAGTGTAGTGATTATTGTCTTTGGCAAACATCGATTCAAAACCGATAAAACTGTTCATCAAACCGGCCGTGATAGTTACACCATTACCCAGCGGCGCTAGATAAGACAAATTGGCACGCGATAGATAACGCAGAATGCTATACCCAGCTAAGCGTTGTTCGCTAGGCACTTGGCCGTCGGTGTCGTAACCCGCTTGAGCGCCTAATTCCAAACCCCAACGCGAGTCTTCGCTGTTTAATTTACGCAAATAAAACATCCCCATATTCGGCGCAAATTGATTCAATCGATTACTGGTCGCTTTACTGCGCCAGCTTTGCACGGATTCAGCTTGCAAGGCTTGGATATAACTCAAATCCACCATTGCGCCGTATTGCCATAAGTCATTATCAGCCAGTAAAGATTGACTAAAAACCACTAACAACCAGCACCACTGACTTGATTTAAAACCCATTGTTTTTCTCTGCTAAAACCCACCATTCCAAGCAGACATGGCGAATCGATATTGTTTGATTGATGTTCTATTTTGGTGCATTATGCCAATTAACGCACTATTTTGGTTCAAACAATAATAATACGGAGCGCCAATGTCTAAACCTTCTTATTTTTTAAGCAGCTTAATCGCTACCACACTCAGCTTGTGGCCCACGCTAAGCCACGCCGACCCGCTCAATGCCGCTGATACCGCATGGATACTGACCGCCTCCGGTTTAGTGTTATTTATGACAGTGCCAGGCTTGGCGTTGTTTTATGGTGGCTTGGTGCGAAGCAAAAACGTCTTATCCGTGATCATGCAATGCTTTGCGATTACTGCTTTGGTGTCGATTTTGTGGCTGATCGGTGGTTACAGCTTGGCGTTAAGTGATGGCGGTAGTTGGCAAGCGTGGTTAGGCGGTTTTTCAAAACTGTCGTTATTGTCGATTAATGCCGATAGCGTTAAAGACAATCTGCCAGAAACCGTGTTTTGTATGTATCACCTGACTTTCGCGATTTTTGCGCCCGCTTTGATTGTTGGTGGAGTCGCGGAACGGATTAAATTCTCGGCTTTATTGTGGTTTGTAGCCGGTTGGGAATTGTTGATTTATGTGCCTGTTTGTCACTGGGTTTGGGGCGGTGGCTGGTTAGCACAGCTGGGGGTGATGGATTTTGCTGGCGGTTTAGTGGTTCACGTTTCTGGTGGGATTGCGGCATTAATCGGCGCTGTAATGGTCGGCCCACGCCGAGGCTACCCTCGCCTGCCGATGCCGCCGCATAATTTGACCATGACCGCCACCGGTGCCGGCATCCTTTGGGTAGGCTGGCATGGATTTAGTGCAGGCAGTGCGTTAATGGCCAATGGCGCGGCGGGGATTGCCATGCTTTCCACTCACATGAGTGCTGCTGCCGGTTCTTTGGCTTGGATGACGATTGAATGGTTACGCTTTGGCAACCCCAGCGGTTTGGGATTGATTACCGGCATGGTGGCTGGCTTGGGCATGATTGCGCCGTCAGCCGGTTTTGTTACACCTTTAGGTGGCTTGGTGATTGGTTTAGCCGCTGGCAGCCTATGTTTTTACAGCTTACATTGGATGAAACGCCATCTGAAAATTGATGACAGCTTGGATGTGTTTGCGATTCATGGCGTGGGCGGGATTGTCGGTTCTTTATTGACGGCAATTCTAGCCAGCGAATCTTTTGGCGGCATCGGCACCATTGCCGACAACGGCATCAGCGGCCAGTTATTAGTCCAAGCGATTGCTGTACTCAGTATTTTATTGTGGAGCGGTGGTATCAGTTTTGTACTGTTAAAACTGTTAGACAAAAGCTTGGGCTTACGCGTCGATGGTTCGGATGAAACCGAAGGTTTGGACATCGCCTTACACAACGAACAAGGCTACAACCTTTAATCATCGGAGTCTGAGATGCAAAAAATTCAATTGATTATCGGTGTTTTATTGGTACTGGGCGGGGTTAGCCATGGTTGGGCTTTAGACGCTGATCAAGCATTAGCGCAAGTCAAAAACCAGCCTTGCAAAGACAATTTAAGCGTTGAACAAGTGCTGGATCAGTCAGTGCGAAGCCACTCGCAACGCGACATTGGCTGGCGAGCTTTTCAAGAAGATGGCTATATTGATGTCGAACGCGCGGTATTGATTAACAAAAGTATGGAAATGCACTATCGCTGGCGAGTCAAAGCCGACAATAGCATCACACCACACAGCGATAGAGCTGAAAAACTCTGTAGTAGCGAATAATGCAAACCCTCTCGCACCAAATTAGATGAGTCAAATTCAACGCGCTCTAATTTGGTGCAAGCATCTTCTAAAAATACCCTCTAACCCCACTTCACCCTAGCCTTTAAAACTGGCTTGCTAATTGCATAACAATCTAACAATCACTCTTAACCTTGAATGTTGTGTATAAAAAAATCCTCGACCATATTAACGAAGCGATTCTGTTATTTGACAGAGACTTGCTGCTGTCTTACATCAATCCAGCCGGCGAGATGCTGTTTGCCGATAGCGCCAAACACTTAATCGGCACTCCAGCGCAGAAACTGTTTAAGACGCCACAAACTTTGTTGTTTGATGATTTGTTACATCGCCTCAACAACCATGAACCTCTAGTCGATAGAGAATTGATTTTAGAGCGGGTAAATCAAACCATTACCGTTAATCTAAGCGCTACGCCTTTACAGGAAAACGGCATCTTTAGCGAGATTCTGATTGAGTTACAACAAGTTGATCGCCATCTACGAATCACCAAAGAAGAACAATTACTGGCCCAGCAAAATACCAGCCGCATGTTGGTTAGAGGCTTGGCGCATGAAATTAAAAACCCTTTAGGCGGTTTACGCGGTGCCGCGCAATTATTGGACTTGGAATTACAAGACCCTGAATTAAAGGAATACACGCAAATCATTATTGCCGAATCGGATCGACTACAAGATTTGATGGATAAAATGCTGGGCCCCAACAAACCCGCACATAAAAGCCCACTCAATATTCATGAAGTTTTAGAACGGGTTAGACAATTAGTCAGTGTAGAAGCCAACAGCCACATTCAACTAACGACCGATTACGACCCCAGCATTCCCGAACTATCTGCCGATAAAAACCAGTTAATTCAAGCACTGCTGAATATTGTCCGTAATGCTGTGCAAGCAATAGACCAAAAAGGCCAGATTATTATCAAAACACGCATCCAACGCCACATGACCATCGGTCGTAAACACCATAAATTAGTGGCAAAAGTTGACATTATCGACAATGGCCCTGGCATCAAGTCGGAGCTGATGGGGCGAATTTTTTACCCGATGATTACCGGCCGCGCTGAAGGCACTGGCCTCGGTCTTTCAATCGCTCAATCCTTGATTAACCAACATAACGGCTTAATCGAATGCGAAAGCGAGCCCGGTCATACCGTATTTTCAATTTACTTACCAATAAATGATTAATAAAACCTTGCTTAGGGAGATAGCTAATGCCGATTTCGGATAATGTCTGGATTGTCGATGACGACAAATCAATCCGCTGGGTTTTAGAAAAAGCCTTACAAAAAGCCAATATCAACACCCGCAGTTTTTCCAATGCCAGCGATTTATTAAAAGAACTGGTACACGGCATACCACAAGCCTTGATCACCGACATTCGGATGCCAGGCATGGATGGTTTTGAGTTGCTGAAAACCATTCACGACAAACATCCCGAATTACCGGTGATTATCATGACCGCCCATTCGGATTTGGAAAGCGCAGTTTCAGCGTTTCATGGCGGTGCGTTTGAATATCTGCCCAAGCCATTTGATGTGAACGAAGTGGTAGAAACTGTTCACCGCGCCTGCACCCACAGCAAAGAACAACAAGCAGCGATTGTCGAACCAGAAACCATAGAAGAAAGCACCGAAATCATTGGCGAAGCGCCAGCGATGCAAGAAGTATTTCGTGCCATTGGCCGCTTGGCACGCTCACATATCACGGTTTTGATTAATGGTGAATCGGGAACCGGTAAAGAGTTAGTCGCCAAAGCCTTACATAAACACAGCCCTCGTGCCAATCAACCGTTTATTGCTTTAAACATGGCGGCAATTCCGCGTGATTTGATGGAATCGGAATTATTCGGCCATGAAAAAGGCTCATTTACCGGAGCTCAAGCCCGTCGAACTGGCCGTTTTGAACAGGCCAATAACGGTACGCTGTTTTTGGATGAAATCGGCGATATGCCCGCCGAACTGCAAACCCGCTTATTGCGAGTATTGGCTGACAATGAGTTTTACCCAGTCGGCGCACAATCATCAATTAAAGTGAATGTACGGATTATTGCCGCCACTCACCAAAATTTGGAAACGCTGGTTGCTCAAGGCCGCTTCCGTGAAGATTTATTTCATCGGTTAAATGTTATTCGGATTCACATTCCACCCTTGCGGGAACGTAGCCAAGATATTGGCTTGCTAATGCGACATTTTCTGTATCTAAGCGCCAAAGAATTGGGCACCGAAGTTAAAATTTTAAAACCCGACACAGAAGAGTTTTTGAGTCATTTCAAATGGCCAGGTAATGTTCGACAGCTGGAAAACATCTGCCGCTGGTTAACCGTGATGGCTTCAGGTCGAGAAATTCACATCGAAGATTTACCACCCGAATTAAGCCATCCTAGCCAAGAATCAGTTGGCAATATTGAATTTGCTAGCTGGGAACAGGCATTTGAAAGCTGGGTAAAGCAACAATTACAAGCCGGTAAACCGGAAGTGGCTAAACAAGCGATTCCTAGCGTTGAAAAGATATTGATTGAAACCGCCCTGCAACACACGCACGGCAGAAAACAAGAAGCAGCGATTTTACTGGGCTATGGCCGTAATACCTTAACTCGCAAATTGAAGGAGTTGGATATTGATGATGAATAAGACCGGGAAATAGGCTGAGATGGTGTTATGATGCTTTAACACCAAAAATTGGAGACTACACCATGCCCAGATTAACCATTACCCTAAGTGACGAGCGCTACCAAGCTTTGAAAGAAGCCGCCACTAAATCTCGGAAAAGCTTGGTCACAGTCATTGATGAAAGTTTAGATTTTTACGGTATCAAAACTGGGCGCTCCGCCGCCGAACTAGTTGCTCAAGCTCGAAAACGGGCAATATTAAGTGAGGATGAGGCACTTGAATTAGCGATCCAAGAAGTTAATTCATACCGGAAGCAAGTATGAAGCGACCTTTGGCGGTAATCGACACCAATGTGATTATTAGCGCCCTAATTTCTGGCGACTCACAAGCATTGGTGTGTCGTATTTTCGATGGCATGTTAACGGCTGAGTTTGTTTATTTATTGTCACCGGCTTTGTTGGATGAGTATCGCGCTGTATTGTTGCGCCCTAAAATCCAAAAATTGCATGGCCTTATCCCTGATGAGATTGACCGAATTCTAAGCGATATAGTCATGAATGCGATTTGGCGAGAACCGGCCGCATCGTTTATCGCGCCTGATCCGGGCGATAATCATTTGTGGGAATTACTAGCGGCACAGAAAGGCAGCATATTGGTTACGGGTGATCGTTTGTTATTGGAAAATCCCCCTGATTTTGCATCGGTTGTTAGCCCTAGATCGTTTTTAACACTGCTGAATGGCTTGTAACTGTTTTTCCCTACCAACACACTTCAAATCTCAAGCCTTTCTGATTGAAAAATTGTTTTTGTTAATCACCTAAGCAGAGTTTTTACCGTTTAATGTCATCGGTGTATACTGCCCGCCGACTGTAAACCCGAAGCGGTAGCTAAAAATTATCAACACTGGTCAACGATTTTTAGCCCTTCGATAACATAATAATAAAAGGCAGAATTCTCATGGCGGATAAAACGGTTAGCAAGCATTTGATTAATCTTGAGAAACAATTTGCAAGCACCGACCCTGTTTTGCAAAAAACAGTGAAAGTGTTTCAGGATCTCGATGAAGTGGAATTTGAAATGGGTTTAATCGATAACGATGAAACCACTGCACGCAAAAGCTCTTGGTGGCCATTAATCAGCACTTTGGGCGGCTATTCTTCGGCTAAATCTGATTTTGTTAATCGCTATTTAGGGATTCAACTTCATAGTTCAAGACACAAATTCACCGTCTTGCAGTACACCCCACAAGCCACTTCAGCCACCCTACCCGGCAACGCTTTAGATGCAGACCATCGCTTACCGTTTTATCAAATCAGCCGCGACATTGAACGCGTCGCGAGTGGCGAAGGCAGCAAGCTAAATACTTACTTAGAATTGATTACCATCAACAATGCCAAGTTAAAAACCAAGTTATTAATAGATGCACCGGTAATTAGCCCAAGCACTGAAAACCAAGCCACCGGCTTATTAAGAAAACACGTCATCAATATTTCCGACTTGGTTTTGGTGTTTACTGATCTGTTTGAAGCTGATCCAGCTTTAATCAACGAAACGGTCGCTAATATCGTTGCACAACAGGACAGCAATAAATTTATCTTTGTTATTGATCATTCTGAAATCAGCCTAGAGCCACAAAAAAGCCAGGAGATTGCTGCGGCTTGGCAAAGACGTTTAGCCGAATTTGGCATTCATACTGGTCAATTCGTGGTGTTATCACAAAACGGTGATTTGTCATTGATCGATCAACGCATCAGCAATTTGAACAACGACCGCACTTACCGCATCCTTGCCAGCTTGGAAAAAGGCATTCGCGATATTGATGATGTGGTGATTAACGAAGTCGAAGCGTCAATTACGACTTGGAAAGAACGCTGCAACGCTTCAACACTGATTATTCTCGGCTTTTTAATCATGCTGTTATTGTTTGCTGAAATTGCGATGGGGATTTTGGATTTATTATTAGATCCGATTATTGGTCCTGCGATTATTTTGGTGATGCTGGCCATTTTGACGCCAATTCATATTATCGTCAGTCGAGTACATGCGAAATTCATTATTAATCAACTACATAAGCGCCAAAAACAATTAAACATCCCAGAAGATTTAGCAGGCTTGTTTGAAAAAAGCTTGAGCTTTTGGCGGGTTTTATTGCCAACCACTTCACCGGTTGGCAAAAACAAGAAAAACCGTAAAAAATTGACTGGCTTACTAGAACAAAGCAAAGACTTGGTTCAGGCGCTGAATGATCAATTTAGCTACAGCCAACAACAGGCTTTTTATGCATCACAAGCCGAAGCTTTCGCTAACGACGAGATTTAATCATTGCTGCTAGGCAACTGTGATGAATAATTTCAACGCCTATCTACCGCTGTGCTGGTTACGTGGTTATGTATTACTACTACCGACCTCACAGCGGTTTTTCAGACAAAATCTGATTTTCTACTTCGCGGTGATTTTCTTCATCCAATTTAATATGTCGGATGATATTGAAGCGATATTTGAGGTGATTCTGGAAACCTTGCTCACGCTGGGTTTTGTCGGTGGGATTTTGTTACTGAATAAATCTCACGATAGTTTTACTCAAATCACCACCGCGATTTTATTTTGCCAGAATCTGATTTCGACGTTTTTACTACCCGTGATGTTTTGGGCAACCACCAGCGAAGAAGCGTTTGGTTATCTATTGCTCGGCCTGTTTTTATTATGGGCGGTGCTGTTAATTGCCCGTATCTTCAAACAAGTGCTCGATATTAATAACGCCGCCGCCTTGGTGGTGTCTTTTGCTTATTTTCTGATTGTTTACGGCGGCGCTTACGGCATTGACAGCTTAGTGATGGGTTGATGGTCTAGCGGCGTAATAGTTAGACAAGACCTCATAAATACCTTGAGCCCCCGCCAAAACACTGGCGCGTAAAGGCTGACACAAGCCACTCCATTGCTTAACCTTGCCATCAAAATGAAACGCCCAACTGCCCTGCCAGCAATTACCGTGTTTGGCAATTTTCGCCACCGCCACCGAAGTCACTTCATAACGCGCGGAAGCGGCTAATAACTTGCTTGAGTTCATCGCCAAGACCGTATCAACCGACACCGCTTGTTGCTCATCCAAATCCAGCAACGGAAAAATCATCGGTACACCCTTCACTTTTGCTGCCAAATTAAAAGCACTTTCAATATCGGGCATGGTGTCAGCGTTGTAAAACTGTTGAGCGCTGTCTTCTTCCACGACTAACCACACAAGGGTTTGCGGCCTAGTTACATCCCACAACGCCAGTTGATTTTTTTGCAGAATATTTAAAATTTGCTCTTCATCAAATTCAATATGCACTTTACGCGCAGTTTGCTCGCTATAAGCTTCTTGCTCATTCAGTGCAGCATATTGGAATTGTTTAACGTATTGCCCAGCATTCAATAACATAGTTTGTACGACTGGCAGTTTAGCAATATCGTCGGTCACTACGACTCGGTTCAATACCGCAAACAAACCCTGTTTCATTACTTGCACTCGATCATCCGCTGATTGGCTATTAGCAACCAAATCCACTTCATACAATCCACTGACCTCGACCGCCGCTAATTGAAAACTCGACAATAAACCTAACAGTAAAATCCAGTAACGCACACATTTCTCCCTTTTAAAACACATAAATCCCCCTGTTTGCGGGTCGGTTATCAATAGGATCTATAGTACAATAACAACCACTTCAACCTTTATTTAACGTGAGGCCCCCATTGAGTGAACAACAACAAGAGCGCCTGAATTATAAAAGCGCTGGTGTCGATATTGAAGCCGGTAACGCCTTAGTCGAACGCATTAAACCGATTGCAGCTAAAACCCGTAATGCAGGCGTTATGGCTGGATTAGGCGGCTTTGGTTCTTTATTTGAATTACCGCTGGATCGCTATAAAAACCCAGTGTTGGTATCCGGCACCGATGGTGTGGGAACTAAATTAAAACTGGCTTTGGATTTAAATCTGCACAACACCGTTGGTATCGACCTAGTCGCGATGTGCGTCAACGATATTATCGTGCAAGGCGCAGAGCCATTGTTCTTCTTGGATTATTTCGCGACTGGCAAGCTGAATGTTGATACGGCTGCTTCAGTTATCGAAGGCATCGGTAAAGGTTGTGAATATTCTGGCGCTGCTTTAGTCGGTGGCGAAACTGCTGAAATGCCAGGCATGTATGCCGATGGTGATTATGATTTGGCGGGGTTTTGCGTCGGTATCGTTGAACGTGACAACATTATCGATGGCAGCAAAGTTAAAGCGGGCGATAAATTGATTGGCATCGCCTCATCAGGCCCTCATTCAAACGGTTACTCATTAGTGCGTAAAATCGTTGAAAAGAGCGGCGTGTCTTTAGAAAGTGAAGTCAATGGCAAACAGTTAGGCAAAACTTTATTAGAGCCTACTCGTATTTATGTCAAACCGTTGCTGGAATTATTGAAAACTGTGCCAGTTCACGCAATGGCGCACATCACTGGCGGCGGCATTACCGAAAACTTGCCAAGGGTTTTACCGAAAGATTTAGACGCGACGATTAATTTGAGCGCTTGGCAATTACCAGAGATTTTTGCTTGGCTGCAACAGCAAGGCAATGTTGATTTAGCGGATATGTTAGTGACGTTTAACTGCGGTGTTGGCATGATCGTCTGCGTAGACGCTGCCGATGAAGCGAAAACCTTGGAAATCTTAGCTGCACAAGGTGAAAGCGTGTTTAGCATCGGTGAAATCACGCCATCAAGCTCAGATTCTAAGCGGGTTAATTACATATAAAAGTGCAATGTAGCGGTCGTTTTTAATCGATGAAATGACCGCTCAACCTTATGACATTCGGTGATCTTTATGCGCCCATCCATTGCATTCAACCAGTATCGAGATGCTATCCGAGAAATTGCCCTTAAGCATTGGGTTAACAATGTGCGAGTATTTGGATCTGTACTGCACGGAGATGATAGCGATTTAGATTTATTGGTTGATCCGACTAATGAAACAACCCTCATGGATATAGCTAAAATTCAACTTGAAGTTGCTAAGCTATTAAATGTCACTGTCGATGTATTAACGCCAAAAGCATTACCCGATAAGTTTCGTGATCATGTTATTCAGGAAGCTAAATCCATATAAAATCCTGAACAACAATTAGCTACCGCCGAAAATATATTAGGCAAAATCTAATCTTCAAAATTTCAGGCGAAAAAAAAGCCATTACATTGTAATGGCTTTTTTAATTTGGCGTCCCCAGGGGGGTTCGAACCCCCGTTACCGCCGTGAAAGGGCGGTGTCCTAGGCCACTAGACGATGGGGACTAAGACTGTGGTAGCTTTTTTGTTGCTTAACTTGTTATCCGCTACCAACGTATAACAAAGTAATCTGGCGTCCCCAGGGGGGTTCGAACCCCCGTTACCGCCGTGAAAGGGCGGTGTCCTAGGCCACTAGACGATGGGGACTAAGACT
>CAIXED010000036.1 GCA_903918375.1 uncultured Pseudomonadota bacterium | reverse complement strand
CGCTCTATGGTCGCCCAGCTATTTTGCCAGTAGTTGTGGCGGTGCGCCGATTGAGATTGTCCGGCAGTACATCGAGCAACAGCAAACACCACATTAAGGACAGCTATTCGCCGTCCCCGCTATCCTTCCCCGCCCTGAACGACGGGGTTTGCCGCGCATTCCGATCAATCAAGTAAACTTCAAATCTGAAGGTGGTTGATATGGTCAACCACCTAACACACTATAAGCGTTTAAAGCATTCAACAACCTGTGTTTCATTGATTCAGAAAGTTACTTTACAACCGCATGGGCGTCATGCGTTTTAGCCGTTGCTTTATGTTCTTTAGCAAGCGCATGATGATGTTTTGCTAAATTTTCATGATGTTTAGCCAAATCTTGATATTTAGTTTGCTTATATTCCTTAGCCAGCGAATGGTGATGAGCCGCCATCCCCGCATGATATTCAGCTTTCTTCTTATGGTGCTCTGCCGCAGTAGCGTGTTCTTCTGGGGTTTTCGCAACCACATTATGTTGTCCCGGATGCTCAGGGGCCGGCGTAACTTCAGCATAGGCCACTGATGTAACGGATCCTAAAGCTATCAGTAATGGCATTATTTTTAGTAAATGTTTATAAGTCACTATCATTTTTATACTCCTTGTAAAGATAAGAGTTAATCAATATAGCACTATAAAAAACAGCAATTTCGAGCTATTTCCCCAAATGTGTATAACTTGAATACTATTGGCTTAGTTTTCTCAAACTAAGTGATTATTAGGTTTTCTTTAAAATATTAAATCGGGGAAAGTAATTTGTATTTTCCCCGTACATAATTGAGTAACAATGATTTATGAAGCCGGCGAATCTTTTCTTATGGTTGTAAAAGCATCTTGAACGGTTGTCATAAATTGAGCAGGAAAAATGATAGTTGAGTTTTTTTCTGTCGCAATTTCAGCCATGGTTTGTAAGGTTCTAAGCTGAAGAGCGACGGGATGTTGAGCGATTAAGTCAGCCGCTTCGCCTAGTTTTACCGCCGCTTGAAATTCACCTTCTGCAGCGACTATTTTGGCGCGGCGTTCGCGTTCAGCTTCGGCTTCTTTTGCCATTGCGCGTTGCATATTGTCGGGTAATGTAATGTCTTTAATTTCAACCGTTGTAACCTCGGCGCCCCAAGGCCCGGTGTGACCGTCAATCACATTTTTTATTTGCAGATTAATATCGACGGTTCTTGAAAGCAGTTGATCAAGCGAAAATTGCCCAACAATGTTACGTACCGTAGTTTGACTAATTTGGTTAACGGCATGATCTATGTCTTCGATGGCAATCACCGCTTTTTGTGGATCAACTATTTTGTAGTAAGCCACAGCCGCTATATCAATTGAAACATTATCTTTAGTGATAATTTTTTGTGATGGAATGTTCATGGTGATAGTACGCAGCGTAACCGAGGTCATTTGCTCCAGAACAGGTATCAATATAATCAGCCCAGGGCCCCTTACCCCCGTCACTTTACCTAACAAAAAAACCACCGCTCTGTCATATTCTTTAACTACGCGAATCGATAGGGGGACCGTAAGGATTCCTTCGTAAATGAGTAACATCCCTGATTTCGTTACATTTGGAACGTCACGCCATAGTCAATCGGCTCCAAGTTACGCTCCCGCAGCTCATACATGCCGAAACGATTGGCGTGATGCGTCCGATATGGGCTAAACGCAGCGGCCAATTCTGGCGTCAACTTCATTCCCTCCGCTTCCAGTTCCTTGAATGCCTGCGTCATTGTATGGCAGTTGTGGAAAATCATCAGATTGGCAATCAGGTGATTGTACTTGATTATCTTCAGCTGATCCTCGCGTACATTTTCCTCAATGGTGTCCGATCCGAAATATGCCCACTGCGCAAAGTTGTTGAAACCTTCGCACTTGTTTTGAGCCGCGTGGATAACTTGGCGAAGCGCATCATCGCTGATATATTCCAGCAGGAATATGGTGCGGACAACGCGGCCCAACTCACGAAATGCGAAATACAGTTTGTTTTTCCGACTGGCGGTACCGAGTTTACGCAAGATGGTCGATGGTGAAATACGCCCGGCACGAATCGATTGCGCCACTTGCAGCATATCTGGCAAATGACAGGCGATTAAATCCCAATCTATCGCATCCTTGGTAAACAGGTCATCAATGTGTTTATACACTTCGTCGGCCGTCGGGCGGAACCATTTCAAATCTTTCCAGTTACGAATACGCGGCATCAGTTTGATACCCAGCAAAAAAGCCAAGCCATAAACTGGTGCGCTTTGCGCTTGGGTATCGCCATGCAGCGTGTCTGGCTGAATATCCGACTTGTTCTTTGTCAGCCCATCCAGGATATACACAGCTTCCCAGACACCACAGGGGATGAAATGCGAAAACAGCGCAATATACGTGTCGCTGATATGGTAGTAAGCAATGCCACCATATCCGCCGTAACGGATATGGCTCTCTGACAGCAGATTATTTTCATACAGATTCCATTGCGTACCGTCTGCCGCCGCGCGTTTTGTGTCACCCCAAAAGCGTGGTAATTGAAATTGATTGTACGCATTAATCGTCGTGCAGATAGCGGCCTCCAGTTTTTCCGTCGTGACTTGGCGTTGATTGACGAACGACACTTGACGCGCACTGACATCGGCAATGTTTTTGGCAATTTGTGTCGGCCCCAAACCGGTACCATAGGCGAACACCGTCAGAATCTTACGCCGGTCTTCCTCCTGCAACTTACCTTGGTGACCACTCAACGGGCCAAAATGCTTGCCCCATCCAATCCATTTCATGGTATCGGCAAGCACGTCCAGCAACGAAAGGTCCATGCCATCGAGTTTGCGCCTTAATGCGTCATCCAACTGCTTGAATCCGGGCGGCGTCTCTTTTTTCTCTTGCCGACCCAGCTTCGGCCTACCATCAACGATCTTGAAATAAGGATTGTCCTGATAGGTCTTATCAGCCTTCTGTGCCGCCTCTGTCAGCAGGGTGCGAATATGCTTGATAAATGCCGCACTCTCGACTGGTAAACCTACTTTCTCGCCGTAATCCGCGCGTGTACGTTCGCATTCTTCCATCGGCACCAGTTCATTCCGGTGATCTGAATACGCATCGCTGCCGATCACGCAAAGGTCGCCAGACTTCAGTTCCCTAACCATCTGCAAACAGACGCATGCCTCGAACTGGCGGCGGTTGATTCGGGTCGGAACTGCATCGCGTTTGACCTCGCCAGTCACCAACTTCCACCATTTTTCGGGAATCCAGTCCAGATCGTCCTCGGTTAATATTATCTTACCTTTGCCCTTGAGTGTTAGCCACTGGCTCTGCCGATGGCTATTCTCCAACATAAAAGCCAATGACCGCTCAAAACTGGTGTCCTGGCTGGTGGACTCTAGCTTTAACTTGCTCAAAATCCGTAGCATCTCCGCCCGCCGTGGCTTGAAGAACTGCCAGACAAAACGGAACTCGTTTTTCCCACCGTATTCTGCATGCAAGCGCGAGAATTCGCACAAATCAGGGCGAGCCGTCACAGCTTGATGAACTCCTTTCAATTGTTCATCTGCCGACAGGGTGGAGTTCAAGAGCGTTTCCAGCATCGCAAACCGACGCAAAATCTCATCGGTCTTCTCTTGGTTGTCATCCAAATATTTTTCAAGGGCTTCTTCGGCGCTGTGTAACGCTCTCTTCATCTGTCTGCACAAGATATTGCAGAGATCATCGATCACAATCGCCAGACGTTGTCGAATCAAGGCCAAGGCAACGGCGTAGCGTTTGGCGGCAGCCATATCCACCATACTGGCGGCATCGAGACTGTTGCCTTCCAGCGCCCATTGCTTGATTTTAATGACCGGTATGGTTTTTAACAGGTCTGTGTGACAAGCCAACTCGGTCAGTCGATCATAGCGTTCGACCAAATCGCGCATACCATCTATTGTAGGTTTGGCGGCATCTTGCTTGACATCGTTCCAAGGACTTACGCGACGCGGATCATCACCCACGACAAAGAGCTTGTCGAGAAAAGTCCGGCCAGCATCTCCAAGTGCATCGTGAATTTGAGTGTGCAGCGCCTGATTCGTTGCAATCCGCTCGACACGAGCTTCCCGCAGCAAGGTATCGAATGCCGGCAACTCGTAACGATGACGCACCAAGGTTTCGATACCGATATTGATAATATCAATGACATCCTCCTTGGTCAGCGCCGCTTCGGAAAAAGTTTGTCTCATCAGCGCTTTGCCATCGTCGCTGAATGGTTTGACCGCTAAAAACTCCCGAACCGCCGACAAGTGTTTGCGTCTGGCTTGAGAGACATCGTACTGCCGCAAATTCTCACGATCATAGGGTTCACCCATGCTGGAGGCGACATGCTCGGCAATGGCATTCGGTACTTGCTCGGAGGTTACAAAATAGCCCAGCCGTTGATAGGTTTTTAACAGCAGGGCAAATCCCAAGCGCGTGGTGCTTGAGCGAGTAGCACTATCGCAATATGCCAGCTCGACATCAGTCACCGAGTAGAAACGTTCCAATTCTGATTGCACAAGTCGGCTTTTGAATCGGGGATAAGCGGTATCGCTGGGTTGCAATTTTAAAAACCGGAAAGTGATTTAGTACAAGAAAAACGTCCGTTTATCTTGTATCTGAGAAGCTATTGAACAGTCCTCTAAAAACCACAAGAAAACCCATTGAGAAAAACTAAGCAATATTGTACCATCTCTTTTATCTTTTCTTGTGCATTGAAATTTATCATGCTGGTAGGTTATATCCGTGTTTCCAAAAATGATGGCAGCCAAACGCTAGCGCCACAACTAGACGCTATGATTGCTGCTGGCGTTGAAACCAAACGGATTTACGAAGACTTGGCATCAGGCCGTAAAGACGACAGGCCGGGTTTAAATGCTTGCCTCAAAGCGCTACAACCCGGCAATACCTTGGTGGTATGGAAACTGGATAGGTTGGGACGGGATTTGAAGCATTTGGTTACTACGGTAGATGAGCTGCGTAAACATAATATTGGCTTGAAAGTTCTGGCCGGTGCGGGTGCACAAATCGATACCACCACCTCGAATGGGCGGCTTTTCTTTGGGATATTTGCGGTATTAGCCGAATTCGAACGGGAGCTAATTGCTGAGCGTACCCTTGCCGGACTTGCCGCAGCTAGGGCACGAGGCCGAAAAGGCGGACGACCCCGCAAAATGGACAGATCTACTTTAATGATGGCTATGTCTGCGATGGCTGATCCAAAAGCCAATGCGACGGATGTAGCTAAACGCCTTAGCATCACGACAACGACACTTTATATGTATGTCAACGGGGACGGATCAGCAAAAGCGATGGGGCAAGCTATTCTTAACCAAGATTAAGGATTGTATATATCTACATTTATTTTTTAACTAAATTACCCTTATCTTCATCCAAATCTACATTCAGAGCAGGCATATTGCTGTTTGGTTCTCCGCTATTGTTACTGCTAGGGTATGAGTTTATCGAGCGTATTGATTGTGCAGATGCTCATTTCGCTTGTTATTAATTTATTGTAAATCTTCCAACACCCTAACATTACAAAATTGTATAGTTTTGGGAAGCATTCTGTAATGTAAGACAAGGTACTCTATATCCCACGTCAGGCAATTCCGCCTGATGGAATCGAGGATAGATACTATGAATTCCCAAACCCCTAAAATTCTGACAAGTTTGTGTGCAATTGTAATAATCGCCAGTATGGCTAATTTAGCACAAGCCGCAAATTCTAAAGATAAAGAAACCAAAGAGTTGCAGCTTTTTAGCCAAGCCTCCATTTCGTTGCAGGACGCGATTAAGGCAGCCGAACATAAAACCGGCGGCAAAGCCATGGAAGCAGAAATTAATGATGAATCGGCCACGGTGCAATTCGAAATCGAAATTTTGAAAGACGGCAAAGTCCATGAAGTGATGGTGGATGGAAAAACCGGTACGGTGCTGAAAGTGTCTCTGGAGGATGAATCAAACGAAGCCTCAGAAAACGAGAAGGACTAAATTATTAAACCTAGAGCGATACTCCAGCCCTATTTTTCATGAAAATATTAATCATCGAAGACGATACCCAAACCAGGGACTATGTTGCCGCTGGTCTGAAAGAGGCCGGTCATACGGTTGATGTGGCGAAAGACGGTTACGAAGGCCTGTTTCTGGGCCAAGAAGCCAGCTATGGTTTGCTTATTGTCGATCGCATGTTACCCGGAATGGATGGGCTTAGTGTAGTAAAAAAACTGCGTAGTGCAGGCTCGTCCGTACCGGTATTATTTTTGACTACGATGTGCGGGATTGATGACCGTGTTGAAGGCTTAAATGCGGGCGCGGACGATTATCTGGTCAAGCCGTTTGCCTTCAGTGAGTTTGAAGCGCGGGTCAATGCATTGTTACGGAGACCCAGGGAAACGATAGAACAGAAGTTTTTACAGGTGTCCGGTCTTGAAATTGACCTGATGAAAAGATTGGTCACCCGTGATGGGCACTGCATCGACCTCCAGCCCACAGAATTCCGCCTGCTTGAATACCTTGTCCGTCATGCCGGCCAGGTAGTCACCCGCACCATGCTGCTTGAGAATGTCTGGGATTTTCATTTTGACCCTAAAACCAATATTGTCGAAACCCATATCAGCCGCTTGCGTAGCAAGCTGAATGTCGGGGACAAACCCGATTTAATCCAGACCGTGCGGGGTGCAGGATATAGGGTTTATGAAACTCTCTAGCCTTGTGGGCACCACCAGCTTTAAATTGTCAGCGCTCTATTTAGGGCTTTTTTTATGTTCATTCCTGGCAATTGGCACAACGGTCTATTTATTGACCACGCATTCCCTTGAGCAACAACTTAAGAATAATTTAGGGTCGGAGATAGCCAGACTACAATCTGAATACGAGTCGGGTGGTTTACCTGAACTAATTACCGAGATTAACGAAATTATCGAATCTAAATCCCATCACGCCCTGGAATACGGTGTTTTAAATCAGGATGGGCAATTGGTCGCTGGAAATCTCAATCAGTTTAAGCTAGCTGAGGGCTGGCAAACCCTTAGACTTACTTCGCCTAAGTTGAACCCAAACGAAAACCACACCTTTCTTTTGACCCGCGTAGTTGCCCTACCCAATCACCTGTGGTTGGGTGTAGGCCATGAGAGCGATATTATTGAGGATGCAGGTGAAGCGATTATACAGGCGTTCTTATGGGGCTTCGTATTGGTTATTGCGTTAGGCGCAGCAGGTGGATTTTATATTAGCCGCCTCTTCCTTAAAAAAATTGACCGGATTACCCAATCCACCCAAGCCATTATTGCCGGTGATTTAAGCCACCGGTTAGCGGTTTCAGAAAATCAAGATGAGTTAGATAAGCTGGCAATACTGCTAAACCGCATGCTGGACAAAATCGGTGCATTAATACAAAACCTGCAACAGGTTTCCAACGATATCGCCCACGATTTACGTACACCGATCAGCCGTTTGAAGTTCCGGCTTGAAGATGCTCTTAAAACCAACCTGTCGGAAGCCCAATATAACGAAGAACTTGCTTCTGCTATTGTCGAAGTTGATACCATCCTGGATACCTTTTCGGCACTCTTGAGGATTTCCCAGATTGAGTCCCAGTCACGTCGCAGCGGTTTCAAGGTAGTCGATCTTGGCGATATTGCCGCATCCGTGACGGATGCCCTTAACCCCGTAGCGGAGGAACAAGGAAAAGCCATTCAAACTGACATCGAAGAACATATTAAATGGGTCGGCGATAAAGAATTGTTGACCCAACTTGTGTTTAACCTGGTGGAGAACGCCATTCTGCACACCGCAGAAAATACCCAAATTATGGTCAGTCTGAAGCCATTCGATAACCGGATTGAGTTAGTTGTTGCTGACAACGGTTCAGGGATTGCCGATAAACACCGCCAAAAAGTGTTTCAGCGTTTTTATCGGTTGGATCAAAGCCGCACGACAGCGGGTAATGGCCTGGGATTAAGCATAGTCGCAGCCATAGTGGAGCTTCATGATGGCACGATCACATTGGCCGATAACCAGCCGGGGCTTAAAGTTGTGGTCGATTTATGGAGAAAGTAAACGCCTACCAACACATTACCTTGTCGAAATTTAACACGATGCAACGAACTATTGCGCTATTCATCAGCATAAGCTTGTCCTTGATGAGCTGTGCGCGTTTTCAAGATCGCCCGCTCATTCCTTCTGAGTCTATCGCGAGTCTCGAAACTCGCTCGCTGGCTAATGCAAATTTAAAACAATTTATCGAGACCGTGCTTGGCCCGGAAACGGGTTGGTCAAATTGTAAATGGAATTTAGATAAACTCAGTTTAGCTGCGATTTACTACCATCCCGATCTTGCTTTAGCTAGGGCACAAGCAGACACGGCGGATGCAGCGATTAAAACGGCTGGCCAACGGCCCAATCCCACCATATCGGTTACCCCAACCTGGATACGTAATCTTGCGACCGCGGCAGTTCCCTGGATTGCGGCCAGCGCGATAAATATCCCCATCGAAACCGCAGGTAAGCGCGGTTTCCGCATCGATAAAACCGAACACCTCACTGATGCTGCCCGTTTAAGGGTGATAGATGCGGCCTGGATGGTTAGGGGTCGATTGCGTTTGGCTTTATTGGAAGCCTATGCGGCTACCGAAGCTGAACGGCTAATCAATCAGCAACTCGGTATTCAACAGTCGATCGTGCAACGGCTGGAACAACAGCGGTCTGTCGGCGAAATTAGCCATCTTGAGCTAATACGTTCACATATTGTCCTTAACCAATTAAAGTTGAACGAAAGTGCGGCTCAAAAAAGAACGGCAGAAAGCCGGGTTCTGTTGGCTACTGCTATTGGCATACCGGTTGATGGACTCAACGGGATAGAACTTGATTTCAGCAACCTTTCCGCACCGCCAAATCTGAAAACGATTCCGGTCGCCAAACTTAAAGAGCATGCCTTGTTAAGTCGTCCCGATGTGTTGGCGGCACTGGCGGATTACTCTGCCGCGCAATCCGCTTTACAACTCGAAACCGCCAATCAGTACCCCAACATCCAAGTTAACCCGGCGTATGCGTGGGAAATGGGTGAGCATCGTTGGTCACTCGGTTTGACTACGTTACAGTTGCCGATTTTACATCAAAACCAAGGCCCCATCGCTGAAGCGGAAGCGAAGCGGCGTGAAATTGCTGTCCGGTTTGAAGCATTGCAATTCCGTATCCTCGGTGAAATCGATAAAGTTCATGCCGGTGTCGCAGCGGTAATGACTAAATGGGATGATGCTGAAAAGCAAATCCATATCCAGCGAGAGAACCTGAAAACCATTCAAGCCCTAACTAAGATAGGGGAGACCGACCAACTTGCCCTGCTCGGGGCACAATTGGAAGCCGCCGTCGCTGAACGTGCTCGGTTAGATGTCCTGGTCGAAACCCAGCAAACCCTTAATGTGCTGGAAGACACCTTGCGCATTCCCCTCACATCGTTGCTCAGCACTGCATCAATTGCCGATTATGCCAACAGGAAAATACCCTAATGAAACGAGCCAGATGGCTGACAATGGCCACAATACTGTTCTGTATCTTAATACAGAACAGACCTCTATCGGCTGATGAGCCGGAAATTGTTACTGATGTGGCTGTACAAATTGGAAAGGTTACACAGACGACCTTACGTCGGTATGTGATGGCTTATGGCATGGTAGAACCGCAACCGGCGATAAATGGCAAACTACCCGCAAGTTCAAAAATTGCCGCACCGATCTTGGGAATCCTCAATCAAGTCTACTGTGAGGAAGGCCAACGCGTACAAAAAGGAACGCGATTATTCGAACTGGATACCCGGACAGCCGATGCGTTGATCGCCAAAGCCAAAGTTGCTGTCGATTTTGCACAGAAAAATTTTGCCCGTAAACAGGAGTTAATCGCTACCGATAATATTTCACGCAAACTTTTTGATGAAGCTGAACAACTTCTCCAAGCCGCTCGTAAAGATTTGTCCAACGCCCAAACTCAACGTGAACTGTTACAGATCACAGCGCCTTTATCCGGCACCGTGACGGCAATCCATTTTAAAATTGGCGAGGCAGTGGGCTTGAACGCCGTGTTGGCTGATTTGATTGATCTTGATCGCTTAGACATTGCACTCAGGGTACCCAGTCAAGAAGCAGTAGCACTAAACTTGGGACAGCCAGTAAAAATCTACGCCGGTACCGAAACGCAGAATGGTACCGATTCTAAACCCGTTCAAGAAAGCAAAGTGGCTTTTATCAGTCCACAAATTGATCCTCTTAGCGATACGGTACTGGTCCGGGTTTCCCTAGATGCTGGTTCTGGCGTGCGTCCAGGCCAATTTGTTACTGCGCGTATCGTCGTCGAAGAGCGGCTACAACGCTTGGCCGTGCCGATCAAAAGCGTGGTAACAAACGAGAACACAAGCCTGATTGCCTTGGTCGAGGGTGAGCGGGCTAAACAGAAAATGGTTAAGCTGGGTTTGCGTGATGGTAATTTTGTCGAGGTGGAAGGTGAAGGTATTCGGGAAGGCATGACGGTCGTCACCGAAGGCGTGTATGGCCTACCGCCTGAGACGCGTATCCGCGTGGTAAAATGAAACCAGATTCTACTGTATCCATGCAGCCATCCTTTGCGATCCGTCACAGCTTGGCCATCGCTTTTATCTGTGTCGCGTTATGCCTGGGCGGGGTCTATGCCGCGCTTGGGATGCCATCTTCGATTTTCCCCCAAACCAATTTCCCGCGCGTGGTTATCTTGATTGATAACGGTGTGATGCCTGCCAATGAAATGATGGCCACCATCACCCGACCTGTCGAAGAAGCGATGAAAGACATCCCTGGCGTACGCACCGTGCGCTCGAAAACGGGACGTGGCTCGGCTGAAATCAATGTGTTTTTCACCTGGAAAACGGACATGGTGCAGGCCGAACTCTTTGTCCAAGGCCGTCTTGGTGTCGTCCAAAAAGCGCTACCGGCTACCGCAACCTCAGCGGTTTGGCGGCTGACTTTTGCCGCCTTTCCGGTGGCTGGCCTCAGTTTGACGGGACCAAACCATAAGCTCACAGAACTCTGGGAAACTGCCCGTTATACGTTACAGCCCCGGCTATTACGCATTCCTGGGGTTGCCCGTACTGGTATTGTCGGTGGCCGTGCGCCTGAATATCACGTCATCGTCGATCCCTTGCGCTTACAGGCGCTGAACCTGAGCCTCACCCAAGTCACCGACGCGCTCATCAGGAACAGCCTAATCACGCCGACCGGTATGCTTGAAGAAGACTATAAACTGTACCTGACCGTGGTGGACGGCCGCGTTCATAGCATCGAAGAGATAGAAAACCTGACCGTCTCAACTGTCATCCCCGGCCTTATCCCAACGCCAGGTGTGATACCAACCATTACAGCGACCGCACATCCCATCCGCATTAGGGATTTCGCGAGGGTTGAACGTTCTCAAGAGCCAGTTTTTAACATTGTCACTGCCAATGGCGTTAATGCCGTCCTGCTCAATGTTTACAGCCAACCGGATGGTAGTACCCTGGATATTGTCAGACAACTTAACCAGGAGATGGAAACGCTCAAAAAGGCGCTACCGCCGGATATGCAAGTGTCCGTCTTCTATGACCAGTCGTTGTTAGTGGGTGAATCCATCCAGAGTGTCTGGGAGGCTATTATCTTAGGCTTGGTTCTTTCTATCGCCATCCTCTACGTTTTTTTGCGAAATTGGGGTGCCACCTTGATCGCGGCGGTGGTAATTCCGGCCACCGTCTTGATAACTTTGCTCGTGCTGCGCGTTATGGGGCTCAGCTTCAACTTAATGACATTGGGCGGCATCGCTGCCGCGATTGGCTTGATCATTGATGATGCTATCGTAGTTGTTGAAGCCGTTCATGAAAAAATTTCCGCTGGTGTACAACGACTTGAAGCTGTGAAGCAGGCATTAGGAGAAATATTACGGCCTTTGCTGGCTTCGACCCTAACACCGGTGGTGGTGTTCATACCGCTGGCCTTTCTCGACGGTGTGGCCGGTAGCTTTTTCAGGGCTTTGGCGTTAACCATGGTGGTTTCGTTGTTGACTTCGTTACTATTGGCAGTGACGCTGATTCCCTCATTGGCGGCTAGATGGATGCCTACCGATAAAAAATCACCGGACCAACTCACACTTGTTGACCCAAAAGAAGAGCATTTAAGTTGGCTGAAACGGATCATTAATGGCTATGAAAAAATCTTACGCTCCGCAGTCAAGCAAGCCGGAAGCGTTTTGTTGGGTTGCGTATTGATACTGGCGCTGGGTATCTGGCTTTTTGGACGTTTGGAAAGCGAGTTCCTGCCTTTTATGGACGAAGGGGGCTTCGTGATTGATTATCACTCCCCCTGGGGCACCAGTTTGAGTGAAACTGACCGGCAATTACGCCAAGCAGAGACCATTTTGCGCGCGATACCAGAGCTTGATAGTTATTCGCGGCGCACGGGCGCGAGGCTGGCGTTAGGTATTTCGCAAGCGCACAAAGGGGATTTTTTGGTCAAATTAAAATCGAAGCGTCAACGGAAAACCGACGAAGTGGTGGCCGATCTCCGCAAGCAACTTCATACGGCGGTCCCCGGACTTCATTGGGAATTTGCGGGTATCCTCGGAGACCTTATCGGCGATTTAACTTGGTCGCCCCGACCTATTGAAATCAAGCTCTTCTCCACCGATGTTGAATGGCTCAAGCAGAAAGCGCCGCAAATCGAAGCTGAACTTGGCAAAATAGCAGGTGTGGTCGATACCTTCGACGGCTTGGAAACCACCGGCGCCTCGTTAAGTATACGGGTACGGTCTACGGATGCCCAACGGTTTGGCCTGACCGTCAACGATGTGGGCATGGCGGTCAGCACGGCCATGCTCGGACAAAAAGTCTCTTATGTATTGGAAGGTGACCGCGTCGTCAACATCCGGGTCAGGATGGCTACAGACACAACCAGTCAAATCGCCAACTTGCGTGAATTATTGTTGCGGTCTTTAGATGGCAGGACAGTCAAGTTATCGCAAGTCGCCGATGTAGTCACCGAACCAGGGCAGTTGGAGCTGCAACGCGAAGACCTTAGGCAACTAGTGGCCATTTCTGCCCGCCTGGAAAACCGTGACCTGGGCAGCGCCATCAGCGAAATCAAGGCAAAGCTCAGTCAGGATCAAACGCTTCCGCCAGCGGTGCTGGGATTTGGCGGTCTCTTTCAGCAGCAACAGGAATCATTTCATAATTTGCTGGTGGTGCTATTAGCCTCAGTGTTTCTGGTGTTCACCGTGTTATTGATCGAGTTTCGATCATTCTATGAACCCATCGCCATCGTGTTCGGCTCCCTATTGGCTATGTTCGGAACTGTTCTAGCTTGGTATTTGACAGGGACTTCCGTCAATATAGTGTCATTGTTAGGTGCGATCATTGGTATTGGCGTAGTTGCGAAAAACGGTATCCTGATGTTGGATTCGGTACACCGTTTTGAAGCGCAAGGGCAAAGTTTGGAGGATGCGCTGGTGGAATCAGGGCGGCGGCGGTTACGTCCGGTTTTGATGACGTCGTTGGCAGCGGCGTTAGGTTTATTGCCTTTGGCTTATGGCATCGGCGCTGGGTCGGATATGCTTAAACCATTGGCTATTGCGGTGATTGGTGCGTTAACCCTTTCCTTGCTCCTGTCCCTGGTCGCAACGCCCACCGTTTATTTTGTCATGCGGAGAATACAACTGGATAGAAACCAAACGCACCATGAAATTGGGGGCAAATGAGTATGACACGCGCTTTCCCGAAACTGAAAAAATCACCCGCCCTCTCAAGCTATGGTGTCGGATAAAACTGTGAAGCGATCATTTATCCTGAAGTAATTTGAGCTGAACATACTTAAACGACCCATCAAAGATTAACTTACATGGGCTCCGGCATAAACGGAGCCGATCAGCCGGAAAAGCTAAACATTACGAAATGGTATAGTTTCGGAAGGCTTTCTGTAATGTGCGAGAAGCTATCCTATAGCCCAAGTAAGGCAATCTCGCCTGAAAAATATGGTTTATTTAGGAATTACTTATGAAAATTGAATATAAAAGAACGCTTGAGCATATCCTCGCATTTTTAGTGGTTGGCAACACGCTGTTATTTTTGCTTTTAGCTTATTTCGATTTGCTGAGTACCGCTCCCAAAGCAGCTGTATTTATTGATTTTTGGGGAAGGTTCACTGTATATTCAATGTGGTTTATTGGTTTTGCCATTTATTTGAAATATATTGCAACATCCAAACGCTTAAGAGCTATTGTCTTAACCATAGTATGTATAAATATTCCTCTTTTTCTTGTTTTGGCATATTTTGACAAAATCAGCAATACGCCTGACACTATCGTTTTTGTGGATTTTTGGGGCAGGATTACTGTGTATTCGCTTTGGGTTATTTGTTATGAGTTTTATAAACATCATATCGCTACAAATACACATCAAAGCGCTAACCTATCATCCAATAGGGACTGGCTTCCTGCAAGTTCCTTGATTCAACGCTAGGTATCCCATCATGGCAACCTCAAGCAGTTGGTTCTTCTGGGCAGCGCTCTCCGCCGTATTTGCCGCCCTTACGGCGATCTTTGCGAAGATCGGAATTCGGGGTGTTGATTCCGATCTGGCAACACTTATCCGCACCTTTATCATCGTCATAGTGCTTTCTTGCTTTGTCTGGTTCGCCGGTAAATGGAGTAACCCGTTTGTGTTCTCACCAAAGACATGGGGCTTTCTTGGCCTGTCCGGTTTAGCTACCGGGCTCTCTTGGGTCTGTTATTTTCGGGCTCTGCAAATAGGTGATGCCTCCAAGGTCGCACCGGTGGACAAGTTCAGTCTTGTTCTTGTTGCAATTTTCGCTTTCGTATTTCTCGACGAGCGCCCATCCTTGCGTGATTGGCTTGGCATTGCCCTTGTTGCCAGTGGGGTTGTGATCCTTGCCATCAAGCGGTAATTCGAGCGACCTATACCAAGACTATAAGTCTTATAGTGCTACCGATTGACTTCAAAGAGGGATTCGATTTAGCTATGGAAAATAGATGTTACTCATTTACGGAGGAATCCTTACGGTCACCCTAGCTTATGGGCTAGGTGATTAAGCCCATCCCAGAGCCATTCCTCGATAATGAGGAGAACAGCGAATATTGCAAGTAGTAATTTCTTCATCTGAGCCTCATTTCATAAAACAATTGAACAGTCTGTATACACCGACATATCTTTGATGTGTTAGCAAAATCAAGCCAGTCCGCTTTTGGTAAGATCAAAAAACTGATTAGCCTTAGTCAGATCCGATAACGAATATTCAACAACTCGTGCCATCAATGCTGTGAGTATCGGCTATCAATGGCCGGCTAAAAAACAGACATACCACGCTTAAAACGCTAGTAGTTTGAAACAATCTGAAATAGCTCATCAGCAAAATCCCTGCTCAATTTTATGATTGGGCGTTTCTATCAGTCACCGATTCAAATTTTTCGCCGCGTCATCGGATGGTAGTCGAAACTCTTTCGCGAATGTCGCCAATGTTCAAGCACATTGTTAATACCTCGACTACTGCTAGGGTTTAGCACTGTAAAACATTCGGTTTTACGAACAAAGGCCGATAAAAAATCCCCCATCGCTCGTTGTTGTGTTTGATATTGGCCCAGCACTTGGCGTTTTAAGTTAATTTCTTGAGTGTTAAGCGTTAAGCATTCGCGGCTATGGCCTCTTAACGGTAAATCGTCAGGTAAATATAAAGGCTGATCACTCCAATCTAATGCCACGCCATAGTCTGAACCTTTCGGCCAACCGTGTTGCCAGTGAATTAGATAAGCCAATAAGCGCGGTTGTAAGTGGCTATTACCAGATTCTGACAACCAGTCATGAATGGCTAATAAGACAAACATCCCTAATCCAGCATGATCAGAATCATTTTCCATGACATCGGGAAAACTGATCAAAGTCGGTTTGGTTTCGCGCAAAATAGCCAATAACTCATCGTGTAAATCTTGACCATCTTGTGCAATCCCGCGATCTTCGGCTTCAGCATATGGCACATGGTCGAAGCCCGTGTAATCGGAACGCATCGGGTATTTACGACGCCAGTGATTAACCAATGCGGCATAGATGCTGCCATCGGAGAAACCGAGCAAATCTAAATGCACAAAGCCTTGGCCAAGTAATTGGGCGGCGCGGCGAGATTCTTCCAGCCGTTTCTCACCGTAATCCAAATAGTCGGCTGGGCTAGGATTGGCTTTGCCGGTTTCTTTGATGATTGCGCCAACGTAAGCATCACCAGCTGTAACGACCACTGAACGCACCGAACCGCCATTTTCAAATACCCGTTTGATTAAACCCGCTGAACTTAGGCTCTCATCATCAGGATGTGGCGCTAATACCAGTAAGCGTTCGCCTTGGCGTATTTCTAGGTTTTGCTCGCCGCGACTTTGAGCGTTTGCTTGAAAGGCTAATAGCAAAGCCAGTATTAAAGCGATTTGAATGGCGTTATTCATTGTTTTTAATCAATTGGTTTTTAGTAAACCTTAGCAACAATTACGCCAATGTGGCGCATTGTTGATAAACCTAACTAAGCGAGCTAGTTAAACATTGAATTGGTTGATATGAGCCGGCGGGGATTGGTTGAAATCGACCGTTTTTTGGTTAGCAGGTGTTTTTGAGCACAGTTTAGTAGAGTTTAAAAGTTGGCATGTTTCTAGCTTAACAATGTTTTTTATGTTTTTAGAGGCGTGTGATGCGTAAGTCTATTTTGTCATTAGTATTACTGGCTTTGAGTGTTGGGCAATCGTTATCAGCAGCCGAGCTTGCCGAAGATACCGGCGCTTGGGTGCAGGGTGTGGCCGAAGGTAGTTTGAAAATTATTGACCCATCTTTGGAGAAAGGTCGCGTTTGGCTGGAAGGACAGAGCCGTTTTGATAGTGATTGGAGTAAATGGTATCAAGGCATGGTCAGAACCGCTGTCGGTTATTCATTGAGCGATAGAGCGACGATTTGGGCTGGTTATACCTGGTTGCCGACCCATAACATTGGCAAGCCTTATGTGTCACAACAAGATATCTGGCCGGCGTTTCGTTATGTGTTGCCGACTGATTTTGGCACCGTGACCTTCAGAACCATGTGGGAAAGTAATTTCGGCCAAGGCGACCAAGTCCGTGAGCGTCCAAGGCAGATGATTAAATTTATGCATCCCTTCGATTTTGAAAAACGTTTAAGTTTTATCACTTGGGATGAAGCGTTTTATCGGGTCAATACCACGAATTGGGGCGGTAAATCGGGCTTTGACCAAAACCGAGCTTTTGCTGGTTTAGGCTGGAGTTTTAATGGCAATGTTAGAACTGAGGTAGGTTATATGAATCAGTATTTGGATATGGTTAGCGCTTCGACAGGTAAAACGTCATTAACCATGCATCATTTAGCGATGGCCTCGGTGTTTGTGAGTTTTTAATTAATTTTAGAATGGGCGCTAATTTTGAGTGCCCTATGCCTTTAAACATTATTGAGTCTTTTATTGGCTTCAACAGGCTTTGTTGCATAAATTGAGTCAAGGTTAAATTGCCCCTTACCCCAAATCACCAGACGGATTTATGGAGCGACCACAGTAATCGGCGTACCCAACTGGGTAAAGCGATTTAATAGTGCTGCCCTAATTTGTAACTCGGCAACTTGGCTATTGAAGATTCGCGCATTGACGCGTTCACCCAATAGCTTGAAGCAACGCATTTTAGTTTCCACCAAACTACGACGATGATAACCCCTCCATTTCTTCCAGATGGCTCTGCCCAGTCGCTGCACCGCTCGAAGCGTTTCATTGCGGGCTTGAGCCCCGGATGTATTTTCTTTCCAGGGTTTGCCGTTTTTGCGCACGGGAATAATCGCCTCGGCACCTCGATCAGCAGTCGCACTATACACATTCTTAGTATCATAAGCGCCATCGCCGCTGATTGAATCGATGCGTTCGTCGCCGGCTATCTGATTCAGCATGTCGGGCAAGGCTTGGGCATCACCGACGCGATTCGATGTGACTTCAATCGCGCGAATTTCCAAGGTTTCCGCATCAATCGCTAAGTGAACCTTACGCCATTGCCGACGATATTCGGCGCCATGCTTCTTGGTTTTCCACTCACCTTCGCCTAACATTTTCACGCCCGTGCTATTGACCAGCAAATGCAGTCCATTCGGGTTGGGGCGATAGGATATACTCACCTGCAAATGTTGTTGGCGACAACAAAGCGTCGTGTAATTTGGCGTTGGCCAATCTAGGTTGGACAGCTTTAATAAACTGACCACCATGCCACTGGCTTGTCGTAATGCCAGCCCGAATAAATTCTTGACCATCAAGCAAAACTGAACGGCAGCATCGGTAAACTTCTCCGACCGACCCCGTTTACCGCTGGCAGGCGCGAACCATTCCATGTCTTTATCAATCCAAAGTAGCAGTGAGCCTCGTCGTATCAAGGATTGGTTGTAGTCTCGCCAATTCGTGGTTCGGTATTTCTTGGGTAGTGGCTTAGGCATTACAGCTTCAGGTCAGTGAATTCCTTCTTAACATGGGGGGCGGCAGTCGATTTATGCAACAAAGCCATTTCTTACAAACAATCTCCCTTCTAAATAAATAATGAATTGCTATCGGCAAGTTCAGAGAATAACTCACCAAGATTACCTAAAGATCCAGTTTGTTCAGCATGGCTAGTTACAGATGCTTCATGATTCGGTAGGTGATTAACAGGCATTTCCCGATCAATATTTACGCCTGATTGTTGCACGACGATGACATTACCTTGTTGACGACGAATAATATGCTCTGTTGCTAACAACCGAATGTGAGTAGCTCGTAATCTCGCTTTAATATTGGATAGATAATCGAATAAGACAGGGTCTTCTTTTTTAGAGACGGTACATGCAATGATAATTTTGTCTTTCATACCATTTACCCGATATTTTGTGATGCAAAATGGTTGCCACCAATCCAAAATCCACTCACATTTGAGTACATGGATTGTTTGGGAATGATGATTTCACGGTCATCAAAAACGGTCAGAGCCGCTTGGTAGAAATAAGGTGCACCACCACCGACCATAATAATGATGTCAACATCATCAAGACTGCCGACACTCGATAGCACTGATCGCATAAGCTCAATCAGTTTTGTGTTGGCTTTTTCTAGCAAATGCTTGAAGTTGTATTCACTGCCGCCAATCTTTGCTGTGCAGTGATTTCTTAGACCTTCATCGACAATTGCGATGTCACGTAATGGTTTTCCTCTATCTTCTGATATGAGTTGACGCAACACTTCTAACAAGATCGACATTCCACCAGGAATACTGCCACTACGATTGCCAGCCATGACCAAGCCCCGACAGACCAACCAATCCAGCGTGAAGTAACCAACATCAATGGTCAGACTCCGCTTTCCCTTAACATCCATAGGGTGCTCTTTTTGAAAATAATGAATAAACCCTCCCATCGGTTGCGGGAAAATTTTCACGTTCTCAACCACGACTGAAAAGCCATCAGGAAAGGTATGCTCCCCTTCAAGCCTAGTGATTAGTTGTTTGGTTTGGTCTTCATAATAGTTAACCGGCAATCCGCTGACTAACGTATGGATAACCGGTTGACCTATATAGCGCAGCGCCCCTTTAAGCAACGCTTGATACTCATCAGTTTGAGGATAGGACTCAGTCAGATTTTTATGGCGGTCATAGTGAAAAGGGAGTGTTTCAAGCACTGTTTTCCCGACTTTAAATGCCGAATTACCAACAGTGATGTCAAAAATATCGGATTTTGACCAATCCCTATCGCCTTTGTTGACGACACCCACCTGTAAGCTGGCCACCGACGGGAAGTGATCGGGCTTTAATTGGCTGCTGCCAACGTTTGCCATGCAATATTTTGTGTTGCCGTACCCGACATCAACCGCCGCAACGATGCGGTTATTATTTGGAATAGTCATCTTTTCCTCGACATTAATCAGATCTCAATAGAAGTGCCGAGAAGAATGGCTTTACACCTGTTTTATAACGGTCTTATCCATTGAGCGCCTTGATGAAAAAATCTTCAAACAAGTAATGGACAACATAAATGGTATAAAAAGTCGCTTATGACCGTTTTAAACAATGTGTGAATGGAAACACTATTGATACCAAGCCCCCTAGCTATCTAAACAGGGCTTAAGCACATATCACACACGTTTAAAACAATGTCACCGTCTTTCGGCGGCGCCACTTTGACATAAGTTAATGTGATCCTATGTCGGTAACATGCCCTTTTGGGTATTAGTTCGAAATTAGTTGGCCACTTTGATTAAAAAAATTGAATTTTTTAGTGTTGACAGTCGATTTAAACACCTGAGAGAATCCGCCCGGCGTAAGCAGTGTGTTCATCAGCACTTAAAATACACGATTTAGTAGCGCAAATAAGTTAGCGCGAGAGATAGTAGTTCATTAAGACGATAGAAAGTAGCATTAAAGATCCGTGAAGAAGACGGAGACTAGCCCGATGACATGAGTTTTTGATGCGAGACGGAAAAAAGCCAACGTTTTCTATGGTTAAACCCCATAGAAACAGTCAAACCTGTGTTTAGAACAGGTAATACCAAAGCCCTATTACGCCAACGCGCGTAAGACCATCATTGTTGTTTGCCGGATTATCGGTAGACAATGATTGCCAACCAGAAATGCAGTTCATTCAATCTGTCACCGTATAGGAATTACCTTTATTACGTCCGATTTGCAGTGTTTTCAGACCGCATTTTTTTCATCCACAATCGGTGTGGAAAATTTTTTGGCCGTTGTTCAAAAACAGAAACAAACCAAAATCAATTTTCTAACTACTTGATACAAAACGGCAATTGTCCTCATTTTTTCGCCAAAATTTATGGGAAAAGATGGGAAATGCCCAAAAATCGACCTAAACCAGTCGTTATAAAAGTCCATTTAGGACAATACCAACGATGTTAAGCACTGCTTTTTTGTATGTCTTACTGGGACATATACAAACAGACACACCGCAGTTATCAACGGGTAAAGTCACCACATTCATTATTTAATCGCGCCTGAAAAGCGCAAGGAGCCATTGCTTTCAATACACAATGCCGGAGTTAAGCTCTGTGCATCTCTATTAACCGTTGCGAGAACGTGTCCGTATTGAAAGAGGGTTTCTGAGTCGGGGTTTACCCTGCTCGCAACTAAAGCATTAGGACGCCCCCGGCTCAACCTGAGAGCGCATCGACAATGTGTTGTCAGGTTGGGCTGAAGCTAGGAAAGCGCCCGTATTGATTCGGATGGCATCAACAGAAAGCGGGTTTGTTAATGGACTCAATACAAAAACCTAACGCGACAAGAGGAATAACAAAAACCTAACAGGACAAACTTTCGAAATAACAAACAGGACAACAAACCATGAATAACCCACCGCTTTTACGTTGAATATCCATACAAGACATTACAAAACAATTCACTCATGCCCAGAAATTACGGACTTTCACGAAACATGACTGTTGCAGGACGATTGATTCTTAAACAGGAATTTAGAGGGGGTTACACCAGCATTGCCGACATCGGTAATCGTTGGTGTTATTTCTGCAAACACTTTGCCATACCGCGTGGCATCAAGAAGATGGAACATATTTCCCGTGACTTGGTTATCGAATACGGCAAACACTTACAATCCGAATTGGAACAGGGGCTTCGGCAATCATCGTCATCACCTAAAACCTATTTGTCTGCCGTGAACACCGTGATGCGATTAGTAACTCGAAAGTTATCAGCGCCAGAACGATGGCAAATTGTCGAGCCTGGAAAAGATTGTGGCGTCAGTCGCAGACAATGTGTGCCACTTGAAAGTAAAGCCATGAGTGATGAGCAACACTCGCAAATGCAAGCTGAAATCGGTGAACCTTATGCAACCCTGATGGCATTACAACGGACGTTTGGTCTACGATTTGAAGAGTCGTGTTTAATTGAACCTGCACTGGCTTTGCGTGAAGCGGAACGGACAAGGTTGATAACGGTTCACCGCGGTACCAAAGGCGGTAAGGCGAGACAGGTTGCGTGTGATTCGCATGGAATCCAGGTATTACAACGCGCCCTATCCCATTGTGGGCCTACCGGTACAATGATTCCCGTCGATATGACGTACAAACGCTTTCGCCAGCACTGTTATTCGCAGAGCCGACGCATTGGGATGGGCGGTTTTCATCAAGAGCGTCACGCGTATGGTCAAAAACGCAATCTTGAACTATCCGGCTTGCAAGCCCCTGTTGTGCTAGGGATCACAAAAAAAGAATACATTCAGTATTTTGCGGCACAAAAAGGACTGACATTAGATGAAGCCAAATTCGCGCATTCAAAAGTCAAACTCAAAATCTCGGAAGAACTAGGTCATCACCGTGACAATGTCACCGATACCTACATCGCCATGCGAAATCCTGATAAGACTTTGAAACCTAAAAAGCGAAAGAAACTCAAAGTCAGTATATCGAGCAAAGTGAGACTAACCGAAAACGGTTTAGTCTTTGCGGTTGATTTTAATAAGACAAAGTACAACAGTTTAATAACGCTATCGGCTTTACGGGCATTAAATCAGCAAAACGTCATATCGCATTATGGACTTGTGTTCCAGCGGCATTTTAAATTGATTGAGATAATGGTGTTGACCAAGATTCTTAGCGCAAAGGGAAACCTCAGCAATGATTTATTAAAGATTGACCAAGATGATTTGGTTAATCAACTACCAGCCGATATTCATTTATTTCGACAGAATACGAATCATGTTTACGAGATCTGCGAGGATGAACTATAGTGATATAATCAATCGAAGATATCCGATATTAAAAATAGGTTTTTATAGATGAATAAAAAAATAAAATTCTGTCATGCGTTTGTCATAAATGCACGGCGATTAATGAATATAAGCCAAATAACACGCTGGTCTTTAGTGATTATCAGTGGCTATGTCCACGATGCAACGAGCCTCAAATAATAGAAAAGCCGCCGATACCTTTAAACGTAGGCGGAGTCGCTTATATAACAAAGTACAATACCATACGGTATTGTACGACTGGCCCATGGATACCATTGCCAGAGGATTTTAAAGAATTCTATAAGAAAAGTGTTCTGCTTAATTCAAATCAGCACTAATCATAGTAAAACGTTATATTCCTAGAAGGAAATTAACAATAACGTATTGTGAAGCTATTAGCCGTACAAATAACAAATAGGACAACAGTATTTAATCATTACAATACCTTGTTTATACGTGATAATTAGTATAGGGTTTAATGGGTTGTCTTATTAGGAATTTATAAAGCTTAGAGTTATAGCCATGTAAACTAATTTAAACCGCTATAAAATACCGTACCCGTAAGAAATAGATTGTGTTGTCCTGCTCGTATTTTGTTTGTAAATAGTGAATAGGACTTTGTGAAAAACACCACCATGGCGCCAAGCATATATGACAGAGATAAAACAAACCATAAACGGTGATCGCGACACATCATCGGACGCTATGTGCAAAGCATTTTTCTGACACCCAATCGATGCCGGTATCGATCATCCAAAAAACTCGCTATAGGCGCCTAATGGCTTTTTGATTCGAGTAGCCTCGAATATAACCCAATCATTTATGACGAGGTCGCGCTAAGGCTTTGTCGTAGAGATGATCGCCCGTGTTTGTTAAGGGTATGGCTTTGGTTGGGGTTGGGTATTTATCGAAGGCAAAAGGCAGTGGTCCTAAATTTCGCGGGAATGATGTGACGGCGGCCGTGATGTGTGAACGAAATTTAGGGCGTGTGGGGATTTTTCCTAGTCAGTAACAGTGATTATTTAAGGAGTTAACTATGGTGTTAGAGTCGCAATTGTTTGAAGTCGGCTTACCTTTGAATATGCCGAAGCGTTTTCAGAGTTTGAGCAGTAATTACCAAGAATTCAATAGACTCCAAAAGCAGTTAAAAGTTAGGCTGATCGATCAAGGAAAATTCGTATTGTCTTTCCGAAATGGCATTAGCCATCAGCCCTATTTTGTGACATCGGCATCGTTAGATGACAGCTGGTGCAATGGAGTAGATGGTTGTGAGTTTTTACACCAGGCTTTTTTTCAGTTTGATAACTACGCACAGGCCTTTGATGCGTTGATCCCGATATCGAGAAAGTTTAACGTGACAGCATTCACCATTCACCGAATTGATGTCGATATATTAAACAGTCGGGTATTGTTTATGCCGCAAGGTGATTTTGAGATCACGCAAGACTCTTCTGTTGGTATCGGATAACACAGTCTCAATGGTTGACATCCTCCCCGCCCTAAAGGGAGCGGGGATTCCTTATTACTAAGGAGCAGGTGTGTATCACTACTACCTGCTGGTTTCTGCTGCTGACGGCATTACAGCACCGTTCACTTCACAGACTAGCCCCCGAAAGTCCTCGGGTTAGTACATTTACTGCGCCGACTACGTCAGCGTTATTTTTATAACCACATTCAACGCAAACAAATTCAGCTTGTGTCAGTCTGTTTTCTTTGGCGATATGATGACAACTCGGACATTTTTGACTGGTGTGATGCGGAGGTACTTTAATCACCATGCCGCCATTCCAATCTTGCTTGTACGTCAACATATCAAAAAACATCCCCCAGCCTTGGTCTAAAATTGCTTTGTTCAATCCTGACTTTTGTTTGACGTTTTTAAGTTTCGCGGCTTTGCTCATGTTTTTAATCTTCAAATCTTCTATACAAATCACAGCTTGGTTTTCGCAGATTGCAGTGGATTTTTTGTGAAGAAAATCACGGCGAGCAGCCGCTATTTTTTCGTGATGCTTAGTAATTTTGGCTTTTTGTTTGTGCCAATTTTTTGAAAATTTCTTTTTATGTTTTAACTTGCGTTGCAGAGTGGTTAGTTTTTCAGCCGATTTTTTGAAACTGTTTAGCGGTTCAATGAATGTTCCGTCTGACAAAGTCACAAACCGTTTAACGCCCATGTCGATACCGATTGCAGACGTTGATTTATGCGACATTTCTGGTGTTTCATATTCAACTTGAATCGAAATATACCAATACTTGCCTTTGCGACTAACGGTCATATTTTTTGGGGTACCGACAATTTTACGGCTGTTGCGATAGCGTACCCAGCCGATTTTAGGCAAAAATACTTTATTCGCTGGTTGATCAATTTTAAATCCTTGCGGATAACGGATACTGTCCACAGATTGACCTTTGCGCTTAAAAACAGGAATCCGTTTGAATGGCTGATTTTTATCAAACGCATCCTTAAAAGCCTTATCTAAATCCATCAATTTTTGCTGTAAAACCTGCGACGGTAAGTCTTTCAAAAAACCGTATTCGTCGGACTGTTTCCACAACTTTGACCAAAAATCGAGCGCGTCATATCGCAAAATCGGTTGTTTTTTGTTCAATCTATCCAAATTCAACGCCAACGCTTTATTCCAAACAAAACGACATCCACCAGCGTAATTTGCTAATTTCTGGTTAGTTTCTGTACTCACTTTGAGGCGAAACTTAAAGGCTTTTCGTATCGTTTTATTCATGCGAGAATCGTACTCTTTTTAATCTGGTCTATCAAGAAATTATGGAAGTAAGAACTGGTCGTCATTGTGTTTTTATGTTGCACGTTCATCTGGTATTTGTGACCAAATATCGCCGTGGCGTGTTCACTAAAGAAGTGATTGAAGACTTGCGGGGTATTTTTGCGAAAGTGTGTACTGACTTTGAAGCCGAGTTGATTGAATTTGACGGCGAAGATGACCATGTTCATTTGCTAGTGAATTACCCGCCAAAAGTCGCCGTGTCAAAACTCGTCAATAGTTTAAAAGGCGTGTCGAGTTATTTAATCCGAAAAAAGAATTATCCCAGCGTTCAAAGTAAGTTGTGGGGCGGCGCGTTGTGGTCGCCTAGCTATTTCGCTGGCAGTTGTGGCGGTGCGCCGATTGAGGTTATTCGTAAATATATTGAGCAACAGCAAACCCCTTGTTGATTATCTTTAAAGCAGGCGGCAATCACCGCCCGAGCTATCCATCCCCGACCTGAACGAAGGGGTTTTTCGCTCGTTTTGATAATCAAAAATTCAGCAGGCGTTTTCAATGACTCGCATTATTACAGCCAACGTAAATGGCATTCGGTCTGCAGCTCGCAAAGGGTTTTTTCAATGGATGTTATCAATGCAAGCTGATTTTGTTTGTATCCAGGAATTAAAAGCTGATTTGATCGATTTGCCGATGGCCATGACCCACCCGCCATCAATGCCAGGTGAGTTTAGCACCGGACTGATTAAAGGCTACAGTGGTGTTGGGATCTATAGCGGCAAACCTTTTGACTTCGTGCAGCGCTGGCTACCTGAAAAGCAATCCATGACCGGTTACGCGAAGGTAGATAACATTATCAGTGACTTAATTTATCGTTTTAACTATGAGGGACGTTATATTGAGTATTGGATGGAAAATTTAACCGTAATCTCGGTTTATCTGCCATCGGGTGCAGCCGGAATGGAGCGGCAAATGTTTAAGTATGGCTGTATGGAACATTTGTACAACCGACTCAAATACTTGATTCACAACGGACAGGAAGTTGTGCTGTGTGGTGATCTTAATATTGTGCATCAGGATATTGATGTATCGGGTGGACAGGTGAATTCAACGACATCCGGCTGCTTACCCGAGGAGCGCGCATGGCTCAATCGCCTTTTCAATGAATTAGGAATGGTTGATGTTTATCGGCAACTGCATCCAGGCATTAAAGGTGGCTATACCTGGTTCAGTCCGTTTGGCCTTACTTGGGAACAAAAGCAAGGATGGCGTATCGATTACCAAATCGCTACGCCGGCAACGGCGAAAAAAGCAGTCAGCGCCGAAGTCTTTATGCAAACAAAGTTTAGTGATCATGCGCCGCTGGTAATTGACTATAAAGACTAACTACCAAAACAATATCGATGCCATTAAGATTAGCCAAAGAAGCGGATCGTCTTTATCTCGAAGAACATGTCAGACATGGATCACGGGAGAATAGACGCCGTGAACGCGAACGTGTCCACACCTTTTTAGATTGGGTTGAAATCAATATTAAAGGCGTAACGAATTTACGGCGGTTGGGTAAAAATCACGTAATCAAATTTTGGCAGGCTTATAACCATCTCTCAGACAAAACGGCTTACGAATACTGGTTAAGTATCGACCGGTTAAGCAAAGAAATTCTCTTAGATTTTCCAAACGGCGATTTTCGTGAAGTGCCGAAACCACTTAGCCAAAACGACCGAGTAGTATTTAGAAAACAAAGGGCAATACGGTTTTTTGGTTATCGAATGGCACATCAAAGTCGCATTCGGAACAATGCGGGTGACGCAATCAAAGCAGCAAGGAATTGGCTTGCTGGTAATGTCTCACCAGAACAACGCGATATTACTGATCGAGAGTTATGGATATTGTTCAACTGCGACAAGCAGGCAATTGAGAAATTGCAGGCCGGTGAATTTGATGGTGTTAGCGCTGGTACGCTGTTAGCCATCTTAAATCATCTGAAGATTCGATTTGTATCTGAGCATGAGTTGACGGTACTCACGAGCGAAATTTTGCAGAAAACAAACGATTAGTGAATATCAGGGCTATGCCAAGCTTCACTGACGATACCTGCGACTTCAATGAAGAATAGCCGACCCAACTGAAATACACCAATACCAATCAAACCAACTGATATTATTGCAACCGATGCCATAATGACTAATTTCATTTTTAACCTCCCTAAATACTCGTAGAACATTGTTTAATAACCAACACTTGAAGCTGGTTAATCCAATTCTGATGGATTTCCTACAAAATTCAAGTTGTTAATAAGCAATTCAAGTTGCGGAAATTTGTACTCAATTGATATTTCAAACAGTTGGCGCGGATTATTAAGGTTAAGTATTGGTTTTAATTTTTAAAATCGATGGGGGCTTTGTGTAAATCAAGTCTTCATTACTTATAGGCTAAGACCCTCATGGTTCTACCATGGGGGCGAAAAAATTGGCGCTTTTAGGTTTCGGAGTCTCAACTATGAAACGGCGGCATTTTTAGTCATCCTGATTACCCATAACCTTCAGCCAATTTGAGTAATCGGCCTGGCAGGGAAAACTGTTTTTATCGGATTGCGCGAAAAACCCCGCTGTTCAGGGCGGGGATGGATAGCGCGGACACGATAGTGTCCTGATTCTTAGTTTGGTGTCTGTTGCTTACGGTTAATTTAACGAATTTATATTTCGCCTAATCTGCTCAACGACCTCTTTTTGTAACATAATCGCTGTATTCGTTATCCACTCTAAAGCTTCTGAATCGCCTTTTTGTGCTTTTTTAAAAAAGCTAAGAATTTTTTCTTGCAACAAAATGGTTTCATCAAGTTCTTTGATTAATTTTGCGGCTATTCGTGCTTGTTCTTCTTTCATTGACAAGTTACGTTCAGTTTGGATATTCCAATGCTTAGGTTAAGCCCTCGTGGTTCTACCATGGGGGCGAAAAATTTAGCACTTGCGGATAAAATCGCGGTCAACGGTTAGCTAAATTGTGGCACTGATGATAAAAATGATCCGTCACACAACAGTGTACACATCTCGGAGGTTATCATAAATTGCACCGTTAGTTGCAACTAGTCGTTCCCAATATTTTGTAGCAGCTGGTGTACGAAAAACGTTGTTTTGCTTACCGTCCATTGGGCTAGATTCAACATTCATTTCAAGCTTTCGTTTCACTTCTGGCAAAAGTGCTTCGGGTATACCCTTTGCCGCATATTCGGGTTTGTTGTGATGATGTGCCATGATTACGCATACTGTGTTTGTATCTAGTTTCTCTAATTCCAGTTCAAAAAAATCATCACTTTTCATCGGTGGTACGGTTCTCACTTTGAAAGTGTAATTATCACCTGATGAGCTTATTTGTACTTGATAGTCAAATACCCGAGTTTTTCCATCGCGTCCAACGCAACTAAGGTGTGTCATATTGTGTATTAAACTTTAAATCTGGTTGAGTTAAGGAATTTTCCAACGCCATTGATACAAAGATAAATTTGGGTCGGGTTGCTCTCTAATAGCGCCGAGTTTGTGAGTGAAAAATTTATCGTACAATTCAAATTGATCAGACTGCCCAGATTCAGTAAAAAGAATATGCGTAATGTTAGCGTAATCTTTTACGGTTTTACCAAAGCTCCGCATTAATCGAGCTCCAAGTCCTAATCCAACATATTGCTTCTCAATTGCAAAATGACCAATTACCAAGGTTGAGTTCGATTGCTTTATCATTGATGTAATATAGCCAAAAAAAACCCTGTCTGATCGCCAAGTAAGATCAGAATCGAAACTAGTTCCGTTCCAGAGTTCATATCTACAGTAAAGATTTTTCTCGGGAAACAATAGGGCTTTCCAGCAATTTATAGCTTGAATTTCATCTGGCTCTAAAATATATGAGCGGAGTGTATTTCTTAAATTCATTAGGAAAATATCCATTATTAGGTAAATAACTTTTAGTAAGAGGTACTAAACACGGACCAAGGCTCTAGCGGACTGTGTCCGCTTGTGTTTTAATTATCACATATTTCACTCTTGAATCTGTGAGTACAGGCTTCCGGCGGTAATGCCTGACGCCTCGCGCTCTAATTAGACTCGCAGAGACTGATATCAACCATAGAATTTATTTGATGAGTCATAAGTCAACACTACAATCTTCTACCATGGGGGCGAAAAATTTTGCGGTTTCTGAATGATTAATTACTCAACCTCGGCGATTAATTGCCGCGCAAATAGTACATTTTTTGCTTGTTTTCTAACTATTTCACATTGCGAATTAGTCGATGCCTGTTCTAATTGTTTATTAGTTGCTTCACCGATGTTTTCATTGCCATTTATATCTCCTGTCGGTGGTGAATCTATTCATTACGTTAGTGCGCGATTAAGCTCAGTGACATAACATCCGGAAATCGAGAATCCATTTTCCCATTGTTCATTTAAAAAACATTCAAATGAACTCTCGTGTGATTTATGAATGAGTCGGTCTAACAGTAAATATGCGAGACGACCCTGTTCGTTTTTTTTGAACTCCAGCGCTTTCGCTTCAATCGCACAAGAACTTCCACGAAACTGAATCACCAGTTCTCGGGTTTCTTCATTAAGATTCATGTGTTTAATCACTCGGTTATTTGCCATATGAAACCTGCTTTTTAATGGAGTTATTTTTAAGCTGACTTTTTACGAAGAAAATCCAATGTTTCTTTCAATTCTGGGACCGATTTAATAAATCGGTATACAAACGCATCGAAATGAACGAAATCTTCATCGTCCTCTTGTTCGCCATAATCCAGGCCGGCCTCACTGGCCAGATTTTTCCATTTAATCAACTGCCCCATGTATTCATCTATTGAGCCTTTTAAGTGCAGAAAATGACACGACACTTTGCTTTTTTGTTGAGGTCGGATGAGCCTATAAATAGCCTGAAATTCCTCGCGTGATTTGTAAGACCGATTATAGAAAATCACGGAATTCAGCATTGGCAAATTCAAGCCATCTTGCGTCACACCGAGACTGGCCAACATCACTTGATCATCACCGTTTCGAATACGGTCATTAAGTTTAGTCGTCCGTTTTTTTATAGTTTCCTCACCGGTAAATACAAGATTTGTGATATTTCGTTTTCTCAATTCTTCAGCCAGTCGTCGTAATACCAAGGGGTTTTTTGCAAATACTATCGGCCTTAATCCCTTTTTGATTTCACTTTCTATCAAGTCAAGACAAGCCTTTTCCTTACTACTTAGTGATTGGAAGCCCTTACCATATCCTTTTACTGCGCTGGGGACATTGGCTGCCTTAAAACAAGCATCAAGCTTGGCCAGAATAATTGTCAGGTTAAGCGCCTTTCCTTCTTTACCACGCTCTTTGGCGTATTTTTTATACCATTCGGCAAACTCTTCAGCCGTTTTGACATAAAGCAGCAAATGATCCATATCCCAATCAACTTCAATTGGATTGCATAAGGTCGGAACAGGGAATTTAACATAGCGACTCACAGCCGGTTCTTGTTGGACTCGGCGTTTTATTATCGGTGCTACCCATGCCCTGTACTCTTGGAGAAATGACGATTTTATCTTTGGTACTTCCCGTTTTGCACCTCGTTCGTGGTTATCTAAAAACTCATTGGTTGCCCATTCCAGCATTACATAGCGACGTGTAAACTCGTTACGACCTGTTGGCTGAAATTCACCACTATTGAACAACCGTTTTTCAATAAAACCGCCATTCATCGAATAAGGTTGATACGCCCTCTCTTGACCAGCTACAAAAGCAGCTAGGTTTTGCATTTCGCGGGGATAATTAGGGCTTGGTGTACCATCAAGAATATACCGACGTTTAGCACCCAAAGCCCACACAGCCTTGGATTGTTGTGAAAAATGATTTGCCAGCAAACCGCCCTCGTCACACAAAACATTTTTGATTTTTTTACGCAGAAACTTAGCCAGCGTTAACTTGGGAAAGCGACGATCAACAGCCATTTTCAGCCGTTCGTAACTAATGATATTGATCTTACTGAGTTGTTGGGTATCACGTAGCGTTCTGATAACCTTGTAATCGGTAATGCCGAGTGCTTTCATTTCGTTGTCCATTTCAGGTACCAACCGCGACTTCAATACCAAGAGTGATTTTCCGTTGAGAAGTAGCGCAAGTGATACTGCGAGTCTGGATTTACCCAAAGCCATCTGCCAACCACAAATCGCACCATTAGGCTTAAATGCCAACTCACAAAGGTCTTCTAGCTGATAGTCCCATGTTAACCATTGGTCAATACCAAGTACGGACGCTTTGGCTTTTAATTGGTTTATTGCTTTTGGGAAGGTATTACTGATACTGGGGTAAATGTCTTCCCAGTAACCAATATCGCTAACCTTTTTTTCTGGTGTGAATAATGCGAAAAAGCTGTCATGGTCACAATTAAATTCACCGCGACCTGTTTGAATAACAAATCCAGTCTCAACCCGCTTGACTGTGACGCATTCATTTTTTGATACTGCCGCCCCTTTTTGTGAACGGTTAATCAAGGCCATTTTATTGGCTGTTGCATGAAATACCGGTGTACCTTTCCGAAAAACAGTACGTCCAAATGGAATTCCCATTTTTTGATTTTCAACAAGAATGGATTTAATACTATTCTTCAGTTGGCCAGTCACTATTGGCTGACCACCGGCTGACGTAATCACGTCGCACACCGAATTTAAAGCCAGAAAAGGATCGTCTTGTATACTGATAACATCGAGATTTAACTGGAACTGTCCGCTATAACGAGTCTTCGCGGGGTATTTATGCAAGTGATCGGAAAATAGCCTTGTTCGATAAATAGCATTTTTGACGCGGCCCTCTATGGCACCATCGAAAAAATCCAGTTTTATCCAACGCCCCGCCCTTTTCAGAATTACCCTATTATCACCGGTGATCGGTGTCGTTATGACCGGCTTTGATTCCTCAACACCTATGACGCGAATGGGATTTCTGTTATGCCCCAGTTCATCTACCGAACGGCAGCTGAGTTGAAACAGTGTTGGCGGTATCGAGCTTTCGTTAATCGAGCAGGTTGTGATTCGGATCCCTTCGGGTGCATTAGCCGCAGGCTCTCTAAGTTTTCGTCCGAATACCATCAAGACCGTGTTGACTGACTCGACATTTTCTTGTTTGAACGCGTTGCTTGGTAAATCAAAAATCGCGCGTAATCTATCTGCCATAAGTGCCGATTGACTGACAATGGCTTTAGTCGATTTTGGCACGATAGCAGCCACCATATCACTATAGTTTAGGGCTTGGGCTAAAGCATATTCATGAGATAGAGCCGATGTGTCTGGGCCATATTTCCCGTAATGTGTAATGCCAGGGTAAGCTTTGAGGAATGGACTCGATAGCGGAATCGAAAACGGTGGATTGATGATTACTGCACTGAAGTTATTCAATTCAACCGATTCCATACCGGCATGAACAAAATCGAACATGTAGTCGGTTTTATCAAAGACATTCGAAATGGTTTCCACCAACCGGCCATCAACATCCAGCCCACACAAATGAAATCGCTTTGGATCGGCATAACGGAACATGCCGGCATTGCCAATGCTGTTATCCAATAATCGATACCGAACGTCGTCACCGGTGAATGCAGGTGATAAAGTCTGCCAAATGAATTTTACTAGCCAATCCGGTGTAAAAAACTGGGATAAGGTTTCCTTACGTTTTTCATGTAAAACAGCTAAAGAATCGGCCTTTGATACCAAGCTGCCCTTAGATTGAATTTGGTCGAGTTCTACAGGAAGATGACGCGTTAACATTAAGCCACCTCCAATAAACCTATTTTTTCAATAATGTGATTGGCAACATCCGATTCGCCATTGATTATCAAAAAAGCAATTAACGCATCGAATGCTTGAGGACTAAAGCGATATTCATGCTTATCTTTGAAACACTGAATCTCAAGATGACTACCTTTTCCAAACATAGTCCTCGAAGCAATTTTTTCCTGGGACCAACTGAGATCCTTGGTCGCAGAAATATAATCAGTGATAGCAACAGTCAATGATATTCCGGCTTCGACCTCTATAATTTTGAAGGCGTCTTTTAGGGCTGTCAGCTTGTTCACCTTGGAATAAGCATTGCTATAACTAACCGCCCAGGTTTGACAAATGATCCGCCCCGCCTTTTTGTAAGGTTCGTAATATCCGCGCTCGATTTTCAAATTCAAATCATCGATGATTAGCTTGGCCAGCAATTTAAGTCCCTCTTCTTCCAGCGCTTCCAGTTGATGATTGATAGATTCAGCAATCGCAACAAATTTAACGCCTGCCAAATAAATTTCAATCAGCGCTTTATCCGCTACTGGATCGCCATCCACATGCGACCAAAACTGCTCAGAAAATGAGTCTCTACGACCTCTGCCTGATATTATTTTGTACAAACCAGTATCTAAGCTCACTTTCGCCGGCGTTCCATTGGCGTGTTCACTGGTTAACTTTTCGCAAAGATTTTTTAAATAGGTTTCGGCAACTGATTCAAAGCAGTCGCCGATATAAAGCCTAGAATCGTTAACGGTAATACCTAGGCAAGAAATAAGCCTAGCGTGTTTGATTAACTCATAGCGTGATTCCACCATTTCAAGCAGACGCTGTTTGATATTTGATTTTATTGATTCAGCGGTAATTGTCATTACTTACAACCTCTTTTTTGTGTTTTAAAACACGTTAAAACAGGTTTAAAGAAACGCAAGCCCCAAAGAAGCAATAATTTTGAAAAAATTTTTGCCAACCGCCCATTGGTAGAAAGTTAATTTGGAAGTAACGCCAAAAATGGCGCGTTACAGATAATCTTGTTTCGATTTTGTGCTTATCATGGGGTCTGTCGCCACACTAATCCCCTTGCTAATTCATGAAACCACAACAAAATGCCTGATTTTGAAAACTTATCGCACGACCACAGATTAGAGTCTAACGCTGAGCAAATAAAAGACATATTGAATGATCCCGATGCGAGTTTTTGGCTCAAAGCCGCATTGGAAGCCGCGCTTAAACGCGATGTGCTTGATGCTGCAAAAGATGCGGCAATATTATTCGCCTTGCTCGATCAGCGATCTAAGATCCAAGAAGCAATTTTACTTAATCTACTTGCTCAACGACCCCCTGTCCATGAATAAACAAAACGCAATTTTAGCTGTTGTCTTTACCGGTTTTTCTTCAATTTGTTCCGCAGATTATTCTCTGGGCAAATTTGCTGAACATGTGATTACCGGTGCAATTACAAGAACAGCTACTCGGGCAACAGAACATGCTATTGAAAAAGAATTTGGTACTCATAAAACTAAAATGACTCCAAATTCCGAACAAGCCATTTCCCATGAAAACAATGCAAGCCCTACCCTTTGTTCTGCCAATTACTTGAATGGTAAAGCGCCCCATATTTTTAATGAGAAATTCAATATCAAAACCCAAGCGATTTGCTATCCGGCATTTGCATTGATGCACTCTGGTATTACCAGAACGCCACTTTGGTCGGCCAATCATTTAACCGCTGAAAGGATAGCCTCATCCTGCCAGATGAAAAGACAGGATGCATTCCATCCTGACCCGAATTTAACAACCGATGTAAGATCTGAATTATCGGACTACGTGCGATCAGGTTATGATCGAGGCCACTTAGTACCGTCCTTTGATGCGCCAACGCCGAGTGACCAGGCTGACACCTTTACGTTGGCAAACATGATTCCGCAACTACACGCTAATAATGCAGGTATTTGGGAACAACTCGAATCGGGTGCCCGTAATCTAGCCGTGGCGGGGCACGATGTTTATGTGGTGAGTGGGCCGTTGTTTGAAGGCGCTATGATTAAGCAATTGCAAGGTCGCGTCATGGTGCCGACAAGTGTATTTAAAGCCATTTACGATACCACTTCACACAAGTCTGCTGTTTACATCACGCCTAACACAGCCGAACAGACATTCAAACTGGTCAGTATTAACAATTTTAAGGAAAGAATGGGGTTCGATCCATTTCCAAGCGGTGATGAATCCGTTAAAAATATCGCTAGTGACATCATCAAACCTGCTAAAAAAACCAACTGTAAATAGGAGAACCCCATTGTCCGAACTCGATCTTGAATTTATGCCATTTGAAAATGAATCGGATGTGCTTTCTATTGGCCAGCTAACGATTGAAAATCGAACTGACCGAATCACCTTTACAGGCGGGATAGATATTACCTGTGACAAAGCTGGGCTAACACAGGCATTGGAACTTCAGACGTTACTTAATGAAGTCGTTGAAAGGCTACAAAGTATGGATTTGCCGGAAAAGGTCATTCTGGTTGAATCAGGGATGGTAAAAAATCCGTTTAGTTAACCGATTTCCACCAAATAAAGGGGTTTCGGAGTAATCCAATAAAACAATCTGCTACAAATGTATTGGTAACGTGGCTATATACATCTTTACGAGACCAGCCACTGTTTTACTTCAACTGGTAGAGCATAATTCAGCCATATGTTATGGACATGCTTAGTAGATTGTAAAAAGTTTAACGTTAGCTATCTATTGCACGAAGTCGATTAAATTCTGAATTCTGCTTCAGAGATGGACTCACTCTTGCAATAACATCAAGGCATTGTGTCAACTCTCTAGCGCCTTTAGATTTATGATCAATTATAGTGCTTAGAAAACGAAAACTTTCATTAGGAAAACGGTCAGGTAAACCTGATTCGTATAGTTTATGTACTATGAAATCTGGGTGCTCAATAGGACGAAGCCAGTCTATTAAGGTGAAAAGTGCAATAGGAAACTCTTCAGGGTTTGTGATACACAGTTTTGCCACTAACGAGGCGATTGTCTCGGTTACCAAATCATTGGATTTAGGCCAAATACTCTGCCAAAAAGGCCGAATGCGATTTTTCCAATATTCTTCACGTTGCCCACTCGACTCTTCAGCGGCTTGTACAAGTGTACGGATTACTTCCTCCAGGCCTTTTCTCGGCAATGCTTCAATTGCCAACCGAAACTCTAGCTGCGAATAGCCATCTATTGACATCAATGCAGCAAAAGTCAAAAACGAGGGAAACTGACGACCGTGTTTACTTAACTCATCGTAATGCTTAGCAGTAGATAGGAAGTGATCTTTAAATGCGATCATTAAAGGCGGATACAATCGTGGAGACCACATAAACCCTTCCCAAGCCACCTTTGCTTCGAGGGTATCGCTATTCCAATCAAATAAAGGCAACAGGTGATTTTCTACCCAAGTTCTATCAACTCGAAACAAAGCAATCAACCGAGAAGCAAGGATCACTCGACTATAACGATAGTGTGATATAGCTGGATCGCAAAGCTTGGTAAAAAGTGACTCAATATCATTCGGCAATTTATCGTTGTCATTAAGCCCTCTATTAAAACAGAAGTTCAATAATGCCTCTGTTACATGACCAATTGGATGATTGATAGCATTAAAAAGTGGTTCATCACTATCGTCTTCACCTTCATGGGATAAGGCCAATATACGACCACATAAAGCCACAAAAATTGCATCTTCACCATCTAGTACCTGAGATATACTTTTTAGCCACCCCGACACACTGTAAATTATCCCTAAAAGCACATGGTCAGGCATGGTTTGTAATAATGGAGCCACATATTGCCAAGACCTTCTAATCAATCGTTTATCACTCCAGATTTGAAGAGCAGTTCTCCAACGATCTTCAGGCCATTCTGCTTGCTGCGCTAGATCATACAACGCATAAAAACAATTGAGAGGATGAATACGACAAACTTTAGACCAAGTGTCTTCGTAAAATGGCCGTTGATGAGATCTCGACTTCCTTAGCCACTCGACTAAATCCCTTCTTTTGCGCGGTGCAAAATCTATATCAAGACTTTTTTCATAGTCGGGATCTCCCGTACCACTAGACCAATGTGGAAATTCATCTCGCTCATGACTACCCACAATCCAATCAGGATTATTGGATGATAATTCGGTAATTCGTTCTGAAGCTATTTTCCCAAGTGTTTTACCGCCTTCTCTGAGTTTTACAAGGCGAAGCCAAATTAAGCGATTTACTACATCCTGAAAAGACTCAGACTGTAAGTCATGTGAAAACATATCGCGTGGCGGTCCATTGAGAATAGCAGCCTCTAACTTATCCCCTGTCACAGAAGTAAGTTTTTCGCCTTGTAATACCAACAAGCGCATTGTTTCTCTTTGACTCTCGACCGACCATAACCACCAAGCATCATCAATTAAAAGCCACTTAACCCATTGATCTGGGGCAATATGCTCATTTTGACTGGCTGCGAATAAAGCAAGGCGCTTGAACGTTGGATATGGCTTTTCAAACCAGCTTTCAGCAATTCTGGCAGCGCGTATAGGCACTCGTTTATGTACCGCTAACCAACTATCCCGTAATAATTCGATTAATGCGACCCAATCATAGAGTTTTCTATTTTGCCAATGAGGTGTAATAGACGGCAAATCCCAATATGATGAGTCGCTACGATCATTCACTTTCTCTAAATCTCGCATTAGGTCTAAAGCGTCACTTAACAGTAGTTGGAAATCCTCAATCAAAATAGGTAGTGATTGACGCCAAATATTACTGCTACCGAGAACATCGAGAAAAGCGTAAACACTATCTACCGCTAATTCCAATTCACAATCTATTCGGTGATCTGATGGAATAAGATTATCAGTAGCATTATCACTAACAGGCCAACGAAAAGGTTTTTTTAATCTGATTTTGGGCGCAAGCAGTTGGCGTAATTCCAACCGCAAATTGCTTGTAAGTCCATTCCGGTTTAATTGATTCGACCATGTATAAAAATCAGGTTTTTGCCAAGACTTAATACCGCCCATTAAAAACAGATACCAAAGGCGTTTCATCGATGGAGTTGGAATTGAGTTTGGCGCATTTATAAGAAGAGACTCTAATTCTTTTCTATTTTCTTTTTTTTCAAGGTCGTCAAGATAGATTAGTTGTTTTTCAATCAAATATCGCAAACTCTGATGTAGTTGACCACCGTTTCTATCCATCCAGAGAATCAAATTTGAATCCCCTATATGCCTAACCAACCATCGAGCTAAATGAGACATAGTTTCGTCCCATTTATTATCGTAACCTCCCGAAAATAGATTCATCCATGAAGCATGGGTATAAGGGGTAGGACGACAAATAAAGCTAAAGCCAAGCTTGTCATCAATATTAGCCAATGGCGGCACGCCAAAACGAATCAAATCAGCATGTCTAAACCGTCTTTCAAAAAAGACATCCAACCATTCAATGGGTGGTACTGGATTAAAATCAGCAAAACGCTTCATGGGTAAACTTGAAGATTTATCTGTCAACGCCCAAATCATACGCCCAATAAAATCATCTTGACGCGTACTGCTTGAAGGATGTGCCATAGCGAGATCAGCAACAATTCGTTCCTTGCCAAATATCCCGTCGCGATAAGTTTCTGCCCATGCTTTTAATGTATTATGGAGTGCCGAATGATTACTACTGGTTGGAGTTTCGTAAAGAATGGGAATTACACCTTTGGCTTCCCATTCTCTGGCCTTGCTCTCATTTTTGCCAGGCTCGTAATCTCCAAATGCGAAAGCTTCATGCGTGACTTCACCCATCATTCGATCTGCGGCTAGGGCGTCTATCATATAGCGCAGCACTGGGTCGTTGATGCTATAACCCACAAAACAAACTATGTAGTTGCGAAACAGTTCGCTAACGAAGCGCGAAGCCCAGCGTTCTGTCAGGTAGGCTAGACCAAAATCACCACTGGTAAGTACTAATCGATGTAGTGCATTTTCATCGTTGATCTCTGGTAATACACCGTGTAGATAAACCAGTCCATTCCAGCGGCTGACTTTGGGTATAGGCAACATCGGAGCTGCGTAGGTATTAATAGCCAGTTTGCGACGTTTGGCAATTTTATCGAAGATTTTGTCGAAGTTAGTTGTTACAAGCCTTAGAGCGCCTTCTCGACTGTGAGCTAGTTGCAATAACGCAATATGAGTATCGGATGCACCGTTTCGGCGCATTTTAGGAGTTAGTGCTTGGGATAGTGCTTTACGAACTTTAATTCGCTGCCCAGGTAAACGGCGTTCAAGAAGGTCCAATGTAGCATCGAATTGATCGCGATCATATGCACCTTGTTCGATTGGAGTGGGTACTGTATCAACTCGACGATAAATTTCATCGACTAACCCTTGAAATCCCGGCAAACCAGCTGGGCGAGAAATTCCTGCTCCACAAAAGAAAACAACTCGACCTTCTTCGTGTGCCATTAGTAGTGAATCTGGAATATCTGGGCCATTATTTACAAATTGCATTGTCTTTACTTAACTCCATTTCAGGTGATTTCTGCACCAATATAAGTAATCGAACCAAAGTAATCAGGCATTAGACGAGCAATGATTCAATAACATCAATGACTTGCGGATTTTTTATGCCGAAAAACTTATCGTCACCTACTTATAGCCACTCCAAAGGCTATCGCTAAATATCACTACTGCGCAATCTTCAACAAATCAAACACTACCTTCGCAAAAGTAGCCGCTTTGGTAGGGTCAGATAATAACTGCATCATCTGATTTTGATGGGCTTCACTACTGTCTATGATGGCGTCATCAACAGCCTTACCAAAATCGCCTAACATCGCTTGCTCGGTCGTGTTATTGGCAATTTGATTCATGACTATCGCATTTTCACTGACTTTATCTCTGATGGTATATGCATAATTAACCAAGTCTTTTTCTGTGAGATTATCGGTAATAAATAGCTCGTTTAAGCGTCCAATAATCTGTGAAAGAAACTCTTCTTTTTTATCTTTTGCTTTACCTGTACCTACTTTATCACCCGGATTAAGCTTGCCATCATCAGCATCGGCTTTTAGTTTCAGGTCTTGTTTTTTGATGACAGAAAGCCGGTAATGACTGAGCATCACATTATCTAAATCAACACCCTCTTCTTCCATAAAGGTTTCGCGCAACAGTGGGCGCAGATTACGCGCATACAGACTGAGTTTTTCTAAATGCTTATCGTCGTAATCAACAATTTGCGACATAAACTCATAAAAGCGCACAAACGAACCCAAGTCCTTTTTAAAAATTTCTAAGGCATCTTTTTCTTGCTTACACTCTTTGAAGCAATTTTCAGCATTGGCCAGCAACACGGGATCAGCAGTTTTTTTCTTAGTGCGCTCGTATATTTCTTTGGCTTGTTTATAGGCATCCACTGCCGACTTGTAGCGTTTTTGCCAGCGATCAACAGCCGGTTTGCAGATATTAGCCAGTGCCGCATTCGTTTTACTTTTAACAAAATACGCATCACAGAACTGCTCAACTTCCTGCCATGTAAAAATACGCGCTGCTTTCAGCTTTTCATTGAGATCAAAGACTAAATCAGGATTAGAAACATCCATTAACTCAGCCGTTTGATAATACGGCTGAAAAGCTTTGAGAATTTCATCAGGATCATTGAAAAAATCTAATACAAAAGTACCTGTTTCCGCTTTACCTGGATAAGTCCGATTGAGTCGCGACAATGTTTGCACACATTCCACACCACCCAGTTTTTTATCGACATACATCGCACAAAGTTTCGGTTGATCAAATCCGGTTTGGAATTTGTTGGCCACCAGCATCACTTGATAATCGTCGGTATCAAAGGCTTTACGCATATCGCGACCTTTGAGATTGGGGTTCATTGAGCTTTCGGTAAATTTCTCACCCAGCAAGCCATCGACATTGGGATCTTTGTTGTTAAATTCGACCTCACCGGAAAACGCAACTAGAGCACAAATACCTTGGTAACCTTTTTTCTTAATGTAGTTATCAAAACACAGTTTGTAGCGCACCGCCTCTTTTCGAGAGCTAGTCACGACCATTGCTTTTGCCTGTCCACCCAACAGCCCCATGACATTGTCTTTATAGTGCTCAACAATAATCTGCACTTTCTGAGCAATGTTGTATTCGTGTAAACGCACCCATTGATTGAGTTTAACTTTAGCTTTTTTGCTTTCCACTTCCTGATCTGAAGCCTGAACTTTTAACGCCAAGTTATACGCAACTTTGTAATTGGTATAGTTCTTCAACACATCCAGAATAAAACCTTCTTCAATCGCCTGACGCATACTGTAGACATGATAAGCCTCTGGACGATTGGTTTTTGACGGTTCCTGATTTGGATTTGGGCAACGACCAAATAACTCTAATGTTTTAGCTTTTGGTGTTGCGGTAAAAGCGAAATAACTCACATTCTTTGATGCACGACGAGAAGCAATGGCCGCATCCAAAATATCCTCAGTCGTCACTTCCTCTTCGCTATCGTCAGAAACCTCAAGCATCAACACTTCTTTTAACTGACGTGCAGTCGAGCCAGTTTGCGACGAATGTGCTTCATCAGCAATGATCGCGTAACAACGCTCTTTCAAACTAACGCTATTTTCTATGGCTCTCAGTACATGCGGAAAAGTTTGAATCGTGACAATAATAATTGGTTGGGATTTTTCCAACGCTGTCGCCAGTTTTTCAGACTTGGAACCATCACCTTCTTTGTTGTTAATCCGTCCAACGACACCATCAACATGCTCAAACTGATAGATAGTATCTTGTAACTGATCATCCAAAACGGTTCTATCGGTCACAATAATTACAGAATCAAATTGTTTATGTCCGTTAGCACCATACAACGACGACAATTGATGTGCAGTCCAAGCGATAGAATTAGATTTACCAGAACCCGCACTATGTTGAATCAGGTATTTATGCCCTGTCCCCTCGCTTAGTGCTGCGCCAATCAGTTTTTTAACCACATCCCATTGATGATAGCGCGGAAATATCAGCGCTTCTTTTTTGTACTTGCGTCCTTCCCAGTCCTCTTTTTCCTCAATCTGCAAATGGACAAACCGCGCCAAAATATTTAACAGATTTTCCGGTACCAAAACCTCATTCCACAAATAATCTGTCGCGTATTGATTCAAATCGTCAGGAATATCATTACCAGCTCCACCATCTTTAGTACCTTTATTAAACGGTAGAAAAACCGTGTCAGCAGCTTCCAAACGGGTAGCCATATAAACTTCATACTGACTCACGGCAAAGTGAACCAGCGCACCACGCTTAAACGTTAATAAAGGCTCAGGTTTCTTAGTGGTAGGATCAATCGGATGACGAGTGGTTTTATATTGCTTAATCGCATTGTGTACCGCTTGTTTAAATTCTGACTTTAACTCTAACGTCGCAACCGGTATACCATTGACAAACAACACCAAATCAATCCGCCATGCTTTGGCTTTTGCTCCGCTATCAGCAAACTGTTGTGCGGTTGCCCAAGGGCTATACACCAACTCTGGCACAACACGACAACGATTTTTTTGATAACGCGCCAAAGTCTCAGGGTTTAAATCATGCTCAGGTTTAAACTGACATAAGCTAAAACGAGTACCTTTATCACGCAGCTCATGGCGTAACACACCCAAAGTACCAAAGGTGCGCATTTCTTTATTAGCGGCATTAGGGTCAGACTTGTTTAACTGATTGGCAACACGCTCTAAAAACTTTTGCTCTGGATTGTTGGGATAAAGCGAACAGAATTTTTGCCATTGCGTATCTTGAGTGTCTTGAACAAAACCAAGTAAATCCTCTGGATACAAGGCTAATTCACGATGGTAGTTTTCAGACTGGCCTAATAACCAACCGTTAGCGAGCAAGTGCTGAATAATGTCATTTTGAAACGGCAATTCATTTGCCTTGTTTGATCCAGATACGGTGCTCATGCGGCTTCTGAAGTATTGGTTTTAGGAGGTTGCCAGTTTCTGACATCTATTTTGCCTGTGACAGCAGCGGAAATTAGGGCTGTGCGGCGTTCATTCATCAGCTCTATTGCAGAGTTAGCTTTTTCAATGAGGTTGCTGAACTTACTCGCAATTTCGTTCACGTAAGCCAATACCAGCCTTTGTTCGGTTAACGGTGGAACAGGTATTCTGATTCTTCCAAGGGTTTCAGTATTTAAGTTTTCCATCGTTGAACCTTTAGATTCAAGTGATAACTCCGATATAACGCCTTCTGAGGAAATTAAAAGATAAGAATACTCAGGAATAAGCCTATCGTTTAGTTTTGCCTTTAAGCTACCTGTTCCGCACAACCAACCTTGTTGTTCTGCAGTAACGATGGCACAACGCCCTAATTCTCCTCTACGAGCAAAAATTAAATCGCCTTCAAAAAGCTGATAGCGTTTCAACCGTTGCCAAGTTTCTCGATCTACACTCACACTAGAATCAGGCACTATTTTTCCATTAGCCATATGCGCTGGATTCACAAGTGGTATTCCATCATCAATGTAATCCTCAGCATGTAGCTGACTACCAAATGGGCCAGTTTGCATTTCTAATGTATTAAATTTCAACTGTGCAATAACCCAATGCTCCGGCACCTCCCCCAACCACTCAACCCCAGAATTCCGCATAGGCACATCAGGATCTAAACCTTTCGTCACAGCATGACTAATCACTGCCTGACGTTTTTCTTTTAGCAATTGGATGAGTTGTTGCTGTTTTTCAATCAGGGTGTCTATTTTGGCGGTTTCGTGGTCAAGGAAGTTGGCGATTTTTTCCTGTTCAGCCAATGAAGGAACTAATACAGGCAATCGCCTCATTTCTTCAAACTTCATCGACTGTCTTAAGCCTCCACCCATTCCATAAAACACTTTCGTTGTGTCATATGAATGTAATAATCGATAAAGGAAACTATCGTTCAACTGATTTCTTTTAGCGATCAATTTCAGATAAGCCGAAGTTATTATTCCATTTTCCTTTGCTTGACCAACTCTTAAGCTTCTTTTATCGTTTTGTAAATCCGTTAACCTTAGAACTATCTCACCTGGCTTTACTAATTGGTAAGTGTTAAATGACTCTGGCAAAAGGCCAAAATTATCTTCAACATCTCTTTTTATAATATTGCCATAACTCAAAGATAGGACATTTGCTTCTGCGCCATCTCCATTTTTTACAGACTCAGTAGCAGCAACCCCAAAGAGTGGTTTTACTTGCCACTCACTCGGAACACCACCAACCCACTCAATTCCTGAATCTTTATACTCAGAATAAGCCTTATATTTCATGACCTCACATCTTCACTAAACGGATTTAACAATTTAACGCCACTGCGTTCGACATCACGAATATTTCTAGTCACTAGCGTTAAATCATGCACCAAAGCGGTCGCTGCTAAAAATCCATCAATAACTGGCATTTTGTCAGGTACATTGATACATCCCCAACGCTCAGCAATCGTGTGAGTCACTGGCAGAATAAGTTGCTCCGATGCTATTTCAATTTGTTTAAGCCAGAGGTCTAAAGCGATTGAGGCTTGTAGATCACGACGTTTAAGTTGTTCGATACCCTGACGAATTTCACCCAAGGTTAAAACCGAAATATACAGATCATTGCTATCGGCATTTGAAAACCAGTTTTGAACACCAACGTTAGCTTTTAAGCCTTTGCGTAATTCCGACAATACATTGGTATCAATTAAGAATCCCACGATATTTCCCGCCCATAGTCCAAAGAACGAGAAAAATCCTCATCACTGCCCACATTGGGCATTGAGCCAAGTAGGTTTTTCCAGTGACTGGTATCGTTTTTGGTTTTTGCATCATCAACCAGCAACAAAACCCGAAGAGAAACGCCATTGGGAATATGATCGGGAATGCGAATGGTGTGTTGAAAAGTCGTTGCTTCAAATTCTATGGCTTGCATACTGGCTTACCTCGTTGTTAAAGGATTTGCATTGATTATTTCACGAATGTACTTCGCGCAATAAATCCATAATCTCGGCGCTGACTTTATCCAAATCGGCATCGATTTCCACTAAATTTCTGGGCGGTTGGTATTGATAAAAATGCCGATTAAACGGAATTTCATAACCAACAATACCAATCTGGTGATCCTTTTCATCCTTTTTACTGGCATCTATCCAGGCATCAGGGACGTGCGGTTGTACTTCTTTTAGAAAGTAGGCTTCGTTAATGGCATTGACTGTCTGACTAGGATCAAGTGGTACATTCTCATTATCCCGCAGATCGCTATCGGCTTGGTATTCAAGCGTTTGACCATCGACGTCGAATAAACCATAGATAGCATTGGCTTTGCTTTTATGGATTTTTTTGATGACTTTTTCCGCAGCCGGATTCTTCCAACTGACAGCCGCTTTGATTTGCTTTTTGTCTTTTGCATCCAAATTAACTGCCGCTGTTTTAGCAGCAGCATTAAGCGCATCATCAAACAGGTTCATATTGTCATGCTGTTCTAAACCGATGACCGTCTGTAATTGTTGCGCTTTAAGTAGTAGCCTTTTTTGCTCTAGCCAAAAGTCACGATCCAATAAATCTTTGAGATGCTTTTCCTTGAGTTCACTAAAGTGGTTTTTGCAATGTTTACGAATGGCTTCACTGTGTGCTGTTAAATCGCCGTAATGGTCACAATCGGGGGCATCAGACCAACAATCTTGGATAGCATATTCTGCATAAACCCACTGCATGACGGCATTTAAAGAGCCATTGTCAAAACGCAAAGATTCGATCCGTTCATGACTAAACTGATAAGACTCGCGTAATGGGCGTTCTATAGTGATGCGGCGATAACCGAATTGATAGGTGTTAAAGATTTTGCAGGCAAAGGTTTTTGCTGCTTCGGCTTTTGGATTAGCCGATTGACGACCACGATTGCTTTTTTGCTCAGCAGGTTTGTCTAATTCAAGCGCTTCAATCACTTCAAAAGCACCAAAGCAGCGGGTGATCGTGGCGATATCGTCATCATCCATAACGTTACGTTTACTACCTAACGACTTACGCATTTTGCCGCACAAATTGACGCCGTTGATTAACTGAACTTTGCCTTTGCGCTCTGCGGCTTTTTTATTCGACAACACCCAAACATAAGTGGAAATGCCCGTGTTGTAAAACATGTCGGTTGGTAACGCGACAATCGCTTCTAACAAATCGGCTTCTAAAATATAGCGACGGATTTCTGATTCACCAGAACCTGCCCCTCCGGTAAACAGCGGTGAGCCGTTGAGAATAATGCCAATCCGCGCACCACCTTCGGCGGCATCACGTAACTTGCTGATCAAATGTAATAAGAACAGTAACGAACCATCAGACACTCGCGGTAAACCAGGCCCAAAACGACCATCAAAACCTTTTACCGTATGTTCATCTTTAATGTCGGATTCAATCTTTTTCCAGTCCACACCAAAAGGTGGATTGGATAGCATGTAGTCAAAGTTGTCGGCATAGAGCTGGTCATTAGATAAGGTATTGCCGAGTTTGATGTTTTTGACTTCTTGGCCTTTAATCAGCATATCCGCTTTGCAAATCGCATAGCTTTCAGGATTAAGCTCTTGTCCATAGGCACGCATCACTGCTTGCGGATTTAACTCGTGAACGTATTCCATGCCAGCAGAAAGGAAACCACCAGTACCAGCCGTAGGATCGTAAATAGTGCGAATAATACCTGGGCTGGTCAGGGCTTCATCATCCTCCATAAAGACCAACGAGGTAGTGAGGCGAATAATGTCTCGCGGGGTAAAGTGTTCACCGGCGGTATCGTTTGAGCTTTCCGCAAAACGACGAATTAGCTCTTCAAACACCAAACCCATATCGTGATTTGAAATGACCTTAGGACTTAAATCGGTTGTTTTAACCTTTTGCACAATCTTGTAGAGCAGGTTTGCATCGTTGAGCTGACCGATAAACTCTAAAAATTTAAAGTGTTCAAAAATCTCACGCGCATCTTTTGAAAAGCTTTGAATGTATGCTTCAAGATTGGCCGCGATACCGGCTTCACCCAGTTTGGATAAATCCATTTTGGATGTGTTGTAAAACGATAAGCCTTTGGTGGCTCTAAGTAGTAGCTTTTCTTGCGCCTCTTCTGACACATTCATGGCTTGTACTTTTTCAACCTGAGCCAACACTTCGTCTTTACTTTCTTCCAGTACGCACTCAAGACGGCGTAATAAGGTAAAAGGCAAGATAATACGACCGTATTGGCTTTGTCTAAAGTCACCGCGTAACAAATCGGCTAATGACCAGATATAGGCTGCTAAGTTATTGGGAGTTTGTGTCATAAAGTGGTTTCTAACGCTTGCTTGCAAACTAGGTTAGGTATCAATTAAATCGTTAATCTTACCATAGGGGTAAAGAGGCTTGGTTTTGAAGGGAAATTAAAGGATAGGCATCGTGCAAATTAAAAAAGCGCTTTAGAATGAAAATTAAGTTTAGCTCCATCTTGGCATGATTGGCTAAAATCGGCCAATTTGCGACATTCAAGTATTTCTGTGTAGGTCGGCTGTAAAACAGAAAGCTGTCGTTTAACCTGCGAGGCGTCAATGGCGCGGTTTTTGCGAAAGCAAAAAAGTGACATAGCCGAGTCAGGTTGAAATCATTGTTATACGATTCATTCCTCAACAAATGTAAACTCTACGACACCGAAACCGCTGGGGTCTTCTTCCCAATATCCTTGGTGCTCCTCAGGTGGATCAGCAATCATTCCTAATTTTTTGTATATGAGTTCAGTGAATATTTTTAGCAAACCTTCAACCTTATTTCCCTTCCCATAGGGAGACAGAAAGCTGAGTAATGGTCTTTGGAATTCCCAACCAAACGAAAAATGGCGGGGAGCAATATGGTAATGCTGCCGTATATCGAAACTGAACTGGTTCCCAGATGGGTCATATTGGCTATTAATACAAGTAAGTCCGACATCCAGAGCTCTTCCACTTCCAATAAGAAAGTAGTCGCCGAAGTTTTCTGCCGAAGTCAAATGCTTCCAGATGATTGGCTCGATATTTCCATCACTATAGACCTTGTTTCCGAACTTAAAGTCGATTTTCTCGATTTCTGAATAGAATCGCTGTTGATGTTTTTCAATCTTGAATTTTTTGAAGTCTTTATCGTACTTGGCCTGAAAGAACAATGTTCGATAGTCAATACACTCGCCACGATTGATGAACTTCACCACGAACATCAAATCGCCTAGTTCTGTTCGTTTGTATTGGTTTATTTCTTTTGGATCTACGAACAGGGCATAAGGCTTCTGATGGCAAAATCCGGTTTGCCTTTTTATGTTTCCGGGGAGGTTTATTTTGTTTATCTCATCAATTGCTGTCTTGACGATCTCTGGTTCATTTGAGATATTTTCCGAAGCCACTTTCAATGCATTGATGATCCCTTCGTAAACTTGTGTTGTATTCACTATTTTCCTCCGCCCGAAGGGCCTGTATAGCGTAGAGCTAATCCGGTGTGGCACACGGAAAGCTGAAAAAATAAACTGCATTAATCATCCAAGCTGCGCAGATTATCGGTGGCAGGTTAAGGATAAATAAGGGTCATTCAATGGAACAGAGCAATCGGCGGAAACGGGTCGATTTTTCACAATCAAACCTGGCTTTCTTGCAGGATCTGCTTTGCCGTCAGACGGGGTTCTACCCACGATCTCTTAGACAATGAGATTCAAAACTGAAAATCACATAGAAAACTTAAATGTCTGATTCAGCAATTGCTGTAAGTCAACTGTTCTTGGTACTTTTTCATTATCGAGCATACTTCTCGGACTAACCGTTACAAACCCCCAAAACTGTAAAAACCGTTCAACAAAACGTGTTTCAATTAACATTGCCAGTTGCTCCTGAGACGAGAAGTACTTTTCGCTTGGAAACTGATTCAGGAAATCTGGAAAAGCGACACACATTTCCTCAGTTAATTTTTCAATAGATGCATGGCTTTGTAGTCGCCAAAGCATAAATACCCAGAATGTGCGGACATTGATGTGGTCATCCCAAGCATCTAGGTACCCCCAATTGTACCCAGTCACTGCTGCCTCAAGCATCGGTAAAAAGAAGGCATTTAACCCATGAATCTGGTACTGTTTTTGCGCCGCTTTTTTTACATGAAAACGTCCGCTTTTAAGGTAGATGATACCTGCGATCTCGGCCAATACACGGGTGTAATGCAAAGCGTTGAATTTTTCTTCACTACTGCCACCAAATTCATTAATGTTAATAGGCTTATCAAACTTTGCAATGGCAAACTCTGGTAAAAGCGCAGTAGCTTGTTTGACTAATTTGGCGGGCAAATTACCTTTAGCGGTTGCTTTAAACGAGCCGTCTTGCGACATAGTCTCATCCAGAATCAAAGCCAAATAACGCATCACTGGGCTAGTTGATAAACCATTAGGTGGACTAATAGTTATTTCGGAAAGCTCACCAAACGGTGCATATAGCCAATTAGTCATTTGAGTGGGCGATAGACCGCAAAAATCTGAATTTGGCTGATTATTTCGATCTGCTGTTCTTCGTTGAATGACCAGATTTAACTCATCAAGACTAAGATGCGGATTCATCCCCATCACTTGCCTAATGTCGTCCAACATATCTGACTGCTGTTTTGAAACGTTATCCATGCAGCAACGTTTGTATTTTTTGCCACTGCCACAAGGACAAAGATCATTTCGGCCGATTTTCATTCTGGATTACTTTGCGTTATTTTTATGGTGATTGCGATTATAGCTATTAATAAACAGTGCTCACCAGATCGGTAAATACAGTTTCAAAGGTTGATTGTCGCAAAAGATAAAGCCAAAACGCTGATAGAATGACGAACTGACTTCATCTTTTGCCGCCAATTCGGGCTTTTTCTGACTCTCCATTCTGTCCAGAATTTCAATTACAGCCGCTCCAGCTCTGCCGGAGAATTTGTCATCCTCATTCAACTTGTCAACCATCTCGTTTCTCTCTTCTAGAGATATTTCCGAAAGCTGGCTGATGAATCGAAGTAGCTTGGTGGCGAGTAGTTGGTCTTTTACGGAACCGACCGCGCTAAATATTCCAACCACTGTGTCATGAGTGGAATATTTTCAAGCACACCAGATTCGAGTGCTCTATCAATTCCAAGCTCTAAATATTCCTTTCAAATATCAACTACCGAATCGGAGCGCAAAACTTTTATTATGGCTGATCCGTGTTGGGTGTCTTTTTCCATATTTCCTCGACGTTTTTAATCTACGCTATTATTGGAAAGTTAATAATCTTGATATTCCTCATTGGAAAATCAACATGTGCGTAACGTGACCAACAAATTAACCAGTTCATGCATACCGGTAAACGGTTCAGGGTCGGTGTATGCATTAAATTTCCCTGCCAGTAATTCTGCCCGTAGCATCGCTGTTTCCAGCTTATCTCTTGCGATCGCAAACATCCCACCTGCACCTTTGTCATAATCTGGGATGTGCTTCTTTAAGCGTTCCATTACCTGATCTCGAGGAATCGGTGATTGAATATCCTCGTAGTGCAACAATAACCAAAGCTCGAAACTGGGAACCGATGCAATAGCTTTAAAACTGACTGGCTGCCTATCATGGTTGCGCAGATTGCCGTCAAGCGATTGCGCCAAACTCAGTGCATTGAAATAACTTTCATGTTCGTCGCGATCAAATACAGCATAAATCTGATCAAAGCTCTTGGGGCGAATGCCTTTGTTCAAATCACCATGTTCAAATAATTGCTTGGCATAAAGCACCACCTGCATAGGTGCAGTACCCAGTTGCCCTGGTTGGACTTCTACGTTAGCGGAATGAAGCCGATAAGCGGCACAAATCTCTCCCAGATATAGCGGCTCGGTCTTGCTACCTTCGGTCACAATCAGGATGCGAGCATAAACGGCTCGCTGTGCCTCCTTAGCCTCTTTGCGGCGTAACTGCCGAATTTTTGCCTGATTATCGCGCCCCATTAGTGTTTCATTCCAAGCGCCTGACTTTGCAAAAATGGCAACGCACCGTAACGCCCTTGCAGGTATCCACGCTCTAATGCTTCACTCTTGCGCGGACTGAAATCAAGCAACGGATACAGACACGAACTTTGATCAGTACCTTTTTCGACAAACCAGACTTGATCACGTCTGAACAAGCCGTAAGTATCAAGCAAAGAGGTATCATGAGTGGTGAAGATTATCTGTGCCCCGCACGTATTGATATCAGGACGGTGAAACAAGCGCACCAGTGCTTGCACCAACAACGTATGCAAACTGGTGTCCAGTTCATCTACCACTAATGTCAGTCCTTTGTTCAGAATGTCCAGAATGGGACCGGTTAGAAACAATAAATTACGGGTACCGCTGGATTCGTCCATCAAATCGAAAACGGCATTTCCATGTTCGGTCATATGGCGAAACTTTACTTCTTCTACGGCTTGCTCTCCCATTTCTTCTTCACGCTTGCCAGTGGCCAAATCAAAACTGAAACTGTGGACCATGGCTTGCTTTGTGGCTACTTCTATATCGGCAATACTGATATCAGCAGCACGTAGAAAATCACAAATCGCCTTGCGTTGCTCTTCGTGCTTGAGCATTTGTACCGAAAATTGTGGGGACAGTGGTGTGAGCTCATTTAAAATCACCAGTCGGTTGGCAAACCAGTCAAACACAGGGCGCAATGCCTCGCTGTTAAGTTGCACAGCCATTGATAGAAACAGCGCATTAGGGCGAGTGGCGCCCTCCCATAGGTTTTTGGCCCCCTTCAGACTGGAGCTAAATTCATACACATCTTTGCCACTTTCATCATCAAAATGACGATCAAACCAGCGTTGTGGCTTGAACGCTTTGTACACCAATAATTGCTCACTGACGATGCGATGCGTGTTCATGGCAAAACCATACTGGTAACGCACTCCACCTAGGATGAAGGTGACCTCGAACTCAGTTGGCAGGCTGCCAGATAAAGTGTCCAACTTAAAAGGTGAGAGCCGATCAAAGGTCTGCCCCGGCTGTAGGGCTGCCGACTCCAACACTACACTACGCATGTACTGCAAGGCTTTAATGAGATTGGACTTGCCACTTGCATTGGCACCATACATGACAGCGCCCTTCAATACATGTGGAGCAGCCTTCAGTCCTGTCTTCATGGCATGGGTGTCCAGCAAACTCTTGTCTGTAGACGCAACCAAGCTAAGTACCTGCTCATCACGTAAGCTCCGGAAGTTTTTAATTCGAAACTCGACCAACATTGCATTCACCCGAAAACAAAAATATACCTGCATTATGCAATTAAATTTCGAATAATCCAATTATTCCGTATTTAACAATATTTCTGTTCAACTAATAACCACATATACACATGGTTACTTTTCGGATACCAATCGGACACTTGGCTATTTTGCTTTGGATCAATTTTTCCTTCGTAGGTGATAGAGCAAAATCGGCCAAAAGTCGCCTGACGAAACCAAAGTGCCGATGGCAAATATCCAGCCAAAAGCAGGCGTAGGATGGTGAGTTTACGAACCGTACCAATCGCGAACGATGCGCTTCACACTGTTCAGCACATATATGGACTCCTCTCCAATTGCAAGCCAAGTATTATCAAAATTAATGCTTTTAACAGAGATCAAGATTGCAGCCATATATTCGGTCTCTTGATGAAGGTGCTTAATTGACCTTCGG
>CAIXED010000035.1 GCA_903918375.1 uncultured Pseudomonadota bacterium | reverse complement strand
TCGATGTATAAATGAAAAATGTTTTTTGCAATATCCAAACCCACTACGTTACGATTCATTTCGGACTCCTCTTTGCCCCGTTTTAATTGTCTGGTGCATTGTGACACCGTTGGGTGTGGAGAGGAGTCCATGTCATCATCTTATGAACTGGGGTTTACGCGATATTCAGTTCCGTAACTTAGTTTTGCTGTTAGTGATTTTTAGGTGAGAATATACAATGTGCGGGACAAGCAAGCCTAATAATTGATGATTTTGTGCTTCATTGTCGATCAGTACAGTATGCAAATCCATTAACTCTAACAAATAAAATCCATATGTCACTACTTTATAAATTTATATCTGATATTAATGCTGTTAAAAATATATTGGCAGGTAATGTGAAGTTCACTCCAATTCCAGAGCTAAATGATCCCTCTGAAATGACTCCAACACTAAACGATCAAGATATTCTTGACTCGCTTAAACACATGCAACAAAAGGGGTATTCCGAATGCGACATGAAGTACCTTCGTCAACAAGGTAATATTCTTAGAGCTCTAGCTCCTAGATTGAAAACACGTCCAATTCCCAATAACAGCACAGAGGCTAGTGCGATTATCAAAAATGCCAATTACGAAAAAAATTTTGATGAAGTCAAACAGTTTTTTGTGCAAGCATCACAAGAAATTGTTTCAAACGTAGGGGTTTTGTGCCTTACCAATCATTTTAATTGCCTTCCTATGTGGGCTCATTATGCAAACAATAGCAAGGGTTTTGTTATTGAATTTATTAATCTGGATCAAACATTTAAAGGTGATGAAACAGGTGTTCTTCGTCAAGTTAGACAGATAACCTACAACGGTGAAAAATGTGGAATAACATTTGAACCTAGCTCACATGAGAATGGTTTTTTCTCTAAATATAAAGACTGGAGCTATGAGCAAGAATTTCGTGTAGTTATGCCCTTGGTGGAATGCGAGCAACAAAACAATAATCAACTGCATATTTATAAAATACCCAAAAAATGTATTAACCGCATTATCCTTGGATCGCAAACAAGTGATGAGCAGGCAATTGAAATTAAACAGCAAGTTAAAGAAATAAATCCAGCTGTTGAAGTTTGTCGAGCACAATTTATTAATGGGAGTGTTGAAATAATAAAAGAGTTATAAACTCATGCCTTATTACGATGCTGCTGACGCAAGGAGGCGTCATCGTTCGTGATTGATGTGCTTCGCTATCGCTCAACACTTCCTATAAGCCCAACCATTAATCAAATCAAATCGCCCATAACCCGCTAAACTACCCGCCAAAAACTCAATCCACCATCACCAATGAACCAACGCATATTTACCCAAGGCTGGGACGATTACCAATTACTCGACGCCGGCAATGGCCAGAAACTGGAACGCTGGGGGCAGGTTTTAACCATTCGCCCAGAGGTCAACGCTTATTTCAAACCCGATCAAACCCTACAACAATGGCGCGAGCGAGCGGATTGGGCGTTTGTCGAAACCAGTAATCAAACCGGTGCTTGGCAAGCTTTGAAAGACGGAGCGCCTAGCCAATGGCAAATCAGTTATGGCAATTTGAAGTTTCAATTAGAACTGACCCGTTTTAAGCACCTTGGCTTGTTTCCCGAACAACGCACTAACTGGGATTTCATCGCCGAGCATTTACCGGCTGATGGGCGCTTTCTGAATGTGTTTGCTTATACCGGCGCGGCTTCTTGTGTGGCGCGTCAAACCGGTGCGGAGACTTTACATGTGGATTCGGTTAAACAATTAATCAGCTGGGCGAATGGCAATATGCAGCTTAGCGGTTTGAGCGATATTAAATGGGTGAGGGAAGATGCTTTGAAGTTTGTTGAGCGTGAATTGAAGCGCGGCAAGATGTATGACGGCATTATCATGGATCCACCGGCTTGGGGGCTGGGGGCGAAAGGTGAGAAATGGAAGCTGGAGCATAAATTAGAAGCCTTGCTGGCGGGGGCGCAGGCTTTGTTAGCGCCGAATGGATTTTTGATTTTGAATACTTATTCGCCGAGTATTAGTTTGGCTGATATGCGTGGTTTGGCGAATCGGTATTTTAAGGCCAGGGATGTGGTGGTGGCGGAGTTGTGGATGCAAACCAGTACGGGGAAGGATTTGTATTATGGGAATTTGTTGCGGGCTGTGAAGTGATTGGGTTGGAGTTATGTCCGCTTTAGGCGAGAGCCAGACTGGGTTTAAACCCAGTCTGAAATGTTTTCTACTACTTCAGAAGTAATTTGAAACAGGAAGGACGGGATGAATATCCCGTCCTGCTAGTGCTTTTCAAGCTGGCTAGGTCAGACTGGAAAGTTATTAATGATGACCTGAATGCGATGGTGGGTTAGCGGTTATGTCGCTATTACGCAAGATATAACGCTCTGCCAATTTACCAGTCACTTTGTTACCGCTGTTATCCAATTGAATCAGTGAATTTTCACCGACTAAATATTGTTGGCTATTCGCTGTGGTGCTGTTGCGTGGGGTTAAGATGATGGTGTTGCTGGCTTTGTTGAAAGCAAATTTACCTTTTTCGACAAACTCTCTTTCCGATTTGCCAACGAATTGGGTCATTAAGATGTAGCTGCTGTTTTTGTTCAATGCCAAGGTGGTTTTTACACCGATGCAATCGGCACAAGGGATAAAGCCTGTGTAAATACCTGGCCATTCAAAGTTTTCTTCGGCAGCGTGATTATGCGTGTCAGCATGTTCCGCCGCTGGGGTTTCTGCAAAAGCTGGGCTGATCATCGAAACAGCACCTAGCAACAGTGAAAACCCCAAAATAGCTTTAATTTTTGTTTGCATACTTGCTCCTCAGCAAAGTGATGGTAAATAGCGATTTGGCTTGCAGATTAAGCCTTTTTCACAAATTCAGATTTTAATTTCATCGCGCCAATGCCGTCGATTTTGCAATCAATATCATGATCGCCGTCAACCAAGCGGATGTTTTTAACGCGGGTGCCGACTTTCACCACCAATGATGAACCTTTGACTTTCAGGTCTTTAATCACGGTGACGGTGTCGCCGTCTTGCAGGATGTTGCCGTTTGAATCTTTAATCACCTTCGCATCGTCATTGTTGTCGTTGCTGGCGTCTGCTGACCATTCGTGGGCACACTCAGAACAGATGGTCATGTTGCCATCGTTGTAAGTATATTCAGAGCCGCACTTTGGGCAGTTAGGTAAATCGGTCATAGCTGTTTCCAATAGGTAAAAAGTGTCAATAAACGCTTAGGGTATCAAACTATTGCCGAGTTTAGCTGATTTGCGAACAGCCGGTTTTCGACGCAGCGGTTTTGCTTAAATGATTTGGCAGTCTAAACGACCAGCGGCTAATCAATGCCATCAACAATAAAGCCACCGCCACTATCGGCACCAACAGGTTTAAAGTTGCTTGGCTGGCGCTGGCATCCCATAAAGTTAATGAGGTGTTTAGCGAGCGATTAGACGGCAAAATAAACGGGAACATGGTGAAAGCGGTGGTGAAAATGGTCATGGTGACCGCGACAGAGCTGCTGAGGAACGCCCAGTAATTACGTTCGATTTTCGACAACCACAAGCCTAATCCAGCGCTAATAATCGCCAAACTTGGCAAAGCCCAAACCATATATTGATGTTCGTAATTGTCCAGCCATAAGTCTTCGCCGCGTTTGACGAATTTCATCAACGGGTTACTGGCGGCATTGGTGAGAATCTCGGAGCTGATGTGATAGCCTTCCAAGCGAATTACCCACAAGCCAGTCAGCACAAATAAAACGATAAAACCAAATCCAGCTTTATAGCCCATGCTTTTGCTGGCGCTATAAAACGAAGCTTGCGGGTTGAGTTGTAGAAATAAAGCCGCGTGCGATAAAAACAAGCAAATCGCAATCCCAGCCACTAACAAAGCAAACGGATTCACCAAGGTCGAAAAATCGCCTAAAAACAAAATCCGCATGTCGTTATCCATATGAAAAGGAATGCCTTTTAGCAAATTGCCAGCAATCATCCCCACCATCAAGGTCGAAACCCAACCGCCAATTGCCAAAGCTTTGTCGCAATACTGACGCCATTGCTCATTAGCCGCATCTCGAAACACAAAACCCAAAGGCCGAATTAGCCAAGCCAATAGCAACAGCAAAATTGGTAGTTGCAGACAGGCCATACTCACCGCATAAGCGATAGGCCAAGCGGCAAATAAAATCGCGATGACAGCCACTAGCCACGCTTGTTGACCTTGGGTGGTAGCGGCGATGCTGGCGATGATTAATTGCCGTTCTTTGTCGCTTTGCGAAATCAACGGCAACAACATACTGGTGCCTAAGGTAATCCCTTCATTAAGGGCATAACCGACCAAGGCCAAAACCAGCAAAGCCCAAGCGACTAAACGTAAAACTTCGTAATCTAAATTCATTGCGCTGCTCCTCTGGCGTGGCTAAAGGTTAAGTAAGCCATCAAAATCCCAGCAACACAGACCAAGCCTGTGCCGGTGATTAGATAAATACCGAAGTTAATCGCCAGTGCGCTGACCGACAGCGAGGAATAGCTTAAAAAGCTCGGCAACAATTCGGCGACTAGCCAAGGTTGTTGGCTGGCTTGGTTAAGGAAATGATCGCCTAAGCCTAATAACCAAGGCAGAGGTGCAGTGAAAATGCTGAGTTGAATCAGCCAAGGTTTCAACGCGCCTTGGCCTAAACCGCCCACACAAGCGGCAATAAAGCCAGCCATAATCAATACGCCCAAGCCGATTAACAGGCGATGAGTCCACAACAGTGCCGCAGGTTCAGCCGGTAACGCTGATTGTGCGGCGAGTTTGATTTGTTGTTCGTTAGCGTTTTCGATGTGCGTGGTGAAACGCTGTAATAACAAGGCATAGCCTAAATCGACTTGATGTTGCTCGACTTGGGCTTGCAAAGCGCTGTTTTTATCGTCATCGCGCCAAGCCAGCAAGCTTTGATAAGCTGTCAGACCATTGCGGACATGGCTTTCTATTTCCGGCAATAAGCTTTGCAAATCACCGCCATTGAGGGCGGATTGTTGAATAGTTTGGCTCAAACGGTTTGGGGTTGGTTGAATCGGCCAAGCCAGCAAAATCGCCACTAAGCCAATCGGTGCGGCTAGTTTGTAACTGATGCGGCCAAGCGGATCGTTGGGATTTTTCGACACCAGCCAAGCACTAATCGCCAACACACTGGCAGCGGCAATTGCATAGCAAAGGCCAAGCAAATGCAGGGTTTTAAATATCGCCGCTGGATTGTTGAGCAATTGATTGACATCGTTTAATTCAATCCGTAGCGAATGCAGATTAAAGCTGGCGCCAACTGGATTTTCCAGCCACGCATAAGCGCTAATCAACCACAAAGCCGACAGATTAAGACACAGCGCCAATAAGCAAGTAATCAGCCAATGTTGCTGTTTACTCAAACGCGCCCAACCAAACCAAAATGGCCCAAACAACACCGAAGCCAAAAAGAAACTACTCAAAGCTTCAATCGCCAACGGCAGGGCAAACACATCGCCAACGTAGCGGGAAAAATAAGAACTCCCCGCGCCAAATTGACACAACAGCACCAAGCGACTGGCTAAAGCCAAGCTAAAGTTGACGCTAAATAACCGCGCCCAGAAACGGCTGGCGTTTAGGTAATGTGCTTGGTTGGTGAGTAGATATAAGGATTCCAGCGCTACCAGTAGTAACGACAATCCAAGGGTTAAAGGGATAAATACAAAATGCAGTAAAGCGCTTATCGACATTTGCCACTGTGATAACGCTAAAACGGTTTCGGAAAACATTCCAACCTCAGGCAGTTAAATCAAAAGCCGCCAATTATAGGCAGTCTGGCGGGATTGTCCTATGGGGGATTTTTGGTAGGATGAGGATAACTGCATATAAAGTGGATTTGATTAGGTTATGATTCGAGCTTTCACAGGGTTAAATTTACGGAGCTAACAATGGCTACAATTACATTTGATACACAAGAGTTAGTTAATGAGCTTGAAACCAGTGGATTTACACGCCAACAGTGAGAAACAGTTGTGTCTGTGCTAAAAAAATCACAAGGTGAACTAGCGACCAAAGCCGATATTGCCCCTCTCGCCTCAAAAAATGATTTACTTGAACTGAAAGTGGACATTGTTAAATGGGTAGGTGGCTTAATGTTGGCTCAGGTTGCCATTATTGCGGCGCTGGTGAAGTTGTTATGAGTTTTTAAGGGAATATCGGTGAGGATATTTTGTTGAGGGCATTAGCTGCTAAGCCTGCCTCTGCGGGATTTGCCCAACGAATTCAATCGCGTTTTGCGGAGCTAGAGATAGACGAGTTATCAATTCCTGAGCGGCACTCGGCTAGAGTAGCGGTAGAATTTATAAGCAGCTATTCGATGATTAACCAAATGACTATCAACGGCGTTAATGCTGTCATTACTTATGACTCTGACTTTGAATGATTTCGAGGTGAATTTATAGCTTTAAATGGCGGAGCGGATTTTTATCCTGTCGATGTAGCAGGATAAATGCATGAAGGCGAAGTGTCCTTGCAGGTGTTTATGGATACTTGCAAAGGATTAGCGAGGCATGGAGTCGGAAAATGGCTGTATCGGTTGGTTGTAATCGTTATATTGTCTGGTGCTTTTGTACTGGGGAAGCTGTAAACCTTAACAAATCTTCTTCGCCGGAAACCAGCATTTAAACCGGCTACCTTTACCTATTTGGCTGTTAATTTCCAGCTTGGCATCGTGTCTAACTAATACATGTTTGACTATCGCCAAGCCTAAGCCGGTGCCGTTGATTTTATGATTACGTTTTACCTCGGCGCGGTAAAAACGTTCGGTAATTTTTGGAATATCAGCGTTTGAAATGCCTTCGCCAAAGTCCTCAACTTCAAAAAATACCCCATCATCGGCTTGCTGCCAGCGGACTTTGACTGGTTTATCGGCGGGTGAGTATTTCAGGGCGTTGGTGACTAAATTACTAAACGCGCTTCGCAATTCTTCTTCATTGCCTTGGATTTTGGCTTCGGATTCAAGAATCAACTCAATTCGGCAGGCGTCTTTGGCTTGTAAGCGGCTTTCTTGGCAGATTTGTTTAAGTAATTCTGGGGCGTTAACGCATTGGCTGGATTTGGTTTTCGATTCTAATCGTGCCAGTAGCAATAAATCGTCGATTAACAGATTCATGCGTTCGGTTTGGGTGGCCATGTTTTGGAATGAACGTGAGTAAATACTTTGGCCGTCGTCCATTTCAACCAAGGTTTCCAAATAGCCTTTTAAAACTGTCAGCGGGGTTCTGAGTTCATGCGAAACGTTAGCGACAAAATCGGTACGCATCCGCTCGATGTTTTTCAGTTGCGTGACATCTTGTGCCAATAGCAAGCGTAAGCCATCGCCATAAGGCACGATGCTGATTTGCAGAATGATGTTTTCGTTAACCGGCGAGGGAATAATGATTTTTTGTTGGTAATCGTTGGATTTTAGATATTGAACAAACTGCGGATTACGGATCAAGTTAGGAACGCGCTGGCCTTTGTCAGATTTTTTTAAGCCTAAAACATCGCGACAGGCGCGGTTACTCCATTCAATTTCGGCATAGCTACCCATGACAACAGCAGCATCGGGTAAAGCATCAGTTGATGATCTGAACTGTTCCACCATTTTGCTGAGTTTTTTCTTGCGCTTCTTTTCGGTTTTTTTGATTTTCCACAAGTGATAGTAAATATCGCCCCAAATGCCTTTTTGGTCGCGTCTATCACCAAATGCGCCTTTATTTAGCCATTTTTCCAGTTCGTTGACAGCTAAAGTTTGGCGGATTAATAAAAAGCTGGTGACGGCAAGCAACAAAGTCGATAAATGACCGACAAAGAAACTGACGACTAAAGCCGGTGTTACTAAGCCGATGGTGATATTGATTTCGCGTTGCCAGCGTTGCATGTTTTAACCTGTAATTGAAAAGCGGTATCCAAAGCCGCGCACGGTTTGGATTAAATCTTCACGGCCATATTCAGCCAAAATTTTGCGTAGACGGCGAATATGGACGTCTACGGTGCGTTCTTCGATATAAACGCTGCGTCCCCAGACTTGGTCCAGTAAATGGGTGCGACTGTAAACTTTGTCGGGGTTGCTCATAAAAAATTGCATCAGCTTAAATTCGGTTGGGCTGATTTCTAATGTTTTGCCATCAATACTGAGGCGGTGTTGTTCTGGGTCTAAGACAATGCTATCGACACTGATTTGACCACTTTCATTGAGTTTGCCGCTACGGCGCATCACCGCTTTAATTCGCGCGACTAATTCTTTCGGTGAAAACGGTTTAGTCATGTAATCGTCGGCACCAATTTCTAAACCACGAATTTTATCGGCTTCTTCGCCTCTTGCGGTCAGCAGAATGATCGGTAATTGTTTGTAATGCGGGTCGTTCTTTAAGCGTCTAGCTAATTCAACGCCGCTTATGCCGGGTAGCATCCAATCTAGCACCAGTAAATCCATCGTTTTGTCAGCCAAGGTTTTTAGTGCCTCTTCAGCACTGGCAACAGCGGTAACATTTAATTGGTTTTGACCAAGCGCCATGATTAGCATTTCGCGGATGGCTTCTTCGTCTTCGACAACCAAAATATTCAAATTCGACATAAATTTGTGTTTTCTCAAGCTCAATAATCCTCCTAATCTAGCAATGGTTTATGACCAATTTATGACAGAGGCATTGAGGCTGGCGGCATATAGCTGGCCAACGGCAAGGCCGCCGTCATTGGGCGGTAGCTTTTGGTGGCGGTAAACCGTAAAACTAGCGGCCTGTAATTTGGCAACGGTTTTTGCGGTTAAGCAGGCGTTTTGAAAACAACCGCCGCTTAGGACTATGCATTTTACCCCAGCTCGCTCGGCTAGTTGCAGGATGATTACCGCTAAGGTGTTGTGGAATTTTGCAGCGATGTCGTGAATTGGGCTTTGATTGAGGTCAAGCAATAGTGCTTCCATCAACGGTTGCCAGTCGATGATGCTTGGCGTGGTGTCGCTTAGCTTAAATGGATATTCGGCGGTTAGCGTTGATAAATGGGCTTGTTGCTCAAGCAGCATTGCCGCTTGGCCTTCGTAATGATTGATTTGGCAAATATCCAGCAAGCTGGCGACAGCATCAAATAAACGACCAGCACTGGTGGTTAACGGGCAGTTGAGATTTTTAGCCAGCATTTGTTTTAGTAACGGCCGTTGTGCGGGTTCAAAGCGTTGTAGACCAGCCGATTCATCGCTGAGCTGATCGCCGTAAAGTTGATATAACAAAGCCAAGGCCGCACGACGCGGTTCGCGTGCCGCGCTGTCACCACCGATTAAGGCAAGCGGGCGTAAATGGGCTAGTCGTTGAAAACCTTGTTGGTTAATCAATAAAGCCTCGCTACCCCAAGTTAATCCATCGTTTCCTAGTCCAGCACCGTCCCAAGCAAAACCTAATATCGGTGGTTTTAGTTGATGTTCCGCCATGCAAGCCAGAATGTGGGCGTGGTGATGTTGAATCGTTTGACTGTGGGCTTGTTGGCTTGCGTAACGGCTACCGAAATAATCAGGATGCAAATCGTGGATGAGGTTTGGATTTTTAATGCCGTAGAGGTGTTGTAAATCTTTAATAGCGGCTAAGGCTTGTCGTTGGTTGTCAGGATTGTCCAAGTCGCCTAGATGTTGGCTATTGATAATTTGTTGATCAACACCGAAAGCAAGAGTGTTTTTTAAATGCCCACCCAAAGCCAAGTGATTAGTCACAGGCGCTGTGGTAGCAATGGTTAATGGCGCATAACCACGTCCAAGGCGTAACACCGTCATTTTTCCTGCAATCAAGCGAACCACTGCATCATCTACTGGCCGTTGAATCACTCGGTCATGCAGTAAAAAGCCGTCGGCAATTTCGGCTAATTCGGCAAGGGCTTGTTGATTATCGAGGCATAAGGGTTGATGGTGGTGATTACCGCTAGTGACTACTAACGGGCTTTGCATCGCTTGAGCGATTAAATAATGCAACGATGAGGCAGGGAGCATGATGCCGAGTAATTGATTGTTATCGGCAACTGCTTTGGCGACAGTTGTGGTTGCACGGCGTTGTAGCAAAACAATCGGTGCAGCGGCTGATGTTAAAGCGGCTTGTTCTAGTTCTGAAATAAAACCCAGTTGTTCGGCGGCATTAAGGTCAGCGACCATTAAAGCTAAAGGTTTGTAAGGCCGTTGTTTGCGCTGGCGCAAGCGTTCGACAGCCGCTTGATTATTGCCATCGACCAATAATTGAAAGCCACCAATGCCTTTTAGCGCCAAGATTTTGCCCGCTTGTAATAATTCGACGGCGGATTTGATCGGAGCGTTATGAATTACGCCGGCGGTCGAGATGAATTCTAGGCTGGGCCCGCAAGTTGGGCAGCTGAGGGTTTGGGCATGAAAACGTCGGTCGTTTGGATTTTGATAATCCTGTTCACAATTGGGACAAAGCGGAAACACCGCCATACTGGTATTCGCTCGATCAAACGGCTGGGCTTGGATAATGCTGTAACGAGGCCCGCAATGACAACAACTGGTAAACGGATAACGGTAAAAGCGGCTGTTAGGCTCGGTTAAATCGTTAAGGCAAGCAGGGCAGGGCGCAAGGTCGGGCATGATAAAGGCCGAGGGCTTGCCGTCGGTTTGGCTGGCGATAATTTGAAAATTGGTGAATGAGCTGAGTGGTGTTTCGCTGATTGCTAAGCGGTGGATTTCGGCAAACGGCGGTAATTGAGTTTGTAAGGCATTGAGGAAGTCTTGCTGTTGATTAGCTTGGCCTTGAATAACAATCACCACCCCTTGTGCATAATTGGCGACATAGCCGAGTTGCTGAAATTGCTGGGCGAGTTGGAAGATGAAAGGTCTAAAGCCGACGCCTTGGATTTGGCCTTGAAGCTTAATCTCAAGTTGTTGCATAGTGGTAGATGATGCTATTCAACCGTTAATAGCTAAAAGATACTGGATCGACCAAAATCATGGCTAGGTTCTTAATTGCTCTAAGTTACCTTCCCATTTTAATTGGCCTTTAAACTGCTTAATTCGTTCTTGCTGTTTTAACGCCAATAAGGATCTTAAACCTAGTTCGACTGCCTCCCGTTTACTTTTTGCTCCCGACACTTTTAATACTTCGGCCATTAAACTGTCGTCAATCAAAATGTTAGTTCTCATGGTTCAAGCCTCGAAAGGTGGTGGGGTTGCCGTTCGTCATAACTAAGTAATGTAACGAACGGCTAAATGATATTAGAAATACCGCCCATTAATCAAAAAGTGTACAGCGATACTGCCAATGTAGCCGACCATAATTACCGGCATCCATTTTAAATGGGCGCTAAAGGTATAAATGCCTTTCATTTGTCCCATCAAGCCGACGCCAGCCGCTGAACCAATTGCTAACAAGCTACCACCGACACCAGCTGTTAACGTCACCAATAACCATTGGCCTTGAGAAATATCAGGGTGCATGGTGAGTACAGCAAACATGATGGTGCCGTTGTCGATAAAGGCTGACAAAATGCCGACGATGATGTTGGCAATGGTTGGATCCATGCCGACATAAAGCACGTCAGAAGCGAGGGTTAAATAACCGATAAAGCTCAAGCCACCAACGCTAATCATGACCCCATAGAAAAACAATAAGGTATCCCATTCCAATGCAGCGACGCTTTTGAAAACATCGAAACGTTGGTTTTTATTGTCGGTTGGCGCTTCCACATCATACAGTTTGTAGACATGATCAAATTCATTGATTGTTTTATTATCTCTGCCGCTGGTTTTTTGCAGATAAAACCCTAGGAATTTTAGATAAGTCAGACCAGCTAACATACCTGCGGCCGGCGGTAGTTTTAACAGATTTTCAAAACAAACCGCAGTAACAATGGTCAACAAGAACAAGACAATCATCGCAATTGCCCCGCGTTTCATCACTGGTGCTTTGCCGACAGCAGCGGGTTGTTCATTAGGAATCCAGAAGTGCATGATCATGGCTGGCAAAGCAAAGTTGACCACCGCCGGTAAGAATAATGAATAAAAGTCCACGAAGGGTACAAAACCACTTTGCCAAACTAATAAGGTCGTGATGTCACCAAAAGGGCTGAACGAGCCGCCAGCATTGGTGGCAACCACGACGTTGACACAAGCCAAGGTCACAAAACGGCGATTGTCTTTACCCATTGCCAAAATCACGGCACCCATTAGCAAGGCGGTGGTGAGGTTATTACAAATGGAGGACATGAAAAACGACATGATGCCGGTAATCCAGAATAATTTACGATAGCTAAAGCCTTTGCTTAATAACCAGACACGCAGATTATCGAATACCCCACGATCTTCCATCGCGTTTAGGTAAGCCATCGATACCATGATGAATAAGAACAATTCGGCATAGCCTTCTAAGCAAGCGCGAAACGCATGACCGGCTTGCTCGCCCATGCCGCCAGACACATAAATCGAACCGATAAAAGCCCAGATTAAGCTGGCCGCTAATACCATCGGTTTAGATTTATTAAGCTCGGTGACTTCTTCAGTCATGGCCAGAAAATAAGCAAACGCAAATACCCCAAGTGCCGCATAACCGACCCAATGATGGGTAAGGTTTAGGGCTTGAGTAGTCGCTTCAGCATCGGCCCAAGCGATTAGCGGTGACAAAGTGAGCAAAAGGAATAGTGGCAAACGTGCAAGCACTGTGAACTCCGATTTCATAATAGTGGTAAGGCAGGACAACAAAACACGGCAAGGATGCCACGTCATTGCTGTTTTGCCATGCCTACAGGCTTGTAGGCATGGCGACAGGCACGGTTAAATCATTAAACGTTTTCAGTTTCTAGCAGATAAGTCAGCCACAAGGATGACAGTTTTTCTTGAACGCTGTTTTGTCTTAGACGAGCACGCAGATTGTCGAAATCAACATAATCCAGCGCTTGGTCTTGGTTGTAGCAAGTGTAGGTAAAGCTGATGTCGCCACTTTCTGGATCAACGTGTTTGCATAAGCATTGAGCGCAAACGCCTTTCATCATGCACTGCATCGGTGAGTTGATAGAACCAATCGCTTCGTGGTCGGCTTTCAGGTAAGGTTTCAAGATGCCATGACGGGCATCTTTTACCGCTGACATCATGCGGTCAGAACCAATCACCACCAAATGCTCGACATCTTGTAAACGCAATGCCGTTTCGCCCATTTCACCGGTTGCAAATGAAACCATCGCTTGCACGATATTACCAACGAATGATTTGTCTTGTGGACGGGTTGGGGTAATTGCTTCATTGCCCGGTTTATCATCCACCGCCCAGACGATTAGGTCAGAAGCTTCTTCGATATCAGAGACTCGGAATAAATCTTCACGGTTACGGTAGCCAGCAAAGTAAATCACTTTGTTGCCAGCAGAGCGGAGCGCTTTACCGATAGAGAACAACACCGCGTTGCCCAAACCACCGCCTAATAACAATACTGTTTTGTTGCTTGGGATTTCGGTTGGTGCGCCTGTAACGCCCATTAATACTAATGGATCGCCGGCTTGCCATGTCGCGCACAAGCGGCTGGAGCTACCCATTTCTAAGGCAATTAAAGACACTAAACCTTGTTCTTTATCAACCCAAGCACCGGTCAACGCCAAACCTTCGGCGGCTAAACTGGTGCCTTCTTTGACAGGTGCCAAAGATTCAAAGTTTTGTACCCGATAGAACTGACCTGGCTCGAAGTTTTTCGCAGCGGCTGGCGCTTTGATGATGACTTCGATAATGGTTGGGGTTAAGCGGTTTACTTCAACCACATGGGCTAAAAATGCCGCATCCAAACGGTCTTGCAAATCGTGTAATTTTGCGTCGCGTTGTGCTTGTTGTCCGGCATCCAAACTGGCTAATTCGTTAGCAAACAATTTAACAATGTACGGATAACCGTCTTTTGCGCTGGCCATCGCTTTTACCACGTTGCCAGCGTAAACCGCATGATTATCACCGTAGAAAGTGATGTAACGGCCATTGCTGTTGTACGAGGTAAACGGTGCAGGTTTGCCGACTTTAACTTGCGCTTCGTCTTCTGCGGCTACCAAGGTCGCTTTGCCTTGCAACCATTCTGGTTCGTGACGTTTGTAGAATTTGTGATCCATGACAAAAGTGCCAGGATGCTCAGATTGGTAAATGGTGTTCGGTGCCGTACCTGCCGCGACAAACAAACCGCGTAAAGTCACCTCTTTTTCACCGGTTTTACGCCATCTGCCTTCTTGTTCTTCCAATTGCTCAAAACGCACCGCGTTCAAATGGCCGTATTGATCTTCCAAGGCTTCTAATGGACTCATGCCTTCTGCCAACCAAATCCCTTCAGCTAAAGCTTCGTGAATTTCTTCGTGGTTTTGGCGATAAGCGGGTGAGTCTTTGATACCTTTACGGTAGAACATAGTCACACCGCCCCATTGATGCAGGAATGGTAAGAAGTTTGGTTTTTCACCAGCAGCTGCCGCGCGTTGACGTTCTTGTTCAATCACTCGGCCATGGGCTAAAAATTCTTCGAGAATCTCTAACTCTTCCGCGTCATAACGGCCACGCACTAATTCCTCACCGTATTTAGCGACTAATTTGTCATAGCGTTTAACGATTTTGCTAACTTGAACTGGGTAGTAGGCCAATAATTCAGTCGCGGTATCAATCGCAGTCAAACCGCCACCGATCACGCCAGCTGGTAAGCGTACTTGCAAGTTAGCCAATGATGAATCTTTCGCCGCACCGGTTAACTGCAAGCCCATCAAGAAATCTGAAGCTTTGCGGATACCACGGGTTAAGTTGTTTTTTAAATCGATAACGGTAGGTTTACCCGCGCCACTGGCGATAGCAATGTGGTCAAAGCCCATCTCCCAAGCTTCATCTACGCTAACGCTGCCGCCGAAACGGACGCCGCCGTAGCATTTGAACGCAGCTCTGCGTAACAAGTTCAGGTAAATTACTTTTAAGAAGTTTTTATCCCAACGCACGGTAATACCGTATTCCGCCACACCACCGAAGCCTAGCATCACCCGTTTGTCGAGTTCTTCATACAAGCTTTGGAATTCGATCACTGGCTGTGGAATGTTGTTGCGGTCGCCAGTTAGGTATAAAGGTAGCGGCTCGATTTTTAGCGCATCAATACCGACCACGCCAAAACCTTCGTTCAACAAATAATGTGACAAGGTGTAACCAGCAGGGCCCATACCAGCAACCAAAACGTTTTTGCCGTTGTAAGGCAAAGCAGTCGAGCGTTTGACGTTCAGCGGATTCCAGCGAGTCAATAAGCTGTAAATCTCAAAACCCCAAGGCATGAACAACACATCGGTCAAGACATTGGTTTCGATTTGTGGAATGTTGACTGACTCGGTTTTTTGGTAAATACAACCGCGCATACAGTCGTTACAAATCCGGTGACCCGTACCTGGGCACATTGGATTGTCGATCACAATCATTGCTAAAGCACCGATGTTATCGCCTTGGCGTTTAACAACGTGCATTTCCGAAATTTTTTCTTCCAAAGGACAGCCGGTCATCACCGCGCCCAAATGGTTGTTTTTGAAAGTGCCGTCTTTTTTGTTTTTAATGCCTTTTGAGCAAGAATCGTTGTCGCGGTCGTGGCAGTAAATGCAATGATCAACTTCATACAACACTTGGCGTTGGGCGAAGCGTTTGTCAGTTAAGGCAAAGCCATCGCGGCGGCGAACATGGTCTTCTTCACAAGCCCACACGTTATAACCATCACGGTCAACGCTGGCGTGGTGAACCAAATTGTCTAAATCAGTTTTGGCAGGGACTTTAAAGCTCAACCATTTTTTTACCACGGCTTGCAATTCTGGCGCTGATTTAGCGGCAAAGCTCCAACGGTAAATAATGTCTAAAACCGAGGCGATTAGAGCCGCTGGGCTGTCGCTGTTAGCGGCTGCAGGTAGTGATTTGTAATCGGCAACATCAGCATCAGTTAAGTCTGGATTTTGTGACAGTTTTAACAAATTAGCCGCCAATAAGCTCACGGCAAATTCGGCGTCATTAGCAAACAAATCTTGATTGCCAGTCGCGGTGATTAAAGCCTGTAATTCAGCATTTAAAGCGCCAATATCCCAGCCTTCGATGGTTTGACCTTTGAAACGACTCGCCAATTTGCCAACGATTTCGGTGCGGTAAACAAATACGCTTTCCACTTCGCTACGGATATGGCTGATTTGTTGATCGCGAACATCGCTGACTTTAAATAATTCAGCCACAAACGTGCCGACATAAGGCGCGGTTCTAACCAATAATTCTGAAATTTGCTCGGGTGCCATGCCTTCGCCGTTGCAAGCACGGTAAGCGGCTAATTCAGCGAACAATTCAGGATCGTGTTTTTGTACCGATTGGTCGAATACAGCCAATAAATCCGCTAAGCGTTGGGTATCGTATAAATCGGCATATTCAAAGCCAGGGATGCCCAAAGTCAGTTTGGTCAAGTCGTTGGTATTAATCTGTTGTGTCATCAAGTGATTCCGTTGTGGCTTGTGATGAGAGATAGTTTTTAAATTTAAGGTAATTCGTCAATCGTGCTGTCTTTTTCAGCAGGCATTAAATCTTCGCGGCTCAAGCCAAAGCTCAAGGCTAATGAGCTGGCGATATAAATCGAAGAGTAGGTACCTTTAACCACACCAATTAACATAGCAATCGCGAAGCCATGAATGGTTTTGCCGCCCAAGAATGCCAAGGCCAACAAGGTTAAGAAAACAGTCAAAGACGTCAAAATAGTACGGCTTAAAGTGTCGTTCAGTGCGCGGTTGGTAATGTCGTGCATTGATTCGCGACGGCTACTGCGAACCGTTTCACGGATACGGTCATAAACCACGATGGTATCGTTGATTGAATAACCGACTAGCGCCAAAATCGCTGACAGTACCGTCATGTCAAATTCCCAGCCAAATACCGAGAAAAAGCCCATGGTAATAATGGTGTCATGGAATAAAGCCGCAATCGCGCCGACTGATAATTTCCACTCAAAACGCACGCTGACATAAGCCATCACCGCCAAAAATGACAGCAATAATGCCAAGCCGCCATCATTAACCAAATCTTCACCGACTTGTGGGCCAACAAATTCCACGCGGCGCATTTCACCTGCTTGTGGTTGGCTGCTGTTAGCGGTGCTCAGGATTTGTTCGGTTAATTGTTTTTGGTTGATGTTTTCGACCGGTTTAAGGCGTAATAAAACGTCTTGTGAGCTGCCGAAATGTTGGATGTTGGCATCGCCGAAACCTTGTTTTTCTAAGGCTTCGCGCATAGTGTTTAAATCAACCGATTGGTTGTAGTGCATTTCATAAACACTACCGCCGGTAAAATCGATACCAAAGTCCATGCCCTTGGTAATGAACGAAATAATCGAAATTAGAAACAAGGTGCCGGAAAAGAAAAACGCCATTTTTCTTTTGCTAAGAAAATCAATTTGTCGAGCGGAAGTCATGACAAGGTTCCTAAATAAAGGGTGAAAATCGGTTATTGCTATCTATGATTAGTCGATTAGCGGCAATAAGACCGCGAATTGTACTATTTTCTCCAGAAAGCGGGCGTAAAAAGCATCAATAGTGTAAACACTTCAAAGCGTCCCAGTAGCATGGCGATGGTACAAACCCAAGTTTGAAAATCGCTTAAACCTTGATAATTGGCGGCGGGTCCAACCACACCTAAGCCTGGGCCAGCATTGTTGATACAAGCCATCACCGCGCTCAGCGATGAAATCGGATCTAAACCTGAAAACAGCAATGAAAAGGTTAAAACCACAATCGAAATAAAATACAAAAAGATAAACGCCAATACCGAGAAAATAATCTTGTTAGGAATCGGCATATCGCCAATCCGAATTGGATTAATGGCGCGGGGGTGCAAAACGCTAAACATTTCCCGACCGGCCTGTTTCCAAAGTAATAGGGTGCGGAACATTTTGATACCGCCACCAGTCGAGCCAGTACAAGCGGTGATACAACTTAAATACAGCATCCACCACGGCACAAACGGTGGCCATTTATCAAAGTCAACGCTGACAAAGCCGCTAGAGGTAGCCACTGAAACCAAGTTAAACGTGACGTGACGCAAGCTGATTAAAAAGTCTGGGTAGACATCGAAATAAGTGATGTAAGCCGAGCAGATTAAAATACTGACCGTGATAATCCCCAGCATAGGCATGGCTTCTGGATCATCTGAATACGGTTTGAAACTGAGTTGATGTAAAGCTTGGTAATGTACCGCAAAGTTCATCGCCGAAATTAACATGAAAACCGTTAATACCATCTCAATTGCTGGCGAATCGAAATAACCAATGCTGGCGTCATGGGTTGATAAACCACCTAAACCCATTGTTGCAAACGCGTGGCAAATCGCATCGAACCAACTCATGCCAGCCCAGTTGAGCAATAAGATACAAGCAATCGTAATGCCGCCATAAACCAGCCATAACAAACGTGCGGTTTCCGCAATGCGTGGTGTCAGTTTGCTGTCTTTAATTGGTCCTGCAATTTCGGCTTTATACAACTGCATGCCACCAATGCCGAGCAAAGGCAAAATCGCTACCGCCAAAACGATAATCCCCAAACCGCCAATCCAGTTAAGTTCATGTCGCCACAGATTGAGTGAGGGGGCCAAGCTATCTAAGCCAGTGAAGACGGTTGCGCCAGTGGTGGTTAAGCCTGAGCTGGTTTCAAAAAATGCATCGGTAAATGACAAGCCTGGCATTCCCCACATCAAAGGGAAGGTGGCGGCGGTGGCCATTAAAATCCAGAATAAAGCCACCAACAGATAACCGTCACGGGTTTTGACATCACCGCGAAAGCGCATGGTGATTAAGGATAAAAAACCGCCCACGCCGATATTCAGCGACATGCCGTTGAAAAAATGCTCAATCATGCCGTCTTCAAAATACAGTGATGTGAAAATCGGCAAAATATAGGTCAGGCCAAACACCATCAAAATAAGGCCAAGAACAAAACCAAGGGTACAAAAACGTTGCATAACGGCGCTGCCTAATAAACGGAAATACGATGCGAAGGGGCAAATTGTAACAAACAATTGAATTTGTTGATGTTACGGGCTAACCAGCATTAATCATCATCCTCATCTGGAATCTGGCTTTTCAATTGTTCTGATAACAAGGTTTGAGCACCGCTAATCACCACTTCTTCACCAACTTGCACATTATCCAAGGCTAGGTAGCCTTTTGGTGTGTTGAGCAATTGCGGCAAAGGCCGACGGTTAAATTGACCATCGGCGGTTTTGATAAACACAAAACTTTGCCCAGTTTGACGGACAATCGCCGAGGCCGGAATCAACACGCCATTGGTCGGTTTCCCATTACCGGCAATCCAAGCGGTGATATGGCTACCATAAGGCAATGATTTGGCTTGCGTCTTAAAGAAATAGCGTTGACCTTGAGTGAGTGGGTCGATGTGCGGTGAGGCTGAAATCAAGGTCGCGGGAATCGCGTTTTGGCGCTGGCCGTGAGCATCGATAAAAATCTGGCTGACACCTTGGCCGAGTTCGCTGTTGGCGGGTAAGGTGATTTGGATTAGTTGAGCGCTGTGTTTTAAAAATTGTTCGGCTTGCGGGTGGTTGCTAGTGGTGAACCAAGCGCTCAAGGTGTTACCCCATTCCAGCTTGCTGTTTTCGAGCAAGGTTTGTTGTTGGTAAGCGCTGGCGTCGAGATTGGCGCGGTCGGCCAGTGATTGGGCTTGTTGTTCTTGCAGACGGCGGCTGGAAACGATGTCTTGGCTGTGCAGATTTTGGGTGCGGGTTAAATTTAGTTGCGCTTCGGTATAACGGGCTTTGGCGCTTTGCTGTTGGGCATTGGCGGCTAGGTATTGTTGGCGTAGTTGCAATAAGGGTTCCAAATTCACCACTTTGCCAAAGGCCGTAAATTCGGCTTGTTGCTGGGCGGCTTGTAAGGCTTGGGTTTTGATGCCGGCTAATTTTTCGGTGGGGCTTGCTAGTTGTAGTTTGCTGGTGTCGCTATTGCTGGCTGGTTTGCTGGGTTTAACATCGTCATCATCGTCAGCAAGCGCTAAATTGATGATGGATAAGCAAGTGAGCAAAGCAAATAGGGTACGCATGATAAGAAAGCCTGAATAAACTGGGCTTCGATTATAAAGTTAGGCACCGGCTGATTTACAATTTTTTGTTGTGTAAAAAAAATCGTCGGTTATGCTTTCCGGCAAATGTTCAAGCTAAAAGGGAATAGAAATGAAACCAATGCCAGAAAATCTTAAATATGCCGCTAGTCATGAATGGTCTAGTTTGGAAGATGGCAATCTAGTTAAAGTCGGGATTACCGATTTTGCTCAATCTGAATTGGGCGACATTATGTATATCAACCTGCCGGAAGTTGGGCGGGTAGTAGCGCGTGAAGAGCAGTTGGCAGTGGTCGAGTCGGTGAAAACTGCGTCTGATTTATTTAGCCCGGTTTCCGGTACCGTGGTCGCAGTTAATGAAGCGGTGCAAGATGAGCCTGAGCTAGTCAATGATGATGCGTTTGGCACTTGGTTGTTTTGCATCAAAGCCGATGATCCAGCTGAATTGGATTTGTTAATGGATGCTGGCGCTTATCTGGAAATGATTGATCTGTAATCGGCTTACGCTTAATTTTGAAATAAACCAAGGAAAATAATGACAACTTTAATTTGTGGCTCTATGGCCTATGACACCATCATGGTGTTTCACGATCAATTCAAAAATCACATCTTGGCCGATAAATTACACATTTTGAATGTGTCGTTTTTAGTGCCAGCGATGCGTCGTGAATACGGTGGTTGTGCCGGTAATATTGCCTACAATCTGCAATTGATGAATGAAGAACCCGTAATTATGGCCACCGTCGGTCACGATTTCGAGCCATATGCACAATGGTTAAGCCAAAAAGGCATTTCAACGCATCACATCAAAGTCTTGGATGATCATTACACCGGTCAGGCTTACATCACCACTGACCAAGACAACAACCAAATCACCGCTTTCCACCCTGGCGCGATGAATTTCTCGCATTTGAACGCCGTGCCAGTAGGCGAAGACATCAGCATTGGTATTGTTTCGCCAGATGGTAAACAAGGTATGCAAGAGCACGCCGAGCAATTTGCCGAATTAGAAATTCCGTTTATTTTCGATCCCGGTCAAGGGATGCCGATGTTCAATGGCGAAGAATTAATCCGCTTTTTAGACTTAGCAACTTACGCCACCTTTAACGATTATGAATCGGAATTAGTCCAAGAACGCACCGGCTTGAGCTTGGAACAAATCGCTGAAAAAGTCGAAGCCTTGATTATCACTTTGGGCGCACAAGGCTCAAAAATCTACAGCCAAGGCCAATGTATCGAAATTCCTGCTGCTAAACCTAGCCAAATTTTAGATCCAACCGGTTGTGGCGATGCTTATCGCGCGGGCTTGTTGTACGGTTTAATCAATGAATACGATTGGGAAATCACCGGTCGAATCGCGTCTTTATTAGGCGCTATCAAAATCGAACACAACGGCACTCAAAACCATGTGTTTACTTTGGATGAATTTAAACAACGTTATCAAGACAACTTTGGGACTTCGTTTTGAGTTTAGCTAATACCCAACAACTTTTGGCGCTGATGGCGCGTTTGCGTGACCCTGAAACCGGCTGTCCGTGGGATGTTAGGCAGGATTTTGATAGTCTGAAAACCTACACCATTGAAGAAGCTTATGAAGTGGTCGATGCGATTGAGCGTAATGATTTCGATGATTTGCGTAGCGAATTAGGCGATTTGTTGCTGCAAGTGGTGTTTCAATCGCAAATCGCCGAAGAACGTGGCCTGTTTAATTTTGAACAGGTCGCTGGCGCAATTGCCGACAAATTAATCATCCGCCACCCGCATGTGTTTGGTGAAGTGGAATTTGCCGATGATGCCGAACGCCAACAAGCTTGGGAGTTAGCCAAAGAACAGGAACGATTGGCAAAAAACCGTCAGCAAAAACCGGAAAGCGTTTTAGATGGCGTTGCCAATAGCTTGCCGGCTTTAGTGCAATGCGAAAAAATCCAAGACCGTGCCGCTAATCACGGCTTCGACTGGCCGGAAGTGGAGCCAGTGTTTGAAAAGGTCAAAGAAGAATTGCAGGAAGTTCACGAAGCTTGGCAATCCGGCGATCAAGCCCATGTCCAAGAAGAAATTGGTGATTTGTTATTGGTAGTCGTCAATTTGGCGCGGCATTTAAGCGTCAATCCAGAAATCGCTTTACGCGAAGCCACGCAAAAATTCACTCGTCGCTTTAATTACATCGAGCAACAAATCGCCGCTTCTGGGCGCGAACTGCGCGATTGTCAGTTGGATGAGTTGGATGGTTTTTGGAATCAAGCCAAGCGGGTTCAGGAAAGCAGATGAAGCGTAATCAAATCAAAGGCTTAGTCACGCTGGCTTTGGCGTTGACAATGGTTAATCTGAATGCGGCTGAATTACTAGGCCGCATTTCCGATGAAACCGAAGCGACTAAAGCGGCGGTGGCGGTAAAAGGCGACAGCAAACTGATTTATCGGGTGATTTGTAGTCCTGATGATGAGGAACCAACCCCTGATTGTGAAAAACCGCCAGTGGAAGATGCTTTTAATCCGATTTTAGTTGATGAAATACCGCAAATGCCGGATGAGCAGCAGGGGCAGGTTGCGCCGGTTAGCAAGATTGAGTCACCGGTGTTAAATCAAGAGCAAGCTGAGCCTAGCGTTGTAAAGCAGGGGCATCATCATAAGAAGAAGCATAAGGTTAAGCAGGGTAAAAAGGCTAAGAAGAAATAGGTCTTAGATCTTTAAAGTCTAAATATTGACAGATAATCACACGCGAAAATCGTTTTGGTATTGATCAATGCGTTTGACAGTAAGCTGTTTTAAGCTAATGTCGGTTTGCAGAACTGGGCTGTGTTGAATGATAATGAAACCTAACTTTGAAGCTAGATCGTTTTGGCTGCAAATTAACTAATTACCTACTGGATTCGCGTTGCTCAATCCCGCGATGCCAAGTATCACTTTCAACCATGACAAAGAATAACGTATGAATGACGATATAACGCTCCGCGCTCAAGTAGCACCATTAGATGATACGGTTGATGTCCCAAGTTATTTTTATAGGCAATTGAGAACAAAATTCATTGAAAGCAATATTCCTGTCACGGGTATGCATACAGCTATCAACCAAACAGTTAATCAACCAGCTATTTTTGAGATAACCATTCAGACAGGCAATATTGACAATGCCGATGAAGCTATACAAAACTTTCTACGTGATCAAGCCTGCGATTATCAAAGGGATTTATATAATGGTGGCCCTTCGACTATCAACTACACATTTCAGCGCCCTTAGTAGACTGATGGCTTTATTGTGTTTCATTGTACGTCGAATAGCTTAATATGCTGGCTTTCTCTGCCATGACTTGAAAATCGCAACAATCGGCCATTGGCCGATTGTTGTCTGCGGGTTTAAATCATTGAAACTCACTTTCTAAAACCGTCACAGACTATTTCGCGATTGATGCAGTTCTTAAACCCTCCTAGCCCTAAGTCTGCTTTTGGCGCTTTTGTTCCATCTGGCAAGTTTTGACGAAATTAGAGTATGATTTAATCATATCCAATACGAGGTATCAGTCATGCGGACAACTCAACAATTTAGTATCACTCTGCCAAACGAAATGGCAGCCATAGTTAAGGCAAAAGTCGAGGCAGGGGAGTATGCAACAGAGAGCGAAGTTATTCGCGATGGACTCCGTACCCTAATGGCTCGTGATCGTGTTGTTGAAAATTGGTTACGTGAACAGGTTGCTCCAGCCTATGATGCGCTCAAGGCTGATCCTGCACGGGCGGTTTCGGTTGATTCTATTCGCGCTCGGCTTGCTCAAGAGTTTAATGCCGCTACTTCATCCTAATGACTTATAGCGTTATTTTTACTCCAGAGGCAGAAGAGCAATTGGTAACAATATTTCGTTATATTGCTCAAGCGGCATCGCCGACTATTGCTGAACGCTACACCAATGCTATCGTCACCTATTGCCAAGGCTTGGCAATCTTTCCGGAGCGAAGCGTTCTGCATAACGACATTCGTTCAGGCTTACGAGTGACCAACTATAAAAAGCGTGTTGTCATTGCTTACACGATTGATGAGGAGTTGGTGTCGATTATTGGTATTTTCTACGGTGGTCAAGATTATCAGACGTCGTTACAGTTTGACTTTGATGAGTGATTCAGCGCATCTGTCGAGAGTGGTGCGGTTCGTAAACTCACCACACCCTATGCCTGTTCTGTCTTTGAACATTAAAACTCAAACCGCTTCAACCCTAAACTCCCCATCATCCCAACACAAAACCTCCGCACTGTGTTTTTTCCAATCAGCCAAAACCAATCTCGTTGCCGGTTGCCCATCAATCATAAATTGATGCCGATTCGGTCTATGGGTATGGCCGTGGATTAATAGCTGGCATTGGTGTTGGCGCATGACGTCAATTACGGTTTGTTGATTGACGTCCATAATGTATTGGGTTTTGCCGCGTTTGTGAAAATAACTGCGTAAACGATACCAGCGGGCGGCGAGTAGTCTGAGCAATAAGGGTTTGGATAGTACGTTTTGTTGCCATTCTGGGCTGTGTGCTTTTAGGCGGAAGGCTTGATAGGGTAGGTCGTCGCTGCAGAGTAAGTCGCCGTGAGTCAGTAGCGCGTTTTGGCCGTTTAAGTCGATCACCGCGTATTCATCTAATAAGCTGATTCCGGCTTGTTGGCAAAAGGTTGATCCTAGCAAAAAATCGCGATTGCCTTGGATTAAGTAAATGGCGGTGCCAGAATCGCTGAGCTGTTTTAGGGCTTTTTTGATGGTTTTGTTGGGCGGGGTGTTGTCGTCATCGCCAATCCAAGCATCAAATAAATCACCGAGAATGTAGAGCGCTTGGGCTTGGCTGGCGCGGTGTTGCAGGAAATTGAGGAAGCGCTGGGTAATCTCGGTTTTTTCTAGTGAGATATGTAGGTCTGAGATGAACAGGATGTCGGTTTTCACGGCTTTGATTCGCTGATTGGTGGATGTGCTGCGCTTATCCACCCAGCAAGGCCGCTGCCATTAAGTTAGGTATCGTGTTTGTTATTCCCCTCTTTGAAAAAGAGGGGTTAGGGGAGATTATTTAAATAAATCCCCCTCAATCCCCCTTTTTCAAAGGGGGAAGCATTTTAACTTAATGGCAGCGGCCTTGCAGGGTGGGTTGGCAGGGTTTCCTTTATCGCTAATTGCTTAGGATAAACAGAAACCCTTAATACTTATTCGATGATTTCAGCTGTTTCAATCACGATGTCGGTTTTTGGCACATCTTGATGACCGCCACGGTTGCCTGTGGGTTGTTTTGCCATTGCGTCAACTACGTCCATGCCTTCGATCACTTCACCAAATACCGCATAACCCCAGCCGCTTGGAGTTGGGCTGGTGTGGTCTAAAAAGCTGTTGTCTTTATAGTTGATGAAGAATTGTGAGCTGGCTGAGTGTGGGGCGTTGGTACGCGCCATGGCGAGGCTGCCACGGGTGTTTTTTAAGCCGTTGTCGGCTTCGTTTTGGATGGTTGGGTTGGTTGATTTTTGGTTGAAACCGGTATCAAAACCACCGCCTTGTGCCATAAAGCCAGGAATCACACGGTGAAAAATGGTGCCATTGTAGAAGCCTTCTTTGACATAGGTTGCAAAGTTAGCGGCTGAAATCGGGGCTTTTTCGTTGTTAAGTTGAATAACAATCGCGCCAAGTGACGTGGTTAATTTTACTTTGGTTTGTGTGTCGGACATTTTCTTTTCCGTTGCAAATGAAAGGGTTGTGAACAAAAACAGCATTAAATAAACAAGGGCTTTACGCATTAGATTTCCTCAAGATTGCTGTAAGCGCCGAATTCTATGTGTTTTTATCTTGAAAGAGAAGCTGGAATCTTGATAGATTGCTGGCTGTTTCGCAGTATCCAATCATTATCATCATGTTGAAAATCTACAATACCTTAACCAGAAGCAAGCAAGAATTTGAACCTAGACACTATCCTAAAGTCGGTATGTATGTCTGTGGGATGACGGTTTACGATTACTGTCATATTGGCCACGCGCGGGTGATGGTGGTGTTTGATACCGTGGCGCGTTATTTGCGTCATTCCGGTTATCAGCTGACTTATGTGCGTAATGTGACTGATATTGATGACAAGATTATTCAACGCGCTAATGAGCGTGGTGAGTCGTTTATGGCGTTGACTGAGCGTTTTATTGAGGCGATGCATGAAGATGAACGCGCCTTGTCGGTGTTGCCGCCGGATATTGAGCCAAGAGCGACGCAATCGATTGATGACATCATTAAGATGATAGTGACTTTAATTGATAAGCAGTTTGCTTATGTCGGTAGTAATGGTGATGTGTTTTATGCGGTGAGTCGTTTTCAAGGCTATGGCAAGTTGTCGGGTAAAAATATTGAGGATTTGCAAGCTGGCGAGCGGGTCGATATTGATAGCGCCAAACGCGATCCTATGGATTTTGTGTTGTGGAAAATGGCTAAGCCGGATGAGCCCGCTTGGGATTCGCCGTGGGGTAAGGGGCGTCCGGGTTGGCATATTGAATGCTCGGCAATGTCTACTTGCTGCTTAGGCAATCATTTTGATATTCATGGTGGCGGTATGGATTTGCAATTTCCGCATCATGAAAATGAGATTGCTCAGTCTGAAGGCGCAACCGGTGAAACTTTTGTTAATTATTGGATGCACAATGGTTTTGTGCGGGTTAATGAAGAAAAAATGTCCAAATCTTTGGGCAATTTTTTTACCGTGCGCGAGGTGTTGAAGCAATATCGACCTGAGATTATTCGTTTCTTTATTTTGTCTAGTCATTACCGCAGTCCGTTGAATTATTCCGATGAGCAGTTGGATGAGGCTGGTGTGGCATTGACGCGTTTGTACACGGCGTTACGTGGGGTTGAAATTGCTGATGTGGCTTTGGATCAGGCTTATGTCGAGCGTTTCCAGCAAGCGATGGATGATGATTTCAATACGCCGGTGGCGTTGTCAGTGTTGTTTGATTTAGCGCGTGAGTTGAACAAAGCTGATGATAAACAAGTGTTGGCGGCGACTTTAAAAGCGTTAGCGGCGTTGTTGGGCTTGTTGCAGGATGAGCCAGATCAGTTTTTAAAAGGTGGTGCTGGTGATGATGGTATTAGCGCGGAGCAAATCGAACAGTTAATTGAAGATCGTAAAACTGCTAAAGCTAATAAAGATTGGGCGCAAGCCGATAGCATTCGCGATCAATTAAAAGCGCAGGGTGTGGTACTGGAAGATGTTGCTGGTGGCAATACCATTTGGCGCAGAGAAAATTAAGGGTCAATGATGAGCGAAATTAAACAGCAATCATTGCAAACCTATCTTGAGCTATTAGCCAGTAAACAAGCGACGCCGGGCGGTGGTAGTGCTGCTGCGTTAATGGGGGCGCAAGCGGCGGCTTTGGTGAGCATGGTGTGTAATCTCACCATTGGTAAGCCGAAATATGCTGAAGTTGATACTGAGATGCGGGCTTTATTAGTTGAAGCGGAAGCGTTGCGCGAAACTTTGACTGGCATGATTAAGGCTGATGTTGATGTGTTTAATCAATTGATGGCTTGTTATGGCTTGCCTAAAAGCAGCGACGAAGAAAAAGCCCATCGCAATCAACAAATTCAAATTGTTTTAAAACAAGCCACTATTGTGCCTTTGGAATGCGCTAAAGCGTGTGCGAAAGCGATTGCTTTGAGTCGTGTTGCCGCTGAAAAGGGTAATTTGGGCGTAATTAGTGATGCGGGTGTAGCGGTGATGTCAGCTTATGCAGCTTTAAAAAGTGCGGCGTTGAATGTTGATATTAATGCGGCAAGTTTGAAAGATCGTGATTTCGCTGAAGCTAAGTTATTGGAATTAAAAAGCATTATGCGGAATGCTGAGGTCGAGTCGGAAAGCATTTATCAAATCGTCAAAACCAAATTGTAGAAAATTTAGAAAAAGTGTTTGACGAACAAAAGAATAAAAGCTAATATAAGCGCTCTTCACAGGGAGTTCATAACTTCCTAAACTAGAAGGTCAAATTCGGGGTATAGCGCAGTCTGGTAGCGCGCCTGCTTTGGGAGCAGGATGTCGGGAGTTCGAATCTCTCTACCCCGACCAAGATTTGCGCTTGTAGCTCAGCTGGATAGAGCATCGGCCTTCTAAGCCGAGGGTCGCAGGTTCGAGTCCTGCCAAGCGTGCCATTTCAAAAAAAATCATTATGGTGAGCGTAGCTCAGTTGGTAGAGTCCCGGATTGTGATTCCGGTTGTCGTGGGTTCGAGCCCCATCGTTCACCCCACCTGATTTTCCAATATAAACAATGTCTTATTCAAATAATCATTGTTAAAACACATCTAAAAATCTTCATGAATTTTGCTGTTCAGGTTTTGTCGCAATTGCCGACATAAATCATCTCATTTGCGTTATTCGTAATACTATTCAAAGCGTTTGGATAAGAAAAGAAATCCAAGCTTTCGATGTTAGGTAAAATGCTGTCAGTTTTAGCTTAAACGCTTACCAACAACTTTTACCAAAATAGCCGTGACTACTTTATTCCCAATCCCCCAAAATCATCCGCAACGCTTTGTTTTACACAACGAAGTTCACGCCAGAGCCTCGTCGATTCTGAGTTTGCCGGTACGGGCCAGTTATTTGGCCTTGTCATTATCCAGTGAAGAAAAAAATCTTGAACGTCAGCATTTGATAGCCTTATGCGAACGATTCGGCACCACGCCACCTGATCAAGATGCCGACCATTTCAGTACACAGTTCGATTCGTTCCAGATGAGCTGGGAGCAACACGGTGAGTTTAGCGCCTATACCTTTTATGCTTATGACGCGACACAAGCACCGTTCTCAGAGCCAGCTTTGAAAAAAGTCCCCGTTGATTGGCTGTCGCAAATTAGCGGTAAAGTTATCGTCGCCGCTCACGCCAGTGTGGTGTCTGCTACAGAGATTAATTACAGCGATGAAATGGATTTATCACCGCTATCGACTTATTTTTCCAACAATCCGATTGTTGGCTCTAAAGTCAGTGGTGGTGCGGCGTCGGTGTTTACTGATTTTCGGATTCATGGTGACGGTTTTAGCCGCTTTTTGGTGGTCAACCATACCTTAAAAACCGCACAGGCTGGTCGATTGTTGCACCGTTTGTTTGATATTGAAATCTATCGCGTGATGGCTTTATTGGCATTCCCCATTGCCCGCAAACTGTATCCGGAGCTTAAAAAGGCCGACCGTCAGCTTTACACCATCACTAATTCAATGACCCAGCCGGACAATGATGACGCCAAATTGCTGGATGAATTAACCGCCTTAGCCGCAGAAGTTGAAAACCATATTTCTACCCATCATTTCCGCTTTGCTGCTGCCAGCGCCTACTATCAATTAGTTGGACAACGTCTGGAAGATTTGCGGGAAATGCGGATTCAAGGGATTCAAACTTTGGGCGAATTTACCAAACGCCGCTTAGAGCCAGCGATGAATACCTGTAATTCGACCTCACATCGTTTTACGCTGATTTCGGAACGGGTGAGCAATGCCAGCCAGTTATTGCGCACCAAGGTTGATATTTTGATTGAACGCCAAAACCAAGCCTTGTTGTCGTCGATGGCTTTGCGGGCCAAAATGCAGCTACGGATGCAACAAATGGTAGAAGGTATCTCGATGGTGGCGATTACCTATTACGCCGCCAGTCTGGTCGGTAAAATTGCTGAGGCTTTGCATGGTTTTGGTTGGGAAGTTAATCCTGAAATTGTGGAAGGTGGATCAATTCCGTTTATTTTGGTCATTATTGCGATTAGTGCTAAACGAATTCATAAAATTATCGAGAATACGACTGACTGATTGATATTAATTGCCATAAAAAATTGCAGGATTTATGGCGTTTGCGTATCATCAACTATAAGGCTAATTAATTAGTCAGCAGCAGTCACTTATTAATAATTATTAAGAGTGGCTTTTTGACCGTACTTTTGGAAGTATTTTATGTTCCCAGAATATCGTGATTTGATTTCAGAATTAAAAACCAGTGATCATCATTTTGTTAATTTGTTTGATAAACATAATGAACTAGATCAGAAAATCAAAAATCTTGAGGCACACATTGAAAATGCCACCCCTGAAGAAATTGAAGATTTAAAGAAAGACAAACTTTTATTAAAAGATCAGCTTTACGCCATTCTTAAAAAGGCTAGCGCCTAAATTTATAAGTAGTCAGTTGGGTTATGGCCTGCGCCTAACCCAACCTTCGCATTAAGCAATTTCAATCCGCTTACCGGTTTTGGTTTGTTTTTTAGTTAAATTCAAAGTCAAAACCCCGTTTTCATAATGCGCTTTGCTGGCTTGTTCATCAATCTCATTTGCCAACTGAAAACTCCTAGAAATTTCACCATAGTAACGCTCAGTGCGTAACGTCTTTTCGTCTTTACACTCACTATCGACTTGATCAATATGGGCGTGAATACTCACCACACTGCCTTCAATATCGACATTAATATTCTCTTTGTTAGCACCAGGAATATCTGCTTTCACCGTAAACTCAGTCGGCGTTTCTTTAACATCAATTTTAAGCTGGCTAGGTAGCGGGTCACCGTGTAAAGGCTTGATAAAATAAGAAGGATTGGTATCGCGAAACAGTTCGTCAAATAAACTGTGACTAACAAATGGTGTTAAGTTATTCATTTTTAGTTTCCTGTGTTTCATTAATATTACTCATGATGACAGACTTTGGATTAAAGCCATTTTTGATTTTATAGGAAATAAAATAAGATTGATTTTTTCTGTCTTTGAATGGGGTTTTTATATTTTTTATAAATCAATTAATGCGATTTAAATATAAATGTTGTGCTGGATTATCTTGTTAAATAAGCCGATTTCGTTATCAATTATTAACAGGGGAATTTATGCGTAACACTTGGGTGGTAGTCGCTGATAGAAGCAGAGCTCGATTTTTCTTATTACAAAGCCGGATTGAACCGATGCAGGAGTTTGATGGCATGATTCATGAAGAAGGGCGGATGACGGGGAGCGATGAGTTGTGTGATCGACAAGGTGGCATTGCTGGCGGTCATGGCGAAGGCGACCATACTTTTGAAGCGCCGACCGATTTAAAGCAACACGAAGCCGAGGTATTTGCCAGACAAATTGAGGCAAAGCTGGAGTACGGTCGGGTAAATCACCAATATCAAAAGCTGATTTTGATTGCTCCGCCGTTTTTTCTAGGTGTGCTAAGGCAAATCCTTAGCGACCATATTCAGGATTTGGTTAGCAGTTCACTGGATAAAAATCTAGTGGACGAATCTGAAAAACAGATTCGCGACCATATAGTCTAAATCTCGCATTCTGGCAGCAGCGAAGTGCGCCAAAACTGGCCTTCTTTTTCAAATAGCCGTCTACTTTCCGATGGTCCCCAACTGCCAGCGGGATAGGTGGCTATGTAATCACGCTCGGTTGCCCAGTGTTGCAAAATCGGGTCAATAATTCGCCAAGCGTATTCCACTTCATCAAACCGTAAAAACAGCGAATGATCGCCTTTCATCACATCCAGCAATAAATCTTCATAAGCATCAACCGCGCGTTGATTCGGTAATCGAAAACTGGCGTCTAAACTGGTGGTGCGGGTGCGCATTTCCAAGCCCGCTTCTTTAATCGTCATTTCCAAGCGAATTGATTCGTCGGGTTGAATCCCCATCAATATCCAGTTAGGCGTCATGCAGCTGACGCCTGTGCCATGAAATAGCTGCAAAGGTGGATGACGAAAGCAGATGGAAATACTGGATTGACTAGCGGCCATGCGTTTGCCGGTATGCAAATAAAACGGCACCCCACGCCAGCGCCAGTTATCAATAAACAATTTCAGCGCCGCATAGGTTTCAGTCGAGCTATCAGCGGCAATATCGGCTTCATCCAAATAGCCGTTGACGGTTTCGCCTTTAATCGTGCCTTTGCTGTATTGGCCGCGAAAGGCATGAGCGTGAACCGCTGATTTGGGAATCGGTCGAATCGATTTCAACACTTTGACTTTTTCATCGCGTAAGGATTCGGCATCCATTGAAACCGGTGGCTCCATCGTCACTAAAGTCAGCAATTGCAGCAAATGACTTTGCACCATATCGCGCATGGCACCAGCGCTATCGTAATAATCACCGCGGGTGCCAATGCCCAGTTCCTCGGCATGAGTGATCTGGATGTGATCAATATAGTTACGATTCCAAAGCGGTTCGAACATCACATTGGCAAAACGAAACACCAACACATTCTGCACCATGCCTTTGCCAAGGTAATGGTCAATTCGGAAAATTTGCGATTCGTCTAAATAACGATGGATGCGTTTTTGCAGAACTTGTGCGCTTTCCAAGTCATAACCAAACGGTTTTTCAATCACCACCCGCCGCCAGCCATAAGCTTGATTAAATAAATCGACATGACTGAGCGACTCAATCACAGGGCCAAAATTCTCGGGGCTAATCGCTAGGTAAAAGGCGATGTTTTTAGAAAATTGCGGATTGTTGCTTAGGCGTTCGGTGAGTTGTTGATAGCATTCGGGGTTATCCATATCACCTTGGTGATAAAACAAACGCTGGCAAAACCGTTCAAATACGGTTTCATCCAGCGCGGTTTTGGTTTTTTGTTCCAAGATGCTGCGAACTTCGTTGATCCAGCGACTTTGATCCCAAGCCCTACGACCGACCGCCAAAATTGAGCATTCCGGCGGTAGTTTGTTATCGATTTCCAGATTATAAAAACCCGGTAACAGTTTCAGACGCGCTAAATTGCCGGTGGCGCCAAAAATGATGTAGGTACATGGATCTGGCAACATAAAAACCACCTGCAATAAGCTTAATTTTTAAGCGTTTGAATGAAATTGAATCGGTCTTGTGCAATTAAAATCTTGATTGTTTGGCAAACAAGTTAAGGCTTTACCGTTCGTCCTGAGCATGTCGAAGGATGAACGGGAAGGCCGCCAACCATCGCCGTTCATGCTTCGACACGCTCAGCACGAACGGCTTGAGTTGCAAGCAAGAGATTCCTGCTTACTTTTGTTTAACTACTTAACTTCGCGTTTGGGCTTGGCTAATATGACTGTTTTCAGGAACGCTGTGGGTTAACCAGACATTACCGCCTATCGTCGTACCTTGGCCGATGGTAATTCGGCCTAAAATCGTCGCTCCGGCATAAATCACCACATTGTCTTCAACGATAGGATGACGGGCATTGCCTTTGACCAACATGCCATTGTCATCTTTATCAAAGCGTTTAGCGCCCAAGGTTACAGCCTGATACAAACGCACATTGCGACCAATAATTGCGGTTTCACCAATCACCACGCCAGTGCCGTGATCGATGAAAAAGCTGTCGGCAATTTGTGCCCCAGGATGAATGTCGATACCAGTATTTGAATGAGCAATTTCAGCAATCATTCTCGCCACTAACGGCGTGCCCAGTTGATACAAAACATGCGCAAGACGGTGGTGAATTACTGCGACGATGCCAGGATAACAAACCAACACTTCATCAGAACTACGAGCAGCGGGATCGCCTTCGTAAGCGGCTTGAATATCAGTGTCAATTAAGCGTCTGATTTCCGGCAAATGCGCGGCAAATTGGCGGGTTAATTGCGCGGCTTCATCATGAGCATCAATGCTTAATTGCTGTTGTTCGGCGGCAAAATTTAGTTCTAAAACTAATTGTTTATGCAGCTGCCCCAGTGATTTGTCGAGCGTATGCCCCACAAAATAATCAATGCTTTCTTCGGTCAACCCCGGAACGCCGAGGCGATTGGGGAATAGCACTGCCTTTAAATTATCGACAATCAAACCCAGCTCGGCGCGTGACGGTAATTTAGGCGGTTGGTGGCGACGTTGGCGGCTTTCCAGCGATTGCAAACGCAAGCTTCGCAATTCGCTGACTAAATGATCAATGCCCCAACTTTGGCCTTTATCAATCAAACTCATGCCGCAATCCCTTGTGCATCAAACAAACCTTCAAATAAAGCGGAGCTTAAATAGCGTTCACCGGAATCAGGCAAAATCACCACGATGGTTTTGCCGCTGTTTTCGGGGCGTTTAGCCACTCTAACTGCAGCAGCAACTGCCGCACCGCAAGAAATGCCCGCCAAAATGCCTTCCTCGCGAGCTAAACGACGTGCATATTCGATTGCATCATCGTTGCTGACTTGTTCGATTTCATCAATTAACGATAAATCCAATACATCAGGCACAAAGCCTGCGCCTATACCTTGGATTTTGTGCGGAGCGGGTTGAATTTCTAAACCAGCGCGATGTTGGCTTAACACTGGGCTGGATTCTGGCTCAACAGCAATTGAGGTAATCGCTTTGTTTTGCGCTTGTTTCACGAAGCGAGAAACCCCTGTGATGGTGCCACCTGTGCCGACACCAGCAACCAATATATCAATAGCACCGTCAGTATCCGCCCAAATTTCTGGGCCAGTGGTTTCAAAATGAATTTGTGGGTTAGCGGGGTTTTTAAATTGTTGTAACAACAAATAGCGATCAGGGTCGGAAGCGGCAATTTCTTCGGCTTTAGCAATCGCGCCTTTCATGCCTTTGGCGCCTTCGGTTAACACTAATTTTGCACCGTAAGCGGCGAGTAATTTGCGGCGCTCGATGCTCATAGTGTCTGGCATGGTTAAAGTTAGTGGAATGCCTTTTGCTGCCGCAACAAAGGCTAAAGCGATGCCGGTGTTACCGCTGGTTGGCTCAATAATTTCTTTACCTGCACCCAGTAAACCGCGCTGTTCGGCATCTTTAATCATAGCCGCACCAATTCGGCATTTCACCGAATAAGCCGGATTACGGCCTTCGATTTTGGCCAATAATGTCACCGGTGCACCGTCGGTAATTCGGTTAAGACGGACTAAAGGTGTGTTGCCGATGGATTGTGAATTGTCTGGGTACCAATGAGCCATTTTTGTTTCCTTACAATATTATTGTGTGAATGGGTGAAGTTACTTGCTGTTAAGGGTTGATGTCAAGGTGTTGAATCTTTAAACAGAATGCTATTGGTTTTGACCTTACCCGCTGGCTTAGGTACTATCAAAAAAAGCTAATATAGCGTTTGCGGTATTTTCAAACTTTAAAACTAGAACTTAAATGACAGACATAACGATTTTATCGGCCGCATTGGGCGGCGTGATTATTGGCCTTGCGGCTGGATTATTGTTGCTTACTCATAAACGGGTGGCGGGGATTTCGGGGATTGCTTCGGGGCTTTTATTGCCTTGGAATGCAGAATCGGGCTGGCGTTTGTGGTTTGTATTAGGCTTGATTGCCAGTGCGGCTTTGTATCGAATCACGGTCGGCGAGATAGCTATCAATCTGGATGCACCGTTGGCGGTTTTAGCGGTTGCGGGTCTATTGGTCGGCTACGGCAGTCGTTTAGGTGGCGGTTGTACTAGCGGTCATGGCGTCTGTGGTATCGCTCGTTTATCGATGCGTTCGATTGTGGCGACCTTGGTGTTTATGTTGACAGCGGGTGTGACGGTTTACATCTATCGTCACGTTTTATAAGGCAAAAAATCATGATTAAAAATTTAGTGGCGGGTTTGTTAGGGCTGTTATTTGGTTTTGGCTTGATTATTGCCAATATGACCAATCCCAGCAAAGTGCTGGCGTTTTTGGATGTGAGTGGCGAATGGGACCCGAGTTTGGCGATAGTGATGGCGAGTGCCTTAATCACTCTGGCGGCCATTCAACGCTTAATGGAGTTATCACCGGAAATCCAAACCTCTTGCGATGGTGTCAAGCAGGGCATTGATCGCAAATTATTGATAGGTTCGGCAATATTCGGTATTGGTTGGGGCTTGTCAGGGATTTGCCCAGGGCCTGCGCTGGTGGGATTAAGTTCAGGCTTGCCGGCGATATTGGTGTTTATCGGTGCGATGTTCGTCGGTTTTGTGATTTTTAATCGCTTTCACCAACGTTAAGCCTGATTTAAACGGTGGATGGTGCGGAGATTGATCAGCATCGCCACCGTTTCCGCTATCAAAGCCGGCCAAGCTTGCCAGTAAATATCATTAGCAATCCACGCTAAACTCGATGCTAACAACAGTTTACGCATTTTGAAATTATCCAGATAAAACAAGGCGACAGTGGTGTTAATCACCGCAAAAGCCGGCAATAAAGACACATAACCTTGCCAAGAAATAGCGGTTAAGCCAATAAACAAACCGATAAAACTGACTGTCAGCCAATCTTGATACCTAGATTGTTCAGTTGCTGATAACAGGGTTCTCAACGCGGTCATCGCCATCGTTAAACAAGCTGTCCAAGCATCTAATAAAGCATATTGCAACGCCCATAAAGCCGCACCAATCGCTGACCAACGTCTAAAGGCTAGACCACAGTCCAGCCAATAAGCACGCCATTCGACCATCACGCCAAGGCCGCCAATGCTATACGCCAACAGCGTGTTTGATAATTCAATCAAGCCGAATCCTCGTAATTTTGATATAAAGCTAAAAAACTATAATAACTAAAACAGGAGAAAATCATGATTTCAGCAGGTATTTACTTATTGACCGTAGCTTATGTGGCTTACGTGATGTATTCGCTTAAAACCAAGTAAGCAGTCAAACGATAGTCCTAGACGGTTTTTGTCTGCTAAAGCCGTCTAATCCTCCTCAATAATCTTTTCATCCCATTCCCTCCGATTTGTCTCATCGCTAAATTTGGATTTTCTAACAAATCAAATTTTTAGCGGCTAACTTGATTCATAGTTAATAGACTTAAACTATTTAAAATCAATGGTTTACACGTTTTTTCTATTTTTTACGATTTATAGTTACTTTTTTAACTCTGACGCCAAACCAGTGTTATCATGCGAACGTATGATATCGAGCGTTAGTGTAGTGTTATGGCAGATTTATACAGATAAGTAATGCTTAAGCTGGGATTATCATCATTTGCAGTCTCATGGCGCCAGGCTTTGATAGCTTCGGGACCTTTAACGCTTACTGATATTTATTTATGTTTCCTGCAAAATATTTTTCTTGGTGTGCTTTATTAGCAATCGCCTGCAATAGCGCTAGTGCAGATCAAGAACCTGCGCTGCCCGAAGTGGTGGTCGAGGCCGAATCGCGCGATAGCGTTGCTGCACAACTCGGCCAAGATGCGGAATTTAAACGCGCTAATTTGGATGCTGTTGGTAAAGCTGATTTGAATGGTGTATTCCGTAGTATTGCTGGTGTCAGCATCTCACAAAGCAACGCTAATACCACCTCAGGCTTACAATTACGCGGAGCCAGTGGCGGATTAGGTCTGATTAATCTGGATGGCGTACCCTTATTTAACAGTTTTGTTGGTTATTTCCCTCTTAGCCATTACCCGCTTGATTTGTTTGACAATCTCAAAGTCACTCGCGGTGTTGGTGGTGAACGTGATAGCAGTCGTACCTTAGGTGGATCAATCAACCTATCCAGTCGGCAAATCAAGCCGGGCAAGGCTTTTTTACATAGCGAGGCAGGTAGTTACGGCACTGTCCGTAACCATTTAGGTGGTGGCATTGGTGGTGATTTAGGTGATTTAACCTTGATTGCTGGCCGTACCGATATTTTTGAAGGGGTTAGTCAAGCTGGTCCGCAAAATGGTGCGACCGAACGCGATAATTTTAATATGAGTAATGGCCTGTTGCGATGGAATAAAGAGTTTTCTCGTGGCAATTTGGACAGCTCTCTTTATTTTGTCCGCACTCATGAAGGTATGGATGGCCCAGGCATCTTGCCTAATCGCAAAATAGGCTGGTCTGATGATTTAAATGGCTTTGTTAACCAAGAAACTTGGGTTGCACAAACTCACGGCAGTTATCAAGTGACTGATAATTGGGATAGTTCGTTACGGATGGGGTTTACCCAAGATCAACAAAGTGGATGGATTGGTACTTTGCCGCGCGGACCTTTATCCATGAATTTAACCAGTCAGCTATGGCTAGGCCGTTGGGAAAATAGCCATCGGTTTGCATTTAATCAGCAACAGCAAGATTCCGTGCGTTTAATTTGGGCATTTGAATCGCAGCAGCAACATGCCGAAACTCCGTTGAATTCATCCAATTTTGCTTTGACTAATACCCTAATTAGCCCTTTGCTGCGGAGCGAGATAGAGTGGGGCAATTGGTTAGCCAGTAGCGAGGTACGTTTCGATCATTACGATCAGTATGGTGGTGGTCACACTGTATTCAATGCCAGTAGCGGTTGGCGGCTGAATCCAGAAATGTTGATTTGGGCAAAAGGCGGTACGGCCTATCGTCCACCAGCAGTTAACGAATTGTTGCATTCTGTCTTTGGTAGTCCAACGCTCAAAGCGGAAAGTAGTGTGGGTGGTGAAATTGGTTGGAGCTGGAAACGCAAAAATGACCAAATTAGTGTTGTCGGTTATTTGCAACGCTATGAGAATTTAATCTTGTTACAACAAGTGCTCAGTATAGGTTCTATCCGAGCGGCTAATATGAGAGCCGATATTTTTGGGGTGGAATTACAAGCAAAACACGCTTGGAATAGCGTTCTAAGTAGTGGTTTTAACTACACGTTTATGGAAGCACACGATCCTCAAACCGATAAAAAAACACCGTATCGAGCCCCACATCAAGCGCAAGTCTGGACCGAATGGCACGCTATGGAGCCGGTTAGCTTACGAGTCGATATGACATTTCGTAGTGATTTTTGGGTTGATCCTGACAACACGGTTCGTCTTGATTCAGCGCCACGCCTTAATGCCAGCATCAATTATCAGGTAACGCCAAAATTGCGGCTTAACTTACGCGGTGAAAATATCAATAACCAAAAAACGCCCGATTTTTATGGTTTTAACTATGTGGGGGCCGCGGTTTATGGAGGGGCTTATCTGGAGTGGTAGATTTGTTATGTTTAATAGTGAACATTAAATCTAAAAAAGTACTTATTTTATAATTGCTTGCGTTACAAATAGATTGATGTGTATCGTGGTTTTACTGCTAGAATGAAAAGTCTTGTTAATCAAAATGACTCCTATGGTATTTCGATTGAAGCCTTTATCTCGTCTGTATTCTGTTAGTTTTGCTGTGTTGATTCTACACAGCTTAACCGCTTGCGAAACCATGCTACCGGTTACTCGACAATCTGAGGCTGTGTTTGAGCCCTTGCCAACGGCGGTCGAAACCCATGTCTTCAAAGTACAGGATGAGCAATCCAGTATCGGTCTTAATGCCCACGTTCCTGCGAAGTCTAATGATACCTTGTCTGATCTTGCTCGCCATTTCGGTTTAGGTTTTGACGAAATTCAGATGGCCAATCCCGGTGTTGATCCTTGGGTACTCACCGATAAGCAAGGCATCGTCTTACCCCTGCAGTATCTGTTACCGGAAGCGCCGAAAAAGGGCATCGTCATCAATCTCGCCAATATGCGGCTGTTTTTCTATCCACCCAAGCAAGCTAATACCGTTGTTACTTATCCGATTGGTATTGGTCGTGATGGTTGGAATACGCCCTTAGGCAAAACCCGCGTGATTACCAAACGCTATAAACCCGACTGGACTGCGCCTGAATCGATTCTTAAAGAACATCAGCAATTGAATGAACCCTTGCCCAAGGTGATACGCAGTGGCCCTGACAATCCGCTAGGGCTGTATGCTATGAATCTCGGTTTTAAAGGCTATCTGATTCACGGCACCAACAAACCTTATGGGATTGGGATGCAAGTCAGTCATGGTTGTATTCAAATGTATCCTGAAGATATTGAAGCGCTGTTTCCACAAGTTGATCTGAATACCCAAGTCAATATTATTCATCAGCCTTATATGCTGGGTTTTAAAGACCGGGTGTTATATGTGGAAGCGAATCCATCACTGGAAAAATGGAAGTCGCAACAAAAAAGCCAACAAGCGAATTTGATCAAACGCCTGAAAGCTGCAGCCGCTAGTAATCATTTAAAGGTGGACTGGCAGAAAGTGCAGCAGGTGTTGAAACAAGCTGACGGCGTTCCGAGTCCGGTGACTTTACCTGAACCTGTTGCAACAAGGATTGCACTCGATCATCCTCCCACTTTGAATGAACAACCCATTGTTGAAGCTAACCTCGATAATCAACATTGGTATTTATCGGTTGATGAAGTCATGGAAGAGTATTCAGCGAAAAAACTGGCTGCGATGTTGAATCATCAAGGGCCAGCGATTCCGGTGCGTAGCTTGCCTAAGCAGGAAAAGTTTGCAGTGATTGCTGGGCCTTTTCAATCCAAGCAAGAAGCGAATAGCGTTAAAACGCGGATTAAAAAAACTTTTGATTTAAAGTCTGAGTTGATTGTTCCGCATTAATAACAGTATCTCGTCTGCTGGTTGAACGAAACCAGCCTTCGGCCGAGCCAAGCGTTGGATCATTCAAACCACCCGTTGGCTGCGCGAAGTCGAAGCCAACATCACGCCAAGTCATCGTTTTGTCCTGTGTTGATCCCCACCACGAATAGTGGACACTTTAAAAAGCGAGTATTCTTAATCGAAGAGAGATACTTGCATGAGCACGAAATCGAGTGGCAACAAAGCCAGCTATATCCGGCATAGCGCTGAATACAAACAAGAAAGCCTGAAACTGGCTGCCCCAGTGGGTGTTGCCAAAGCGGCAAAGCAACTGGGGTTACACGAGTCCCAACTCTATGCTTGGCGCAAGCAGTC
>CAIXED010000034.1 GCA_903918375.1 uncultured Pseudomonadota bacterium | reverse complement strand
TTCGGGTTTTTTATAACCTGACAATAAGGCATCTATCAGGTCGGTCGGGATTGATTTTGTGTCGGTCATTTCTATTCCTCGCAAAGTAACGACAGTTTCCTGCCAAGTGACCGTTTACACAAAATTATTTATACCCTCCGTCCACCATTTTTTTTGAAACCCCATACTTCTTCCCCAAGCTTTCCAAACGTTTTTAGGGCTTCCCCGTTGGCCCACAAATGACTTTGCGCTGGATCAAATGATTTCAGCTCACAAATCAGCTTTCGATTTTCTACATCCATAATGTGTTTTTTGGCGTCACTTGGTCCCATATCTTTACATAACCCTTCAAACCAATCTTTCATTATCTTTGAACGTTTATATTCTTTGCTATTTTTTATTTCCATCGTTTCTAAAGTAGCCTGCTTTTCTTGATTACCCTTCCAAAGGCTGAGCAAACAAGTTTCGGTTATTCCGTCATTCGTCTTGGAAACCCACTCTAAAAAATCACTTCTGTCGATGTAAATGTTCAGACAAATATCAATGAGATTCTCTTCTTGATATCTATGTATCGCAATATTTTTACATTCGGCAATTTTTTGATCGCGCATTAACTGTTTGATCGATTCCGGTGAGTTTTCAAGCATCACAAGGCGCCACTTATCAACTTCCCATGATTTCCATTCAATAAATCCATTTATTTCTCCAGCAATCACGGCCTTATAAATCTTTTTAGCGTACTGATTTTTTAATTGAGTGTATTTCTCATATGTTAACGTCGGCTTTCGCTGCGAGTCCGCGGAAAGTATGCTAATTGTGCGAATATCGAGCGATGATAGCAATCGCTCCGAATCTCCCAGATTGTCCTCAATATCTTCTAGCGACATGGCCCACGCCTCAGCAATCATTAAATGCTCAAGAGTTTGCCTACCCGAACTATTGAATAAAAAGTTAAACTCCTGTTCATTCGCATAGCCCACCCAGCAATCCATATCCAATTGTTCACGCTCACTTTTCGTCATATTTTTTCGATTAGTCGGATCATAGTCGTCAATAGGCTCTAACAATTCGCCGTATTCGTCGTATTCGTCCACAAAAAACACCTCCATCATGCCCCCCCGAAAATCTTTTCATTCATACTGGCAACTACATTGGAAACGTGCGAATCACTAAGATGTGAATATCGCTTAACCATTGATAATGTTTTGTGACCTAATACTTCTGCAATTTCGGCCAAACTAGCGCCATTCATCGCAAGATATGAGGCGGTACAGTGCCTTAAATCGTGCCAATGAAAATCATCTACTTCTGCCTTTTTTAAAGCTGTTTTAAACGGCTTTCGTAGGTCAATGGGTGTGGTTGGACTTTTGTTGCTAGGGAATAACAATTGACTATCTAATCGTCTGACATTGGCATAATCCTTTAACAAGTCTAACGCCAGCCCTGCTAGTGCTACTCTTCGACGCTCTCCATTTTTAGTTTCATGAAGTATCAAATAACCATCTTTCAAATTCACATCAGCCCAACTTAGCCCCATAAGCTCGCCCTTCCGCATGCCAGTGGATAACGACAAGATAACGCACAGATAAAGTTGTTTATTTGTTGATTGCTGACAGGCTATTAGTAATCTTTGGCGCTCGCCATCGTCTAAGAAGCGAACACGGCCACGCGCGGCCCTAGGTTTTTTGATGGTTCGCATTGGTGAATCTTCAAGCCATTTCCAATCATTAACGGCTGATGTAAATGCGGTGCTTAATGAGGCCATATATCTAAGTACGGTGGTTGGACTCCGCTTCTTGCCAGTCCTCACCGTTTCATTAAGCAATTTATCTTTAATTTGGGTGATGGTGTCGGTTGTAACATCGGAAAGAAGCAGATAACCGATTTCGTCCTTCCAGCGCCTTAAATGTAATCCGATGTGTTCGTCTTGAATTTTGTTTAAATTTGCCGCATTCATATAGCGGTCTATCATTTCGGCTACAGTGTGCTTTTTGGCCTCAGCAATTTTAAAATGCCGACCTTCCCGAATTGAGCTCTCAGTGTCTTGAACCCACTTTTTAGCATCGGTCTTGCGCTTGAAAGTGGCTCGTTGTGTTGGATAGCCTTTTAGCCGAACCTCCGCTTTGTATCGCTTGGTTCCGTCAGAAATGATGCGTTCGGTGATTGTTGCCATGATTGCCTTTCCTTAGGATAGCAACCAGCATTTTGATATGATGCTTCAGCCATTGCTTAACCCTGAATTAAGTGATTGGTGAGGGCTTGTTGGTGCTAGTAACACCTTCAAGCCCGCTTTGTTTCTAGGGTTTCATTGTAACATTAAGGCGCACTCAAGGCGCATTTGAATATAAAAAACAGCAATAAACAACAACAAAACAGAAAACAGTCATATCATTAACTTATTGTTTTAATTGCTATTGTTTGTTATCAGTTGTTGTGGCTTATTGATTTCATGGGATTCATAACCCCGAGGTTCCAGGTTCGATTCCCGGTATCGCCACCAAATGTAAGTTTATTGAAGCTCAATAAACATAAAAAACCCGCGGCTCACAAGGCTTAGCGGGTTTTTTATTGCTCAAAGAGAATCAACCGAAATCAAAGGAATTCGACAAATTCTGTAATAAGTTTTGTAATACTCCCCAAAACCGAAGAGAGGTACTTGCATGAGCACGAAATCGACTGGCAACAAAGCCAGCTATACTCGGCATAGCGCCTAATACAAACAAGAAAGCCTGAAACTGGCTGCCCCAGCGGGTGTTACCAAAGCGGCAAAGCAACTAGGGTTACACGAGTCCCAACTCTATGCTTGGCGCAAGCAGTCCGAACACGGTCAGAGTGTCAGTGAACGTGAAGCCCGTCTCGCTACCGAAAATGCCCGGTTAAAACGCCAACTGGCTCAGCAAGCCGAGGAGTTGTCGATCTTAAAAAATGCGGCGACGTACTTCGCTCAACAACTCAAGCGAGGTACGAATACATGAAAAAGCATCGAGTTGAGTATTCCTTGGCTGG
>CAIXED010000033.1 GCA_903918375.1 uncultured Pseudomonadota bacterium | reverse complement strand
GTTTGATGCGATTGCAAAAACCTTGTCTGAACAAGGCAAAGGCGAACGCAAAACTAATTTCCGTTTGCGTGATTGGGGGGTTTCTCGTCAGCGTTATTGGGGCGCACCGATTCCGGTGATTTATTGTGATAATTGCGGCACCGTACCTGTGCCAGATAGCCAATTGCCGGTGACTTTGCCTCGCGACGTGGTGTTAGATGGTTCACAATCGCCATTGGCCGCGCATCCGACTTTCCCTCATGCCGATTGCCCAAGTTGCGGCAAAGCGGCACGTCGCGAAACTGATACCTTTGATACCTTTATGGAATCGTCTTGGTATTTCGCCCGTTACGCCAGCAACGATGCTTCAACTTCAATGTTGGATCAACGCGCTAGTTATTGGCTGCCTGTTGATCATTACATTGGCGGGATTGAGCACGCGATTTTGCATTTATTGTATGCACGATTCTTCACTAAATTAATGCGTGATGAAGGTTTGGTGGCTTGTGATGAACCGTTCAAAAACCTACTGACTCAAGGCATGGTTGTCGCAGAAACCTTCTATCAAACTGAAGACAACGGCCATAAAAAATATTTCAACCTGACGCAAATCGATGTCGAACGCGATGCCAAGGGCAAAATCATTGCCGCTAAATCGTTAGCCGATGGCTCGACAGTGACTGTCGGTGCGGTGGAAAAAATGTCCAAGTCGAAAAACAATGGCGTTGATCCACAAGTGTTGATTGATAAATACGGCGCTGACACGGTGCGTTTGTACACCATGTTTACCTCGCCACCAGAGCAATCATTGGAATGGAATGATGCTGGTGTAGAAGGGGCTTCACGGTTCTTGAAACGCTTGTGGCGTCAGGTGTTTTTGCATGTTGAAGCTGGGTTGCCAGAACAAGCCTTGGAGGTTGGCGCATTAAACGACGGCCAAAAAGCTTTGCGTCGTCAATTGCATCAAGCTTTGCAAAAAGTGACTGATGACATGGCACGCCGTCATACCTTTAATACCGCTATCGCTGCCAATATGGAGTTGATTAATGCCTTGAACAAATTTGAGGATGATTCAGCCAATGGCCGCGCGGTACGTCAAGAAGCCTTGGAAAGCATTGTTTTGATGCTGTCACCGATTATTCCTCATGCTTGTCAGCAGTTGTGGAATGAACTGGGTCACAATGATGACATCGTCACTGCCGCTTGGCCTGTATTGGATGAATCCGCGTTGGTACAAGATGCGATTGAAATGGTGGTGCAGGTTAACGGTAAATTGCGCGGTAAGTTTTCGGTGGCTGCGACCGCTTCTAAGGCTGAGGTTGAGGCTTTGGTGTTAGCAGACGAAAACGTGCAACGCTACATCGATGGCAATCCGATTAAAAAGCTGATTGTCGTGCCACAAAAGCTAGTTAATATCGTTGTTTAATTGAGAGTCATCATGAGACAAATCCGCGCCTGTGTTTTATTAGTGACTTGGCTGATGTTAAGCGCTTGTGGCTATCATCTGCGTGGTTCGGTGGATATGCCGGAATCGCTAAAAAATATTTATCTGTTTAGTGCCAGCAGTATGTTGCAGACTGAAATCCAAGGGATGCTCAAATCGGCGAAAGGCAAAATCGCTACTTCACCGAATGAGGCGGGTTTGGTGGTGAAGGTGCTAAAAGAAGATATCAGAACGCGGATTTTGTCGATTGGTTCGGCTGGTAAATCCAGTGAATCGGAGCTGAACTATTATTTGCGGTTTCAGTTCTATGACAATCAAGAAAACGAGTTGATGGAAGAGCAAACCATTGAAATCGCTCGTGAATATTTCAATGACCAAACTGCGGTTTTAGCGAAAACCAATGAAGAGCAAATTATCCGTAAAGAAATTTATAAACAAGCCGCGCGGATGTTAATGGCGCGGGCGAATGTTGCGGTTGATAAGATTAAAAAATAATCATGCGGCTTAAAGTTGATCAACTGGCGGCCGCGCTGAAAAAGTCGCTGTTGCCGATTTATGTGGTCACAGGCGATGAACCGCTACAAACTGGTGAGGCCGCTGATGAGATTCGATTAGCGGCTAAACAAGCCGGTTACACCAGCCGCGAAGTGATTGCGATTGATACCGGCAACGAATGGCCGCAATTAAGCACCGAAGCCGATTCCTTATCGATTTTTGCCGATAAAAAACTGATTGATTTGCGTCTGCCTTCTGGCAAAGCTGGATTAGACGGTAGCAAAACGCTGATTGCCTATTGCCAAAATCTACCCGCCGAAACGATTTTGTTAATCAGTGCCGCTAAATTTGATAGTTCGGCGCAAAAATCACAATGGTTTCAAGCTTTGGATGCGGTAGGGGCGATTATTCAGGTTTGGCCATTGCAAGGTGCGGATTTATTGGCTTGGTTACAACGACGTGCGGCTAAAAAGGCTATGTCATTTGATGATGATGTGGTGAAAAGCTTGGCGGCGCGGATCGAAGGCAATTTATTAGCGGCTGCCCAAGAGATTGAAAAGCTGTATATCTTGCATGGTGCAAGTCGCATCAGCAAAGCGATGATTGAGGATCAAGTTGCCGATAGTTCTCGGTTTGATGTGTTTAAATTGACCGATGCTTTGTTACAAGGCAAATTGAACCGAGCAGTGAAAATTCTCCATGGCTTAAAAGCGGAAGGCATTGCTGCTCCTGTGGTTCTGTGGGCGATGAGTCGCGAGGCGAGGGCTTTAATCAATATCGGTCAAGCCTTAAAGCAAGGCGGCCATCAAGAAGCAGTTTACAAAAAACATCAAATCTTTGAGCAGCGTAAGCCGTTGATACATGATGCTTTAAAACGACTGAAAGCCGCTGATCTGCAAGCAATTCTGCGTTTATGCGCCACGACTGATCAACAAATCAAAGGTCAATTAGCTGGTGACAGTTGGGAAAGTTTATTCAACTTGTGTTGTTTGTTTACTAATACCCCGATGCTAAGCAAACTTTGAACAGAAGTGACATTGAACTGCTAAAGTTGATAAAATTACTAGGTTATTATTTTTGAATGGAAGATGAGTATGAGCGTAATTGAAAGAATTGAAAATCAGCTAAACAACAACCCTGTAGTGTTGTACATGAAAGGAACCCCTGATTTTCCACAATGCGGTTTTTCTAGTCGTGTTGTTCAGGTATTACAAGCTTGTGACGCGGATTTTTTTGCGGTCAATATTTTTGAAGACCCAGAATTGCGTGAAGCCTTAAAAGAATACTCTAACTGGCCAACCTATCCGCAGTTGTATGTCAAAGGCGAATTGATTGGCGGTTGTGACATCATTGTTGATTTATACAATAAAGGCGAGTTGCAAACTTTGGTTGCTAGCGCTTAATTGATTTACTCAATCTCTGGGCAACTGGCAAACAGCGAGTTGCTCAGATTTTGATCTTCCATCTCCATAAATCGTTTCCAGCGATTCATGATCATACAAAACAGTTTTGCGGTTTGTTCGGCATCGTACAGCGCAGAATGAGCACGACTGTTATCCCACTCTAAACCTGCCGCTTCGGCAATTTTAGCCAACACGGTTTGACCATAAGCCATCCCGCCTAAAGTCGCGGTATCAAAGCTGCTGAATGGGTGAAACGGGCTGCGTTTATATTGGGTTCTATCAATTGCTGCATTAAGAAAGCTAATATCAAAAGCCGGATTATGGCCGACTAAAATCGCTCGCTTGCATTCGTTGCGTTTCACGGCAGCCTTAATCGGGGTAAACAGTTTATTCAATGCTTCTTTTTCATCAATCGACATCCGAAATGGATGATAAGGATCAATGCCAGTAAACTTTAACGCAGCGTCATCCAATTCCGAGTTTTTAAAGGGGATGATGTTGCAATTATGTTTTTCAGTAATCTGCAACCAACCTTGTTCGTCAGCTTCGACGATGATGGCGGCAATTTCGAGCAGTGGATTCTTTTTAGGATTAAAGCCAGCGGTTTCTATATCAATAATGACGGGCAAATAGCCCCGAAAGCGGTTGCCAAGTGGATTTGGGCAGGTTTCCATGAGTGTGGGGTTGGGTTTAAAATTCAGTTGTGTGCTATGTTACGCGAGTTTGCGACAGGTTAAAAACTATAAAAGCTAAGTAGGAGGTTATTCTATGAACAACAGTTATACTGCAAAGTTAGTTTCTATCGGCTTGTTAGCCTTATTAAGTGGTTGTGCCACAACCCAAGTCCATGATCCTAAAGATCCTTTTGAGAATTGGAATAGAAATGTCCAATCATTCAATGATCATGTTGACGATTATGTGATGAAGCCGGTGGCTAAAGGCTACAACTGGGTAATGCCGAGTTTCGCTAACCAAGGTATCAGTAATTTCTTTAGCAATCTGGATGATATTGGCGTGTCTGCTAATGATTTATTCCAAGGCAAATTCGCGCAGTCTGGTTCTGATAGTGCGCGGTTTTTAGTCAATACCACGGTGGGTGTGGCTGGTTTAGTCGATGTTGGCTCGATGATCGATTTGCCAAAACACAATGAAGATTTTGACCAAACCTTAGGCTATTGGGGCGTATCGACTGGCCCTTATATCGTTCTGCCATTTTTCGGCCCTAGCTCACCACGCGGCATAACTGGCTTGTTAGGCGATGCTGCGCTTAATCCAATCAGTTATACCGGACTTTATTTTGGCAGCAATTATGTTGCAACTGCTGTTTCTGGTGGTTTAGGTACGGTTAAAGCGATTGATGTTCGCTCAGATAATTTAGCAACTGAAAAAGTTGCCAGCGAAGCGGCGGTTGATCGTTATGATTTCTTCAAAAACGCTTACTTCTTAAGACGTAATTATTTAGTCAAAGACGGTAATGTGCCAGACGAAGATGTTTTAAAGTATGAAGATCAAGAGGGCAAAGGCTTAGGCCCAGTCAGTCCTTACTAAAGCTTGAATCATGCCGCTAAGCCTTGATGACTTAGCGGCATCATGGTTTAGCCACTCAATTTTGTGCCAATGAATTGCGCTTCCGCTGTCAGCAATTGGGCTGGCAAAATTTGATTTTCCAACACTACATCGGTCGCTACATCACAGGCGACTCTTAAATAATTCGGCGTATAGCCAAAATAACGCACTAAACCGTTATCCAAGTTTTCAGTGTGGCCTTCCCATAAAACTTCGGCTTGGTTATCCAAGTTTTCAGTAATGAAGGCTTGTTTCAAGCTTTCCGCCAAATCATGCAATTGCTTGCTGCGTTGTTTTTTGACTTCGGCACTGATTTGATCAGGCAAGCCAGCGGCTTTAGTACCTTCGCGCGGTGAATAGCTGAAAATATGGATGTGACCAAAACCGATGCGTTTTATGTAGTCAAAACTGTCTTGCCATTCCTGTTCGGTTTCGCCAGGAAAGCCGACGATAATATCGGTGGTGATATTAAAATTCGGAATCGTCGCTCTCGCTTCGGCGACCATCAAGGCAAATTCTTCGGTTTTACAACGTCTAGCCATACGCCGTAACACGCTATCGCTACCACTTTGTAGCGGTAAATGCAGATGCGGCATTAAGCGAGGATTTTTAAAGAGCTCAAAAAATCCAGCCGGTAATTCCCAAGGTTCCAAAGAACCTAAACGCAAGCGAGGGATTTGGGTTTTAGCCAAAATTTCGCTGATTAAGGTCACCAAATTGCTATCGATATCACTACCGTAGCCGCCTAAATGCACGCCAGTAATGATGACTTCATTAATGCCTTGGCTGTGCAGATTATTGATTTCCTCAATCACCGCATCAATCGGGCGGCTACTTTCTTCGCCACGCGCTACAGTAACAATGCAAAAGGTACAACGATAACGGCAACCATCTTGCACTTTTACAAATGCCCGTTGCCGACCACGGCTAAACAAAGACACTTCGCCGGGTTCGGTAGACATTGCAGGCATACTGTCCAAATTCAGTTCAGCCAAAGTTTTTTCCACTAGCTGATTTTTGTCTTTATTACTGACAATCAAATCCACGCCCATCAACTGCGCGGCTTCCTCTTCATTCAGGGTGGCATAACAACCGCTGACCACCAATTTAGCTTGTGGATTGTCGCGATGAATCCGGCGAATCAATTGCTTGGATTTTTTCACCGCATCTTGAGTCACGGCACAAGAATTGATAATCACCAATTGTGCGTCATCAACGCGACGAGTGATGCCGTGGCCTGCACGTTGAAAAGCTTGCGCCCAAGTTTCAAGCTCGGCTTCGTTGAGGCGGCAGCCCAAGGTTTTAAGATGTATTTGCATAGTTGGTAAATATAAGTACAGGCTGTTAAGGTGTTTGTTAAGATTTTATCATCTAGGCTTGGTTTACATCGTTCAATATAGGTTAAACGGTTAAATTTCTTAGCCTGTAACCCTGTCTGATTACCCGCTTAAGGCATAAGGTTTATCGAAAGTGTCTGATTGTTTAGGTAATCAAATGCTTTTTAGTTAATTAGGTTTTATATGTTGTCATGGTAACTAAATATATTTTTTATGGCTAATCTTTCTGAGAGTGCATTAAATATTATCGCTACAGCTGATAAAGATAGAGAGCAGGGGTGTTGGCAAAAGGCGCTTGATAAATATAAGACTATTAGAGAGGAAGTGATTAATTCGGCATTGATTAATCATAATATGGGGCTTTGTTATTTTGGCTTAGGGGAATTGTTGCCTGCTATAAAAGCCTGCTCCGAGGCACTGCTAATTAATCCGCAACTTTGGCAAGCGAATATTGTGATTGCCAAAGCTCATCGCTTATTAGGCAATTTTTATGAGGCCGAAAAATATTTTCAAAAGGTCGTTTTAGTTGAACCTGAGAATGGTGAGGCTTTATTGGGTTTGGCTGATTTAATTATGAATGAGTTTGGCGATCCCATCCAAGCTAAGGCTATTGTTTCTCCGTTACGCTTGAATTCTAGTTATGCAAGCGATGCTAGCTTAACTTGGTTGATGGCTAGTCTTTATGATAGAGATGAAACAGCTCTTAGTCTTACGCAAAGTGTTATTGAATTTTCCCAGAATTTTTTACAGTTAAAAAATATTCAATTATTGAATGGCGATAAAAATAAAAACCCCAGAAATAATCGCCGCCCAAGAATAGGTTTAATCTCGCCGCTGTTTTGTGCTTCGGCTGTGTTTTTCTTAACGATTAATTTTTATAGACGTTTAGCAGATAAATACGATTTAGTGATTTTTAATAGAGGGATTAAAAATGATTGGGCAACAGAAGAGTTTAGGAAAATCGCGAGTAGCTGGCATAATATTTTTAATATGAACGCAATTGATATTGCAAATACAATTCAGCAGGAAGATATAGATATACTTTATGATTTAGGTGGCTGGATGGATCCAATCGGTTTACAGGCATTATCGCTTAAACCAGCTCGGAAGCAATATAAGTGGGTTGGTGGACAGAGTGTAACAACCGGCTTAAACTGTTTTGATGGGTGGATTGGTGATAGTTGGCAGTCACCTAGTTATTTGAAAAAGCTTTATACAGAGCCGTTAATCAATGTTGGTAATGATTATGCCGAATATTGTCCGCCTATTTATTTGCCAAAACCTGCAGTTAGAAAAATTAATAAATATGCGATTTTTTCTAATCCAGCGAAGGTTTCAAGAGCTTTCTTGAAAGCTCTTGCAAATATTCCTGGAAAAAAATGTTTTATTCATCGACAATATCAACATCAAATTGTTAGGGATAGAATTGAGCTGTATTTGAAGTCGCAAGAGGTTGAGTATATTTGTCCACAAACACATCAAGAGGCATTAATGACTGTTAATCGCTACGCAGTGATTCTTGATACTTTCCCATATAGTAGTGGTTTAACTGCTCGAGAGGTTTTAGCTATGGGATCGGATATTCGTGTTTTAAGCGTTGGTGATTTGTTTTGTGAGCGACACACAGCAAAGTATTTTGGGTGATAATCTTTAGTTTTATTGAATACAAGAGATAAGAGAAATGGCAAGAAAAGTGACGAAAATAAATGGTACTAGGTCTAGTAAAAAGACTACTGATAAGCCAGTTGTTAATAGTGTTCAAGCTTTGGTGACTGATGTCGAAACCCAAGATAAGTTGGTTGAGGATGTTTTAGAAGAAATTCAAAAAAATCAGTTAAATACCGAACAATCTGAAGCCGCATTATCCAGTGAATTAGAGAAAAATGAGCAGATAAATACCTTGGTTCCTGATGCTAAAGTTTTTAAAAAAGAATTAGATAAACAACCTGTAATAGGTTCATTAAAATCTGATTTGCGTATATTTCAGATACATTATGAATCTTGGCAAAAAGAATTGCTCGATCCGCTTTTTATCGCTCTCGATAATTCAAAGTCAACCTCAGAGTTATTAGAATTCGATGTGTTTGTTCGATTATTTAAGTCTGAATATGTTGAAGGGGCAAAATTATGGGGGGCTTTATCTTGGCGGTTTGCTGAAAAAACAGCGATGTCCGGTCGAGATTTGATTAATGCTATTCAGACTAATCCCGGATATGACGTTTATTTCTGTAATCCAATTCCAGAAAATGAGGCTTTGTATCACAATATGTGGTTACAAGGGGAGGTTTCACATCCTCAGTTCTTGGGGTTAGTACAAGAGGTTTTCAAGGTAACAGGTTTGCCATTAGAAACTTTGATTGCTATTGAATCTATTGAAAGTGTTTCTGCTGCAAATTATTTTGTTGGAACGCCTGAGTTTTGGAAAACTTATTTGGTTTGGGTTCAAAATATTTTAACTATAGCTAATAAAAATTTGCCGCCAAAAATAAGAGATTTAATGCATTCTGCGGCGGCTGATGACCGTAATTTGCACGGTGGAGCAAGTTATGTACCGTTTATAGTTGAACGATTATTTCCTTTATTTATGAAGTTGCATTCAGATCGAATTAAGGGCTTTAAAATTGTAATGCCTGAACGAGAAAAGCAGCTTAATGTCCATGTGAAATTGTTACGCGAGATGAAAGAGATGGCGCATAAAACCCGTTCGGTATGGTTGGCAGCATGTTGGGTAAATTATCGCAACCTATATTTAATGCAGGTTAAAGGGAAGGATTGGTGTCAAAATTATCTTAATAAAATTACGCCAGGTAATATTAAATTTAATTGATTTTTAGTTGGTTAATGTAAGTTTATGACTTTTGGTAGTTCTTTTGAGTCTAATGTGTGTTCTGAAGAAGGGGTCCAGTGAGCTTGGGTGCAGCAATTTTTGAGTAATATCCTAATCGAACTTAAAGCCTTTCTATTCATGTTTGACCTAAGTATTTTGTTATTCGCTAGGATTAAGTTAATTGAAATTATATCGTCTTGGGGGTGGGTGTTTTTTATGGTTATATCTTTAATTAAGATGGGCGTTGCGCCAAATGGTAGTTTACTGCTGGGGTTGTAGGGCGATTTAAGATTAATTTGTTGTTCTAATGTTTCTTGTTTGAAAGCGTCTATCGTTTTCGATTCTATTTTTGTGTGTTTTTGGTTTAAATCGTTTAATGATAGATTTTTTATATTAACCAGCAAGTTTAAACATAATCTTCTGGTTAACCATAATCGAAATTCTTCTTGATTACTGGTGTTGATACGAATCATTAAGCGATCTTCGTCAGCGATATAAGTTGCATTAATCAACTCAAAAATCATAAAAACTTTTTTAATAGTATTTGATTGTTAATTTGACCATCAAATTTATTTTCGCAGCGGTTTCTGAAGCAGAGTAGATCTTTGGCATTGACTGGCTTCTGGTCTTTTTCCCAATCGACTTCCACTAAAAGGCTGTTCGGATCGTAAGTATAGCGATCACATGCTTGGGCTAACAATGTTAGCTCGGTATCTGCGTAATGTTGCTTGTATTGTGGGTAAAACAAATCACCATTGTAATTTTGCTGGGCCCATCTTCTTTCAACTAAACCAAACGAAGCTAATTCACCAGACCATTTTCCGTCGTTGAATGCTAATAATGCGGCAATTTTACTTTGCACGGAATTCATTGCTAATCGTAGCCATTGTCTGCCCGGAAATGCATCTTGTGCAACATAGCCAAAAAAACGAGTATTAGATGAGCGAAAAACTTTGTTAGCAATGCTAACAAAGCCTTCATGGTCGGAGTCGTGTACGCAAATGATTTGCCCTGGGTGATTGGCTCTTTGGGCCATTAGCTGGGCTGTTTTTTTTGCCATAGCTGTTTCAGTGAATGGCATCACAAATACAACGTCTTCATTCAGTATTTCTTTGGGGCTAATTGAGCGAGAAGAGATGAAGGTGATTTGCATGATCGACTCTAAAGTTTTTGATCGATTGACATGTCTTTGTAAAAAAAGACTAAGTGTTTGCAAAAATGTTAACAAATTTTTACAAAATATCAATAGTCAGTTATAATAAAACCGCAAAAAAGGAAATATTTTTAAAAATTTTTCTTTTAAAAATCACATGGATCTTGAATCTAATGCCGAACAATAGTCTTAACCATAGCTCGTCAGAATTAACCTTGGTTAAGGTACTTGCTCGGCTGAAATTTGTTCGTCGCAGATTCGCTAAGAGAAGGGATGGTGTTGATAAAATAGAGCAAATAAGCACTCTTCTATTGTTTACATCGTTTTTAGTTAAATCTTTAGAGGCAGAGGCTAAAAATCAAGATCAGCCTGTTTTATCTGTTAATGATGGTGCTGAAGATAAGGGCGAGAGCACCTCGCAAGATAAAGATTGTTCTTCTAGTCAAGACGATAAAGAAGACACTGAATGCCATGACGAGCGCACTGTTGAAGACAAATTAAAAGAAATCGACAGTAATATTCGTAAAGTCGAAGCGCTTCAAAAACAACTCAAAAGCAATGAGGTTAAAGGAGGGGGCGGAGCCAGTCCTGACGCAGTAGCGGAACAAGCTATTGTTGAGGCTTCTGATTTTTTTCCAGTCGAATGGCCTTTATTGCTGAAAATATTGGGTGGCGTTGTTGCAGCGGTTGGTGGTATTGGCTTTGCTATGGGTGGCGGTGGAGGCGGCTCTAAAAATAACGCTACATCTAGTCCAACACCAACACCACCAACAACATCTACCCCCCCTAATTCTAGTGTTGATAACGTTTCACCGACAATAACGATCACCGCTGATCATAACGGTTTGAATGCTGGTGCTACTGCCTTATTAACATTTAGGTTTAGTGAAGCACCCAAAGGATTACCTTCAATTAGCCCGAATCTTGGGCAGCTTAGCGAGTTGGTGGCGACAGCCGATCCGTTAGTGTTTACCGCTACGCTTGTTCCGCCAAGCGATACGGCAGCAGGTTCAATCACACTTGTGATACAACCATGGACTGATATAGCGGGTAATACAGGCAGCTTAGCCAGTACGCCATTAGCGATTGCGGTTGATACCGTAAGACCGACGGTGGTTCTGGAGTCAGCAAGTAGTCACAACCAAACCATCACATTGACCTACAGCGAGGTGATTGATAAAGCGCATCCACCTCTAGCTTCGTCGTTTACTGTTTTATCTGCTGGCCATTCATTAAGAGTTGATCATATTGAGATTGATGGCTCAACGGTTACCTTATTTTTTAATGGTGGATTAGCCGCAGGTTCTTTGACTGTCAGATACGAAGACACTACTGCTGGTGACGATGTCAATGCCATTCAAGATTTGTTGGGTAATGATGCAGCTAGTTTTAGTACTGGTGTGGTTGCTGATGGTTATTTAAGCGGCGCTAGAGTCTATATTGATGCCGACCATAACGGCGAGATTGATGAGGGTGATTACTATGTTGGTATCACCGATGCGAATGGCAATTTCTTCATGCCAGATGCGGCCCCCGTGGGTGCAATTATTGCGGTAGGTGGTGTCAACAAAGATACCGGCATCCCGAATACGATGGTTTTGAAGGCGCCAGTTGGATCAACGTCGTTAAATCCATTGACTACATTGGTGCAAGGCTTTTTGGAAACGCTGGGTGATGCACTGCCAACCGATCCGGCTTTATTACAAGTTGCAATTGCACACGCAGCCTCAGCGGTTGCGCTCAGTTTAGGGATTGTCTTGCCCGAAGGCCAAAGTCTGACCGACTTCGATCCTATTGCTAGTAATGATGTATCGATACAAAAAGTAGCTGCACAAATTGCAACGATTGCGATGGTGGCCCAAGAGAGTGGTGGTGGAGCAGCGGCTGCTAATAGCGTATTTAGTAATTTAGTGAATTTAATCAGTGCCTCTGATGGTCAAGGTGCGAAATTAGATTTAAGCAGTGCATCGACTTTAAGCTCAATGCTGGTAGGCGTTACGCTTGATTCATCAGTGATTGACAGCATTCATTCCTCAGTTGCTTCAATTGCAGCTGCAACATCGCTAACAGATATTGCAAAAGTCCAGAGTGAAACGTTAGATAAAATTGCACCAGCAACGCTTATATCGGTGCAGCAAGATCCTAATGATCACGATAATTTGCCAACCGTACGAGTTGTTTTTAATAAAAGCTCAATGGATGGCACGGCTTCGGTCGCAGGGGATACGATTGATGTTTTCAATGGTGCAATTGAGATTGCCAAGGTTGTCTTGGCGCAGAGCGATATTGATAGAGGCTATATTGATGTTGAATTGTCTTATCTGCCGAACGGGTCACACAGTTTAAGTGCTTCAAGTACAGATGTTGCGGGCAATGTTTCTTTAGGTAAGACCTTTATAGTAACCATTGCCCACCAAGCACCTTTATTAACTGGGCAAGTAGTCGTTCTCGCTGAGGGTGAAGAAGATGTTGCTTACAGTATTAGTGCCGCCGAGTTATTACAAGGTTACAGCGATGTTGATCACGGTACGCTGAGGGTTGCTCAGCTCAGGGCTGATCACGCCACCGTAAAGGATAACGGTGATGGCACTTATACCCTGACCCCCAGCGCCAACTACAACGGCCCACTGCATTTAAGCTACGCTGTTGTCGATGGTCAGGGTGGTGAGATTTCGGCTAGCCAATCGCTAAGCCTGATCGCTGTCAACGATGCTCCTGCATTAACCGCGGCTCAAGCGGTTCTCCAAGCTGGCCGTGAAGATACCGCTTACACCGTCATTGCCACGGATTTATTACAAGGCTACAGCGACGTCGAACACGACACGCTAAGCATCAAGGGACTCCGTTCTGATCACGCTAGCGTCACAGATAACGGTGATGGTACCTATACGCTGACCCCTAGCGCCAACTACAACGGTCCGCTGAATTTAAGCTACACGGTTGTCGATGGTCAGGGTGGTGAGATTTCGGCTAGCCAATCGCTAAGCCTGATCGCTGTCAACGATGCCCCCGCTTTAACCGGTGTGAAATTAGCGCTTATCTCAGGCAGTGAAGATAGTGCTTACCTTGTTAGCAGTACTAGCTTATTGCAAGGCTATAGCGACGTTGACCATGACACGCTAAGTATCAAGGGACTTCGTGCTGATCATGCTAGCGTCACCGATAACGGTGATGGCAGCTATACACTAACCCCCAGTGCCAACTACAACGGCCCACTGAATTTAAGCTACACCGTTGTCGACGGTCAGGGTGGTGAGATTGCGGCTAGCCAATCCCTAAGCCTGATCGCTGTCAACGATGCTCCTGCATTAACTGCTGCTCAAGCGGTTCTCCAAGCTGGCCGTGAAGATACCGCTTACACCGTCAGTGCCACGGATTTGTTACAAGGCTACAGCGACGTCGAACACGACACGCTAAGCATCAAGGGACTCCGTTCTGATCACGCTAGCGTTACCGATAACGGTGATGGTACTTATACGCTGACCTCTAGCGCCAACTACAACGGCCCGCTGAATTTAAGCTATGTCGTTGTCGATGGTCAGGGTGGTGAGATTTCGGCTAGCCAATCGCTAAGCCTGATCGCTGTCAACGATGCTCCTGTATTAACCGCGGCTCAAGCGAGTTTGATCAATGGCAGCGAAGACATTGCCTACACCGTCACTGCAGCGGATTTATTACAAGGTTACAGCGACGTCGAACACGACACGCTCAGCATTACCCAACTGAGTGCCGACCACGCCAGCGTTACCGATAACGGTGATGGCACTTATACATTGACGCCAAGCGCCAACTACAACGGCTCGCTGAACTTAAGCTATACCGTGGTGGATGGT
>CAIXED010000032.1 GCA_903918375.1 uncultured Pseudomonadota bacterium | reverse complement strand
GGAATCCAGGCCTCGAAGCCAACAACCTAGATTCCCGCCTTCGCGGGAATGACGAAGCCTATAGCAATGGCCAAGTCAATCATGCTGAAGGTAAGCCTGTGGCAGATGACTATTTTGGTTTAAAGACCATAGGACTTTAAAAATCAGTTCTTTATTCAATTGCCTTAATATTTCGTTTTGTCATTCTGTAGGAATCCCTTAACTTCTAAGTTATCCAAGACTTTTAAAGTTAAGCGATCCCTAGCGGGATGACAAAAGAACAGTGGATTAGTAATTTCAAATAATACCTTTCCAAAGGTAATCACATCATTATTGCGCTAAAAACATAATTACTATGAACATAGGATCTTAATTGAATAGCCGTGAGTTTGATTAACCGAGTAATTTTTCCAACAACATTAATAAAATAAAACCACCCATTAAAGCAAAAGTGGCTGGACGTGAACGGCCTTTGGCGTGGGTTTCGGGAATGATTTCTTCGCTGATTACGAATAACATTGCCCCAGCGGCAAAGCCCATCGCCAATGGCAGCATTGATGAAAACAAGGTCACCATAGTCACACCTAACAAGCCGCCAATCGGTTCAACTAAGCCGGTTAAAGTGGCAATGCCAACCGCTTTCCATTTGTCGTAGCCTAAGCCAATTAAGGGCAGGGCAACCGCTAAGCCTTCGGGAATGTTTTGTAAGCCGATTGCTGTCGCCAAGGTTAAGCCATTGCCGATGTCGCCGGTGCCAAAGCTGACGCCCACCGACATGCCTTCAGGGAAGTTGTGGATGGTGATAGCGATGATGAACAGCGAAATTTTTTGTAAGGAATTTAAAGTGTCGTTGTTGACGCTATCCAAGTGCAAATGCGGTAGGCGTTGGTCGGCAAAATGCAGAAATAAGGCGCCGATTATCATCCCCGCTGAAACCACCCACAAGCCTTGGTCTGGCCAAATCGCATCGCCAAACTCAATACCTGGGATTAACAAGGCAAACGCGGTGGCTGCCAGCATCACGCCAGCCGCAGCACCGAGTAAGCTGCTGAATAATCGCTCGGAAATGTCTTTAAAAAACAAGGCCGGTAACGCGCCAAGGCCAGTAGCTAAGCCAGCCAAAATGCTGGCTAATAATCCAATCACTACCACTTTGCCAAAAAGCAGGTAAAGCAAGCCAAACACCAGTAGTTGCGATACTGAAAACAAGCCCGCTAGTACCGCCCAGCGCTGTGGCGTCGGTAAATCCATCAATTGTTGATATTGCGGATGGCCTTGCAAATGCAGGTATTGATAATCGAGATAGGAGCGGATTTTGTTTAGCATGCAGTTTACCTGTCTAGTTTTAGTGATTAAGTCATTAATCGATATAGCGGCGAGTTAAATTGCTGAACTCGTCGATACGACGATCGCGTAAAAATGGCCAGATCCGTCTGACTTGTTCGCTTCTGACTGGGTCGAGGTTGGCGAACAATAAGGTGTCTTGCTGGTGATCGGCTCTGGCTAAAATTTCGCCTTGAGGACCAGCGATAAAGCTATTGCCCCAAAAATCGATGCCACTGGCATTGTCTGGCGCTGCTTCAAAACCAATTCGGTTGCAGGAAATGACTGGAATCCCATTGGCAACCGCATGGCCACGCTGGATAGTAACCCAAGCATCAAGTTGGCGCTGTTTTTCTGCGTCTTCGTCGTCAGGGTTCCAGCCAATGGCGGTTGGATAAATCAGTAAATCAGCACCGGCCAAGGCCATTAAACGTGCCGCTTCTGGATACCATTGATCCCAACAAATTAATACGCCCAATTTGCCAATTGAGGTTTCGATAGGGGTAAAACCTAAATCACCAGGGGTGAAATAAAATTTTTCGTAAAAACCTGGGTCATCAGGAATGTGCATTTTGCGAAACGTGCCGGCAATACTGCCGTCTTTATCGAATACCACTGCGGTGTTGTGATAGAGGCCGGGGGCGCGTTTTTCAAAAATAGTTGAAACGATAACCACTTGATTGGCTTTGGCTGCTGCTTGTAAGGTTTGGCAATCGGGGCCGTTGGGAACCGCTTGAGCCATGTCAAACGCGTCGGTGTCTTCATTTTGGCAGAAGTAATGATCTAAATGCAGCTCGGGCAAAATCACTAAATCGGCGTTTTGTTTGGCGGCTTGTTCAATCTGTTGAATCGAATAAGCTAAATTGCTTGCTCGGCCACTATTGCAAGGTTGTTGAACGGCGCAGGCGATGATGGATTTTTTCATGGTCTGGGGCTTTATTGGGGTGAATGATTTAGGCATCAGCGAACTGATGCCTAGATTAAGTTGGGGCAATTAGAAATTTAATTTCACAGTTGCTGGAATTTGCATACTGGCGCAATGCAAGCTGCCGTATTGGTGAACCAATGGGCGGCAAGGGGTGGCAATGATTTCGTGATTTGGGTAGCAGCTGGCTAAACGCTCTAAAGCCACGGCATCCATTGGGTCATCATAAACCGGCACCATCACCGCGCCGTTGATGATTAAAAAGTTGGAGTAGTTAGCGGGTAAAGGCTCGCCGTGTTCGTCGAAGATGGCTTGCGGTAACGGTAAAGCGACTAAGCGATAAGGTTGGCCGTCTTCGGTTCTGAAAGCTTTTAATTGCGCTTCCATATTTTTCAGGCTTTGATAATGCGGGTCTTCGTTGTTATCACAAGCGCTGTAGGCGATGGTGTTGGCATCGCAGAAACGGGCTAGGGTGTCGATATGGGCGTCGGTGTCGTCGCCCGCTAAGTTATCTTGATCAACCCATAAAATCCGCTTCGCGCCTAAGTAATTCATTAATTGGCTGGCAATGGCTTGTTCAGATAGTTCTGGGTTGCGGTTTGGATTTAGCAAGCAGTTGCGGGTGGTCATTAAAGTGCCTTGACCATCGGATTCGATGCTGCCGCCTTCAAATACCAAGCTCAAGGTTGCGGTTGGGTGGCCTTTAAAGATTGGGTTGGCAAATAGGTTGAGGTTGATGTTGTTGTCAGCCTCATGATTGTATTTATTGCCCCAACCGTTAAAGTGGAAATTCAATAATTGCACGCCAAATTTAGGATGATCCCATTCCACGCTTAAGAAAACCGTGTCTCGTACCCAAATATCGTTGTAGTTGGTTTGAACGAAATGCAAATTAGCATTGCTCGGCAATAAGGATTGAATGTGTTGCTGATGTTCGCCGTCTTTGCAGAGGATAATCAAAGGCTGAAAGCGCGTGATGGTGGTGGCGATAAAGTGGTAAGAATCTTCAACTGCCGATAAATTGGTGAAATCGCCACTGGCATGAGGCCAAGCGATAACGACTGCGGATTGCGGTTCCCATTCAGCTGGAAAACGGATCATGGATAGCTCCTAAAGGTAAGTAATTTAAAACAATGGCTTATTGTATCAATGCTGATGCTGGAATGTTTCGTTAGGCAGTGAAAGCGAAACGGATAATTCTTGACTGTATTACTAGGTATAGTCATAATTATTTTTCCTTTCAATTGCTTATAGAGTTTTTTATGTCTGATCCTGTGGTTTTTACTGATAATGCTGCACAAAAAGTTGCTGGTTTAATTCAGGATGAAGGGAACGATAATCTAAAGCTTAGAGTTTATATTACAGGCGGTGGTTGCTCTGGCTTTCAGTATGGTTTTACTTTTGATGAAGAAGTGAATGACGATGACACCCAAATCGTTAAAGAAGGTGTGACGGTGTTGATTGATTCAATGAGTATTCAATATTTGAGCGGTGCGGAAATTGACTTTAAAGAAGATTTGTCCGGTGCCCAGTTTGTGATTCGTAACCCTAATGCGACAACCACTTGTGGTTGCGGTTCTTCTTTTTCAGCTTAATTAGCTGTTTTTCCCTAGATAAATCCCACCCAAAATCACCGGTGATCTAGCGCCGGTGGCCATTGGCAGGTTGCCAGGCAGATTATTGATAGTCTGTCTGGCTAACCAAGCAAAGGCAATCGCTTCGACATGATCGGGATTAATCCCGCAAGCGGCTGTTGAATTTAATGGCGAATTCAGTTTTTCAGCTAACAGTTTTAATAGCTGTTGATTGTGAGCGCCACCACCACAAACTAAGGTCTGTTGATTATTTTGCGCATATAGATTGATTGCTTCGGCAATGCTGTCAGCGCTGAGTTGGCAAAGTGTGGCTTGCACGTCGGCTGGGTTGATATGGGCAAATGCGCTGAGTTTTTGTTGTAACCAAGCCGGTGAAAAATATTCTTTGCCCGTGCTTTTCGGTGGCGGCAGTTGAAAATACGGGTCTTGTTTAAAAACAGTTAGTAATTCGAGATTAAGCTGGCCACTTGCGCCCCAATCGCCGTTTTTATCATAAGCTTGCTGGCAATGTTGTTGGCACCAGAAATCTAACAAAGTATTGCCAGGGCCGGTATCAAATCCTAAAACCGAATCGCCATCTAATAGGCTGACATTAGCAATCCCGCCAATGTTAACAATGGTTTTTGCTTGGTTTTTGTCGCCGAATACAGCTTGATGAAAAGCAGGAACTAAAGGTGCGCCTTGACCGCCAACAGCAATATCACGACGACGAAAATCGGCAATCGTAGTAATGCCGGTCAGTTCGGCAATTCGATTGGGGTCGCCAATCTGTAGGGAAAAGCCATTAATTGATTCGGGGGCGTGGTAAACGGTTTGGCCGTGACTACCAATTGCAGTGATGTCGCTGGATTTTAGATTGGCTTTTTCTAGTAAGTTGAGTGAGGCTTCGGCAAATAAATGTCCCAAGTGGCTGTCGAGATGGCCGTAATCTTTTAAAAAGATTGCTTGGTTGGCTTGGCTTAATTGATGAATGGTTTGTCTAAGTTCCGCCGCAAAGGGCTGGTAGTGGAAGCTGATAAGTTGGATTTTGCCATCGCTAAAATCGACAAGACCAGCATCGATACCATCGAGGCTGGTCCCTGACATTAAGCCAATATAAAGCTCAGATGCCATTAGTTTTGGGCAACGATAGCCTCACCTTTGGCTTGTTTTAATTGCGCCATTAAAGGTTGGGTTTGGGCTTTAAATTTAGCTAATAAAGCGTTATCCATAGGCATTGAACGTGGTAATTTTGCACTCAGTGGATTAACGTGTTCGCCGCCAATTCTGAATTCATAATGCAAATGCGGGCCAGTTGCTAAGCCAGTATTGCCGACATAGCCAATCACATCGCCTTGTTTAACTTTGCTACCTAGTTTCAGGTTGGATTTGAAGCCTGATAAATGGGCGTACAAGGTTGAATATTTTTGACCGTGTTCAATTTCGACCACATTGCCATAGCCATTTTTGTCGCCACGGAAGCTGATAGTACCGTCAGCGGTAGATTTAACTGGTGTACCGATTGCCGCTGAATAGTCGACGCCTTTATGGGCGCGAATGGTATTTAAGATTGGGTGTTTGCGGTGTAAATCAAAATGCGAGCTGATTTTGGCAAAATCCATCGGTGTTTGTAAAAAGGCTTTGCGTAAGCCATTGCCGTCTGGTGTGTAGTAGCCAGTATTGCCATGATTGTCGTCGAAACGAACAGCAGTATAGGTTTTACCTTGGTTGACGAATTCAACTGACAAAATCTCGCCAGTGTCGAATTCTTGGCCTTCAACGAATAATTTTTCGAATACTACTGTGAAGCGGTCGCCATCACGAAGATTTAGAGCGAAATCAATGTCCCACGCGAAAATATCAGCGAGTTTCATTATCAGTTTTTCAGGTAAACCGGCTTTTTTGCCATCTTCAAATAGCGATGAGCTGATGACACCAGTGGCGCTGGCTAATTCGTAATCGACTTTTTTGCTTAAAACTTCAACGTCAAACGCATTGTTGTGACGTGTGGCGATCAGGGTTTCAAATGGATTTTTGGCATAGGTGAGTTGTTCTAATTCACCGGATGCGTTAATGGTTGCAACTAGGTCTTTGCCAGGCAGAACTTCGGCAAATAATTTGCCGCTGGCGTTGCTATGGATAATTTTGTGCAAATCTTCACGGCTTAGATTTAAAGCGGAAAAAATGCTGGACAAACTTTCGCCGGATTTGACGGTATGTTCCAAATCTTCTGAAATTTCTTCTTCAGCAATTTGGATGGCTGGTGCTTGATAGTTGGTGTATTCAGTTAGCTTTGAAGCGATCAATCGTTCTTGTTCAATTGATTTTTTATCTTCAAGTTGTTTGTGGGAAATGATTGCATAACTAGCGCTGGCAGCAGCGATGGTGCAGGCTCCTAGCAGCACCGATTTGAGTATTCTGTTCTTCACAGTAATCACACTTCATTGTTTCTCGAGGTTTCTATTCTAGGCAATTTTGTTGGATAAGGCTAATAAAAAGGCTATTTTTTGCCAAGTGCAGTGAGTCGTTAACATATAATAGGCAAATAAATTTAGGTATTGAGGAGACGAAATTGTTACAGGAAACCTTGGCGCAGCTGCGTTACGGCTCGGATGAGTTGTTGCTTGAAGCGGAATTAATTAAAAAATTAGAAGAAAATCGACCTTTAGTGATTAAAGCGGGATTTGATCCTACCGCACCTGATTTGCATCTGGGGCATACCGTGCTTATTAATAAGCTCAAGCAATTTCAAGATGCTGGTCATGATGTGCAATTTTTGATTGGTGACTTTACGGCGATGATCGGTGATCCAACCGGTAAGAATGTGACCCGTAAGCCGTTAAGTCGTGAAGCGGTCATTGAAAACGCTAAAACTTATCAGCAACAGGTTTTCAAAATTTTGGATCCAGAAAAAACCACTGTTCGCTTCAATTCTGAGTGGATGGGGGTTATGACCAGTGCTGAATTGATTCAACTGGCTGCAAAGCATACGGTTGCAAGAATGTTGGAGCGCGATGATTTTAGTAAGCGCTATAAAGGTGGTCAGCCGATTGCGATACATGAATTTTTGTATCCATTGATACAAGGTTATGACTCTGTAGTTATGAAAGCGGATGTTGAGCTGGGTGGTACCGATCAAAAATTTAATCTATTGATGGGTAGGCATTTGCAAGAAGTCTATGGTCAAAAACCGCAGGTGGTTTTGACGATGCCGATTTTGGAAGGTTTGGATGGTGTGCAGAAAATGTCCAAGTCTTTAAATAACTATATTGGTATTGCGGATGCGCCGGATGAGATGTTTGGCAAAATTATGTCGATTTCTGATGATTTAATGTGGCGATATTTTCAGTTGTTGAGCTTTAAGCCGATGCTGGAAATTGAAAAATGGCGTGCGGAGTGTGTTGCTGGCGCTAATCCAAGAAACTATAAAGTGAGTTTGGGGCAAGAAATTGTGGCGCGTTTTCATGGTCAGCAAGCTGCTGTTGCTGCGCTTGAGAATTTTGAGGCGCGTTTTCAGCGTGGTGCGTTGCCGGATGATATGCCAGAGGTTGAGTTAGTTTCTGGAGCTGAAGGGCTTGCGATTGCTAATCTATTGAAAATGGCTGGCTTGGTTGAGACAACTTCCGAGGCATTAAGAATGATTAAACAGGGCGCAGTGAAAATTGATGGTGAAAAGATCGAAGATCAAAAGCTAGCAATTGCGGTATCTACAGAGCATGTTTATCAAGTTGGTAAAAGAAAATTCGCAAAAGTGAAAATAAAGCTTGACGAAATGTGAGAAAGCGCTAAAATGAGCGGCTCATCAGGACACATTGAAACGAAAGTTTTTCTCGGTCTTAATGAGTTGCTTGATGCCGCTAGTGATTGATTTTGCTAGGATTTATTAGTTATCT
>CAIXED010000031.1 GCA_903918375.1 uncultured Pseudomonadota bacterium | reverse complement strand
TCGATGTATAAATGAAAAATGTTTTTTGCAATATCCAAACCCACTACGTTACGATTCATCTCGGACTCCTCTTTGCCCCGTTTTAATTGTTTGGTGCATTGTGACACCGTTGGGTGTGGAGAGGAGTCCATGTCATCATCCACGGCCCTTAATTTTTCATCAGCTGATTGAAATCTGAAAAATGATCCTTATATAGCAGTCAACTCATTCTGTTGCCTTATGTAAGGGAATACCGATGCCTACAAAATCTTCTATATCCGTCCAGTCTCTACCAGATGAAAACCAGGCAATTGACGATGGGGAGCTGGCTACATGGGTAAAAACACAGCACGGTGCAGGATTGACCATAGCCTATGCGCACGCAAAACATCGCTGCAAGATATTTGAGGTCGGTACCTTGAATACTGCCATGATCCTGGCAAATCCTGGCAAATCCTCCCTTGCAGAATTAAAGCGAATTGCGAAGTCTGGAAAATTAAAGCGCGTTGAATTGCTACTTACCGAATTTGATCAAAGCGTAACGATAAACCCCGCTTGGGTTTTATTTGATGCGACTGCGGATGAAGTTGGAAAATGGTACAAAACTCGGGAAGATCTATTTGACCAAGGTCGTGGAAAAGCCATCTCGCCTGCAACAGCAGCCCTGGTTTGGCACGCTGCTGGCGGCCGATGTATGTATCGTGGATGCGGACAGGATCTTAGTCAGACTCCATTGACTACCAAAGCCGCTCGTATTGCTTATCTCGCTCACATTGTCGCATCTGACCCAGACGGCCCACGAGGTAACCAGGAATCACATAAACTTTCTGATGATCCAGAAAACATCATGCTGATGTGTGATGCCCATCATCGCCTGATTGACCGGATCGACGAAGTCGGACACACAATCGAGCGACTAAGACTAATGCGAGACGAACATGCGGGGCGAGTGAATTACCTATTAGACGGGATCGCCTACCCACGTACGCTACTAATAACTTTGCTTGCAGACCTCGCTCAGGTTCCAACCAATGTTTCTCATACCGAATTAAGGGAAAGTGTGCTTAGTCGTAAGCTCGGCCCTTTGTGCAACCCAATCAACGCAATTCGAAGAACACAACGCGATGACCGTAGTCGCCTTGATTTCTGGTGGCATTTTCTAAAGGAACATGAGAACGACATTCGGTCTTTCATTCTCCAAATCAGTAATCAGCCCGCCCGCAGCAATGAAGTGGCTCCCGATGTATTGGCCATTTTTCCTCTTCATCTGGTTCCGGTTTTAGTCATCGCAGGCCGTATCGCAGGAGAAGCTCGCTCTGTTGAGGTGTTTCAGTACGACCGTAATCGGCGCACTTGGCGCTGGGATGAGAATGCATCACCTTCTGTCCAAGGAAGCATTTCCATTTCAACATTGCCCACTGTCCAAGTTGAAGAAGTTATTCTATCCATCGAATTAACCGCTGCGATAGATGAGAGTAGCCTTCCCGTCGAGCTGGCCACCGCAGTCCGTGATCAGGTTATGCCATGGATTCGTATCACTCATACGTCACCACATTACAACTGCATTCGTACCTCTGAAGATCTGGGTCAATTCACTCAAGTAGCCCGCCAGGCAATCCGGGTCATCCAGGATCAGCTTCGTGCAAAACGCGTTCATCTCATCGGCGTATCGCCCGCAAGCACCTTATTCAGGTTCGGACAATTACTGCAGGCTGGACATCATCCCATCTATCAACTCTATGACCGTCCCGATGGCGCTCATCAGTTTTTACCCGCGTTGACTATTGACGGTAGCGAGGTTGCCGCAAATTCCATCAACGGCGCAAAACCTTGCAAAGTTTCTTTACGATAAGGAGTCAATTTCATGAGCAATACCAAGTACGCAGCCCTAGTTGAAGCGGCAAAACAACAACGCAAGGGGCGCCTTAATTTGGCTCTGGAAGCCATAGCCTTTGATAGCGCTTCAGGAGCTGCGATTTCTTTGCAAACTTTGGCCGAAGAACTGGATGCTATTAATCAGCACATCACTGTTAACGCGGATGAGTTCGATGATGCAGCAAGTGACTACAACCAGATCGCAGAGCGATTAGTTGAGAAGCTTCATTGGCCTAATGACGCGATTCGCGTCATCCCACAGGGATCGTCAAGTACTAAAACACTGATTCGAGCACCCGACAGATCCAAGTTTGACATCGATGCGGTCTGTGCCGTAGATATTTCCAAAATCGAAGCAAAAGACCCAATGGCGTTTTTCGAAAAGATTGGCGAAGCGCTTGAAGATTGGAACCCTAGCGCCAAGAAGCGTTGCTGGTGTGTCGAATTTACGAATCGACGCTATTACATTGAATTTACCCCCTCTGTACCGTTGAACACGATTCCGGCACAAGCTGTTGCTAGCATTCGCTACCGTCCTAGTGATCGCTATAGCGATACCGCCCTTGCGGTTGTCGACACGCCAAAAGCTCAATGGAAAACCTCTAATCCAGAAGGTTTTTCCAACTGGGTATCGGATCAGGCAAAGCGTACCATCCTTGTTTCGTTATTCCTAGAAAAGCACGCAATGGAGGCGCTGGCTTCGGATAGTGTGGCGCCAGTTCCGGAACAGCTAGTTCCGCTGAGTGACACACTACGAGTCGCAATACGGCTTCTCAAACGCCATCGTGACATGTCGGTTCGGCGCGGCCTCTTCGACGCCAAACTTAAACCGATTTCCGTCATCATCGTGACTCTGCTCACGCAGTGTTACGAAGGTTTGGCGGATCAAGATGCACGCTATTCGAACCCGATCGAGTTATTGGCTGACCTTACCCAATTAATGCCGGGGATGATTGAGATTCGTAACGGAGAGTACTGGATTGAGAATCCAACGGTGGACGAGGAAAACTTTGCCGAAAAGTGGAACGACAATCACAAGCTTAAAGAGGTTTTTGATAATTGGTGCGAGCAGCTAATTGATGATCTTCAGAGCATTTTATCATCGACTGACGAGCGCTCGCTTAGTGAAAATATGCGAAGAGTGTTCGGTTGTACTGCGGCGACTGGCTCGGTTCCGCCATCAAGCAGCGGCTTGGCTTCTCGAGCGCCGGATCGTGTGCATAAAGTCCCTGCAAGGGGATTAGCCTAAAGAGGTTTCACAGATTTGACGAGCAACCTTGAGGATTATCTGGCGTCCCATGTAGACCTGTTGCCTGAGCAATCAGGCGGACACGAGCTTCGCCGGTTTTTATTGCGTCTGCCAAATCTTCCAGAAGGAAGGTCATTTGGGCAGGCATGGCTTGAATTGCCCAGCACGTTTCCTGATCACGGCATCGCCAAAATTCGGCTGTTACCTGAAAATGCTCTGAAAGTGCCGCATATTGAGGCTGATGGCAAACTCTGTATTGATGATGGCGATCCCGGCCCTTTGAGTGGCGCGTCACCTATCAGCCGAGTTCAACAACTTATTGAAGCCTTTTACGAGCTCTTTCTAGCACCATGGTGTGCTGGCGAACTTGATGGCGATTTCGCCGATGAAGCATTGAACTATTGGGCAATTCATTGTAAACGAAACTCTTCGCTACATGATGCAGTAACTGCGATTTATACCATTGATAAACAGCCTGCGTTCCCAAGCATATACAAAGCAAGACATCTTTCTGGAAAGCGTATCATCGTTGCATGCAGCGATGAAGCCTTATCCAATCGCTTTGTATCAGCCATGGGGCATGGGCAGCAATTACGTCAAGTTCTCGTAGCAGACATTACTGTCTCTTTTCCTCTGACACCGGATACGTGGCCACGTGATCAGGCAAGCCTTGAACGCCTGCTTCGCATGCGTTTAGGAAGAGGGGAGGCAGGAAACTTTCTGTCTGCTAAAGGTCGTCGTGGTCGACCAATCCATAAGATTGTGATAATACGCGCGCCGGATTGCGGTTTTGGTTTTTTATTGCCAGGAGGTCCTCCAGTCGTCATTCGCCAAGGGCATTCGACTCGCGCTTATCCGACACGGAAGTTAATCCCTCTTCAGGTCGAGCGTCTTGATCCCAATTGGACATTTGGTCGAGACCAGCATCCAGAAATTCAGATCAGACAGCAAAAACATGTTCTAGTGATTGGAGTTGGAGCTCTAGGTAGTCCAGTCATTGAGCAATTGGCTAAAGCCGGGATTGGCTGTCTTACGATCATTGATGGAGACATTTTGTCGGCAGCCAACATTGGTCGCCATGTTTTGGGGGCTGATGCGATTGGCTTAGGAAAAGCAAAAACGCTTGCAGAAAAAATCTCTCGGAGTTGGCCAAGCTGTAATGTTACCGAAAATTCGGGTTCCATACAGCATTGGTTGAGGTACAACGACCTTTCTGATGTAGATATGGTGGTTGACTTAACTGGCGAACCTGAGGTTAGGCTATGCGTCGAAATTGCTCGGAAACATCATGGTTGCTCGCTATTAATTGGCTGGATGGAACCCTACGTAACTGCAGCACATGCTTGCTTGCTTCCTAAGGATCAGCCCTGGATGATTGATCAGGTTGATCGTCTTGAGTCTCTTCAGGCCGTCACGTGGCCTGATGATGTCATGCAGCATGAACCGTCCTGTAGCAGTGTTTTCCAAAGCTATACTCCGGCAGCGGCTACCCACGCTGTAGCCTTGGTTGCAGAAGCTGCGCTTGATTTGCTTGATGGAAAAATTAAACAATCAAACGTTCGTCATTGGATTCGGGGCCAAACTTTCTTGGATGCTCAACGTCCTGGATTGAACCTGCGAGAGTGGGCGATCGCTGCAGCGCCTTTTGATGGAGTCTTATTTGAAACGGTTTATGAGTGAACGTCATTTTCAATTGCCAGAAGATAGGGGAATGGTTGTTTTTTCAAATGACGTCCTCCGGCATATATATAAATACGCTCAGACTGATTTCTGGGACTGCGAAGCAGGAGGACAGTTATTCAGTTCGACTCCAGAAAAACCCTTGGTGCCAATTTCTTTAGCAACGGGTCCATATCGGCAAGATCGTCGGACACGCTGTGGTTTTCATCCCGATGTCCGCAAGGCAACAGAAGATCGAATTCAGTTATTTTCAAAAGGATTGCATGCTGTAGGGCTTTGGCATACTCATCCGGAGGCATGGCCAACACCATCAGATTGCGACCGAGCTACCACTAAGGACTATCTCGAAGCCTTTCAGGGGGATATGGATGGTTTTCTATTGGCGATTCTTGGCAACCGAGGAAACCCACGTAATTTGACGGTTTGGATGGCCTGGACAAACCATACTCAGCCATGGTTACTACTTCCTGAGATTGTGGCTATAGCTAGAGAGAGATAGGCACAGAGTAGAAGTCCAAGCAAGATGCCCAATCTGATTGACACCAATATGTTCTACAACAATTCTCACAGGGATTTCCTGCTTGCCACACTCAAGGCGCTCCTAAACCTTCTTCATTAGCTAGAGACCGGTTGGGTTGCAATTGCCGTCAGTCACGACACTCGCGTAATGGCCAGGTAAGGGTCGATTTTGCTCTTTCAGAAGTCAAAGATCAACTTCGGCCACTTTCCGACCTTTGAGGGTGATTTCAGAATGGCCGGTTTATGTAAGAAGTTGCTCGTTTACCGTTGGAAATCAGCGACGCCGGCACAACTTCTCTGGATTGACTTGTTAGGTTTCGGTTGCGGCATATAATTCGGAATGCAACACGCTTTTAGTGCCCCCGGCTTCCCATTTACAAAGCAGCCCTTGTTCAAAACTGAAAACGGGCCAGCTAGAAAATGTATTGCATATCTCTATTACGTTGGTCTGTTTAATTCCTACGATCGGGTCGGCGCCGAGCAGTTCTGCTGGGACTTCGGGAATTATCGGCGGCGAGAATAGAGCTGATACCTCGTAAGGTGTGACGGCGAACGCTCCAATAACTTCATAATCTGCCACGATCCACTCGTTATATCCACCGATTCCTCGGCTCGTAATGCTCTCTGAAACGCTTTCTAAAGTTACTTCATTAGCCAAGTAGCTTTCACGAGCTCCGGAATACTCAAAAGACCCACAATCATCTGGGCTAACTGCCCTCAACGAATTGTCGGTTTTTAACCCTAACAGCACTCCGACACACCCTGTTGCATTGCGTTCAATGCCATAAAAGCAGTCACCGGGCTTCACTGTTGAACATGACAGCCCGCCTTGAGCGTTCCCATCAAGTACATATTTTAGATCGTTGGGATACATATGATCTTCACGTTCAACGCCCGCGCCTTTGGGGCAACCTGAGAAGTGCACGATCAAAGCATTATGCTCGTACAGCACTTCGTAGATTTTGGTTTTCGATATGGGCATTATCTTTAAGCGCTCTAATGCGGAGCTAACCGGACTGCGCGGCTTTTAGCGCAGGTCCGGTTGAGCGTAGTGTTATACTTGGATTTCTCTCGTCTCAATGACGTTTCCATCTTTGTCCTCGACTGTGATTGCCAGGCTCTCCGTGATGTTCACGTTCATGTTCTCGGAGAAGCCAAGGCAGACCTGATTCAAAAACTGCAATACGTAGTCCGACGTTGTTGAATTCTGATCCAGAACGACTTCCACAATGCCGGCCTTCGCAGCTACTTTTTTTGCTCCCTCTTGAAGTCCAATTGGCGAGACGAGGATTCCGCCCGACGCACCAGTGTCTTGAATGCTCCATGCAAGAGCTGCCGTGATTGCCTGGCTGATTCCAGTCTTGGTATGGCGTTTGCACTCGACGACAATGAAGTGGCCTCCGTCAGTTGTACAACCTTTTGCGTCAATTTCCCATTCGGTTCCGCTTTCTCCGGCTACAACTTGCTTTTCCTCAAATCGGCCGAGACCGAAATGCTCAGCGAATTGATTGAGCAAATATGCGGCAACTTCTTCGTATGTCTTCCATTACTTCTCAGACACGACTGACCTCTCTTAGTATAATAAATTATTAAGCTGTTAAAGTATATCTACCTGAATATGACTGTTGGCATGCTAATTTTTTGATTAAAATATAATCGTTATTTCCAAATATCATCAGTGGCAGTTTGTTATGGCAGGTAATGATGTAATTGCTGCCATTGAATCAGATTAAGCGAAGACGGCAAAGGGTCGATTTTGCTCTTTCGTAAATCAAAGATCAACTTCGGCCAAAAGCTGTCTATCGGCTTCGTTCTACTAATAGCAGATAAACACCCCCTATGTATAGTGCTCAACTATGTATATTAGCAAATGGCTATGGCTTGCAGGGCATGAAGCCAGTGATATCCAAGGCTATCTCTGTAGATTAGCTTGACATAGTTTTGCTTGTTTACTGAAGTGGAATCTCACCCACCTCAGGAGATAATAATGTACGTTGATCATCACACCGCTAGTTGGCTGCTGGATAGCTCACTGGCACCCCACGTTGATGCATTCATGCTGCATTTGTTTGATTGCCGCTATGCATCCAACACCATTGATAACTACCTTGCCGGACTGACGCATTTTGCTCACTGGCTCACCGAGAGCCATATTGATGTCAAAGCCATCGACGAAGGGCTCATCCAGCATTTTCTGGATAGCCACCTGCCGAACTGTTGCTGCGAGGAACCGGCATTCTCGGATGCTAAAGATTTACATGCAGCACTGGGACATTTACTGAGAATCCTGCGCACCCATGCCATCATCGCTAATCCATCGATACCCCAAACGCCGGTCGATGAGGAACTTCGACGTTTTGATGAACACATGAATCATGTGCGTGGACTCGCTGCCAGAACACGTAAACAGTATCTTGCTGTCGTTCGCAGATTGTTATTGGCGCAGTTTGCCAGTCGCGACGTGGTGATTGCTGTAATCAAACCCAACCAGATACGCCAGTTCATAGCTAGCCAAAGTACGCGATGTCATAAAACGGTTAGTATCGGCGCTACGGTTTCGGCATTACGCGGTTATTTTCGCTATCGCGCCACCCTGGGTGATGCCATCCATCATTTGATCGGCGTCACCAGTTTTCCGGCCAACTGGCAACAAGCCTCGCTACCGAAAACGCTGACTAAACATGAAGTCGAACGCTTACTAGCTGCGCTTGAGTACGACGGGCCAGCGGCACTCAGAACAGCGGCCATCCTGCATTGCGCATTGGATCTGGGCTTGCGCAGCAGCGAGATTGCTTACCTTGGCCTAGATGACATCGATTGGCCGGCGGCGACGATTACACTCCGTGGTACCAAAGGACGCCGTGAAGATGTCTTGCCCTTACCAGTCGCTACCGGTCAAGCCATTGCTGATTACCTGAAGTTTGAACGCCCGCCCACTAGCAATCGTGCGGTGTTCGTGCGTAACGTGGCGCCACGCGATCAGCCTGTTGGTCCTGATCTAATTCGAAAATCGATTCGCCAGGCTTATGCACGAGCGGGTTTGCCTTACACGCGCTCGCATCTTCTGCGGCACACAATGGCCAGCAGGCTCCTGGAGACTGGAAGTTCTCTCAAAGAAGTCGCGGATGTTTTACGGCATCGCTCGCTCAATACCACGCTGGTTTATGCCAAACTCGACAGCCAGAACCTGACAACGGTCACCTTGCCTTGGCCTGGGAGCGCGTCATGAATACATTTATCACGATGACCACCCATGCCGAAAATTATTTGAGCGAACGGCGGCAACTAGGCTTTGGTTTACGCAACCCAGGCTATGCCGTACTTAGTTTTGCACGCTACATTGATGCCCTAAATAGTCAAGAACCGCTCACTATCGAGATGATGGTTGATTGGGCTCGACAAGACAATGGACATAGCGATGATCCTACCACATGGGCCAGGCGACTGAAGAATCTGCGTTCCTTTTGCCGCTATCTACAACAATTTGAACCGCGCACCGAGGTACCTGATGACAACATCTTTGGCCGAGTCGGCCAGCGCTTGGCTCCGCACATTTATACTGAGCAGGAAATTATCGATTTGCTGGCCGCCGCGCATAATCTGGATTCCTTTATTCCAGGCTTGCGGGGCGCTACCTACGAGACACTGTTTGGTTTACTCGCGTCCACGGGGTTGAGAATTTCCGAAGCCTTGCATTTACTGGATTCTGATGTCGATTTGAAAGCCGGCATGCTCGCCATACGGCAAACCAAATTTGCCAAATCCCGCTACGTGCCGCTCCATCCCAGTACGGTAGAAGCGCTTAAACAGTATCGGTCGCAACGCAACCTCCATATTGATGCCACCGACGATACGCCATTTTTTATCACTACCCGAGGACGACTACTGGGGCATAGATTGGATTCTCGGCAGGTTCATCGGGTATTTATTCAATTACGTGACCAACTGGGCTGGATCAATCGCGGAGCTCACCATGCCCCGCGCATTCACGACTTGCGGCATACGTTTGTCGTTCGCCGCATACTGCTATGGCAAACACAAGGCATGGATGTCGACCGACAGATGCTGGCTTTATCGACTTATGTCGGGCATGCCATGGTCACCAATACCTACTGGTATCTGACTGGCATTCCTGAACTCATGGCCGGGGCGGCCAATCAGTTTGAAGCCTTCGCGCAGTTACCGGAGGTGGGCCATGAGTGAAGCCACAGCACCACATTCAGTCTCCTTCTCGGCTTTGGTTCAGCAGTTTTTTACCGAGTATCTGGTCAATCAACGCGCCATGAGTCCGCGCACAATTGCCTCCTATCGTGATGCCATGCTGCTATTCCTGGATTTCTCTCAGCATCACCTTGGTAAGATGCCGACAGCATTGAGTCTGCGAGATATTACGCCGGATTTGATCCTAGCTTTCTTGGATCATTTGGAACTGCAACGCCACAACGCCGTGCGTAGCCGGAACTTGAGGCTGACAGCCTTACGCGCATTTTTGAAATTCGCCGCTCGACGCGATGTATCGTCATTTTTCGTCATTGAACAGGCTCTGGGTATCCCAATGAAACGGTTCGAACAACCCATGCTGGGTTTTCTGAGCCGCGAGGAGATGTTAGCCATATTGGGCCAACCCGGTGAAAGCTGGACATCCCAGCGCGACCATCTATTGTTGACTCTGCTTTACAACACCGGCGCGCGCGTTTCCGAAATCATTGGCGTCAAAGTCGGCGATGTCGTCATGGGGGAGTCGGCTTGTGTTCATCTACGCGGCAAGGGCCGCAAACAGCGTTCGACACCTTTATGGAAAAGCACGGTGCAGGAAATCAGAGCTTGGTTGAAACATAATCCTGGCTTAGATGTCGATGCCGCGTTACTGCCGAATCGAGATGGTCAGCCGATGACTCGTTGCAATGTTACCCAGCGACTCAATATTGCAGTCGAGCGTGCAGCCCAGACGATGAGTAGTCTGTCCAAGCGAAAGATATCGCCTCACACCATTCGTCACACGACAGCTATGCATCTGCTACAGTCTGGCGTAGCGTTTAACGTGATTGCCTTATGGCTGGGACATGAAAGCACCACCACTACCCATCGGTATGTCGAGGCCGACTTGGCGATGAAGAATAAGGCATTGGCCAGACTTCAATCGCCAGGGGAGACAAGCTACCGTTACCAACCGGACGATGATGCACTGTTGCAGTTCCTTCAAGCGCTATAACTATGTAAAGCGTGCTGGCAGTTATGTCTGGCAGCACGCGGGTTAACAGTCGAAATAGATCACTTCTATGCATAGTTGGGCACTATACATAGGGGTCGTTATCGGACATTGATTTTCATCGACTTCGTTATTGATGCCTACTGGACTGCATCTTTTAATGCCTTACCCGCTTTAAAGCTCGGTACTTTTGCCGCCGGAATGTTAATTTCTGCACCTGTAGCAGGATTACGGCCAGTGCGGGCAGCTCTTTCTTTCACCTCAAAACTACCAAAACCCACTAACGTGACAGCATTGCCGGCTTTAAGTGATTCGCCAATGACATCCAATAGTGCATTAAGACCTTGTTCAGCCTGTTTTTGGGTTAAGCCTTCGGAATATTTTGCGATTTCTTTAATTAGATCGGCTTTTTTCATGCGTTTTCCCCTTTTTCTTTAGTCTTCACCGGCAATGACACCCAGCAATTGCAACAGACTGACAAATAAATTAAACAACGAAACATAGAGCGATACTGTCGCCATTAAGTAGTTTGTTTCACCGCCATTAATGATAGCACTGGTTTGGATCAGAATAATGCCGGTCATAACAATAATGCTCAACGCTGACACGAGTAGCGATAAAGCCGGAATTGGAAAGAGTACGACCGCAAGGCTCGCAAAGAATGTCACCCAAGCACCGGTCATTAAAAAGCCAGTCATGTAACTAAAATCTTTTTGCGTCATCATTGCATAAGCCGATAACCCCAGAAACACCACACCGGTTCCACCGAACGCCATTAAAATCAACTCATGCCCATTGCTGAAGGCATTTAGATACAGATTCATAATGGGGCCTAGTGTCATTCCCATAAATCCCGTGAGCGCGAAAACAAACACCAATCCTAGCGCACTGTCACTAAAACGGTTGGTTAGATACAGCAAACCCAGATAACCGATCATCGTCAGAATAATCCCAGGATGAGGTAAACGTAATGCCATCGTCACATAGGCACAACCCGCACTGAAGAATAAGGTCATGGCTAATAGCCGACAGGTATCCTTCAATACTTTATTGGTCGCAAAAATACTGTCTTGATGCGTGATGGCGATTGAACTTGATTGCATGGAAAGCTCCTTGTGCTTAATTTAAGTTTTTGGGATTACCTGAGGCGCTATTGTTTGTTAATGCCTGTAAATTGTCTGCCACCGTTTTGTCATTAGGGGCTAACGCCTTCGCCTTAGACAATGTTGCTTTTGCCTTATCGTGTTCGCCATTTTGAATTTGTACTTGGGCTAATTTTTTTAACAGCTGAACATCATTCGGATTCATCGAAGAAGCCTTTTCGAATAAAACTTCAGCGTCTCCAATCCGTTTTTCCATCACTCGAATTTCGCCCATCAATTCCAGTGCCGATAGATTATTGGGATAGGTACTTAATAGTGGCTTGAGTAATGCCTGCGCCTTTTGGTATTTGTCGGCTTCATCGCTTTTCAACCAATATTTCGACAACATTAATCGCGCGGATACGCCATCGAAATTCAGTTTTTCGCTATCGATGATCTGGTTCAGTAGGGAGATCGCTTCCTCCCCCTTATTTTGCTGAATCAGTAATTCCGCCAAACGTAATTCAAGAATAGAGGCTTGGGGTATTGATTCCAAAAAGTTTTTCAGTTCGGTCATGCCTTTATCAACCGAGATGTTATCCACCAAAAAATCAACATAGGTCAGTTTGGCAAAAATATTTTCCGGCATTGCCTCCACCGCCATTTTGTAAGTTTTTTCGGCTTGGTCTGTTTTTTTCTGATTCATCTGTAGACGCGCCAGTTTTTTGTAGTAACTGATTTCATCGTATTTTCGGCCAATCATTGTCAGCAATAGTTTCTCGGCATCGAATGCTCGATGACTGGCTAGATAGAGATCGGCGAGCCCTTCTTTAAACGCCTCAAACTCAGGGGCGTTTTTTAAGCCAACTTCAAGCGTATTGATCGCTTTATCAAGCAATCCCGATTGTTGATACGCTTTTGATAGTGCCAGTATGGCCAACTCATTGTCAGGATTCGTTTTAAGTAGGTCACTCAATATTAAAATCGCTTTATTCGGATCCTTGCCGATTAACACAGTGGCTTTTAAGAACAACGCATCGGGGTGATGAGGTTCAGCATCCAATACCTGATTAATATGACTCAACGCCGATTCAGGATCATGCATGTCCATGGCTATTTTTGCCAGTTTTAACCGTACTGGATGGTCTAAAGGTGTTTTGCTGAGCACACCAACATATTCACGCCTAGCGTCTTGCCAATGCCCTGCTAAGCGATAAGCATCGGCCAATAACAATCGAATAGCGATATCATTGGGAGAACGTTCGCTTGCTGTCGCCAATACTTCAATTGCAGCCTCATAGTCTTTGCGCTCAACTGCCTGTTTCCCCCGATTTACGAGCGTCTCAGGCGAATCACACGCAACCAATAAACCGATTAAAACTGCAGCCGTTATTCGTTTTTTTTGCATAGCGTTCAAGGTTATTTGCGTTGTCTAAATTTTGGTCAATTTAAGGAGAGTTCAATAAATTCAATCGTTAACGAATTGTGACAATCAGATGTCAACATAGTTATCCACAGATTTTGTGGACAACTATTTCGGCGTCGTATCCGCCATCGCTTTATAGCGATCATCGCGGTCTGTATGCACATAAATCGATGTGGTTGATATATCACTATGTCCCAGGTTGTCCCGCACAATGGCTAACGGCACACCTCGTGCGACGGCATGGCTACCATGGGAGTGCCTTAACCAATGCGTACTGGCTTTTTTAAGTCGATTGGCTACCGCTGGATCGTTGTTACCTAATGCTTGGGCGGCCTCAATAAAAAATGATTTCAGTGTTCGCGCCAATGCTGATGCCGAAACGCCTTCGCTGATATCGCCACGTATTTTGCCAATTAAATAACTATGCCCCGACGTATGGTCAAGCGACGGCAGGTTTCGGGCATAAAGCTGTCGGTTAATCGCATCAATTAATGAGGGGGATATCGGCACTTCGCGATGCTTTTGACCTTTCCCAACCACATCCAACCAATATTGATCACCTTCTGGTGAAGCAATGACTTTTAAATCCCCTGTTTTAGCCTTCACTAATTCGTCTAACCGGAGACCGGTTCGATAAGCCAATAACAAAATGAACAATACCCGTTGGTAGTATCTCAGCGCCGAGTCGCTGTGTTCTGGGTGATTCGTTTGCTTTTCAGCATACTCGATGACTTTTTCCCATAAAGCTGGGGATAACACTTTTTCGATAGCACTGTTCCGTTTGGGATAATGTTCAGGGGCTAATCCGGCAAACGGATTACTATCGAGGTACCGCTGCCCCACCAACCAATCACAAAGTGCTGACAAAATGACTTTAGCGTGTCTGATACTGATAGGTTTTAATGGTCCTTTGAAAGGACGCCATTGTGCCGATGAGCGATCAGAGGATTGGCCAACCCATAATTCAACCGGCATTGGGTTTGTCACAAAGCGAAGGTACTCGGCACAATCCACCGTTGTTAATGAAGAAAACGATTTAGATTGGGTAAAAATCGACCACAACAAAAAACGCTCAGCTTCTTTACGATACGCTCTAAAAGTTTGATGGCGAGTTAACCATAACGATAACCAGGCAGTGATTGCTTCATAGTCGTTGGTTGCATCGACCTTGCAGCGCTCAATTGGCGCACGATTCGAGCCCATCGATCCATCGAGAGAGACGGGCGGCAAAAAACGTTCAAACGGGGTAATTGCCGAAGTGCGTATCACTGGATAATGGGCAGATTGACTATGTTTAGTCAAATCAAGCGATAAACCTAATGTATCGGCATAGTCTTTAAACAAGGATTCAACCATGGTGGCCGATTTTGCCCCGAAGTTAGGCAGTGATTGCCACCAGCTGCATCCTGATTGATTGATGAAATTCGCTAAGTCAGTCAAAGTGATTAGTCCGGCTTCATTCAATCGGTTGGCAATCGTTGCCATAAACCAGTCATTAATCGCACTATCGGGTTTAGGTTGCGGCTGCAGTCGCGATAAGCTATCTAAGGATTTCAGAGCCGACTCAATCCATATTGGGCTATAGCCTCTTTCATGCCCCCAAATGCGCTCGTGGTCTGGCATATTCAAACGTTTTGCTTTAATCGCCAACTGTAACCGCAATTGTTTGACCCTTTTTTGCGTTTCAAGCCGATCTGCACCCGATAGATACAATTCACCTAGAACAGGCCAGGCAATACCCTGAATCCAACCTCGCAATAAGGCTGTTTGTTCGGGAGAAAATCGTTTTGCGATAGCCATTTTGTTTCTATAGGGTTGTTTTTTGTTTATCGGTAAACACGGTTAACAGTTGTTTATAGCTGTTATGCGGCGAAAATAATAGATTCACTTCATCCGTCGGGTGACGCCAAATCTCGGGTACTCGCCCATATTTTCGCAGTTTATGGGCAATCACCTTCTCAGGTAATGGGATCTGTCTAATATCGGGATGGTTCAGTCGCCGAACCAGACTTTTCCAAGCCGCCCCCATATCTTTGGTACCGGCATAGACTTCATAACGCTCAATCGCATGGCGGGAAATCACCACATGACCAATCAATGTCTCCACCGTATCAACACCGCGGTAATCGTCGGCATTCACTCGAATCACTTGCATCGATAGTCGTTCGCTTGGCGATGGTAACCAGGCGCCCTGAGTTGACACCTCAACGGTCGCTTGAATATAACGCGATAACAAGGGATAACCATACTCGATCAGTTCCCGATTCTTCCGCTCTTGGGTGACCAACTGAGCAATACTGTCTTTTGACACGGTCAATACCGTGCCTCGCCCCGTTGTCCCCCAACCGCCTTTGGCAATTAAACGCGGTAATAGATAGCGAATAGCGACAGTTTCCGCAACAGAAAATGGATCTCGAAGCGTTTTGTCCAGTTCGATGTCTAACAGCGCGGGTTCTGAGGCCAGCGTTTTCCGTAACGAATAAAACACTCTGACCACATTGACAGTGCCTTCGTTTCGAATAGTGGTGGCCAGTACCCTGAGTCGGTTCATATTAAATCCTCAAATGTGAAATTTTTCTTAACTTGTCTCACACTTTCTCAAACATGCAAGCACCCAAAAATTGACTAATTCGCCAATATTGAAACGACCGATGACCACACCCCCGCATCATCTTGAACCGACAAGCCCACATTCGCCGCTTTTGCCCCATGACCAGCATTCAATGTAATCACTGAAGACTGATTCGGCAGCGCCTTACCATCCAATGTCCAAGCATAGGCAACAATTCGACCATCGGCATCAGAACAGCTGGATTTAACAGACACACCACCCACTGCTTGACTCGTTGATAGCGTGCAGACAGGTGGAATATCGGGGTTTAACTTGATACGGGTCTGTGCGCCTGATGTTTGCCCCATTTTGCTATTTAATGTATAGCTGATGGTATGTTCACCTGCCTCCATTATATCGACACTGATTCTGTCTTTATTGTTATCTGACACGACTTGCCCATCAATCATCCAGGTTTGATCTACTGGGCTATCAAGCGGATGACCGCCGGAGATATTGGCACGAAATAGTGCATTTTTCATCGGCGCGCGCGACCATTGGTTACCAGAGAAATAACTGATATTGACCGTATAGGCTTGTGCTGCCGCTGCAGTTAGATTCTTCTGCAAACGGGTTTGATGTCCACGTTGATCGGATACGGTAACCGCAATCGGATATTCCCCCTGGTAGACTAACTGTCCTAATGACTGACTAGGATCCAAATTTCCACTCGATGATTTAATGCCCTCCGGTATATACCATTGGTACGTCAACCCATCAAAGTGACCGTTCATTTCTGGATGATCATGATTGACTTGCATTCGATAATTAGAGGGGGCCATGGGAACTGGCTGTAATAGATTGGCCGTAAATGTTGGCCAAATATAGCGCCAAGGCATCACGGTATAACTGGTGCTACTCTGAGTTGATGGCTGATAACCATCTATCCACGATTTGAAAATCAGCTGCACAGGTTTTCCAGCGAACGTATGCGGCGCTATCCAGTTCAGCGTTGAACCATCGACCTTAGAGCCGTCAGGCAGCGTCCATTGAGTCATCATTTTACTAGCGCTGTTTGCACTGCCCCACGATGGCATGACATTGCCCGTAAATTGATTTGAAACACCGGTTTCGATAACTTTAGGACCCGCGATTGAAATACCAGGTTTTTGAGGGCTAACCACGCTAACAATCGAGTTTGCATAAACCCACGCGGACTTATCATTAGGATCGGTGCTCATCAATCGTGATTTCAATGCTACTTTCACTGTTGATAGTGAATTTTTATTAATGGTCACCGTGTTGCCGGTCGAAGTGGTAGTCGCCCCCTGTGAATCAACGATAGTCCATTGATTCACCGTTTCCATCGTGGGTTGGCCATTCACCAACATCGATCCTGTTAATGTTGCAGGGGTGCCAGGCGTTGTAAAACGTGGACCATTGATATTGGCGGTTAGTTTTGGATAAGCAAACACCTCAATGGTATTGGAATAGCTATCTTCCAAGGTATTAACATTGACAAAATGCACGCGTATCTGCATTTTTTGAGTCTCAGTTAATCGTAAGCCGAACAGTTGCTGAGATTTTGATGTGGCATCAATCCACGTTGCGCCACCATCACTGCTTTGCTGCCAAATATAGGATTTAGCCGCGGCCTTATTATCGGGAGACAAGCTAAGCTGAAACGAAAACACAGCCGGAATTAAGCCTTCGCTGGTATTCGCCGAAATGGTACCTTCAATCGGTGAGGTTTTAATGACTTGGACTTTGACTGAATTGGATGTCAATGTCGCATTCAGCCCAGGAATATCGGATTTCAAACTGGCAATAGCTGTCATATTCAGATATTGCACACCAGCAACCGGCGTAGTAAATGTCGCCTGACCGGTTCCGCTAGTTTGCAACCCATCACTCAATGTATACGGCGTGGTTTGAGCATTGGATGTGGCGACTACCTTGATTGACCAAGAACCATTTACATCTGGTTTATAGGTGACAGCATTCTTTCCCTGTTTTCCGATCTGAATGGTGCCATTCAAAATATCCGTATCAGAAATCGTTCTTGGTACTGAAAGCATTAGATTGGTTGCAGGATCAGCTCCGCCTACGGCGGTAATAAATGCATCGGTGTATAACGCCGGATAAGCAGACCAAGCAAGCCGCAATTGAATGACTCGTTTCTCAAGCAAGCCCAGATTAGCGGTCACAATTTCTGCTGAAGAACCCGCACTCAGATTAGTACGTGTGACATTCTGCTGTTTATCGGTAACGATCAGTGTTAAAGCCGCACTGGTTTTGACATCAGGCGCAATATTAGCATTCGTCACTTTACCGTTCGATGCGTAGTATTGCCCCGCTGTTATTAAATTCCCTCCAGAAAAAGTCACCGATGGTGCCTTCGGCTGTTGCGTAGTCATATCAAAATGACTTTCGCCAGCCGTTATCATCGTCCCATCCATGAATACACGGCTGACCGTATAGTTAACCGTTTGCTGGCCAACCGAAGTCAAAATACCATTAAATCGATATTGATTACCGACCAATCGAGACGATAGTTCACCGAGTCCTGTAAATGACACAATACAGGCAGGCTCGCCCTTTTGAGCCATCGCCATTGCATCCGTCACAGAGGCAAACAGATTACAGACAGATCCCGCTTTCCCCTGAGACTGCTCCAACATCAAATCGACAGGTTCAATCAGTGCATACAAATGGGTTTTACCAAACAACGTCATACTGATGGGCGGTGGCGCACTCACTGTCACCGTCTTCGTTATGGTAGGAAAGTCATATTTGACACTATTGACCCAACGAGAAACCGTTGCAGAGAATGTTACGTCACCTTCTATTGCCGTAGTGCCAGAGTACATCGGTAACTGATTACTATCGATTGAGCTAGATAAGTCATCGGACGAACTACTCATCGTGACAAAACACTGTTTTGAATCAGCTTGAGCAACTGATGCATCCACTGTGAACGAACAACCCGCATTGGCTGGTACGCTTAACTTCGCAAGCATTGACGTTTTACCACTCTGAACATAATTACTAGAGACATTCAAGATTGGCATACTGATTGGCAAAACGGTGATTGATACCGATTTTGTCACAGGTCCAGCCGCACTATTCAACGTCAAGACCAAATCGTAGTCGCCATCTGCTAAACCCTCCATCGTTAATGCAAATGACTGTCCGGCTGAAAGCGGCAATTGGCCAGACGTATCAACCGTTTTTACGGGAAAACTAGATCCGTGTTTATAGGCAGTCAAAGAAGACGTTGATGACACGTTTTCACAATCAAAAGCCGCATACTGTCCTGTAAACTCAAGACGGTCATAAGCAATTGGCTTCTTATTGGTTATGGCAAAGGTTGTTAGGTAGGAGCTTGAACACTCCACCGACAAAGGCGCCGATACCTGGCCAATCGATTGCAGATGTCCAAGATTATCTGCGCGTGATACGTCGGCAGTCACTGAATATTGCCCCGATGTTAGAACATCACCGGTTAACAACGGCAATACACCACGAGTATCAACCAATAATCCTTTGGGGAAATCTGTAAAACTCACGTAACAAAGTGAATTATCAGCGATGACCGCATTCCTATCATCACTAAATTCACAATTGCGCTGAGTCGGCGGCTTAAGTGACACTTGAAGAGTAGTCGCGGTATTAACGCCTTTATCAGGATTAATCTCGATGCTGGGCAAGTTGACAGGTAAAACGACAATCGACGAACTTTGAACTGCCTGACCGGCTGATGATGTTATCGTGAGACGCAGCGTGTAACTACCTGGTTTAGTCACGCCTGCATTCTCAAAGCGCTGCACTAATCCCAAGCCATTGTTTAATGTGACAGGTGCACCGACGGCAACCACATTGTTGCTAGAATCTAAAATATCGACTTGCCCTACCGGATCCTTAGCACAATTAAGCACCGTATAATTGGCGTTGGTCGTAATCGTCTGCATTTGAGAGACGTTGGTTGATGCCGACTGAAAATTATTAATGACTGTGTTATCACAGGTCACAACAATCCCCCCCTGCCCCTCAACCATTGCCCCAGCTTTATCGGTGGCACTAAAACCGTAATTCAAATGACCGGAAAAAAAACCATCGTCCGATGGTGTATAAATAAATTGTCCTTTGACAATCGACACAGCGCCAACCTCAGGTTGCTGACTGATAGCAAATGTCATGGTATCCGGTTCACCTGCGGCCAAATTCGGATCGATGACGGCTGGAGTAACGGGTTGACTCATTGAGACCGAATTCGTCGTAATCGTCGGCACACTGGCAGAGGATGGACCGACATCCGCCCATCCCTGTGCGAGATTACCTTTCGTACTGACCTGACTATTAACCACCGTATTCACCGAATAATCATATTGGTTTACACCCGTCACGTTACTGTCTGTATAGGTAAATACCGGCGAGGTTAATGTCGCCAACAAAACGGGTGTTGCAGTACCCGATGTTGCTCGCCATATTTGATACCCCGTCGCATCAACATCAGTTCCCCAATTCAGCACCACTTTCCCTAATTCGGTTCCCTGTGTCGCAGTCAGGTTATTGATGACCTTCGGGACTTTCGCCCAGCCTTGTGCTTGGTCAGAATAATCTGAAACACCAATAGCACCAACGGATTTGACGGAATAGAAATACTGTCCACCCTCTTGATTAGTCTTATCGACATACGAGGTACCAACCACCCCTTGCGATAACAAAGTACCTGGGGTACCCAAGGTGGTTGATCGATAAATTTGATAGCTATTGGTAAATTGCGTCGTAGACCAGCGAATAGTCACTTGGCCATATTGTGTTCCCTGTGTCGCAGTGATGCTGAGTGGAACAACCGGCAAAACATTGACCTGCCCTGTGGCCACTAAAACCGCTTTTGCTCTGTCGGCCACCGTATATTGAAACGTTAAATTACCATCGACGATTTGATCCAACTGAAGATCCGTTAGTGTCGTTGGCGGGGTATAAACGAACCCCGCATTGGTGTATTGCACGGCGCCTACAGACGGTTGAGATGTGACACTGAAATTAAAATTCTCTGGCTGACCTGCTGTACTATTGGGATCAACAACGGTAGCAACAGTCGGCTGGCTGGGCGTCACTGGATTGCTAAGAATGGTCAAATTAGCTGATATGGGTGCTAAATCCGCCCAGCCGCCAGCCTGATTACCTGATGGACCCACAACAGGGCCAACAACGGTATTAACTGAGTAATAATACTGAGTGACGCCAGATGTCTTGGTGTCGGTATAGCTGAATACTGGTTTGGTTAGTGTTGTCAGTAGCGTTGGTGTTGCAGTAGGCGATGTCGCTCGCCAGATTTGATAACCGGTGGCCGTTGTATCACTTGGCCAAGTTAATGTCACACCGTTGACCACGGTACCTTGTGTTGCGGTTAAACCAGTGACTGTATTGGGTGTTCTTGATACCGTCACAGTATAGGTTTTGGACGTCACACCATCTTGTGCCGTGACAACAACGGGCACATTATTGATTCCAATGTTGAGCGGTATTAAGGGCGATTGAACACCTGAGTTGACCAATACACCATTGATCTTGACGGTAGCACCACTGTCTGCCGTAAAAGCCGTTAATTTAAAATTACCTGTCGCATTGGATACAAGCACTGAATAATCGCCCAACGCCGATGAAAACGCTGGCGATAAACCGCCCGAGGAGGAAATCAAATCCGATAGTAAAGCATTACTGGAAGGCGCTCGGTTAACTGTAACCGTATACGTTTGTTTACTGATACCGTCTTGTGCCGTCACTTGGGTAATAATAGTGTTATTACCAACCGACAAAGGAATGTCGGCCGATGTGATACCCGACGCAACAATGGATCCATTGACCTTGATCGTTGCGTTAGCATCTGTAGCACTCGGCGTGAGCGCAATATTAGTTGTGCTATTGGGAACAGACGTTGAGTAACCAAAGGTTGCCGGTGAAAATACCGGTGAGAGACTACTTTGGGACGGTATTAGATTCGATAAAGTGGCTACACTCGATGCTGCACGATTAACAGTCACGCTATAAGTCTGTGTTGTAACACCATCTTGCGCCGTTACTGTCGTAGTGACCGTATTATTACCCACTGATAAAGGAATACCGGCTGAAGTAGCGCCAGAATTAATAGCAACACCATTCACTTTTACAGTAGCCGCGCTATCGGTTGCTACAGGTGTTAGTGCAATATTCGTGGTTACATTAGGTACCGATACCAAATAACTGGTGGTTAATGGCGAGAATCCCGGTGAAAGGTTACCTTGAGAAGGTGTTAAGTTTGATAGAGTGGCGACACTGGATGACGCTCTATTGACGGTGACGGTATATCGGCTGGTGGCTACACCATCCTGAGCAGTGCCTACGACCACAATCGTATTATTACCGACATCTAACGAAATGGGTGCTGATGCGGTACCAGATACGACACTGGCACCATTGACCTTAACAGTCCCAGTCCCATCCATCATAATGGGCGTTAAAGAAATACTATTCGTCCCATTCGGGACTGAGATTGAATAAGTGGCAAGTCCAGATGAGAAGCTTGGCTGTAAACTGCTGGTCGAAGGGATAAGATTCGATAACGCAGCAACGCTAGAGGGTTTCCTGTTAACAGTCACGCTATAAGTCTGTGTTGTAACGCCATCTTGAGCCGTTACGACAGTAGTAATGACATTGTTACCAACTGACAGTCCTATTACCCCCGAAGGCGATCCAGAATTCACAGAAACACCATTCACTTTAATCGTTGCGGTGGGATCTGTTGCGCTCGGGTTCAAAACTATAGTTCCGATGTTATTCTCAACTGAAACCGAATAACCGGTGGTTCCAGATGAGAATCCGGGCGATAGGCTGCTCGTTGATGGCACTAAATTAGATAGCGTAGCGATATTGGAGGACGCTCGATTAACCATCAATTCGTAGTTGAGACTGGTAACACCATCTTGCGCCGTTACTGTCGTAGTGATCGTATTATTACCCACCGATAAAGGGATGCTGGCTGAAGTAGCGCCAGAATTAATAGGTACACCATTAATTTTTACAGTTGCATTACTATCGGTTGTTGCAGGTGTTATAGCAATGTTAGAGGTTCCATTGGGTACCGATACCAAATAACTCGTAGTTGATGGTGAAAAATTAGGTGATAAGCTGCCTATTGACAGTGTCATATTTGATAAAGTGTCTATATTCGATAGACTTTCCCTATTTACTACAACTTTATAAACTCTTCTCGAATTCCCAATATACACAGTATTAATAACAATAATATTATCACCAAATGCCAAAGGTATATCACCTGAACTTTGACCTGATTTAACCGATATACCTTGAATACTAGTTATTGCCGAGTTATTAGTTGTTATGCAAGAGAAGGATATTTTATCCGTGGCACTAGGCACCGACAAGGTATAGCTCATCGTAGATGTTGTAAACGACGGTGACAGACTACCTTCCGAAGGAGTTAATGAGGTTAAAAAATTAACCGCTATTGAACCTGAATAAGCATCACCAACATACAAACAAAAAAGAAAGAAAATTAACGTAAATATTTTTTTCATTACTATCGTTTCCCAAAGCTTGCAAACTTAATTTTGACAATCCATAGCCTTCAGGCTCCGAATACCTGGATATCACTAAATTAAGCCAAAGAAATTAGCTCATTAAGACACAAAACTAAAAATCCATGTTTTCGTAACATGCACTTTTTGGCGTTAGTTAGGGGAAATTTTCGACGCTTTGGAAAAACATCTGATTATTTTTTCAGAATCGCCACTAAGTTCTTCTGGTAGAATTTTCGCCATTCTTTTTAGTTGAATCTCTAAATTAAACTGATGACTTGTGTTTACCTACAACGCGAAGATTTAGAACAAAATATTCGACGTTTTTACAATATCCATCTGACCCAAACGTTGTTTGGCGATTGGGCTATTGTCAAAGAATGGGGAAGAATCGGCTCACCTGGAACGGTCAGAGAGGAATGGTTCGATACAGAAGAAATCGCTCAATCAAGATTGACATCGCTTCTAAAATACAGAGCCAATCGTGGGTACCAAGAAACAAAACGATAATCCGCCATTTGCAAAATCTCGACTTCAGGCAAAAATGGCAATGATGTCAATGATGTCAATGATGTCAATGATGTCAATGATGTCAATGATGGCAATGATGGCAATGATGGCAATGATGATTTATTAAATGCAAGGAGACGCATTATGGCAACAACAAAATATATTTTGTGCTCAATCATGGTTTTTTCATTATTCGGTTGTGCAACTCGGCCTATAGTCCCAGCCGGTTCAACCGAATCAGTCCAAATTAGTTCTTTTAGTCCCTCGGCTGATCGAGCAGTTGTATATCTATATCGGGATAGGACTTCGAACTACGGATTATTTGAACTAACACTGGATATCGGTCAGGATACTATTAGCACACACCCTGCTTGCTATATCCGTGTTGAACTTGAACCTGGGCAATATCATTTTGAAGCGAATCACCCAAGCTTATTTGGTTTTGAAGATGAGATGGATTTCAATGCAGTAGCCGGTAATGTTTCATTTTTCGAGTACAAACCGATTGCTCGATTCATCGTGCCAGGTTCAACTAAAATAATGACAAAATCAAAAGAAGAAGCAACCGCGACGATCAATTCGCAAAAGCTTTGCTCACTGCCTATTATCAAACTACCAGGTAGAAAATAATGTCAAATTCAAAAGCTTACAGCCAATTAATTATGGATTTACAACAATCCGCAGGACTGTCGCAAGAACAAGCAGAAGCTGCGGCCAAGATGATTCGAAAAAAGCAGATGGCTAAAATTAAAAAGCAAAAAGAAGACGACGCCTTTTCATCATTAATCTTTAAATTAATTCTGGGCTGTATTCATGCTTGGGTTTTCTTTGATGTCTTATTCGATATTAAGCCGAATGCAACATTAACTTACATTGTGCTTCATACTGTTGCTACATTGCTTGTTTTTTTACCCTCATTTTTGGCTTGGATCTATATACCAAAAATTAATAATTTTCTTTCCCGTTTTTTTAATGGAAGAAAGTTTGATAACGATTCACTATTTTATGGCGCCGATTCAAACAACTTTCAGCAATTCTCATCTTTTGGGCATACATCATTTTCGGATTCTGATTCAATATTCTCAAATAGTCATTCTTCATATAATCCTGCATCAGGCCAGCCAATGTTTGGGGATCGTGATATCGGAGGAAATTTATTTGGTCATAATCATCACTAGCGTATCTTGGTGCTCATCAATTTGCTTTTACATCCTTGCGCCCCTGAATGACTGAGTTTTTAGCGCATTCAGGTAAGCTAAAAAGCCAATTTTTGTATTGATAATAGATATACACAATGCTAACATTTGTATATCTATTGTAATTACAGAGAGGATTCCTATGCGTGCAGCAGCTATTAATCTTCGCGCCTTACCAGAACAGCGAGATCTGATTGATCATGCAGCCAATTTGCTTGGCAAAAACCGTTCAGACTTCATGCTTGAAGCTTCTTGTGAGCGAGCTCAAGCGGTTTTACTCGACCAAGTATTTTTTAGCTTGAACACAGACCAGTTTCAAAAGTTCACTGCCATGCTTGACGCATCACCAGAATCCAATGACGGATTAAAAAGACTAATGGCTGTTAAGACACCTTGGGATACTCAATAAAGTATGAGATTGGCATTATCAGCACCACAACCGCTTCTCATAACCCATTCATTCAATAATTTCGAGTGCGGGGAACACTCTCTGGACGAATGGCTTAAACGCCGTGCAATGAGTAACCAGCTTAGCGGAGCTAGTCGAACTTTTGTAGTACTTGATAAAGATAATCTTGTGTGTGGCTACTATGCAATGGCGGCTGGTGCAGTATCCCACCAACTAGCCACCAGTGTCGTTCGTCGTAATATGCCTGATCCAATTCCAGTCATAGTACTTGGTAGGTTAGCCGTAGATCGACGGTTTCAGGGCATCAAGCTAGGCGCATCGATGTTACAGGACGCTGTTAATCGTACAATTGTCGTATCAGAAAACACTGGGGTTCGGGCATTGATAGTTCATGCGATTAGCGAACATGCAAAGCAATTTTACGAACATTATGGTTTTCAGCAATCACCGCAAAATCCCATGACTTTGATGCTGCACATAAAACCCAAAATATAACCCTTTCTGTTTCGCGTCAATGACGCTTAAAACAAGCTGGATTTTAGCGATTTTGCGTTACCTTGCGACTCAGCTGCACGTATAGAAGTCATTTGAGCCTCAGTTAGCTCACTATTATCTACTTCATAACAGGGCAAGACCTCTTTGGCTAGACACTGTAGTGCATAATGAATAACCTGTGTTTCATCGGTGAAACCAAGCATCTTAGCCATTCTTTTTGTAGTTGATCGACTCACACCTGTTAACGTATCTGTTTGCTGAAAACGAAATAGTAACTGATCTTGTTTTGTTAAAATTTTCATAATTTCGCCATAAAACCAGAACATAAATGTTCAGCATATCATCAAGCAATTCAATAGCTTTAGCATTTAAATTAATCATCTTCCGTTTTTAAATTTTTTTCGCCCCAGGAATCGAAATTTTCTGCTATATTTTTTGCTATCGGTTTTACCGCTTCTCCGACGTACCCAAAACCACCGGCAGCCCTGTGAGCTTCAGACGCTTGGTTAATCTCTTTACCTTCTCCCATGACAGCATCATGAATGTTGTCATTACTGGTCTGTACATTATTTTGCAAAGCCCCTACCTCGCCATATAAGTCCTGTGTTTTTTGCTTAGCGCCTGAGCCAGGCGCTTGGTTGACCCCGACATCGTTAACAGGTCCGGTGCCTATCTGTTTCCGACCGGCATCGGCCGCCTCTTCCGTCATTAGCCCCTTACCTGCAATTCCCCGATGCGTGTCGGCATTAAGTCCATCTTCGCTACGACCACCAAAGCCCAGTGATTCGACAATTTTATCTGAGGCCTCAGGATTTAAATGATCCAGCGCTAAAAACTTGGATACCGCTTCATGATCACTTGGATTAGCAATGTGCAAACCGTTACGACTCAGTAAGTCGTTACTTTGTTTAAGTGCCTGTGATACAGATTCAGGCTTCCCAGATCCATACGCTTTTCGTTCGGCATCGCTGAATGCGGCAATCACTTTTCCTCGGGTTGAAGGCTGTGTTAATTGTGTGGTCAATTGCTCCAATGGAATAGATGTGTTTTTACCAGTAGACGACTCTTTAGCAGCCATTTCAGAATATTTGTCAGAACTTTGCCGCATTCGTTGAGCCGATGAACTCAGGTTTTTGCTCATTGAATCTAGGGCAGAGAATGTCTGACTTCTTTCAACCCCTTGTGTTTGTGATTCTGTGTCAGAACCTGTGCTTGAAATCTCGCCTAATTTTCCAGTTTCAAATCCGCGCTGGAAATCCTCACCGGCTTGATCCGCTTCTTTTTTATCCCACCCATGGCGACTCTGAAGACCTGCCGAAATAGCGCCAGAAAGCAGCTTTCCTCCCCCAAAACTGGCTTTACCATCAATAACCCTTGAAACGGTATCCCCTTCGGCATCAGTGAAGCTATGCCCATGACTGGTTTTGCCTGCAACATTCGATGACCAATGTTCACCACTTTTAATCGATTTATTGTATTGACTCACAGCAGAACTACCCACCGTCGATGAAATGCCATTGCTTTTGGCTGTTTGATTCATTCTGGAGACTGTGTCAGAAAAAGAATCACTAGCACTGACCATTTCATCCCTGGCAGACGATATAGCGCGTTTTTTTGCGCTTCCACTTGACCAAGTAGTCGATGGTTTTCCTGATTCTTTCATTGGTGTATTCACACCACCCGACATAACGCTCTCAATTTGTGCAGCCGGATTAACATTCATTGCTTTAGGCGCAGCGGCCGATGTATCGGCACTGGTTGCCGAAGACTCCATCCGCGACACAAGCCCTGATGCAGCAACAGAACCACCCCAGACTAAAGCCATTGATAACATGGGGACGGCGGCTGATAACATACCCCCTGTTGCAAGCTGCGTTTCAAGTTGAGAAAAAACCGTATCATGCAAAACCATTGACCCTAATCCCGCCCCATTTTTACCCGCAAACAAACCAATCTTGGCGAGAATTCTACTGGTCGTCACGATGATATAGAGATTGCAAAGTGCCATTAAGGGTGACCACAAGGCGATCCAAATAATCAAACGTAAGTAATGCCCTAATATGCCAAGCCCAACGGCACCCATGACAACAGCGACGGCTATAATAGGGGTAACACCCACAGTAAATAACTCAAAAAACGCCAATATCGGTCTTTCAATATTATTGAAAAGGGATTGTTCGGTCGCCCATTGCAAATTCATGCTTTCTTGAGCCGGACGCGTCAAAATTGCACTAGGCCCATCAAAAATATACGATGCAAGCACCGCATTCATCATATAGGTTTGAGCATCGATCCCTTCGACACTTAATGCCGAAAATGAATTACTCAATATCGCTTCAGCTGTTGTGTTATCGGTATTGGTATCCATACCAAATTGACTCAAAATATAGTTATCAATGCCGTCAATACCTGCTGAGGATGTTAAATACCCATTAATGGCGTTATAGGCATTGTTGCACGACATCTGAACCCAGCCATTAGTTGAGCCAGGCAAGTTAACCATCAGGTCAATATTAACGAATGTACTTTTAATACCGTCTAAAACGGATGCGGCTTTCATCAAACTTTCCCGCGTAATTTCTTGCGCCGTTACTGTTTGAACCATATCGTAATGCACACAGGTATTTAGGTAGTTATTCAACGTCGAGCCTAACTCACCGTTGGCATAAACATCTGACATCGCCGTATTGTTGTTATAAGTGACTTTTTTATGCAGAAGTTCAATCGTTTTGAGGGAGTTCATATAACCGTTTTGCGTCATTGACGCCTGCTCAGGTATGGTGAACACGGTTTCAAAAATACGTTCGACGTTATAACCTGCGGATGTCACAAACGACATCGGAGCCGCTAAACCGATGGGCACATGGGCTACCGTGTAATTTTGACCGGTATAGACATCTTCAACGCCGACAGTAACTTTGGGCACGAACATCATTAAATACAACAACAACCCGAAGAAAACGGTATTAAGTTCGTACTTAATCGCTAAGATGTAATTGCCTGACATCACAACCACACCCAGCAAAAAGGCCGCTGCGACTAAATAACCAAGTACCGAACTGTTAAATACCGACGCAACCGCATTCAATGCCATTGTCATCATTTCAGCATCACCAATGCTGTAAATTTGATAAACCATTTTCAACGCTCCTATTTAATGGTTTTCTGATCCGGTGTATCTTTGATAAAGTTTCTAATCGCATTAATCTGTGACAATAAGTTAGTCACGCCCTGAGACATTTCGCCAGCGACTCGCATTTCCTCATTCATTTCAGCTTGTACCCGTTTTAATTGATCGCGTGCTTGCCCTTGCAAATTAGAGTCACCATTGCTGATCGATAAAAAAACCGATTCAAAAACATCCCGCAGAATTTGATAGGTTAATAATCGAGCGTGAATATCAATCATCTGTTCACTAATCAATTCAACCGGCCCCAATTCGGTACCAACCGATTTAATTAACCCGAGTGCGCCAGGTGATGACACTTGAATAAAGCCTTTTTCTGCATTAGAGAATTGAGTATCACGCGAATTAAAACCACGAATCACACCACCGCCACAAGTTGAACAAGTCCCTGTTCCATAGAGCATTTGCCTCACTCGGTCGCGCATACCTGTGATGTTAATTTGAGTCGTATTACCCGAAGGTAATAAACAAGCATCACTTTCGCATTGATAGACGGTCACCGTTCCGCCTTCAATAAAATCTTTAACGTGCAACTTCGGTTCCCGAAAACCAATGGCTATGTCGGTATTATCACTATTAGGCCCAATGATGGGCGCACCTGTTAAACTCATTAATACCTGATTCATCTGGTTGGGATTATTCGAATTAGCAGTAAACCAATTGGCTGTTGAATTGGTTTGTAATCCTTTCCAGACGGGATTTTCGGTCACTTTTGGCAAACTGCCTGATTTTGCCAGCTTCTGTGTTGGCGTTGATGCGGTACTCGGATCAATACTGGATAGCCAGTCCGAGACACTGCCGGCAGCGGTATTCAAAGAGCTAGTTTCATTATTCAAATTCTTAGTTACCCCTTTGATACTGTCGGTCAATCCCGTTTTGTTAAACAGTGTTTCAACCGCCGTACACGAATTCTTGGTCATCGAATTCACATCATTGGCTATTTGTTGCAATTTACTCATCACCTGAGCACAAGTTGGACACATCCCTTCAATGGCCAGGTGAAACGCATATCCAGGCGCAGCTTGGGCAATATTTCTTAAGGTTTGAGTGAACTGGGCGGACGAAATGAAACTGAACGATCCACCGTATAAATCAATGCCATTACAGCCGGCACTAAACGACGGTGGCGTAAAATTGACCAGATTGGGATTAATCAATTTGTTCCGCATAACAATCGATCCGCCTGAAATCACATTCCGTCGCTGTGTTGAGTAGCTATCTGCCGGCGTCACATTCACAAAACTATCAAACGTACTTTGCAGCTCTTGTTGTAGGTCTGCTTTTGTCACAGCCGATACCAACATCAGTAAAGTGGTTAAGACAATTCGAAAATGTATCGCCATAGCATTTACCTGATTTGATTTTTAAGATTGTTTCGAATGGTTTGTACGAACTGCTGTGGATTGTTAATGGTTTTTTCGTCCACGGAATTGATAATTTCCGTGCTAACACTGACGGGATTAATCTTAAGTGTGTCCCGATATTCGGTTTCATTCAGCCAACCCGATTCATACGATAGGGTGATCGCACGCTTTACCAAGTCATCACCGGCAATGAGCCCCTGTCCCAAATGGACTACCGAATTGGGATGATTGGGATTAACGAGAAAAATATCAGGGGTCGCCGACACGCCGAGTTTTGATGATTGCCCTTTATCAGTGACAAAATCGGGATAAAGACCATTAGGCAATGGCGCTCCATCTAATGCAATGGGCATCACTTTAAAACCATGGGCATGAGCAATGCCCATGAGTACCGAAGCTTCTTTGACGCAATACTGGCAAGTGCTAGAGTAAAAAAACCACAACCCTGCTATTTTTGCTAATTTTTTAGCCGCTTGATTAACGCCATCCCGGGATTTTTCATCCATTGCTGTTGAGCCGAATGATGCGATGGGGCGTCTGGCGTTTTCGTCTAAAATAGAATCGCTCATTGTGACGAGATTCGTCATATCACTAAAACGGGACGCTTTATCCAACATTACACGTTGTAAATACATATACGTGCTGACATTTTCTTTGGTGGGATTATCAATTGCCGCATCACGATATGAATGCATATGAAGACGAAACCACTCGCTCGACAAAGGTTTCTCAACTTTTTTTGACGGCTCTTGCGGTTTTATTTTGACAATCGAAATAGCAGGTTCTGGCCGAGGCGGCTCCACCTCAGGCGTTGCCGGTGGCGATTCTTCATACCAGAACCAACCACGTTCTTTATCGGCAAAGAAGGGTTCATCGACACCACTATCATAATGAGCTCTACCATCAGACACATCAAAAAAGGCATCGGCATGAATATCCCCTGATATCAGTAATAGCACCAGGGGAATAAGCCATATTTTAGGCTGCTTTAGCATCACTACTGACACGTTCAAATGTTTCAATAGAACTGACATCGTCACTATTTGCACCTATTTCAGCAGCATCTTCTGCAGCTGCAACTGAAGTGACCTCCTCTTCTGTGCTTTCACCATTTGAAACGCGTTGCCTGACAGCACGATTAAGTATGCTTTGTGCGAAATTTCGAATCGCAAAAAATTGATTATCGATGTAGCGAAACCCCGCAATTTTATCCCTGTCGCTAATGACTCTTGATATCCAAAGTTGAGTCAGATTATTCTCAAGACGTTGAGCATCTAACAGCATATTGACTAATAGTTGATCCAATGGATCAACGATAGCGATTGCAGTTTGTCGATATTCAATCTGGGCAGGCGCGAATCCACTGTTTTTAATGACTTTGTCGGTTTCGTCTATTCGCGTTTTTAACTCAGCACGGGCAGTTTTGATCCGTTCTTCAATTAACCCAGGCACTTCATATTGATGATACAGACGCCCCCAGGGTGCTTCGATATTGGCACGAATCCCAATGACCGAATACTGAAATCGCGCCAGTGTCCGATTGATAATTCTGATATTCGTATCAGACACCGCCACATTGACACTCAACTTCATGCCGTTGTATTCATCAATTGCTTTTCGTCTACGTTTTGCTTGCTCCAAATTTTCCGCCGAACGGGTAAATCGTCTAGTGGGTGTTTCTGTGTTCTGAGACATGACTTCTGCCATAACAACCTCTCTTAAGTGGTTAACATTAAAAAAATCAGTGACTTTCTTTTCTTGATTCAATCGTGTTTTTGATGGCTTCATCCAAAGACATGCCTCTGCCCATCCGAATATCAATCGCATTAACGTCGGTCGGATTTGTCGAATAAAGCAATTGCGTGTAAGGATCGACCATTAACCTGCCTACGCCCATTCCCCGCTCACCACAATAAAATAGGATTTCACTGTAACGGCCAGGCTCGGTGTGGACAGTGCCAAGTAAATTAAAACCCGCATCGCCTAACATTAGCTGCTTGCTTTCTTGGACTCGACTAATCACCTCCGCCTTTTGCGACAACAAATAAATATTGGCACTATTGGCCATAATGGCTTGACCGGATGAATTGCCGTAAAAATCTTCGATGGACTGAGTAATCGTTACGGCTGCACCGTTATATTTGCGAAAACGTCTGTAACCCGTTTCAATAAATCCCGCAAAATTTGGGTTAGCCAAAAGATCCCAGGCCTCATCAATGAACAACAGTTTCTTTTGTAACCGAGAACCCAGGTACATCGACTGTTGGATTTGGTAGATAAGAATCAACAGCACAACTTGCTGTAACTGTTTACGACCTTTCAGCTCTTCTAACTCAAGACATGTCAGATTTTTGTCGAAGCGAATATTGGGTTGACCAGCAAAAAACCGACCATATTCACCGCGAGAAGTGAATGAAAATAGCTGCGTTGCCATATCTCTGACCCGAATATCATCTGACTCGGATAATTGCTGTTCGAGAATATCAATCGTTAAATCCTTGCCATGGATTGCCCACAAGCTACTTAAAACCGTTCTCAGAACGCTATCTTGATAATCCGTGGTTTCATTCTTCATCGTAATCATCGCTAGAATGATCCCGATTAGCATATCCGCCTCTTCTTCATAATCGGTAATCAGCGGGAAAGGATTGACACAAATATCACTTTCTTTTTTAAACTCAATGAAATCGCCATCCAAGGTTTTAACTAGCTTTTCATAGCTTCGCCCAATATCTAACACCCAGCATTTCGCTCCAGCTGATAGATAGGATGTGATCATATCGTTGGTCAGAAAAGACTTTCCTGAGCCGGATTGGGCGGCTATACACAAGTTGTAGTTTGAGGACGACTGAAAGATATCGATGCCCATTAGCTGTCCTGATCTCGATACAAAAGTCATCGCAGGATTGCCAGTCCCTGACCAATCGGCCACCACCGGCATAATTTCGATGCAACTATCCGACGGTAAGCGTTTATATCGCTGTAAAAATTTAATGGCTTTAACATCAGCGCAAAACGGTAACGCATTGATAAACTGCACCCAATGGATATAGCGATCCTCTTTAAACGTTCGCCACTTGTTTTCCCCCAAGTAGGTTAAAGCGTCGGTCAAAACGGCTTGGCCTTTTTTTTGTGAATCCGCAAAAAGACCAATCGTTAAACTCACTTTGACGACGCGCGAGCCTTTATCAAGGCTCGTGTCCATGCTATCAATTGCGTCTTTTTTCAGTAGGATTTTGGGATTAAGCCTCACCATCGGTCCAAATGCCTGGTGATTAATTCGGCCTCGTTCACTGGTAATCGCCGCGCGCTCAGCAGCATTGTCCGGTAAATAAATGTTCAGATTAATATAAAAATTACCGTTAATTCCCCGAATACCGTTACTAGGGTCGCCAATGAACTTCCTCATTTCTGCTAACGTCCATTGATCGGGCAACCGATTCGGAGAAATAATGCGTAATCGTTTGTCTCCCAGCCAAAGACCATCCGCTTCAATCGAAACGATTTCATCGTATTGCCCAATTTGTTCATTAATTGGCATGGTAGGATCGTAAACAGGATCAACCCGCTCATCACTGTGACGCCATTCGGCATTCTCACCCCAATGTATCAACCGGCCGTATATCCTGAGTAGTGACTCAGGATTAATCGTTGTTGGATAAAAACCAGCCGACTTTAATGTCTGTTCAAAAATAGTCCTGTATTCACGGATTTTTTCAATATCAGCGCTTTTGGGGAGATACCCAGGATTATCCATGGGAATCTTAACCGTGAAGATGGATCGGAAATCTCTGACAAAAGCGGGGGCTTGAAGAAACGGCGAGCGAGTTGAAAATTCATTCAATAACTCAACACGCGATTTTAGTGACTCTCTGAGTGTTAATACGTCAGTTTCACGCACTTTTTGCATAGCAAAAAGGGATTGATTGATATCCTGAGTACACGCCAACATGACTTGTATGAATGTATCGACAGGAAATTCGATTGAGAACAAAACTTTCAATCGATCTACAATTTTGTCTGAGGCGTAAGACAAGGGGGATGACTCAAAACCAAACCCTATCCAACCATCTTCCATGAAAAATATCGACTCTTCACTGTCATACCCAATAATGGGAATCACATCACGCAATGTCGCGCGATTCATTTGCTGGGCATAAATTCTTTCAGACATATCACCACCTCTCTACCAGGTAGAAAATACCCAGGCCTTGAAGACCTGGGCACATCAGGTCATTACGCAATAGCCGTAACGATGTTACCAATGACGTTGGGTGCAAAGTACAACACCATCCCACCCGATAACCCAATCACAACAGGCGCCACTGTCTGATTCAAAATACCCATCCCCAACCCCACCAAAATCATGGCCAATGAAATAACTAGACCCAAAGAACCTTGCATCCAGTTTTTAATCATGGTGTAAATATCGGAAAAAGTCGTATCGGTACCAGCAAACGCCAAATCAGGTGCCAGCGTGACAAAAAGAGCGAGTAGAACAGCAATCATTGGTACTAATTTCTTATTCATTAGAATCTCCAGGTAAAAAAAAACGCCCTCGGGAATCCTTGGGCGTTTCGTATAATATGCCTTTTTTTGGGCGGCTTTGTCGTAATCATGCCCCTTTTGGCGTTAATTAAGGGAATAATTCGATTATTTTTAGTTTTCTGAAAAATTCATTTCTTAATGCAATAGCACCGTAAATTCATTTTCTTTAATTCATGTCCACCATCAAAAAAATACAGCTCACTTTTGAAGAAAAAAAATGGATTCCGGCGCTTATTAATGGATTACTCATTAGTAGCGTGACTGCATTGTTTGTCACTATTATTCTGATTCTACCGGTATCTGTTTTTTCTGATGATTTCGCTAAGGAAAGACAAGCATTTGAAAGCAATCCAGAAGGATTTATATTCCTCAAACAGTTTGCCCATGACCATTACGCTATTGAATTAGCCCTACAGTCAAAGTATAAAAATTACCGATTATTTGATTTGCGCCACAGAGGTTATCCTGTTGCATCAATGGATGTCGCCTCGGGATTCTGTGCATTAACATTCCACCAGAAAAATATCACTGATGATACCCACGGTCTTAATCAAAATCTAAAGCCGCTATGGGTGAAAGGCATCATGATTCATGAGTTTGGTCATTGCATCGATATCAAACGCGACATGCCGACATTTGTAAATCCGACTGTTTTTACACATGCCATTTGGCCAGATGATGTAGCGGCCATTACCGATATCAATACTTACTTACAAACGGCCGAACAACAGTCAACGAGATTGTGGCGTGAAGTATTTGCTGACATTTATCTGGTGGGCTACTGGAAACTGACAGACCCAATGAATAGCCCCGTGCTAATTAGATACTTACGCGATAAGCGTAATGCCGATAAAGAGCATGACAAAGCCCATATGACAATGTGTTGGATAGATTTGGCAGAACAAGCACTGAGGCCAACCTCAGTTAATGAATTGCTCGAATGGACTGATAGCTTACGAAAAAGCACCCTATGTATTGAGGATGTCCCAAAATAACGTTTAGAAGATTCTGTATGTCAAAATACAGCCAAAACTAATTAATCGAATGACAAAAAAGCCAATTAAAACTGAAAAAAAATTAGCTGAAGAAAAATACAAGGCACTTCGAAGCCTTGCAATGTCTGCTGTGGAAGATGAGATCAATCAATTGCTTACACATGTAACTGTACGACTAACCCACATCACATCCGAAGCATTACATTTAGCAGTTACTTGGCGAAAATCTTATTACGGCAAACGACTCAATCATGAGCCTGGTTGGAATTGGACAACTGAGTTAAATAGATTTAGAAGTAGACCTCGACGTATAGAGCTGGCCATATGGGGCAATGATATTTTATGCGGTTTAGCCCTTGGCAGAATCAGTGATAAAAAAATAGTGGTGACAATACATTTAATAGAATCCAATCCCACGAATAATCCGTTAAAAGCAAAAATTGTGCCTATTGCCACTCAATTTATAGAGGTTCTTGGTAATACACTGAGCGTTCGTGAAATCAGTATTGAAAGACCCGTTAATTCACTGATTGATTTCTATGTAAATCAAGGTTTTAAAGAAAAAGAAATGCGAAAAAACAAAATTATCCGATTAAAAAAGGTACTATGAGCAAGTAGTTAAGTCACACACTCACTTAATAATCACTCGCAAGATGGAAGAAACTCATGAAACGAAAAAAATCCTGCACAATCAAAACATCATTAGTAGGCTATAACGAAAAAGCTGAAATGATGGAGCGCATGAAAAAACACCTTGAAAACACTCGGGAATCCTTCATTTCTAACTTAAAAGCCGCCGAAGAACTAAATTTTCAAGGCGGAGTGATGGCAGGTCCAATCCAATCGGACAGATTACCTCATTAATGGCGAACAAGAGTTAGGGATACAAAACGCTACACCTTAAAAATCGTAGCGTCATAAAGCTAGGTTAAGATTCAAGCAATATGCTGATTTGCCACCTTTAGCACCCACACCAGAAGATAACCAGTACCGGACATCCCCAAAAAAACCAAAAACAAACGCGTCGCTAAAAAACGGCTAAGCGCTGATACTCCAGCCCACTCCAACCGCCAAATCAGAATCCCCAAGCCCACAGTGCCCATCGTCAAAATAGGCAAATTCAACACAAAAAAACGATATAACGCAGTGTCATAACCGGTTGCATAGATAACAGCGGTTGAGGCATGAGAATCGCTTGCCATCAACAATAAAATTGATAACGCTAAATATTGTCTTTTTGACATTCGCAATAGCCTTTTTTAATTTTTTTAGTTTTAAACATTTCAGCATAGGCCTCAGAATCTTCCTTTTCTTTAAATGCTTCGGTTCTCACAGTCCCAGGTGAACCAATTCGCCCCCATTCACGCACGACTTCCCAGTCATCTGAAAAAACCGACTTAGTGACATGAATCGAGTAAAAACGTAGCTTATTTGATCCAGGATCAATAAACCGCAGATAAACCGGATTCCACATGAGTTTAAAAAAATAGACCTGCTGAATACATTGAGAACAAGGCGCTGATTGTGCCAATAATAATCAACCCTGTAGATTCAAAAACGAGCAGAAATAATTTGATTCGTGAATTTTTGTTAATTGTCATAACAGGGATCTCAAAATTAATTATTCAGCGCTTGTGTTCTGGTATTTAACGGTGTCAATGTTGAGGAAGGTGATACAAATCGTTCGCCTAGATTCCACTTTCGATTTTCAATCTCTGTATAAACAAAACCGTCGGCATGGAGATCGCCCTCTTGATCCTCCCAAGGCGCCGTCCAAATACGCATGACTTTAGCAGCCGTTCTGATTGGGATAGGCTGTTCAATGCTAGGTACTGTAACTCGCTGCGTGTGTGTAACAACTGGCGCAATGTTTTGATCCGTCTTACTTTGATTATCGTCACTCGATTTAACGTAATCCGAATGTTCTGTTGCCGCATAAACTTGTCGTGCTGACATACACCGAACGCCCTCAACACCCCCAGGACAAGCATAGCTCGATGCACCAACCCCCATGAATGAGCACCCCTGAAGCACTAATCCAGAAACGGAAATAACTAAAATAGTTCTTACACATAAAATCATTCGATTACGCATCTTTATCTTTCTCCAAAACCGCTTTGAAATCTTTTGACCCGCCTTTAAAGACATTTTTAGACGGTAAAATCGAGAATGGCACACCTTTTATATCCAAAAGCTTTGCCGCAACGACTGCTTTCTGTAATGAGGAAATATCACAACTTTTCCCAGCACTACCCGCTTTAGGTAATGGGGGAATGGTTTTATAGTCTTTAGACAACAATGCTTTCATTGCACGTTCTTTGTCGTTATCACACGTTAATCGTCTTGCAATATCAGCCGACTCTGAGCCTAAGACAGGAATCAATACAATTTTAAATGTGTAAGTTTCCCCCAGCTTATCAAGCTGATTCAGCAACTCGTTACAATACTGACACTGAGGGTCAACAAAAATATCAACCTCTTGGTTACCCAGACCAATGGTGAACGCGCCCATTTCGTCGGGATTTAAACCGATACCACGCAGATTAATTTTATCGACACCTGACATATCCGCTACGTTATTTAATAACTTGCCCTGCCACATATCGACCAATTTAAAATTGCCAGCAATCACAAAATGACCATTGTCAGTAATTAAAAACGTTTTATCGCCGGCTTTTAAAAATGACAATCCAGTCGCAGGCAATCGCTTAACATCATCCACACTAGCAAGCGCTTGTTTTACTTCGGCTTTCATTGTTGTTTCATTATCGGCGGCTTGAGCCAATCCAACCATTAACATTGAAGCTGCTACAAAGAGTGTTCGTATCACTTTAATTTCCTCCGAATCCAGAATTATCCTGAAAATAACCACCGCCCCCCATATAGGCAGAGCCACTCATTCCGTTGTATCCATAACTATTTGAACCGCCATTACCATTGCCAAACATTGCGCCATAGTTGTTCTGTGGTAGCGGACCAATTGGCTTTAGATTCGAATTCATCATCTGCATCATTTGCCCACCGACTTGCTGATTTTGACCCATCGAATTATTGTTAGATCGCACGTTTTGGTTCGGCTCCTGCGACCCTTTCACCTTTGGATTCAGAGAAATACCGCGAATCATGACAAAATCGATTTTCCGACCTGCATCCACTTCGATAATGGGGAAAATATTTCTGGCCATGGCGAGGTAATAGCCTGCAATTTGCTGAGCAGCCCCCTGAACACCACCGGCCATCGCCTGACCAGCAATTAATTGTGGCGATGGATATTGAAATGCCTGGTTGGCACCAGACACCGGTGACGTATTGATTGATTGCACCGATTGAGGTGAAAACGCATGGGTAATCCCTGCGACAAACCCCGACATCAGTGCATTACCTATAATTTGGCCATTTTTAGAAACCAATCTGCCGCGAATGCCCGCTTTACCATCTTCGCCTACAGAATAAGCATCCATACTACTTTCAATTACGGCGCCATCGTTTTTGATACAAGACATACGTTCCGCTCTCAAATACGCGCGTTCCGAACTCATATCACCATAGCCACTTGCTATCAGGAAGCACTCCCTAATATCCATTTTGTAACGGTTGGGCAGAATCGCTTCTGACTTAATTCTCAGTAGCGCTGGAAATGGATCGCGTCTCGCCTGATTAGAGGTGGGCGCATCGAGGCCTGTAATCAATGTCCCACTGAGGATACTACCCGCCGGTAAAAACATATCTGGCAGACCATTTTTGCTATTTTTAACGTTCACAAACTCTTGGATCTTGCCTTTTTTATCCGTTGATACTTTTTCAGTGCTATCTGTTGATTTACTTGAACTATCAACCACACCCTTAGATGTAAACTCCTTGATTTTTGGTCCATCCGTCACAGGGGTAGATTGATTATTTAATGTATTGGGTTCATCCTGATCCGCAAAAGACATTCCCCCAGCTCCTTTTTTGTTTGACTGTGGTACTGGCGGTAAATCGATAATACGCTGCTCACCAACCATCTGTTTGGTTTCTGCTAATTGTCCCTGTAATTCGCTTGCTTGTTTCTGTAACAACTGAGTCTGAGAATCAATGGTTTTTGTTTGCTCGTTCAGTGTTTTCGTTAGATCTTGATACTGTTGATTTTGTCGCTGTGACGACTCTTTCAGCATTGATAATTCGTCTGTTAACTTTTTAACCTGTCCCGATAAGACATCAACCGTTGCGCCCTGCGGTTTTTTTCCATTCAAAATCGAAATATTCGGTGTTTTTTTAGTCACCATATCAATTGGCTTATGACCTCCAAACAGCACTAATAACGAGGAAACCAGTAATATCCCCCCTCCAACAGCGGTTGTGGTAATCAATCGTTTCTTATTCGGATCAAGCTGCTCAAACCAATGCTTGATTTGCGCTTTTACTGTGTTGTTTTTGTTTAAGTCCAGCATTAGTTTCCTCCCTTAATTTTGGGAAACTAGACGGGGTCTACTTTCTTCATGACTTTCATCCCCACCTGATCGCATAAGAATATAAACCTCCGTTTTATCACCGGGATTCAAACTAATTTTTGGCCATGCTGCGACAGAAATCACTGACTCATTTGCACAACTCGATTCTTCAAAATTAACAGGTGTTGAGTTCGTGTTTTGTGCGACCAATACCACCATTTTCATTGAGGCTCCAGTCAAAACCTGACCTGGTAAAAAGGTGAGATTTGGATCATGGCAAAACGTCGTGTTAGTAATAGACGGCGTTAAATCTGATAACGTAAATCCAGAAGGGATAAGCTGCTTACCCATCGATTGCATAATCGATTTAATTTCGTTGACATAAGGCAGACTGGGTTTGTTGTAGCGATTATCGTTATTCTCGGCAGTGACATGTTGACCCGTATCAGCGATTTTTATTTCAACGGGCGCAATACTGTCCTTAGGTACCAACTGAAGCGACAAAGTCGTTCCTTCATTATTTTGTGACATGATGTAGAGTGAAACTGGGACTTCTGACTCAGTCACAATATATAAATCACGACCTTCAATTTTGGTTTCAATCGGATCCATTGTGATAACCTTGACATCATCGAACGGGGTAATGATCCGATTCATTTTGCCTCTTTTAATCACCGCACTTTCGGTCATACCGGGTCTGGGTTTTATAACAATAGCCCCCAAACTTAGATCAGGATTATGTTCAACCTTTTCCTTTGTTTTTTTAACTTCCAATAAACCAGGTCTTTTTTCTGCCTTTTTGGGTCGAGTATTTGCATCAAACCCAAGTCTTTGAGAAATAATGGGGTCTTCTGATTCGCTATTAAGCGTACCAGTCATCGTTTGCACACCCTCTGCTTGTCCAACCGGAATGGCCTCGGGTGTATTTAAGTCGTTTGGTAACTGAATCGGATCAGTCGTGGCTGATTTTTGCGATACCAACGGTACGCCGTTTTGACTAATAAAAGGTAAAGCACCAACAGGTACTTGCTGTGCGGACACACTGTTAGCAACACCCAACAACACCACAGCATTTAAAAATGTTTTTTTCAGCATCAGTTCAACCTATTGATTATTGAGTTGTTCATCGACGGTTTTTTCACCTCTGACTCACGCAACAATCTGTCTTGAGTTCTGGGTTGACCTGCATACACGTTGAATGCAGTGATATAGGGTGTGTAATGTTCCATTGCGATGACATATTCATACGTTTGATAGCCACCATCGATTCCACCCGACGTACTTTTAAGTTTGTTCTTGCCAGTGACAAACACTTTGTCTGAATCAGGCTCATACATCACAGATTCAATTTCGAAGATTGAACTGACGTTTTCTGATTTAAGATCGGTTAAGTCTCTAGTAATTTGATCCATTACCCCAATCCTGACATCACTAGCCAGCAATCCCGAAAATTGCTCTTTAACGAATTCGGCATTACCAGGTGACACATTGCCGATAAGCTGTGTCGCAAATAACGCCCACGCTTTTTTGTAACCACCCGACGATTTATTTTTGGATACTTCCAAGTTTTCTGTAATGTGTGATGGAACTAAAACAACGGTGTGAGACTTTGATAAAACAGCAATAACTAAAATGACATTGCTGATGATCGAAATGAGTAACAATATTTTTAGATAATCATTTAGATGATTAATACCATTCCACGTTTTCGATAAATTCGATAACTCCATTTTGCCGCCTCCTAATGATATTGACGAATAAACGGGTTAGGTTTTGTTCTTGAATCGCCAGATGGAACACCTGTAAACCAATAGAGTGTATGTAGCATAAACCCCATTGCACGCCGGTCTTTGACGTTTCTAAAGAAACGAATCAACATAAATCCAACACCACCAAACGCAAGCAGATTGTGTGCGACCATGCCAAAACAAATCATGAGGACGAAAATAATCATCTCATCGAAATCCCAAAGCAAAATTTGAGGTGGTTCATCTAAATAATTCGGAATAGTTGCCACGCGATTACTCTCCATCCGTTGAAACAATTGCTCGACGATTTAACGCCCTGCCTTTTGAGTTTGAATTGGTTGACGCAGGATTTGATTCACCGTGTCCCGCGATACTAATCACATTGGAACTAACACCAAGACTAATTATGTAATCCCTAACCGCCATTGCGCGTTTAATAGATAAAGCCTGGTTATACCGGTCACTGCCTTTTGAGTCTGTATAAGCATTGATGTCAATGTGATGAACTTTCTCAGACCCGCCGGCATGAGCGATCAGATTTTGGATTTTGGTGCGTTCAGGCTGGCTTATATTGAATCGGTCAAAAGAAAAGTAAATCGACTCAATATTGGTTGCAGTCATCTCGCTATCAAATGGCAATTCAACAGGTAGTTGAGTCAGCGATGAACTCTTCGGAATATCAGCTGAGAGCGATAATGTATGTTGGCTCTCAGTAGGCAGAATAACTTGTTCACGACTGCCCTTGATTTGAGTGTAATCAAGTCGGCTAACAACTGGAGCCCCCCAAATAGTCACTTCGACCTGACAAGGTTCTTCTTTGCTATTCCATGGCAGAACACTACAAGCTGTCGTTGTGAGCAGAACAGTTAATGTTAAAAAGTGATTTAATTTAAACATAACATTACAGTTTATTTTGAGAAGGAAGTCCTGAAAGGACCACTGACCAATTTAGAGTAAAATCAATGGTTTTGGGTAGCGTGTTTTCCGTATGTGAATTTACTTTAAAATTCCAATGCTCTACGCTTTTAGCTTTGACTGTGTGATAACCATTATCGAGAAATTTACTTTCAATTGTTTTTACTCGATTGGCATAGCTTAGACCTTTTGGGAGATTTGTCGGCGCATGGTAACCGCCAACTTTACGCATTAAATTGGCGGTTTTGAGTTCACTCAGATATTGAGCAGCCACAGTAATATTGATAGCTGGCTCAAGTAAATCATCTGCTTTGTTGACTCTTTCACCATGCCAAAACAAATTGACTTGCATCAAACCAATGTCAATATTAGTAATCCCTGAACTAATGAAACCATTCAAGGCATTTTGGGCTTGCGACTTACTTTTGTAACGACGGGCGCCTGTTTTAACGATGCCTTTGCCGTCATTGATATTTAAAGTCCATGGCCATGGTCGGTATGTACCATCCGACCACCTCATACCAGATTCGGCAACAGCAATTGAATACAGAGTCGCCACATCCACACTCGCGTTAGCGGCTTCTTCATGCCAAACGCTTTTTTGAAGGCGTTGATAGGCATCATTCGCAACAACATCGGTAGGCATTAAAAAAATAATGGGCAACAATAAAGTTTTCATGGTGCCCAATGCTACACGAGCAAAAATACCGCTATATTCGTAATCATGCCCAAAAAGGCCATCGTTTAAAAAAAATTAGACAATTCTTTTATGTTTTTTTGCGAAGTGACAAACAGGACACTTTTCACGAAAATCTGCGCTAGATAAATTACTTAAAAACTTCCGAGTGCAGTAACGACAATCAATTTGGACAAGATCCCCTTTTTGCACTGCGTGTAGAATGGTTGCAGCTCGATTGATATCCATTTCATGATTTTTTTGTATTCGATCCAAGAACTCAAATGACTCAACAAAAATAATCGTGTCGTATGACACATGATGTTTTTGTTCATAGGTTGCTTGCATTGCAAAATGCGCGTCATACATCTTCTTAAAAATCGCATAAAAAGCCGACGCCTCAATATTGTTTTCGGGTGTTTTAACAGCCCAGAGATAGCTGATCGCCGTTTTACCAGTTCGAGGTGCTCTTCCGGTCAGCTCTTTTGATAATTTAAGAATTGTCTTATGTGATAAACCACAAGACGACTTAATTAAATGTGTTCGCCCTTCCAAATTTATAAATCGAGTAGCAATTTGCAAACGCATGTTATTGGCAATAAGACTGTGCGGTTCTTTACGCTCCATTTTTTCCTCTCGCGCGCGGATTTAAAAAAGATTTAATATTGATTTAATCAAATTATCTGTGCTTATTTTTTACATATGAATCAGTGGGTTATTAATGATTTACACTGGTTTACCGCTACCCAAAAGCCGCACCTTTGCTACCGAAAAGCCGCAGTAAGCGCTACCCAAAAGCCGCACACTTGTTACCGAAAAGCCGCACCAGTTAGTTACCAAAACAGTATTGAGATTGATCCTGCAACAATTGCAAAACTATTTAGACAACATTTTTTTATTTTTTTTTAAATGCTTAATCTGACTTCGAGCGGCATTCCTAGTGACATGCACTAAATCAGCATCATCTATTGCCCAATCGGAAATAAGCCCAACCTCTTGTAATAGGCCAAGTGCTTGCTTTAGTTTTAACCTGAAATTTCTTAATTCTTTGACTTGACTACCGCATTTTTCACGAATAGTTTCAACTTTGTGGCTGTACTGTTTAGCATGGCTATCTATCCACAGATGCAACCATTTTGCCAATTCAGAGCCTCGCCCTTTGAGCGCTAAACGTTTTTCAAAATCGACTAGAGTGTATTGATTATTTTGGTATAAAAATGCGAACTTAGGATTTAATCGATAGGTGAGATTTCGACGGGAAAAAGGTAAAACCTCTTGATCATCGGGTGTACACGCATCGTCAATGATGTGTCCGATATAGCGCATACCGTTCGATGCGGTAATACGAAGTGTCGTTGATACGAGTCGTTCAACTTGTTGGAATAATTGCCGACGCTGCTCTTGCCATGTATTTCGATTTAATCCTTTTAGCACCGAATTAACTGAAACACTGAAATCAACGCCATACTCAACCCCTTCGGCCATTTTGATCAGTTGCAACAACGTATCGTGATCATCTTGATTCAATTGCTCGCCCTTTATTTCAATAGGAAAACCATTGAAATGACCAACCGTAATATACCGGTCGTAAAGCATACGTTGCTTAACGGGAGCAAAAACCGCGCATCTTGCCAAGGGATTTGAAGCTGCTCGGGTTTGGAGTCCAAATGGTGTTTTAAACAACGGTGCTTTGATACCAAAAGTCGATGCACTCAAAACAGCGGTATTTCTTGTTTTACTGCGTTCTCTTAATGCAACTAATTTTGAATTTAATGTTGAGTTCGCAATATCACCAATATTTTGCACCCCACCACTCCTTGATTTAACATGTAAACTTATGTAAAGTTTTAAGCTTCCAATATTTTGTTTTGCAAAAATGCAGATTCAAAATAAAATCACATACTCAGCATAGATGCTAGTGGGGTTGGCGGTAATGACATGTGCTCTTGCTTTATCGACTCACTTAACGACGGTATGCTATAGACCAAGCGTCCACATCTTGCAATTTTATCCAGCTGTTCTGTTGATAATTCAGCAATCCGTCTGGCTTCAAAAACGTTTACCCCCAAATATGCCGGCGACTTTAAGGGCTCGCTTCTTGCTATTTCTCTAGCGAGATGAAGCGCATTTTTGTTCAACATATAGATGTCATGTGTAAACGGGTCTTGGTCATTAACGCTCATACAATCTCCTCAGAAAGGCTAAAATGCAGTGTCTATCCAACATAGGATTTACTCAACATCCTGTTTATGTGTTTTTTTATATTATATACATACAGTTACAATGACAAGTGGTATATTTAGAACTTACAAAAAATGGAAACAAGCTACCCTCTAAACGAACTTATGTACGCCTTCAAAGCCTTCTCATTCGAAGACTGGCTAACCATGGAAGAGCCGTGTTTTTTTGCTGGAACTGAATGCAAAGTGAACTATTTACCCTTACTAAACACAACAAACGACTTAAAAGTTTGGTCATCAGTCGTATCAGTCATTAACGTTGAAGGAAATTTCTATAAGCTTGATGGAGCCGACAAAAAGAAACAGTGGATCAATGAACCCAATAACGCACCCGCCACAATCCGAGCACTTGTATACGAAATGAGCCAAGCAAGCTTTGCAGCGCTCATACACGAAGCAGAAAAACTAGCTTTCCACTCGTTATCCCACGCTGACCAAGCTAAAGTTGTTTACAGGGAACTCGGATTAAATTTCACATCAGAAAGAATTAGAAACGGCAAGATTTATGAATCAATTAATATTGCGTTACGGGGACGACAACGAACAGTACAAGATAAACGTACTGCAAGGGAAAAAGAAGAAATCAATATAAAAAAAGCTATCGAGTTTTTTAAAGACGATCTTATTTTTCTCGATCAGTTAGTCGCTAAATCAGATATCTTTTTGACAGGCGTGTTAGCAGGATCACTACTCATGCTAGCCATGAAAAAACCCAAGACTAAATCTTTTTTGGCAAAATTAAATGATGGAAGGGGTGAAATAGTGGATGGAAAAAAAGACCCTGTAGAAAGTTTGTTAAAAATTATTAGTCGTCATCGAATCGCGCAACGCTACCACGATCCAAAAACCGCAGTTGATCTTTGCCAGAAAACAGTCCACGCAATCATGGACTGGGAGGAAGGAGAGCAATCGTCGAGCTATTGGAGAGAGCGCGACCTCAAAGGTATCGAGTTAGCACCTTTAATTCGTGAAATGAAGAATATCAATAAAATTAATGTACATATGGATCTATAATTTTTTATTTTTGATAAGCATCATATGTTTTCCCATTACAGTGTTATCAAAAGAACATAATGTTTTGATTGCATATTCAAAAGCTTCGCTTGAAAAACATCCTATTTATTCAAGTGTTATCAAAGGAATTGAGAAAAACATAAGCGCCGAGCTTCTTGAATTTAATGATGATGAACAAGATTATCAACAGAAACTGGATAGAATCCATCCAGACAGAATAGTTGCGCTTGGAAAATCTGTTATTCAATCTATCGATAAAACATCTTTCAAGGATAAAATGATAGCAGGCATAATGTTTTTTGATCCTTCTCAGTATAAAGGCATCAGTTTAACTATTGATAATACTGTAGTAGAACAACAAATAAACACATTACTACCAGAAATACGGAAAATCTATGTTATTCAAGAAGAAAGCAATCAATCTATCTATTCACGCGAAAATAATATAAATTTTGAATTTAAAAATTATCCAGTTTTATTAGATGCAATTCGCGCCGCTGCCAATATTATCGAACAATCTGATAGCACTGTCGCCATCATACTACCTCCAAACACCTCCCCTAACATCGTATTCGGATTGGCCAAAATAGCATGGGATAGAAATATCGTGCTTATCTCGACCAATCTTAGTCATCTTGATGCCGGCGTTATGATGGTTCTATTTCCTGATGCCGAAGCAACAGGGGAAGAACTCGGCAAACTAGCTAAACTGAATAATACTAAAGGTGAATATACAAAGAATTTAAAAATAGCACTGAACAGCCGTGTTGCACAACATTTGTCAAAAGAATTCACGCAGAAACAAAAAGATAAATTCTCAATTACAGTCAAATGAGATTATTCAAGAAAATCAGTCTGGAGCAACGATTTAACAGATTAATATTATTAACAATAATATTAACATCTTGTATTTCAATTGGATTAATCCATCAGTTCATATCTGCGCTCTACACAAACTATACAAATAAACATTGGCAAGACTACACTCAAACCTTTGCAGTAGCAGCTGTATCATCCGTTATCATGGCGTCTGAAACTCAGTCAAAAATGATTGTAAACAGCTTTTCAACCTCTAACAACATACTATCTGCCAATATATACCCCGACTCACGGAGTCTGATTTCATCATCGAATCAGATAGTGTCATGCCAGAAAGCGTCTCTCCTATTACAAACCTTTAAACCCATCGATATGCCGGAGTTTTGGTGTTTCTATGCGCCACTCCTAGATGACAATAAATCCTATGGTACTGTTGAACTTGTAGTATCAAAATTGGAGTTCAAAAATCAAATACGCAATTTATTAATAATTGCATTTATGACTGTTTTATTTGCGGCAATCGTTATATTTTTTGTCGTAAAGCGGTTATCTGGCATATTTACATCGACACTCGATGAAATGAAAACGGCACTTAAAAAGTTTACAAATGGAGAAAGAGGTACGAGAGCGAACTTCAGGGGATCAATTGAAATTGAGTCAATCTGTGAAGCATTCAATGAAATGCTGAAAATGGCAGAACAAAATGAAAACGAGTTTGAACGACGACTTAAAGAAAGTGAGCAAGTTATAAAACAGGCTCTTGACCACGGTGAAGTAAATCATATTTTACAAAGTCAAATTATGTCACTTGCAAGTCATGAAATTAAAACACCGCTTAATTCACTCAGCATGAATATTGAGATTCTTAAAGAGGAACTAATACTGTCTTCAGAATATAACGAAATGTCAGTATATTTGAATCGAGCCATGGTAAGCGCAAAAAATATCGCTGATTTGATAGAAAGAATCACTGTACATGCAAAGATGGCCGCAAACCAATACGTTCTTAATATCTCAAATTGCGACATACAAAGCCTCGTTAATCAGTCTTTAGAAAATATAGAAACGCTATTACAAAAAAATAAAAACACCCTTTTAGTTGAAGGTCAACCGATTTTTTTTAATATAGATGAACAGTTAATTTCTCACATTATTGTTAATTTACTTAGCAATGCTTGCAAATTTACACATAACGGAATTATCACAATAAAATATGCGATTTTAAATAATGAATTAGTGTTCGAGGTCAGTGATACGGGCATTGGTATTCCCAACGAGCATAAAGACAAAATATTTAGTGCATGGTGGCAAGTCGATATGACACTCTCTAGAAAATACGGCGGTAGCGGCCTAGGTCTAGCTATCACTAAACAATTTGTGACTCTCCTATCAGGAAAGATAACGGTGTCCGATAACAATCCACGAGGCTCTGTCTTTAAATTGTCAATCCCAACTCAAGTTGGCCATCCTCAGTTAAATAACTAGGCTGCAACTTCTCGATTGAGGATAGCGCTACTTTTGCACCATCAAGATCATTAGCTTCGATACAGCACTTTAGACGCTGAAAATACGATTGGAATCTGAATAACTTCTGTTCACTATGATTTATTTGATATAAGAGCTTTGCTCTTGCTATTGATGAATCACAGAGCTCCCTAACTTTTCTTACTGATAACGGTTTCGGCATAAATTGACATGCACCATTTAGAATAAAATTTTTATTATGCTCAGGATCGATATCTGCAGTCATGATGATAATCGGTTGTATTGGATCTACATCCATTATTTTTTCAAGCACAGCATATCCATTCATGTCTGGCAATCTATAGTCCAACAAAACTAAATCATGTCGCTTGTCGATATAACGTGCAATTCCTGACTCACCATCATGACACACGTCAACTAAATACTTATTTTTAAGAATATCTGCAAGCGTCTCTGCAGAAAGTTCGTCATCCTCTATAACGAGAATACGTTTCCTTAATCCCAGATAGCACTCATTTTGATTATATTGCACAGGATAATTCTGCACGAAATACGAAAAAAAACCGTCCAGATCGTCTAAATGTAATGTTTCAAAACCATGCTCACGCGCAAGCACAACGGGAACTTGATTTTCATTATCGTGTTGAATCAAAAATAGAGGTCTCGAAAACTGGGACAATTCTATCGAATTGACTAAATAAGATAAATGCAAAATATCCACACCATCAAATAAGAAATCAGATGCAATAAGCTGATGTGATTTTGTTTTTAGAACTTCTTCAAATTGTTCAATTGAATCAACAATCGTTAAGTTAAAATCTAGTTCAGATTGTGAAAATCGAATTCTTATATGATCTTGTAATTCGTCATTACTTGATAGAATCAATATATCCATAGTTCAACTATTAATTTTTGTTGCAGACAGTATGACGTCTCTTTCAGGTTTTAAAGTTATACTTAATGCTGGCTTCACATCAAGATTAGTTTTAACAGATATTCTACTTAAAAAAGTAATAATGATTAACATCATTTCATATTCAGCTAAATGCCGACCAATACAGCTGTGCATTCCAGCGCCAAATGGAATAAATGCAAACTTATGTCTGTCTTGTTTATTTAAGAAATGCTCAGGGTATAACTGATCAGGTTTTTCCCAATATACTGGACTCCGATGACTTTCTACTATATTCATGATTAATGTCGTTCCTGTTGGTAACTCTTTACCACCAAGAGTGATGGGTAGTATAGCATCACGACTTAATGCAATTGCTTGTGGGTATAGCCTCATAGACTCATAAAGTGCTGCGTGGGTGTATTTAAATTGCCCTATATTTTCTAATGTCAATGTCAGTTCAGACAACCGCTTAATTTCATCAATCACCCGTCTCTGTTGATCTGGGTTTTTGCCTAATAAATAGAAAAACCAAATCAATGTATTGACCGTAGTATCTTGACCGGCCAGAAATAATGTGACCGTTTCATCATTTAATAATTGATCGGTCATACCGTTACCGTCCTTGTCGAGACTATCCATCATCATTGCCAGTAAACCCAATTTTTCCGTCTCACCTCGTTTACGCTGTATTTCTGCTTCAACATAGGCTTTAAAATAATTAACAGCCTTATTCATTCGTCTATTTCGAATAAAAAACAAGTGCTTTAACCTACCTTTACCGAGTGTTGCTGTTACAAAATGAGGGAACAAACCTTCCAGAATAACATCGACACAACGCATTAGCAGCTCATCTGGTTTTTCAGAACTGGCACTATTAAACATTAATCTAATCAGGATTTTTTGAACAGCGGCTTTAATTTCTCTGGAAAAATTAACCTCTTGGTGACTAAGACCTTCAATTCTTGTTACAGCTATATTTGCTTCTTCGAGGATAATATCTTGCCAAACACCGATAACCTTTTTAGAAAATACGGGTTGCATCAACTTTCTTTGATTTGCCCAAACATCTCCTTTGCTATTAAACAAGCCATTACCAAACATAGTTAGTTTGGCCTGATAAAGCGAATCTCGATTTACACTGCCCCGCCCTTCTAGGGAAAAAATCTCTTGAAAGTAATCAGCATTGGAAACAAAAACCAACGTTTTGTTAAAAAAGCGAGTATGAATAAAATCGCCATACTTTTTATGTATCACCAATAGTACATGTGTTGGATTTGTTATAAGACGTAGTAAATAAATGAGCATATTTATTAGAATGAAACTTTAATTTGACCCAAAATCGTTCGCCCCAATGTTGGGATATCGCCTGGTAATAATACCCAGCTATAGCTAGGCTCCATTGCATTAACATTAAAAACATTGTTGACTCGCAATGTCAGATCCAATGGTTGAGCTATTTTTGTCGATAGCGTAACGCCCGTTGTAAAATATCCTGAAAGAGTTGATCTAGGATCGCCACTACTTCGCACCCTTTCACCAATCCAGTTTAATTGCGTTCCAATCGTCCAATCTCTTGTTATTTCATAGGACAATAACCCCTTAAACATACTGGTTGGCATTAGACCTGTACCAATGGTTTTGGACATCCCGTTGTAACTATAATTCAATGTACCTTTAAAGTTATCAGTCACGGCATATTTAATCTCAGTTTCTACACCTAGATTGTTGATGGGTTTATTATTGAAGAAACCCACTGGGGTTATACTGGTCGTTGGTAACGATGTAATTAGGTTCTCGGCTTTATACCAATACAAATTGGCTGATGTCATTAAGTCTTGTGTCCATCGCTGCTCAATCTGGAATTCCAATGTGTCAACGGTTTCCGGCTTTAATGTTGCGCCTGAAACCAAAGGTAAATTCTTTTCAAAGAACGAGGGCGGCCTATACGAACGGCTGTACATTAACTTTGTGGTTAAATCTAATGATGTATTCCAAACTAATGCAACCCTAGGACTGAATCCAGGCGATACATCTGAATAATAGTCATATCTAAAACCAGTGGTTAAATGCCAGTTAGCCGCAAAATTCCACTCATCTTGTATTAACGAATAAGCATTTGTTCTGCCAGTTGACGCAAGAATCGGATCAACCCCAAAAGAGGACACATTGGTCAATCCAATTTGTTGAACAAAGTTTGGCGTGATGATGTAGTTAATTTTGTTGGAACCACTATTCCAATAGTCAACAAATCCAACCTCTCCGGTGACATTATGATCCTTAATACCAGAATAATTGAACTGTGATTTTATTCCCAACGTTTCCTGAACGCCATCTCCCACATCTAATGCACCTTTTGGTAACAATCCGCCAAATGCTCCGACAGGTAAGTTATAGAAATAAGAGTTCGGTCTTTCTCCAAGATAATAAATAGATGTTTTATTATCTAATGTATCCAGTAATTCGTTTTTTAGTGATAAATCAAAATTATAAACGTCGTTATTTGTATAACCTGAATTATCTAATGAATAAGCACTGCCAAATCCTGTTCGGACATTATTAAATCGTTGATAGCCTGCCCTTAACTGTATCCTGTCCTTGTAATTTAAATCAATACGCGCATCTACATCATCTCGCCCATTGTTCGTAAATCCAGGTGCTTGTGATGCATGTGTACCAAATTGACTGTCAATTATCGATTGAGCATCTTGACTAACAAAGCCTTTATATCCAATTGTAGTTCCGCCCTGTAATGACCCGCTAAACTCAAGGTCATTCATCTTATTACCGTATTCAAGCCAACCTGACTCAGTTCCTTGATTACCGATGAACGCTCCCGCGTCGCCACCTTTTAATTCATTGCCTGTTTTAAGCACTATATTAATAACACCGGTTGTCGCATCACCACCATACAACATCGAACCTGGTCCACGAATTACTTCTATATGCGAAATGTTTTTTACTGGCATATTCCAGCCAAATGGTTTGCCACCAAACAACACATTTCGCATCGGAACACCATTGACCAATATCAATACCTGTGAATTAGCTTCGGATGAAATTCCACGAAAAGATACGATGTTTCCACCACTTCTGGCCTGACTAACATGTACACCTGGCAAGTACTCTAAAACATCCGTAATTGTTCGAGCACCTATGCGATCTATATCGGTTGCTGTCATCACTGATGTAACCGCTGGACTCAATCGATTTGCCATTGGACGCCCTGTTGCAATTGATTGCATTTCGTTATCGCCATAGGAGTCTAAATCGTTAGGCTCTATTGTTGTTAATGACGCATCTACACCAAATGAGGCAATAACCAGGACAACCTCAAAACATACTTGCCACTTAAATGTGTTAACTCTGGCCCCATTTAACCTAGTCAGTAATTCCATTATTGCCTTCATGTTTGAAAATTTTTAATTTAATTAACAAAATTCTTTCAATGAAACTAACCTATTTAGCGTTTCGATTGACTAGAAACCTATTTGCTGACTAAACAACACATTGGAACCAGTGTTCATTTTGATTTGCTAATTCTAACCAATTATTCAAATTAAAAAAGGTTAAATGATGTTAACCGTAAGCTTAGAATGGCCGCTAGATAAGCGCTTCAAGTCAATGAAAACAGTTAATCAACTTTTTACTTGTAATCCAAACAGTAAAGTAATTAAACAAAACCGGACAGGGTAATTGTCGCCGGACACCTATCAGGATAGTTTACGCTAGACATTTACATTAACAACCAGTTTGATCCCCACCACGAATAGTGGACACTTTAAAAAGCGAGTATTCTTAACCGAATAGAGGTACTTGCATGAGCACGAAATCGACTGGCAACAAAGCCAGCTATATCCGGCATAGCGCTGAATACAAACAAGAAAGCCTGAAACTGGCTGCCCCAGTGGGTGTTGCCAAAGCGGCAAAGCAACTGGGGTTACACGAGTCCCAACTCTATGCTTGGCGCAAGCAGTC
>CAIXED010000030.1 GCA_903918375.1 uncultured Pseudomonadota bacterium | reverse complement strand
TGCCCGGTTAAAACGCCAACTGGCTCAGCAAGCCGAGGAGTTGTCGATCTTAAAAAATGCGGCGACGTACTTCGCTCAACAACTCAAGCGAGGTACGAATACATGAAAAAGCATCGAGTTGAGTATTCCTTGGCTGGCATATGCCAGTGTTTTAACGTGTCCCGCAGCGGTTATTACAGGTCAAACCCTGTTCCATCAACACAAGCAACGTTATGGCGGAGAACGGTTACAGCGGAAAATGCCTAAAGAAAATGGTCAGCCGTATGATCTGAAAACCATCACCGCCAGCCTGAGACCTCAAGGCTTGGTGGGCCAAGGCGGCCCGCAACAACAGTAAGCATAATCTGCCGGTGTTCGATAACCTGCTACAGCAAAATTTTTCAGCGAGTGCGCCGAATCAGAAATGGGTGGGCAACATTACCTACTTGTGAACCGAGGAAGGCTGGCTGTACCTGGCCGTCATCATTGACCTGTTTTCCCGGCAAGTCATTGGTTGGTCCATGAGCGAACGGATGACAGCCAATCTGGCTTGTGATGCACTACGGATGGCGTAAACACCCCAAAAACGTGATTGTTCATTCGGATCGCGGTAGCCAATATTGCTCGCACGCTTACCGGCAATTGTTATGACAATGCCTGTGCCGAAAGCTTCTTCCACTCGCTCAAGGTCGAAGCGATTCACCGGGAGCGATTTGCTACTCGCGAGTCCATGCGGCAAGCTGTGTTTGAATATATCGAAACGGATTACAACTCCGTTAGGCTGCATTCAGCCAACGACTTCCTAAGCCCGATAAAATTTGAAGCCAAATTTAAACAATCACTCGCTTCTTGATCTGCCCGTTTTTGATGGTGGGGATCACTAAAAGAAAGTCATGTATCGCCGTGCAAAATCTTCTACTATCGAAGGCTTTGCTTTACACTCATTCGCAAACTCTAAAGAGCATTGCTTTTGAATTTGTTCATTATCGTGTTGGGTTGTAACAAGCTCATCAACACTGTCGGTACTATCTGGCGCCTTATAGTTAGGCGTAACAGATACAGGATTAATGAGCGACTCATCAGCAGATTTAACAGGAGTAACTGGTGCAACAGGATCAGACCCCACAGTGTCGTCTGATTGAAAATCAAACACCTTAGAATCAACTGCAATACCATCCATTATTAAATTGTGACCCGCTATTACCACATAGCCGGACTTGCTTTTTAATTTGGCCCCGCTTACATCAGTTAATTTTGCTAATAGGCCAGTTTGCTGATCACGACCAATAACAATATCACCACCATTATTCGCGTCATTACTACTATCAGCCGTGATTTCACCATCAACCTTGATTTCACCATAATTAGCTAATAAAACTGCATTACCAGCTTGTTTGTCCCTAGTATCAATTTGACCTGAGTCTTTAATCGAAGCCATCGCATTATTAGCGGCAGCAGCTTGTAGGTAAACATCACCGCCTTCGGTGACAATCACACCATTTTCGGTGTTTTCAATGGCGGCATTGATGCTTCCCGCACTTAATTCCATTTTGATTTTGCCGCTTGAGGTCATCGGGATAGCAATGCTATCCGCTGCGCCTAAAGCCACTGTGCCGTTATGAGTAACGATTTTGCCGTCATTGCTGACTTTAGCCCCTAACAAGGCAACATAGCCGCCATTCTTGGCTTCGATAGTGCCGTGATTAACGACTTCGCCTTGGCTACCATTACTATTGAAGCGGTTATTGCCGGCCATGAAATCAGCATCGCTAATATCTAAGGTTGACGCTGTGAAGCTAGAAGCAGAAGCACTACCGTCTTGACCGAAGATGATGCCGTTATTGTTGACTAAGATAACTTGGCCGTTGGCGTCGATGTTGCCGTAGATTTCGCTGGGTTTGTTGGTGACAACACGATTTAACAGGACGGAGGTTGCGTTCGGTTGAATGATATGGACTCGGGCATTACTGCCGACATCAAAGGTTTGCCAGTTAATCACTGCCCGTTGGCTGTATTGATTAATGTCCATTTGAGAAGCGCTTTGGCTGATGTTGGCTGAACCTTGAGCCACTTGACCACCAGTAGGTAATGCGTCCGACGCTGGTGTTGCCCAAGCCGTCGAGACTAGCAAGGCTCCACTACTGAACAGACCTAAAATCTTGACGATTTGAACCAT
>CAIXED010000029.1 GCA_903918375.1 uncultured Pseudomonadota bacterium | reverse complement strand
CGCTCTATGGTCGCCCAGCTATTTTGCCAGTAGTTGTGGCGGTGCGCCGATTGAGATTGTCCGGCAGTACATCGAGCAACAGCAAACACCACATTAAGGACAGCTATTCGCCGTCCCCGCTATCCTTCCCCGCCCTGAACGGCGCGGCTTGTCGCGCATTCCAGTCAATACTCCAGCTCTGAACGATGTGGACTCGCTGGGGCTTGTTTAAAAACTGCCAATATATTGCTGATTGATTTTTAGTTAATGAATGTATCAAATTGATACACATCAAATTAAAGATAATGCCACATAACCTATGTTCTTAAAAACAAAGGCTATCGCTGCAATAGGAATTGTAATGATTCCCAATGCAACTTTTTGATAAATAGGCAGAGGTTCCTTATCCTCTTTTGAATATGCGTGTCCAGCGACAATTACCCTGTCATTAGGCAGCATAGATAGTGCATTCTTTGCATCAATATTTCCCTGTGCAGCAGACTTTTTAAACCATTCAGTCGCCTTTGTATCATCCTGAGGAATTCCATCTCCTTCGCCAAGGTGATATGCTTTGCCAAGCTCATATTGTGCAACAGCATCACCGTTTTCTGCAGACTCCCTAATCTGTTTAGTGTTGAGATTGCTAATTATTTCCGCCCTAGCGATTAAATGTCAACAGCAACCCAAAACTGACCCACCCAAACAGTAAGGTTATTCCACTAATTGCCCATCTAATTTACACACAGGCGCAACGCCAGCGGCCAACTTGCCTTTCAAGCGATAACTATTGCCGCTGATTTGAACAATATGGGCGTGATGCAGCAAGCGATCCAACAAAGCCGCCGTCAAAGTCTGATCATCGGCAAACGCCGTCGCCCACTGCGAAAAAGGCAAATTGCTGGTCACAATCACACTGCCCGTTTCATAACGCTTAGCAATCACATTAAAAAACAAATTCGCCTCGGCCCGACCAAACGGCAAATAACCAATTTCATCAATCACCAACAGCTTGGGGCCCAACACACTGCGCTGCAAATAAGCCTCCAGTCGCTCCTGTTTTTTCGCCGTTGCCAATTGCAGCATTAAATCTGCCGCCGTAATAAACCGCACTTTGATGCCACGCTGAATCGCCTTATACGCCAAACTAATCGCCAAATGGCTTTTCCCAACCCCGCTCGGCCCCAGTAACACCAGATTCTCAGCCCGCTCAATAAACGCCAGTCCGGTCAGTTCCTGTAGCTGTTTGCGCGGCGCACCGGTGGCGAATTTAAAATCATAATCCTCAAAATGTTTCACCGCCGGCAAGCCCGCAAACTTCAACAAAGTCTCGCGACTACGCTGGTTGCGAGCATCGGATTCCACTTGCAATACCTGCTCCAAAAAATCCGCCAAACTGCCGTCTTGACCCGCCGCGCGATCGGCAATTGCCGCCCATTCCACGGCCAGCGTGTTCAACTTCAACTGCTCACAAACCGCTGAAATCCGTTGCATTTGCAAGTTCATCATGCCACTCCCTGCACTTGATCATAAACACTCAAGGGGTGCTGGAAGCTTTCGATTGGCACCGGTTGGGTTGTCATGATGACGACTTGCACGACCGCTTCGTTCATCGGCAACGACTGCAAGCTTAAACGCTCCTCATCCCACAATAACTGCGGTTTTTGGCCCGTGGTGCCATGTATCCGCTGATGGGCCACCTCAGCCAACCAAGGGCCAATTTGACCGTTAGCGGTGTCGACATCGAGCACCAAACCGAGTTGTTTCAGCGTCGCCGCTAGTGGGGTTATGAAGCTGTTTTTCAAATAACCGTTAAAGCGCTCGACTTTACCCTTGGTTTTGGCGCGATAGGGCTGACAAGCACGCAAACTGAAGCCGTAATCACGCGACAAAGCCAGCAGTTGAGCATTCCAACGATGCTTGCCTTCGCCATAAGCATCCCGCTCAATCATGATGCATTTGGCGTTATCAAACAGCAGATGCCGGGGCACACCGCCAAAATATTGCAAGGCTTCGCGAATACCGGTTAGCCAAGCGTCTTGTTGCTCGTTGTCACTGAAACGCACAAAAGTGGCACGGCTATAGCCCAAGGTAGCGACAAAGGCTTTGAGCTTATGCGGGCCGCGAGTAATGGTGGTGAAATCGACCTGCATTTGCTCGCCTGGCGGGGTCTCAAACCGTACCACCGGATCGTCTTGGATCGTGGGTTTAAACTGACGAATATAGACTCGCACAATGCCTTCTTTGCCCTGATAACCTTGGGCTTTAATCTCCCGAAACAAGACAGTGGCGGGTATCCAATGGGGGTTTGCCGCCGCGATACGTTGGTGCAAATAGGGTTTGAACAAATCCAGTTTAGAGTCTTGTTGTTTGGCTTTTTGGCCGTTAGGCACCGCTATCGATCCCCGAAGATAACGCCGCACCGTATTGCGCGATACCCCCAGTTCTCGAGCAATTGCCCGAACCCCTTTGCCTTGTTTTTTGAGTACATGAATTTCCACTAACGTCTCCTGAGTTAACATCGCTTTGCACCGATCTTTTTTGATTGAGTCGGTGCTGATTTTTAATCAGGTGGGTCAATTTTAGATTGTCATTAGTGGGTCAGTTTTGCATTGCTGGTGACAATTAAAGGCGTTGTTAGTAAAAAAAATATAATAGTGATAATTGATTTCATTGGAAGCTTTCATTGAAGATTATTAAGTAAATATTGACGTATCGCGTCCCCATTCAAATTTTGAGTTCTACTTGTTGTAGTATCAAGTGCGTTCGGGCCTGCGATATTAATAATTTTTGTCGATGTCGCCGACTTTAAGTTATAGAGTGAATTAGCTTGACTGATTGAAGTGGGTAGCATGTTGGCAGTTGATAACATCCCAACCCATTCACTAAAATCCATCGCCTTAAAGTTAAGTTTCTTGATTTGATTAATTGATAAACCGCCACAGCTAGGTGCTTTTGGGGTGCCAAAGTTTATGCCTAATTGAGGTCTAGCTTGCTCTTGGAAGATTCGCGCAAATGGGCTTTGGAAGCAGCAATAGACTTCTTTTACGGCAATACAACCAAAAAGTGATTTGCTCGAACAATAGGATCCTATTTCTTCTTCGCGAGTGCACAATTGTTGACTTTTGAGCATATTGAATTGGATTTCATTAGAGGTACAAGCAAAAATCATTTGAACTACCATTTTGGCAATTTGGTAGATTGCATAAATAATCCCAACAACATTTAGAATCATGGCCAAACTTTCAGACATTGTTGCGGAAAGCACTTCTCCACTAACCTCATCGACCGAGGTTGTAAATAATTGATCTGCTGCTTGCTGCCCAAAAGTATCAATAGTCCATTGAGCGACATTTTTAGTCACTGTATCTTCAACCGCCTGAATAGAAAAATTACTAGCGCCCTCGCTCAAGGCTTGTGCGGTATCTTTACCCAATACTTCAGCCATCATGCTATCAAAGCCACTGGATAATGCACTTGTGGCCTCAACATATTGATCATTTAGCGACATGAGCGAGTCACCAAATGCATTACCACGATTTAATGTAGTCCAAGCGCCCTCTAGGGAGGTTGCTGTTTTTCCATAGGCATCAAGTGACGCTAATTGTACGGATGAATCAGCCAGTTTCCATGTCGCAGAACTTAACTGTAAATAATTAATCCAATTTACATTGAGAGGCATATTGCAACAATCAACGCTACCCAATATTGACAAGTCTGCTACTTGACATTCGTATGATTTACCCTCGAATATCTGACAATCTGTGCCTGAACATTTAGAAAATTGTTGGGCTTGGTTGAGAACCTGCAGCGCTACAGCCGCTTGAATAAAACCATCATTCGACTCTTGAGCAGGATCAACACACTCACCACCAATACATCGTATAGGGCTATTGCAGATAGTTTGTTGTGATGTTTGGGTTGCACAATTTGCGGGGTTCGTTGTCCCACAATTATATGTTTCGACAAATTGACGGCATTGGCCAGTGATGGGATCGACTAGATCCATGCCGTTGCTGTCTTTGACACAGGTTTCACTGATAAATTGACACGCTGGATTGACTGTCAACGTGTCGCAAGTTGTGTGTTCAGTCAGCAAATCGGTATTTTTATAAGTCGGACAATGAACATACCCTTGATAGTCCGTCGTACAAGGTGCTGAGACTGAGCCGTTGGTTCTTAATGATGCGGACATACATAAAGGTGCCGGCGGTGTCGATGGTGGATTGGGCAAGATGGGAGACAAACTTGAGCCAACAACACTGACTGGTTTTGATACAGGACCGACATCAATTGTAGTGACGGCATTATTACATTGCCACCAGTCCGTTGATGCCTGGTCGTTAAGTGAGCCGGTTGATGTAAAGCCTGGTGGATTTGTATTTACTGGTGGCCAGACTGACATCAATCGAGCACGACATCCGACAGGACTGTCTGTAAATGAATCAGTGACCTGATGAGCGTAAATCGTAATCGTAGCATCACCGCCGCCGCCATCATAAATAGCGACTTGCTCTCTAAAAGCAACGATACCCCCTTTTTGAAAATAAGAGCTAACATCTAAATTTGGCGTATCAGTATTCATTTGAAAAGTTTCACCGCAACTCCAACCAGTATGGCCAGTGAATACTAAATCATTATTCATATAAACTTGTTCATGATCATCGGCCTCTGCAACTGTTATTTTTGCTGAAGTGATTAAATCGGGTCTTAGAACTTCAAAATATCCGATTAGATCATATACGCCGCATGATTTTTTATTCCATTTTGCACCTGGCATTGACACGGTAATTTGAGTACACCCCGCACCACAATTCTGAACAGAAGCGCCTCCAGGGCCAGAATATGAGTGTAATCTGACTACTTCGCCAGTGTAGGGCGCTGAAGTCAATATGCGTTCGACATTACACGTTTGCCCTTTCAATGTTTTGGTGCAAGTCCTGTAATCCGGTATTTTGTTGCCACATTTTTGCGTTGTGTAATCTGTAGTCTTTTCACAGCCACTCAGTAGATCAGTCATTAAAGGTGATTTGAGAGAAAACACCTCATCCGAAGTTTTAAAAATGGGGTCATTAGTTAAATCTGGAATGGGCTTATAAGACTTGATTAAGGTCTGATAAGCAAGATCATGCTGGGTTGTGCCATTCGCAGAGCGATTGACTTCTTGGCTAACGTTTTTACTTTGCTGCGGTGCATCACCATACGCGGATACCGCCGCATCGAGTACGCCAGGTTGAACTTCTTGCGCTAGTTGATTGGTAGTGATTGTTTGACCGGCTGCGGCACCGTTATTCATAACAATTACCCCTGTTTTAGGATCAATTGTCGAAGGCTGATAGGCTTGTAATTGTTGATTAGCTAACCCGATTCCTAATGCAGCGCCATCACTGATAGCGTCTGCCATTGCGTTAAACGGAGAAAAAAATAGCACATTGGTCGCAATATAAAAAACCGCAATTGAATTATGGGCGATAACGCCGATTAAAATTGATGCGACTGTTCTAAGTAATGACAAAGGCATGATGGAGCCCCGATGAATCCAGATTAGTGAGGAGTGACACAGCAGTCTGTATAGCGCCACAGCATGTAGACGTAGTCTTCACCAGTGCCGGGAATTGTTCGCCAGTCGCCCCATAAAAATGTTGATTCACCGATATTGTGACAACAGTTCTTAGTCATACTTGAGGTTGGACCTTGTGATTCTGGCACAGGAAACATCATACTCATCTTGTATTGCTGCTTCGGTACCATCGGGTAAATGGTGCCCTGGCATAAGGCATCGTCACCATAGGTTTTCTGTGCAAGCCCTTTACGATGTAGGCTGGCAAGTATGCGGGTAACCAGTAAACTTGTATCACGAGGCCCTGATGCATCTGAGGCAATATTGCCAGTAAACGGATATAAATTCCCCCAGGTTCCCGCACACCACCACATGCTTTGTATAGGTTTAGAGGCTGTCGCCGAGATGCCATCGGCGGCACAAGCGGTCATGGCTAATGGATTAGCAAATAACACCGCCTCAGGGTTGATGAAAAAGGCTAACTCATCGACATTCCACGTTGGATCAACTTCCGAGAGATACATTAAATCCATGCCCTTCATGCCGTCTGGATCGCAATTGACTTGTACCAGTAGATCCAGCATTTCATAGAGCGGAAATGCCCAGTAATGATAGTTATAAAATGACTTATCAGCACTACCTTGATCGGTTTCTTTTGCACCGCCCCAGAGCCTAATGCCATTGTTAAGAGAAACGCCGCCCAGCGAAGGCGAACAATAGGGCTTCCTGACAACCTCAACCAACCTAGCAGGCAGCCAAGCACCGGCTGTAAAGCCAATTGAAGGTAATTCGTCCTTGCCTTTACAGGCACAAACCGGGGTTGTCGCAGCACCGTCTGGCACATCAGACTCATCGCCACCAAATGAGGTAAAGTCACCAAACATCCTGACTGGAAATAAACATGTCCAACAAACACCAGTAATCATCTGCTCTCCCCAAATATCGGCATTGGGGCACAAGAGTCCTGATACGCCCGTTGTTGACTTGGTTGAGCTGTTATCCGTTGATTGTGAAAAGGCGTTAATTGATATCAATAATCCAATTAGCAACCAATAACGATTAGTGTTTAGCATTAGTTGTCACCGGATATTCAGTAATAATAATTTGTTCCCCTTGGCTTTTGATAACAGACGGTAATGCGTGAATTTGAAAGCGATCAATCAGCGACTGACTGAGTTTGTAAACTGGGGCTGAGAAATAGTCAGACATGCCATTAAATGCTTGCCAACCTTGGCTTTTATCCATATTCGAAAAGAGATAAACAACCGGTGTATTATTTCGACGATTTTCATCGCCAATTTTTTTAGCCAACTCTCGCTGTTGATTATCGGTGTTATCAAATATGATAAAGACATGTTTCATTGGCAATAACTTTTGCGGATCAACGACATCCCCCTTTTTTGCAATCATTCGCCCATCCGGTAATGAAATATCCTGAGTTAGCTTGATGCTCATATCTAGCACCCTGGTTGATTGCAACTTGGATACGGGTAATTGAAACATTGTCTGGTTGTTCCAGATATTTTTAATCGCGTCTTCCTTTTTTTTATTCCAATCGACAGTCATGATCCGTCGTTTCATTTCGTCGATCATGTTGGGTTCAAGAATGTCATAGGTAGCCCCCATTTTTCCGTGATCACCAGGCTCACGTTCAGTTAGCCATCTAAACCCAGGCAGTCCCTTTACCCTTCTTATTTCTTGTTTACTATTGACTTCCACCATGCTGGGTACACCTTGGATGTTGTGTTCTAAAAATAACGTGGGATCAATCAGTGTTTTAGGTAGTGGTTTGACGATTGGTTTTAAAATATCAATCAATTTTCGACCGAGGATATGAATATTGCTGTCAGATTCAACACCACGAAGAACCAGTACGGCTTGCTCATCGTTGGCACGAATACCCGCTTGTTGTAATTCTTCAGGCGGCATACTGAGCGAAACAAAGATCCATCTGCCTGTCTTTTTAGAGAGTTGTTTTTGTTCTATAACCGATTTTGGAAGACTTCCCTTTTTCAAAGTAGCCGCAAATGATGTATCAAGTGTTGCCGGTTTACTTTGTAACCAGTTGGGTAAGTGTTTTTGTTCTGATAACGCTTGCTCAAAACGTTTGTTTTGTTGGGCTAATTGCTTTAAAAAAAAGTCGTCATCACTAGCCATAACAGTTAGCGATGACGATAGGAGAGGCAATATCCCTATTGCGCGCAGGAGGTTAAAAGAGTGGAATTGCACGACCGAAAATATCCGCTTGGTGAATTAGCCCAGGTTTGTCATAACGAGAATCCAATGAATACTCATGATCACCAGCGACAAAATATCGCTGGGCCGCTAATGTGTTCTCGCCTTCAACCAGTTCTAAATTAGGTGTTAAGTGCTTTGAAATAATCCCTTCCGTCTTGGCGGCTAGATGTCGGTCGCCAACGATGAATTCACGATCATGACGAAAAACGTTTTCACCAGGGGATGCTAAAACACGTTTAACCGCTTCAAATCCGTCTGGGTATTGAGGTGTATGCAAATGAAATGCTACAAAATCACCCGTAGAAACATGATCATCTACCTTAATTAAAAATACTTTGTAAGGTAAGCTTTCGGTCACATTGAACATTAACCGATAGTTGTTTAATACCAGTGTTAGCACAAGCAACTCTGATACCAATAGCACTACATAAAAACGACGGTATTTTCCGAAATGTTTCAATAGTATTGAGACGCCTGGTTCCAGCCTAGCTAAAACAACGGAGAATCTATGTTCAATCTTCGATAATATTGTTATCGACATAAGTATCCTTTGGGGCTTTCAGAATATAAGCGGAATCGATGACCACATAGCCCTGTTCAACCAAGGTGTCAGTGATGGTGCTTATTTTTTGAGCCAACGCTTTTGAATCGGATTCTGAGGGCTTGGGATTTTTATCAATCGCAATTTTGGCAATACCTTGAACATCAAGCACAGCAATCGGGTTTGTAATATTGTTACTAATTAGGCTGTAACTAATCACACCACTAATTACAGAAGATAAGCAGGCAACTACAAAATAGTTTTTAAGCGGTATGTTTGTAGACATTACTTACCTTCCAGTCCATACCAACTGAGAAATTCTTTCAATCCGCCATTGTAGCCATTGCCAATCGCCTTAAATTTCCATTCACCTTCATAACGGTAAATTTCAACAAAATGAACACCCGTGTACTTGGTAACTGCGGACTCTTCTGAAAGATTGAAACGGACTTCTTTGCCATTATCGGGGTTGATAATACGAATATAGGCATTTTCAACCTGGCCAAAATTTTGATTTATTGTTTTGCCGTTGGTATCGTCAATAGTGGCCGTTATGACCAATTTGGCAATATCAAATGGCAATGAAGTGAGGTTTAGGTGGAGTTTTTCATCATCGCCTTCCCCTTCACCCGTTCTGTTATCGCCAGAATGGGCAATTGAACGACAAATAGATTCGCGATTAAAGTAATAAATGAAATCAGCATCTCGGGCGGCCTTGCCATCTTCTCGTATCATTACGCAGGATAAATCAAGGTCAAATGTTTCTTGATTTGATGGTCTTACATCCCATCCTAAGCCAACCACTAATTTACTGAGCTGCCCAAGCTCTTGGGCAAGTTTTACGCTTTCGCCTTTTGTTATTAATATTGCCATGACACATTCCCATCAAACTGATGGGATGTGATGCTACACGAGATAAAAATGGAGATTATTCGTAATCATGCCCTAAAAGGGCGTCGTTCAAAAAAAGTCGAATTTATATTTTGGTAGCGTTGTGAAGAATTGTTGGTGTTATGAATAAGGATAATATTTACTTTCAATCCTGAATCAAAAAGTGTATCAATTTGATACACTTTTTGACATTTAAAAAATTGACAACCGACAATTCTACTTGTTAAGATTTTAATCACTTTGCAGTGTCTCTATGAGACCTCAAACCCAGTGTGTTTATCAGCACTTTAAAAACACGATTTAGTAACGCATTAGCGCGATATCCAATAGCACTTATAGTGCGATTAAAGTCGAAAGACACCATCCAGCCCTAAGGGAGACTTCCCTTAAAATGGGCATGTTCTCCTATAAAGGTATTTTTATCATTTTAGGAGTAAACCATGTTTAACAAAGCAACTATCGTCGGTCGTTTAGGCACTGAACCTGAAGTACGTTATACCCAGGATCAGAAGCCTGTTTGCAGCTTTCGTGTCGCAACAAGCGAGACGTGGAAAAACAAACAGGGCGAACGTCAGGAAAAAGTCGAATGGCATCGTGTTGTGATTTTCGGCGCCTTAGCTGAAGTGGCTAAAAACCACCTTCACAAAGGTTCATTGGCTCTGTTTGAGGGGTCTATCAGAACTCGGAAATATCAAAGCGAAGGTCGAGATGTCTACACTACAGAAATTCATGTCACTGACTTGAAAATGTTACCGTCGTCTAAATCTGATAGTCCGGCATCAACGTCAACGACGTCAGAGGGTGACTATGCTGATTGGGATGGAAATTTCGATTAATTAATATCGAACCCCTCTTTATATTTTAACCCTGCGGGAATTCATTTTCCCTTGGGACGTGTTTTCCCGCTTTTTTATGCAGGAAAATTATGTCTCATTTTTTCAAAAAGAAAGTTGATCGTCGCAGTCGTTCTGCCATGGTCGAATTTTTATCGAACCATTTCCGCTATGACAGCATGTCATCGTGGAATGGTGTCACGACATATGCCAATAAAATCAAAATCCAAAATATTGGCTTAACGCCTAGTCAATTGGGTAAAGCGTTTACTTTGCTGGATGTTGATTATTGGGATGATATTAGATGGCCGATTGATGACTTTACGGAATCACAAGGCGATCAATATACGATCACTTCTAATGGTCGTTCGGGTGGTTACTTGATTCTCAACAGATCTTGTCGAGAATTGACTGGACACAAAAGCTATTGCCCAAGTTGTGGTCAACTGAACTTTAAATCAGTTGATTCTTCATCTGATTTATGTGGCGTTTGTCACAAACCACGCCGAAATTTTGACGTACCACCTTCTCGATTATCGGTCTATGCCGGTAAAGATATTGATCAGCATGAAGATTTTCATATCGAAGATTGGTCAATGGATGCATTGTGTGAACGTGTCGATTTGATTTGTGCGTTTGATGAAGCATGTGATCAGATTCGCAGCAACTTTATCGCTTTATTGGATGATTTCGAAGTGGTTGAAGAAACCATTTATAAACCCGTACAGGTTAAGTTTCTGCAACGTGCCGCATAACTCAAGTTATTGAATGATAGTCACCGGCTATCGTTTAATTTTTTCCCATAGGGGCTTTCATTGTCCCCTTGGGCATGAAGTCCCTTTTTTTTATTTTTTACTTTCAATAAAAGGAGGCTTTATGGCCGCAGCAGCAAAACAAAATCCATTAATTCAAAAAATGGTTGATAAATTTGAATTTGGCAGTCATGCCGAATTAATGGAAACACTTAAAAAGACAGCCTTCCGTCAAAAAGAAGATGTCGAAATCAGTGATAGCCAAATGATGGCTTTATTGGTCGTTGCTGATCAATATGGGCTAAATCCTTTTACCAAGGAGCTTTATGCTTATCCCGAAAAAACAGGGATAGTTCCTGTCGTATCGGTTGATGGTTGGTTGAGAATTATCAATCAACACGATCAAATGGACGGTCTTGAGTTTAGAGAGTCGGAGGACTGGATAAGTATCGATACCGATGCTAAACCATGCCCCAAATGGATTGAATGTATCGTTTATCGAAAAGATAGAAAACATCCTACTCAGGTACGCGAGTACTTGGATGAAATCTATCGCCCGATTAAAACAGGCAAAAAGAAAAAGCAAGATGGTACTTGGTATGAATATGTCGTAACGACGCCCCATCAAACGCATACTAAACGCATGTTACGGCACAAAGCCCTAATCCAGTGTGCCCGTGTGGCCTTTGGGTTTGCGGGTATCTACGACGAGGATGAAGCAAGACGCATTCTCGAAGCGGAACCGATCAATCAAGACGTTATCGACGGTGTTATTTTGGAGGGAAAACCCTCTGAAGCAGCCGAAAAATTGCTGTTAAAGTTGGTTGATCGTGCCACAAAGGAGAAGTCATGGGCTGCTGCTATTGATTATGTTAGTGAAAAGTGTTTTGGATATGATGCTCAGTACCTAAAAACTGAGCTGGAAAAAGCACAAAAACTGGCAGAGGCGATAGTTTTACCGCCTCAAGCGGCATTGGAGTCTAAAACCAATTCAATGCATTAATAACTAATCCACTAGGGCATTTCATGCCCTCTTGGGGTCATGTGATGCCCTTTATTAAGGAGTGTCACATGAAAAAACAAACCAGAAGAAGTCCTTCGTTACTAACTGAAAATGATTTCAGGAAGTTACAGAGACCCGCTTGTCTTCGCCGCTATGGCGATGACTATATAAAAAATCTTTGGCATCAAATGAGAGGACGACCTCATGCAGGTCGCTAATCTAAGACAACGTACACCGCCATGGCATGAGTGGCGTAATGATGGCATTACAGCGTCGGAAATTGGTGCGGTATTGGGACTTTGTCCTTACAGGACACCTTACAGACTTTGGGCCGAGAAGAAAGGTTTAATATTACCTGCCAATCTCGATAGAAATCCCAATGTCAGACGGGGTGTTGCGCTAGAACCCAAAGCCCGGCAGTCATTTGAAACGCGTCATGATGTGATGCTAATGCCGCTTTGTGCTGCAAGTGATCACTATCCCTTTATCAAAGCATCCTTTGATGGTGTCGATGAGCAAGGGATTCCGGTTGAAATCAAAGCTCCCAGTATTGTTCGCTTCCAAGAAGCGGTTGATGCTGGTAGTGAATTGACATCGGACGATTACTATGAAGCCAAGGCCTCACTCACATCATCGAAGGTCTACAGCCTCTACTATCCGCAGTTACAACAGCAGATATTTGTAGCAGGCAGTGATCATGCTTGGTTGACGTTGTATCTCAACGATAACGAATATCTTGATATTCCGATTCAGCGAGATCAGGCGTTTATCGATATGCTGATTACCAAGGCAACTGAGTTTTATCAATTGCTTAAAAAAAATCAGCCTCCTGTTAGGGATCCAGAACGTGACATTTTCATTCCAATAGGGATGGAGCTTGATACCTGGAATTCTTTGGCTTTGCAATATCACCAAACTGAAGAGCAAATTCGGTTGCTGAAAAATACGCTCGAAGAGCTTAGTGCCTCACAAACTGGCTTAGAAAAGCAGTTTATAAGTTTGATGGGGGATTTTCTGCAAGCCGAAAGTGCTGGTTTACGTGTAAATCGGTATTTTCAGCAAGGTGCTATTGATTACAAAGCGGTCTTGAAGCAACACAATCCTGATTTAACGTCGGATAATTTGGACGCTTTTAGAAAAGCAGGTGCCGAACGGTGTCGTATCACAACCAAAAATGAAGCAGCCGCTTCTGTTCCTTACAAGATGGATGACATTGTCATTCATGCAAGTAATAACGATTTTTGGTTTTTTTAATCCCAGAGGGGAATATTCTCCTCTGTGGAGCGTATTCCCTTTATTTTTTGAGGAATACGATGTGCCAACGAATGAGTGACAAACGCAATCGTCGGAAATTTGATCATAACTACGATTGGATTTACGACATCGAGTGGATGGGCAAAGAACAGCCTATCCAATGGTCAGACCATGAAATTCTAGTTCTGGCAGAACAGATACTAGAGGTAACACTGGCTGAAATCGGTGATAACCGTAACAGCCAGAAAACCAAAGCCGAGGCTTTTGCCTGGGTTCAGTCTGATGATCGCCATCAATTCAGCTTTATAAATTGCTGTCGATTAGCCGGTTTGGATTATGAAAAAATACGCGAAAGCGTGTCTTTTATTTATCGCAAAACACTGATGTAAAAATCACCCATCGGGGAATTAATTCCTTCTGATGGGGATTAATTCTGTCATGTCTTCTGTTCTCGGAGCAGGATTGACACTGTTTGGATTGATATTTAAATACATTATCCTACCGCAATAAAAACCGTGTTTTTCTGGTCTGTTCTGCCCTTGGGTAGACAGATCAGGAAGACTTTCCGTTTGCTTTCCCAAGCGGTTTTAACGAGGACTGTTTGGGAAAGACGAACTTTGTAGTGTCTCTATGAGACCTCAAACTCAGTGATCGATTGTCACTTTAAATAAGAATCAGGTAATCGCTTCGGCGAAAATCAAGGTTAGTAGCACATCCTGTGCGATATTTTAAAAAATCACCCATCTGGGAGTTAAAACAACTCCTGATGGAGTCTTGTTTTGTCTCTTTGATGGTTTTTACTATTTAGGAGATAAAACATGTTTAAACAATTCCCATTGGCTCAAACCTTCGGTATCAACACAACCTCTACCATGATGGTAGAAGGTTTTACAGATGAGAAACATCCTGCAATCCCTCGAAAAGATCAGTATGTTTTTAGAAAAAACTATCTATCCGATGTATTGGCTTATTTAGCTAATCCTTGCGGGGATGGTTTATTTTTGACCGGCCCTACAGGTTCAGGGAAAACCTCCCTGATTAACCAAGTCGCTGCTCGCCTTAACTGGCCTGTGCAGCAAATCACCTGTCATGGCAGGATGGAACTGCAAGATATGATTGGCCAATTTATGTTGGTCAATGGTTCTATGCAGTTTGTACATGGCCCTTTAGCGATGGCCATGAAGCATGGGCATATTTTGATTTTGAATGAAATAGATTTGATGGATCCATCTGAATTGGCTGGCCTCAATGACATCATTGAAGGGCGTCCATTACTGATACCTCAAAATGGGGGTGAAATTATTCAACCTCATTTTAAGTTTCGCTTGATTGCCACGGGCAACTCAGCGGGACAAGGTGATCAAACGGGTCTCTATTCTGGTGTCTTGCAACAGAATATTGCCTTCATGGATCGATTTCGAGTTTTTGAAGTGGGTTATCCTGACAAAGATCAAGAGAAGATGATTCTTCGGCATGTGCTGGAAGGTCATGGGGTTTCATTTGATCCTGTGATGGATTCCATCACCGATAAGATGATCTTAGTGGCCAGCGAAATTCGCAACTTGTTTGTCGGTTCTAAAGAAGCATCCGGTGAACTCAGTATCACCATGTCCACTCGGACTTTGGTACGCTGGGCAACCCTGATGTTGGCGTATAAACGTGCGCCCAATGCAATGGCTTATTCATTGGATAGAGCGTTAACGTTAAGAGCAGAGCCGGCGCAGCGAGAAGCGATCCATAAAATTGCCGAAAATATTTTCGGTGATTCGTGGGGTACAAAAAATGCGTAATCCTTTTAAAGTGTATCGTTTTTGGCATAAAGACGGTACATCGAAAGATTGGGCAATTGGCATTGATGCTGATAATACCGTTGTCAAACGCTGGGGTAGAAGTTTCACCAAGCTACAGACACAATGTATTTCTGTCTCGTTCCCTACGACCTATGTTGCCGATCAAATCACTAAAAAAACCAGTAAAGGTTATGTTTTCCATGGTGAATTTCTGATTGATGAGGAGGGTAATTTTAGTCGTCCAATGGAGGCGGTATCTGAACCTAAAAAGGCAGCCGATAAAATTTATTGGCGTCTTCGGATATCACCCATAGCAACGATTGAAGAGAAAATACGCTTCATAGATCAAGTCAAAATCTTGGCTAAGCAGTGCCCAGATAATGATTGGGTTTCATCGTTTACCGTGGTAGTAGATGACACACTAATGAATAGCGCAGCCGGCCATTTAGCGGTTGAAAATGGCGTGACAGCGTTGTTATTTTTGATGGCTATTATCAACTGCAATACGGTTGGAAATATCACGTTATCGCTGGCTTATGAATCGATTGAGGTGACTCATTTGATTAAGAACGAAACAGCTGCACTGGCGTATTTTGGTGCAACGTTGGATAGCGTTCGCAATTTGGCTGAAGACTTAAAGTTGCTTGAAAGACCTTTGAATCTAGCATTCATTGAATCAACAGTAGACGATTTATTCTTATAGCCACCCTACGGGGCACATGATGCCCCTTAAGGTGACATGTGCCCTTTTTTTATTGAATTTTTAAAAGGAAAACACACATGTCACACACAGAAACTGATGTTGTACTCGATCAAATCAATATCATTAAGCTTGATATTGGGCTTTGGACAAGCGCAAAAAAACTAAGACCGGAAGACCTGGTCTTGGCCGATGGTTCAATGTTGCCACCGGATGAGCTTGCTCATCTTGGCAACAAGAAAACCATTGATCCAGATTTGTTAAAAGACTTCAACAACCTCAAAAAGAAAGCCGAAAGAGCTTGTCTAAAGACGGGCACGCGCTTTTTAGGGGGATTTGCCAATCCTAAGACCCAAGTCTCAAGGATCGTTCAAGAGTTGAAAGATATTCAAATCGAGTTTGAGGATGCCAAAAAATGTTTCCTTGATCGATATGAAACGGAAACTCAAAACTGGATGAATAAACATCCACAGTTCAAAGACGCTATTCGAAGTGCCATTGAACCGGTGGACTCGGTTGCTGGCAAACTGAAGTTTAGCTTTGTGGTTTTTCGCGTGGAATTACCCTCGCAAGGCGATGATAGTTTAGCGGTGGCCGATGAGTCATTAAACGGCCAAATAGCTGATCTCAGTGATCAGTTATTCCACGAGATTGCACAAGACGCTTCTGTCTTGTTGCAACAGTCGTTTTTTGGCAAGCATTCCATTACGGCGCGTTGTCTCAATGCGTTTAAACGAATGCGTGACAAGCTGAATAGCTTGGCATTTCTCGATCACCGCTGTATGCCGGTGGTTGATGAAATCGATAATGTATTGGGGAATTTGCCAGTAGGCGGTCCTTATACAGGGCGTGAGTTTGATCGACTGTTTACGCTGGTGATGTTGTTATCAGATGCCAGTAAGATCAAGCAACACGGCATGGGATTACTGGCGCAATCTGCACCGACTTTTACATTGGATGTGGATGTTGCGTCTGATGCAGTTGATCAACAGGTTTCAACTTTAGAACCCGAGCTGTCAGTGCCTGAACCGTTACTGGATGTGTCAGCTAACACAGTGAATACGGTAGAAACATTACCTAACACCATGTTAAACGAACGTGTTCAAAATCAAAATACTGTTGATGACACAGACGATGACTTTGATGCATTTCTGGCCAGAAGGAAAAAAACGCAGGATCAGTCAGTTGAGAGAGTTATCCATCAAGACGCACCGATCCCTGAACCGGAATACGTTGTTAGCAACGAGGATGTATTGGCAGGATTATCTTCGCCTTTACAGCCCGTTGCTGTTGATGACTTTTGGTTCTAATTAAAACCCTGTGGGGCAACACATGCCCCCTGCTTCATCGGGTTGTCATGTCTGTTGCCTCTTTTTTGGAGACGCGGTATGACAACCATCATGCACCACAATCTGAATGAATTACCCAGAAATGCCACGTTTTATCTGGATAGTTCAATTTGTAATGCACAGCGAAAAATGGCAGTCCTAAAAGTCATTGACGATTTTTGTACACAGCCAGATATTAAGATTATTTGGTTAATCAAAAAACGATCAACGGCCTATGCCATTAAACAATTTAAAGCGCTCTACCGGCCAAAGCAGTTTCTGTCGATGATTAAAGAAGACCTCGATGTGCATCAAGCATGTATTCAGGTGTTTTTTACGACCCATTCAGAAACCGTTAAAACCGATCATTAAATCGCTTATTTTTCCCATATTGGGGGTACAACACCCCTTTATGGGTGATGTGCCCTCTTTAAATTTATTTTGAGAGGTCATAATGAAAAATTCATTAAAAAATGCATTCCCGATTGTTGCTGCAAGTTTAGGTAATAAATTGGGTGTGAAGATAAACGTTGAGGGTAGTACCGCCTTCACCGATGGTGAAAGAGTGACTCTCCCTGCGTTGAATGTTGATGAAGACAAGGGATTGCGGGAAGTCGCTTGGGGCTATCTTGCTCATGAAGCGGCACATATCCGCTTTTCAGATTTTGGCATTGCCAAAATCGCTAGTTCGAGACCGATACGTCTTAAGATACTCAATATTCTTGAGGACATCCGAATCGAAAAAGCCATTCAAGCGATTTATCCCGGTACCAAAGCTTCGCTTGATAAGGTGGTTGACTATTTATTGGTTGAACAGCCTATTCCGGTAGATCTCGATGTGTCGAAAGTGCATCCAGGGTTTATCTTGACTTGGTTCCTTCAAGATTATCTACGGGTGAATATATTGAAGCAACGGGCATTAGCAGCCAATGCCACTCAGGCAGAGGCGGCGCTTGATAAAGCGTTTTCAGCGGGTGTTGTCACTCGTTTGTTTGGTCTTTTATCGGATTTTGATACGTGTCAGTCAACTGAGGCTTGTCTCAATTTGACCGATAGCATCATCACCATGCTGGAAGAAGAACAGGCAAAAGAAAACGCGGCAACCGCTAAGGCAAAAGCCGAAGCGGATGAACAGGCACAGCAACAGCCCTCAGACGATGCAGAAAATGCTGCAGAAACTGAGTCAGCCGATAACAGGCAACAACCATCAGCATTACCCTCAGAGCCACCGGAAGAGGGTGATAGTTCGACGGATGCCGATGAATTAGCGGTTCAACAGTCAATGCCTTTAGGGCAATCCGAGGATGTTTCATCACAAGGCGATACGTTAGAGGCAGTATTGACAGCTTGCGAGCAGGATTTACCTGAAGATCTTTTTCAGGGCATAGCCGATTTACTGAGTAGTCAGCCCACACCGTATTATGACGAAATGGTGTCTTTGGCATCCGTTGCGCCGCATAAAAAAGGTGAAATGGGACGGCAATTAGTGGAGTCGGTTCTGTCTGAATCAGGCAAAGTCCGTGCGAGTTTGTCGGGTATTGTGCAGTCGTCTCAAATGAACAAGCCTATCTGTAAAAAATCCGGTAGTCGGATTAATGGCAGCCGGTTAGCGCGTTTGGCTCAAGGTGATACGCGTGTGTTTCAACGAAGCGCGCAGCGTGTAGCACCCAATGCGGCGGTTCACATTCTGTTGGATGGTTCAGTCTCTATGGGTGGCGTTATTCAGCTTGCGACACAAGCCGTTGCCGCCTTAACACTCGCGTTTGAGGGGATTGCCGGTGTTAATCCTGCAATCACACGTTTCCCTTATCAGGATACGGATGATGTGGAAGTGTTGTTAAACCACGGTCAGAAATTAAGGCCAAATGCCGACAGTCTTTTGCCGCTGGCAGAAGGCTCGTCAACACCTTTGGCATCTGCCCTTTGGTTTGCAGCTGCTCGGGTATTAGCAACGCGCGAAAAACGCAAAGTCATTATCGTGATCACCGACGGTGAGCCCGATGATGCCAGAAACGGTTATTTGCCGACCCGATCCATTATTCAGCGTTGTTTGGATTCTGGTATTGAGTTGGTAGGGATTGGTGTGGGTATGGATGTCGGACATTTGTTCGCCAGACATATTCGCATTGACGATATAGCTGATTTAAGAAAAGAACTATTCAGTATCAGTCAAGCGTTACTGGCAGTTTAATCTTGGTTAGATGACTTAAAGCTTTGGCTTTAGTCGTCTTTCCCAAGCGGTTTTAACGAGGACTGTTTGGGAAAGACGAACTTTGTAGTGTCTCTATGAGACCTCAAACCCAGTGATCGATTGTCACTTTAAATAAGAATCAGGTAATCGCTTCGGCGAGAACCAAGGTAAGTAGTGTCAATGGCACGATATTAAGTCGCACATAAATGGTGTGCGTTATTTTTAAAGCAACCCACTGGGGAGTTAAAACAACTCCTGGTGGAGTCCTGTTTTTCTCTTTGGTGGTTTATAAAACTAGAGAGAAAACATCATGAAAACAGAAAATAGTAACAACGTGGTAATGACCGTTGATCACGCTAATTTAATGAGCGGATTGAGAAAAAGTTTTACCAACAAAACCACCGTGATTGCTGAATTGATGCAAAACGCTCGCCGAGCCGGTGCTTCGTTTGTGAAATTCAGTTATACCGCCGAAGATAACCAATTAATGATTGTCGATGATGGAAAAGGCATCGAGTCTTACGACGCCTTGTTGTCGGTTGCCAAATCAGGTTGGGATAGCGATGTGGCAAAAATAGAACATCCCTTTGGCATTGGATTTTTGTCTGCGCTATTTGCTTGTTCGAGCATTTATGTACTGAGTCGTGCAGGTTGTCTGGATGCCAAAACTGAATCCATTTTGGCATTTGAACCCCAAACGATTGTGACTGAGAATTTTGTGGAAGGGAGCACGATGATCGTTCTCCATGACATTAAATTATCTATAGATGAAATCGAGGCGACTATTAAACGCTGCGCCATGGGGTTTCCCATGCCGGTATTTTTTAATGAGGTTGAACAACCAAGACCTCATGCACTGGATAGTAAAACCTTCTCGTTTGAAACCGAAGCGATTGGTCATATTTCTGTATCGGGATTAGAACGCGGTGCGGTGACTAATCAAATCAAAGTTTATCTTCAAGGACTCCCAGTCTACCAAGACAACTTTTGGCGTGACGGAGAAACGTTTGGCAATGTGGTTCATTTGGATTCTGGACAATTCTTTGCCCGTTTGCCTGATCGCGACAAACTGATTGATGAAGTTGATACGGTAAAACGGATTAGGGCGTCAGTTAGAGTGTTGATTGAGTCACAACTTCTCATTGTGAAGCAATTCAGTTCAAGTGAGGCGTTTCTCGAACAGTACGAATTGATGAAAACCTGGGGATTATTGGCATTACTCAACGACGTCAGTCTATTGCCTTATCAGGCATTAGCGTATGTCGAAGGCAGTGCGAACACTAATACTGAGTATTTCGATCAGTTTATGGCAACCGATTCGTCTAAACGAGTCACTCGTGAAGCAATTGGACAAGGTCTGACTAAGATCATGTCTATTGATGACGATGTCTCCGATGATGGAACGGCTGCTTATGCCTTCATCGAAATCAAAGGCTGGCCTGTGTTGGTTGAATCGGCATTGGATCGGGGGCATTGGGTGTTTAATCATCTGAATGTGATTTCTCAAGACAACATCCAGATTGAAATGATCAGCCCCGCCCATACTGCCGCGTTTCAGGGGGAATGGGTTTGGGTTGATGTACATTTTTGTGAATCGATTCAACTCACCTGGCAGAACGAAACGATTGAACTCACAGCGGATTCTATTTTTACGGGTCATGCTGGGACAAATAGCGTGCTGATGCCTCATCAAGCAACAGGTAATAGTGTTTTGGAATCTGTCGCTTCGTATATGGATGACTATGAGTTTCAACGCGCTGTGTACGAGATTGATACCGAACATTTTCATCGGTTTTTAATCGCTAATCGTTGTGAAGAGCCTGTGGAAGCACTAAAACAAATGTTACCGAAGCACTTTTCTGGGCTAAAAAATTTGTTTGATCGTGCGTTCACGATAAAAATTAATGGGCAAGGTGAGATCGAATGTATCGCTGAAGCCTGATTATTAAACTTACCCACGAGGATTGGTTGATTTCCCTCGTGGGTAATCGATGGTTCTTCGGAATTTTCAGGAGTATTTATGAAAGCTGAAACCGTAAAACAGGCTGCAAAGGGTCAATGGCTCCGCGTTTTAACAGGGCTTGCACCTGAATTAGCCGAGGCAGCGCAGCGCATCGGTCGTCATGTCCCCTGCCCTGTTCATGGGGGGAAAGACGGCTTTCGCCTATTCAAAGATGTCGATCAATCGGGTGGTGGGGTTTGCGCGAGTTGTGGTGCTAAGTCCGATGGACTGGCATTACTGATGTGGGTCAATGGCTGGTCTTTTACTGAAACACTGACTGAAGTGGCTAAAGAATTGACCTTGCCTGGCACATTCAATCGTTATGTTCCACAACCCAAAGCGATTGATAAACCGGTTGGCTCAGAACAAGCAGACGAGCGAAAACGCCATCTTTTTAAAAAGATAGTGGCTGACTCGGTGTCTCTGCGACATCCCGATGCCGAACCGGTGAGACTTTATCTTGCCTCTCGTGGTTTAGATGAAGGATTACCCAACTTTGATAATCTCAGATTTCATCCAAAGATGGCATACCGAGACGAAAATGATGCGGTACTTGGTTATTTTCCGGCCATGCTGGCTTTAGTTGAAGATGAAGTGGGTTTGGTGACGATACATCGAACCTATTTAACCCCAGAAGGCCATAAAGCACCGGTGCCTGATGTGAAGAAAATCATGCCGCCTTTAGCAGGTCGGAAGTTGTCGTCTAGTGCAGTTCGACTGGGACAACCTGGGCGTGTGTTATGTGTCACAGAAGGGATTGAAACTGCGTTAGCGGTAAGAGAAGCCACTGGCATGGTCGTTTGGCCATTATTGTCGGCAGCTTATATGCCCAATTTTCAAATACCTAATGGTGTTGAAAAGCTACTGATCTGGTGCGATTACGATCAAAGCCAGGCAGGGCGTTTGGCGGCTGAGAAATTAGCGGCTAGGGCAACTAAAGCAGCGATAGCGGTACAGATTATTGAACCGAGTGCTGATAATCGTCACAAAAGCCGAGATTGGTTAGATGTTTTTAACCAGCAAGGTGTCAATGCGTTTAAATGGCGTGATGCTATACGTTTGACCTAATTCAATTGAATCGCTTGAAAAAGCGGTTGATTTGAAAAGACCCATCGGGGGAATTAATTCCTCTGATGGGGATTATTCTCCCGATGTTTTTTATAAAACTTAATGTAAAATTAAATTTCAGGAGAAAAAAGGATGAACGCTGTCATGATTGATACTCACAAAAGCGTCAAAGCATTAACCAATGCCAATTTGACTGAGGTTCAAGCCGAGGTCATCGTCAATTTGATGACGGATGCCTTGGGCAACAACCTATCGAACCTCGCTACTAAAGAGGATATAGGTAATACTAGAAACGACATCATTGAGGTCAGAAACGAACTTAGGCAAGATGTCGATGCTCTTAAGCAAGATGTTGATGGTCTTAAACAAGATGTTGATATTATTAAAGAAGATATCCGCGTTATGAAGCAGGATATTATCGGTATCAAAACCGAAATGGTTCATCTTGAAGATCGTATTGATCACAAGCTGACCAAGCTAGAACTAAGCTTAACGATTAGAATGGCCGTAATGCTAGTTGGCATTTTGGGCGCATTCAAAGCCGCTGAGAAGTTCTTTTAATTGAAAGGGTTCCCATCTGTTCCGCCGCAAGGCTGACAGATGAGGAACCTGCTTACCTGCCCACCTCACCCACATTCACCTTGTCCGCACGACCCCAGCTATTGCTTGCCAAAAAACTGATCCAACCCCGCCCGATTCCAACATTCTTTAATTTCCAGTATCTAATTCTCAATTTTTCCGAAACGAGCGCCCAAAAGTGCATGATACAAGCACACGTTGAATTTTGACCTCACTAAAATCAGCTTTTTAAATGGCTGAGGCAAAGGCGTGAAGTTTAAATTAGGTCAGGATGATTTCCTGTTGTCTAAAAATCAGAAGGTCGATGTATTCTGTGATTTCGAGCAACTGGTTAATGCTCATATGTTGATTCTGGGCAAAACGGGCATGGGCAAAACAACTCGTATTCGGCAGATTGTGTCCGAGATAAAGAATGCCCCTAGTCTCCGCGTACACCTGTTTGATGTGCATGGTGATTTAGAATTGCCCGGTGTCTCGTCTGTTATTTTCTCAGAATCGACCGATTACGGTCTTAATCCATTTGTCGTCAGCCCCGATCCCCACTTTGGTGGCGTTAGACGTGCGATCCAAGATTTTTTATCGGTCGTGAACGGATCGCATCCGATTGGTGCTAGACAAGAAGCCGTTATCCGAGCATTGCTGACCGATTTGTTTGCTGCTAATGGTTTTTACGTGGGTAAACCGGATTCTTGGCACTTAGGGGAAACACGCAGCGGCTACCCTAAGAAATTTCCTACCATGGATGATGCGTGCCGATACACCGCCGGCAAGCTGAAGCAACTCGTCATTGGTGGAAACACTAAGTCGGGCAAAGCACTTGAAGAACTGAACAAAGTCACCGCAAAACTGTTTAAAACTAGCAAAACTTACGCCCAGACCGGTGGCAAGCTTGACCCTGAACAGTTAGAAAAGCAAATGGAGCTAAGAACCAAAGCCCTTGGTCTTTATAAAGATTACATTGAAAATCTTGATACGGGTAAAGAATTAGCCGATTTTGTGCAGTACGACTCGAAAGAAGTCTTGAAGTCCGTTTCAGATCGTTTTGATAATCTCAAAAGTTCCGGCATCTTCAAAAACAATCCCCCTCCGTTTGATGATCACAACCCCGTATGGCGATACAACATCACCGCACTTAGGGAAGATGAGAAACGCCTGTTTGTTGAATTTCGGCTCCAGGAAATTTTTGCCAAAGCCTTGTCAGAAGGTCAGATTGATCATAGCCAAGGTGTCATTCGACATCTGATTGTCGTCGATGAAGCGCACATGTTTTTTCGAGATACCGCCGATTGTATTCTAAACACGATTGCCAAAGAGGGGCGTAAATTTGGCCTCGGCTTAGTGTGTGCCAGTCAGTCACCCGAACATTTTTCCAATGACTTTTTCTCGAATGTAGCCACCAAAATAATATTAGGTGTTGACCAGATGTACTGGGATTTTTTAACGCGTCGCCTGAAGATAGAACCCAAAATTTTGTCTTATATCAAAGCGTTTCATGTAATCGGGGTTCAGTTAAGTCTCAAGGGCGATGTGTCATCCAGATTCAAAATGGTGAGGGTTTAATAATGACAACGACGCGAGATTATCAACGTCTGCAATTTAGTGATTATGAGGAAGCGAATCAAGTCGCCGCACTTTTAACGCGTGAATCATTGATTAAGTATCGAGTGAAGCCAAGTGACCATGGATTTACGGTCGAAATGGCTGAACCCCCAGTGACAGAAAAAATGACTGACACAATACCTAGATCGGAAGTGACAACACCCGCTAAGTCAGAACAGTATTATCGCCCTTCCCTATTAGGGTTTCTGCCTGATTACCTGCAGTTAATCACTGGCGTTTTGCTTTGGTCACACCCTGAGTTGATTTTAAGCGCACTGACTTTGGATGACCGTCTTGCCGGCGATAGTTTGATAGGTATTGATTTCTTTTTGAACATACTGTCATGGGCTGGCGTGATGCTGAGCTTGTCAGGTTTAAGGTGGCTATATGTCTATTTTGCAAACAGTTTAATCATCGCTGATGCGGTGGTGATCCATCATCAGGGCATTATTGCCAGAAAACAGGCGCAAATACGGTATCGCGATATTAAAACTGTCGAAATTCGGCAAACGATTGTGGGTCGATTACTGGGTATCGGTGAAATGCGACTCGATTCCTCAGGGCGTGGTGAAGCCGACACCATTATTTTTAAAAACCTTGGCCAGCCATTTAAGGTTAGGCAAATCCTGGATTCAATGCGTTCATCAACCCGAGACATTCACGATGCTGCATAAACTCTTTAACCGGCTATTGGGTGGCAATAGACATGTGCCGTCAGAGCCCGCAGTCACAGAACCACCTAAAGATCCTGAAAAAGCGCAAAAAAAATATTTGCGTGAGAAACATCAACGCCGTTTGCCGCCATTTCCCGCAGGTATCAAGGTTCATGATGATGATATTAACGAACTGATCTTGACCCACAAAGAGACGTTAGACGGTGTCCGATTAGCACTGGGTTTGGCGGGTCATCACAATGCTGATGAATATCAGCGTCATGTTGTTGAACCGGTGCGGCATTTGGCCAACCTGATCCATTTTTTACCGGCCTCGGAAGCCACGCATTACGTTGAATTGGGGGGCTTATTTGAGATGAGTCTTGAACTGGCGTTGCATAGCATCAGATCGGCTGAACGTAAATGTTTAACACAATCAACACCAGAAGAAAAATCCGACAATGAATCATTATGGACCTATGCCGCATTTTTGAATGGGTTATTCAGTGAAGCTGTCAAAACCTTAGCCAAAATTACCGTTTACGATATTAAACACGAGACCCCCTGGGTGCCAGGGACGACCGGCATATATGAATGGGCTCGTCAAAATAAGGTGAGTGAGTACCATATTGTGTGGTTAACAGAAACCAATAAGGCGCTCATTCATCAATGGGCCTCCAGTGCATTGCCGGTTAGCCAGTTGCAGAAAATCTCAATGGGTGAGCCACTCATTAAAAATGCGCTTGTATTATCGCTTAATAGCGCGCCAATCGGGGACGATGAAATGGACATTGATACCTTTCGACGTAATCCCCTGCTCAGAATGCACTATTCATTACGGTACAAATTGGTGGATCGCGATATTAATAGTCGCGCTGAATTTCATGGTCAACCGCTGGCCGGTATGCATCTTGAGCCTTGGCTGATTGATGCAATGCGTCAGTTGCTTTCTAGTCAATACTGGCAACCTAATACGGCTAATGGCCGCGTTTGGTGCGGAGAGGATGGGATCTATCTAATCTGGCCACAGGGCATTAATGATTTAATCATTCAGTTAAAGGATAACGGTTCCCCGTATATGCCCTCTTCGCCTAATACGCTCACCGAGATACTTTTGAATGCGGGGATTATTGACGATGAGAACGGCGGCTATTTGTTTAATATTCAGGCAAAAATCGTTAAAGAAGACAGTGAGACCGGAAAATCGGAAGAAAAGCTCAAAACACTTCAAGCGATTCGTTTTAAGCGTAAGGAAGTGTTGTTTGGCAAAGCAGAGTTCAGCCAAGTTGACTATCGATTATTACAGGTTGTTGGCGAAAACAACGGTGCCGGTGTTGTCCAACCAGAAGCGATAACCGGCCAATCCCCTCAGTGGTCGAGAGCGTGCAGATGGATGAGGTGGTTACCGCGTCAATGGGCATCAATTTCGAGCCACAAAAAACAGTATTCACCGAGCACACATCCCCACCCGCAACCCCACCCGCAACCAAGCCTGTAGCAAAACCCCAAGTGGTTGATATCAAGGGTTTGTTCTCAATAGATAAAACACCCAAAATCGAGCCTCCACAACAAGTAGTCGATGACAGTCCTAATCAATACCCTAATGATTTCGAAGAGTTACTGAATTCTCCTTATGGTGAGGTCGAGCAAGTCAATCTTAAAAACTTATTTTCAGAGTGAACTGACTCATGGCCATTAAAATTGACCCCTTTATCCGTTTTCCCCATGAAGTGATGATTGGCGTTACTTGGTGTTTGGCGGGACTTTTTTCGTTGATCACCGCACTGTACTTTCACTATCAGCCGTTTCTATTGCCAGCCATAGTCTATCTCGGATTTGCAGTCTATTTTGGCATCCTGAGTTTTAAAGTGGTTGGGCGAAAAACGGCCGGTAAGAAGAAATTGTTTTCATTATTTTCTGTTAGCAAATTATTGAAGAAAAACATCCACCATTCACTTTGGTTTGGCTGGGGATTTGACTGGATGCCGATCCATACACAACGCGCTGTCGATTATGCCTTGGCCGGTATTGATGAAGAAGCAGATCCTAATTTCCCTGGCAATAAATGGATACATGGCGTTAATCTCGATAAAGAAAAAGACATCAATATTCCACTGAAAGCACTGGAGGGACATACCATCATGTTTGGAACAACGGGCTCAGGGAAAACGAGAGCTTTTGAAATCATGATCGCCGAAGCAATTCATCGTGGCGATACAGTGATTGTCATTGACCCCAAAGGTGACCATGAATTGAAAGAACGAATGCGAATTGAATGCTTGAGATCAGGGCGGGATGATGCTTTTTTATATTTTCATCCCGCGTTTCCACGCAGCTCAATCCGTTTAGATTGTATGCGTAACTACACTCGAACGACGGAGATTGCCTCGCGCGTGTCGGCGATTATTCCATCGTCCAGCGGCGGCTCTGACCAATTTACGGCTTTTTGTTTTAATGCTTTGAATCTTGTAGCCTCAGGTCTTGAGGAAGTGGGTAGACGCCCAACACTGTCAGAATTGTTGTTCTATATCCAAGGTGGACCCGAAGCTTTGCTGGTAAAAGCCATTCAAGCGTATGGCTCAAAAGTCGATGGCGATTTTCAGGACAATCTTGATCGCTATATTCAGAAAGCAAAGTTAAAGCAGATCAAGGCCATGGAAACCATCACTAATTCAGAATGGTTGGGTGTGATCGAATATTACCGCGCAACATTAGCAGGTACTGATAGCGGTTCTAAAAGCCTCGATGGTCTTTTGGCCATGGTCGAACACAACCGTACCCACTTTTCAAAAATGATTGCGTCACTGATCCCGATTTTGAATATGCTGACCTCGGGAGAGATGGGGGGATTGTTATCACCCAATGGCGATGATATCGATGACACGCGGCCAATCTACGATTCATCAATGATTCTGAAAGGCAAGCATGTTCTCTATGTCGCATTAGATAGTTTATCGGACAGCATGGTGGCTTCAGCCATCGGTTCACTACTACTCAGTGACTTTGCGACTGCTGCAGGGCGTATTTACAACTCGAATATCTCCCATGGTCGAATTACCTTATTTGTTGATGAGGCGGCAGAGGTCGTTAATATGCCCTTTATTCAGTTACTCAATAAAGGCCGCGGAGCAGGGTTCAATATTGTTATGGCCACCCAGACCATGCCTGATTTGACTTCTCGTTTGGGGGATGAAGCTAAAGCCAGAATGGTTTTGGGTAATGTTAACAATCTGATTAGTCTCAGAATCAAAGACGGTGAAACCCAAAAATATGTCTGTGAAAGTTTTGGTAAGACGTTCATAAAATCCGTTAACGAAACCATTGGTAGTAGCGGATCCACCACCGACAACATTGCCCATTTTTCGGGTAGTCGAACTCAAACGATTGGCTATACCGAATACGATCTTTTCCCTCAGCAACTGTTAGGACAACTGCCTAACTTTCATTACATTGCCGCGATTGCCGGCGGTCGAGTCATCAAAGGCCGTCTACCGATATTAGAGAAATAAACATGAATGAACCTACGCCAATTTTTACGATTAGACCACGTAAAACTGACCTATTACCACTGATGCCGGTGTCGGAAACACTGACTTATGCAATGCGTCGATGTGGCCATTATGATCGAGCACAGACATTCTTAGTGATGAATCCGAACATCCGAGAAGCTTCGAAACGGTTAATCGAAATGCTGACATTAATGTGGCCGGATATTAATGACCCTGACACGCCTTTATTGGTGAATACACTGAAAGCGGGATTTGTGGCGCAACGTGAGACTCGTGATGATAAGCAGTTTGTGATTGCTGTTATGGATTACCTCATGCAAAGCTTATATGTCACCGCCGTGTATAAGAAAAAGCAATGCGAATACCATCACCTGACCGACCGTATGAGCTTCGCTGAATTCATCAGCAAAAATAATCTACCCAGCGTAATCGAATGGTATGACGGCAGTTATTTAAAAAGTTATGACACAGACAGTGTTAAGTTGATATTGGCCAGCAAAATATTCACATTGAATCAATTGCATTGGTCGGGCTTATTGAAGCCTAATCCTGCCTTAGAAAGCTAATTATGTTTAAACACCTCATTGTCTGGTTCTTTGCTTTATTGGTTGTGCCATTATTGGTAGGGTTTGTTGTACCGGGAGCGGTGATGCTCGATATTATCAAAAGCGACTATGCTCAGATTGTTGATGTCATGCAAGATAAAGACACAGTTGATGTGGCATTTAAGTCTCGTTACGAACCTAATTCGGAATGGGCTGAAACGCATATTGTCTGGTTGAATCAGCAACATCATGACGAAGACAAATATCGATCAACGGGGCATAAAGCAGCCGGTTTGATTGCTGAGTTACCGGCAAAATGGCAGACGGCTGTGCGTTACCAAGTGTATGGGTTTTCCCTAAAGCAAGTGATCTTGGCGCAATTTGGACTTTGGTTGTTCATTCCAACGTTGCTGATCATTATTTCGGCGGTGTACTGGCGGAAACTTAAGTACGAAACCATTGGTGGTTATAGTCCCCCCATCTACAACACGGCTTCTCATGTGTTAATCGCTACAGTTGCGATCAACATGCTTTACATGGTTTGTCCATTGCCGGTGCCGATTACCATCGTCGTGCTGATGTCGATGGTTTTTAATTTGTCATTGGGTTTTGCGGTTGCGAATTATCCTAAATGGTAGTTAGTTTGTGTGATTGAGTGAACAAATATTACCTCAAAATCAAGGCTAACGATAAGATGCTACTCATTTTTAGATATGTTGCTGGATGCAAGAAAATTAAGAAGGTGGTTGATGATTCAACCACCAAAAAGACACTTAGCTGTGCGTACAGGGTGTATCTAAATTCCTCAACCATTCTAGCAGCCTTTTAATTCGGTTTGTACGTTGCTAGTAAGTTACTTTTTATCATTGCTGACAGCTAAATTCTCCCATCCTCCACCGACCTAAAGCCAGATGCACCACAATCTTTATCCGGTCGATGCTGTACGTTGATGCTGACAAGGTGGTGAATGTCACTGATTTGGAGGTTTATCACCCGCTGGTCTGGAATGGGGTCAAAATTAAATTGCATTACGCCACTGTCGGTGAGTTGGCAGATTATTTGGCGTTTACCGCGATTCGCGGGGAAGTGGTGGTGCAGTATTGGTTAAAGCAGGGTGATGAGAGTGTGGTGCTGGATTTTGGCGGTGGGGGTGATGTGGTTGAGGTGCCTGGGGTTTTATTAGGTGGGTTGTGATTGGTTTGGGGTTTTGTTAGATTGTGGGGGCTGGTTTCGACCCCAAGCAGCCAGAGGCATCAGCCAATTGAATGGCAGCAATTCAGTTTAAATTAGCCATTCAATATCGATGAGCCTGTATTGAAATAAAGAAAAGGGAATGCCCCAGCAAGCCATAACGGTTATTTTGACAAAGCATGTTTTATGCTTGATACACGGAAAATTATTTCATAACCTATTGATTTATTTAATAAAATATTTAAAGGATTTAATAAATATGGAATTTCGTGTTTTATCCAGAGACACCATTGCACCCGATAGCGGAAATAATACCGCTTATCTCAGAATAGATCATTGGAATGACTTTTCGTTTGTGACTATGTTTTTCATGTCCCTCCATGACGAAAATGGTCTATTACATAATATTGGGCAGATAAAGATTGGATTTAAAGAGCAAACGACAGAAATTCAAACCTATTCCAAATTACCTTACAGCTTTGAGTGCCTAGGCGATGAGTTTTTCTCTTTGGGTCAAAGTGTTGAGTTCTATCGAAATATGGCTGTCTTGCCTGATGGCTTTGGCAAACAGATTTTATTAGCGCTACGCGATGTTGCAGTACAACCTGATCTTATTGAAGAAATAAAAGAGGAAAGGGTTTTTAGCAAATCCTTGCTGCGCGATATTAGTCTGTCTGTTGTAAAGGGGCAGTATGCTCGAGTCCTCGATGGTAAAGCGGAGCTCACTGACTATAAATTTAAGTTCGTCAGGCCTGAAACAGAAGATTTCGGGGGTATAAATCTAAGTTTCGATGTGAATGTGGGTTCCGTTCCTAGCACTAACATTCATGCCGTTATTGGCCGAAATGGTGTGGGCAAAACAACGTTGCTAAATGGCATGATTGAAGCCATTACGAAACGAAAAAGTACAAGTGCTAAGTTTTTTGATTTAGATGGGTGGCAGGAAGAAGAAATTTCAGATGACTTTTTCAGTAGCCTTGTTTCAGTTTCATTCAGTGCTTTCGATCCATTTACCCCTCCTCAAGAACAATCTGATCCTGCCAAAGGAACCTGTTATTTCTATATCGGTTTGAAAGATCCGCAGAATAGAGAGCAGCACAGAACTATCAACAATCTTCGGGATGATTGTGTAAAAGCCTTAATTAGTTGTTTCTATCAACCCAAAAAAACTGAGCGCTGGCTAAATGCAATTAGCAAACTGGGTTCAGATGAAAACTTTGCCTTTATGGGGCTAGAACAGTTAGAAGCAGTTTATAGAGAGCTTCGTAAGCAACCTACTGACGAAGATCCATCTGAATCAGACTCATTTCGAGAGAGGTATCGTGACGCAGTTATCCAGTATTTGTCTCGCATGAGTTCTGGCCATGCTATCGTTTTATTAACAGTAACCCGGCTAGTTGCCACTGTAGAAGAAAAAACATTAGTGCTATTGGATGAACCTGAGAGCCATTTGCACCCGCCACTATTATCGGCGTTCTTACGTTCACTTTCCGATTTACTACATGATCGAAACGGACTCGCCATCATAGCAACACACTCACCTGTGGTCTTACAGGAAATACCAAGATCCTGCGTTTGGAAAATTTATCGTATACGTGGAGATGTCACGACTAGTCGTCCGACAATTGAAACTTTTGGTGAAAATGTTGGTGTATTGACCAGCGAAGTTTTTAGTCTCGAGGTTGAACGGTCAGGATTTCACGATCTACTTGCCACGTCTGTTGAAACAGGTAGAACTTATGAAACAATAGTTGCCGACTACGGTAATCAACTTGGATTTGAAGGTAGAGCCATTCTAAAAGCACTCATTGCCAACCGTGATAGGAATAGCAGTCATGATGCGACTGAGTGAGCCTCAATTTAGCTGTGAACAAATTCTTGATGAATGTGTTGCTGGCATTACCGGGAATGCCTCGCTACGAAAGAAGCTGACATCAAGCAAGCCTGACTTAATGGCAGCAGGTGATGAATATTTAGTCGCGGTTGGTACTGGAGAGCTTTACACCATCCCACCAATCGATACAAACATGGATGACGATCCAGTTGTTATCAATGCGTTGAAAAAATCTGAGCTAGTCAAAGTTTATGACCAGTACTTTGTGTCAAAGAATAAGCCCGCTAGAAAAATGTATGATGCTTTATTAAATTCCGCAAAAGAAAATTGCCCCTTTTGTGGTGGAATAGGCACCCCTCGCAACTTGGACCATTTTTTGCCTAAAGCGCATTTTCCTCAATTTTCCGTTCTGTCCCGCAACCTAGTTCCATCATGTCGCGACTGCAATATGGATGGCAAAGGGCATGACTTTGCGACGAAGGCTGAAGATCAAATTATTCAACCTTATGCAGATAAGGACAGATTCTTCATGGATCAATGGATATTTGCTACTTATCATGCGGACGATGAGCGCGAGCCAGGAGTATTTGAATATTACACTTCACCTCCAGAAAATTGGTCTGAGGTGGACAAATTAAGAGTTAGGAAACATTTTGAAGATTTTGATTTGGCTAAACGTTATTCGACTAAAGCAGCGGAACAGTTGGGTACAGTCTTGAGCCAAATTAAAAAAATGGAGTTGGCAAATCTAAACAAAGACATGATTCGGGACGTTCTTTTACAACCAGGGGTTGATGCGGCACCGTTTGTAAATCACTGGCAAAAAGGTATGTATCAAGCGTTGATGCATATTTAACAGGCTGTTTAAAGGCTGATTTTTATCGCTAACCCGGTAGGCAGCGGTGAACAACGTGCAAGGACAAGATACCAGGTCTTGCAATCAAGCATCTTTCGCTAAATTGAAAGGCAGTTATGCATTTTATTGCTGTCAGCTAATGCTGAAACGCCGGTGCCCGCTTATGGCCGTTTTCCAGCGTTCACCCTACCCTCACCAACTCCCAAAATCCGTTGGATATTCCTGCTTCGATCAAACCCAGACGGCGGTAGAAACGCCTAGAGCTTTAGTCTTTCGGTACAATCTTTCATTCCTGTTAAATCAATGGCACACTCGAATGACAATCCACCCCCGCCAAAATGACTATGGAAATCCAGTCAAGATAGCGAAACCGAATCAAGTGACACCGTTATCCAGCTTTGACGCTGTAGATGAAGTTGCGTTAGTGATACCAGACGGTATTGTGCCTGAGGCTTTAAATGGTATTTCTCTAAAATCGTGGCTTGATTTGCCGTCAAACAAACATGACTGGTTAGCATTGCAAACGCCATTTGATGAACCACCGATGCAATCAAAAATGGGTAAAAAGCTTTCAGCAGGTGTTGTAACGATTGAGCCTGATGGTCGTTTCTGGGTGGTTTTTCCAACCAATGCATTTGGGGGTTATCAATGCACTTTTCCAAAAGGGACTATTGAATCTGGCATGACACCTCAAGCTACGGCCATTCTTGAAGCATTTGAGGAGTCAGGGCTACAGGTTGAATTGACAGGTTTGATAGGTGATTTTGAACGTAGCACATCGGTAACACGTTATTATCTGGCTAGACGTATTGGCGGAAATCCTGCTGATATGGGCTGGGAGTCGCAATGCGTTGGTTTGATTCCGCAAAGTCGTTTGTTTGATGTATTACATCACCCTAACGATAAACCCATTATTGAAAAAGCGCTTGTTCTATTGAGTAAGCAAGGAAACTAATACTATGTGGATTTTTCTTCCAGATTCGTTCTTGAGTATTGTCGATAAAGGTGATGATACAGGTCAGACCTTATTAGTGCGTGGACGCCGTAAAGGTGATATTGAGCACATTTTCCCCAATGCTACTGTTCAATCCAATGTCGGTACGGATTATGCTTACCGAGCGCGAATTGATCGAAATGAAGTGGCTGATGCAATTGCGGCTTCTATCAAAGCTATCGAATACCCTAACTTTAAAAATGAAGTCGCCGAACAGAATCGGCATGATGCTTATTTTAATGTTTGGTCGGCAATGTATCGTTTTCAAGGTTTGAAATAACCCTGTACTGCTTTTAAGTGTTACTGCGGATGGACAGCACAATCAGCTCCACATTTTTGAGTGAATCAATATGTCATTAGTCAATCAATCGGCTTACCAGATATTAATGCATGACCAAAGCTGGGCAAATTTAACCGAATATCTTGGACAGTTAATTGAAAAGACAGTTACGCCCAGTCATTATCTTCAAAAACAGTTACAAGTAGCAGGTATAAAAGATTTATCTGAACTGAATCCACAGCAATTTCTGAACTTATTGCTTAAAACCAAGAAACCTCAGATTTTTGCAGAGTCTGCTGTCTATGGTGATGGAACTGACTGGAATCAACAGGAACTTAAATTGCTTGGTGATATAGGTGTAGCTTGTCCAGTCACGATTTATGATGATGGGCGTCATCAAAATCCCGAGGTTCATGAAATACCGTTTAATGGTTATTTGCTGTTTACTCCCGGCGCATTATTAAGAAATGGTAGAAATCAAATCCCTGCAGATTGGGATGTTGTCAATGATACAGGCCAAATCGATGCCGATAGCTACTATGCGCTATATGAACGCCGATTATTGCCCTTGTTGGTGTATGCCAATACAGAAAGCCGTCAAACGGGTAAAAAAGCAGTTATTACTATTCCCGGTCTTGGTTGTGGTCAGTTTGCGGGCAAATTTTCAGGTCAATTGGGTGAAAAATTGGAAACCGTTTTAGAGCGGATACTAAGAATATATCGCTCACAACTTGATGCTGTTGAGCTTGTCTATTTTGACCCTTATTTGGAATGTAGTCCCAAAACCTATGATATTCAAGGCCTACCGTTTATCGTCAATCCACAAACCAAATCAAGCGTTAAACTTAATCAGCTGAGTTATCCCAATTTGTTTGTTAATAGTAGCGACAGCGACAACTTGTTACTGTTTAGTTTTGTGGCTTGGGATCATGTGTCATGGCCAGGTAATGATTTTTATCAAGGTTGTCGAGCAACCGATGATGGTGTTAAAGCTGCGGCTACCAGTTCTATGTATGCTATCACTGGCATACAAGGTTCTTACGATCCGTTCAATCATTGTTATTTACCGCCTCGACCTTTTAAAACGTGGGTTGAGGTTGTTCAAAAGCAGGGGTTGATGTTTGAATGTTGATAGTCTGGTTTTGGTCAGCTAAAGCCTGTTCAGAATTCAGTTACAAATTTACTAAACCTGCACCAACTCCCCCCAATCCGTTGTATATCTTTGTGATTTGCGCTCGGCTTTGGGTTTCCAGCTTCTATCAATCCCAGTAGCGGCGATTGAAACGGCTTTAGGAAAGCGGCGGTTAATCTGATCAACCGCCGCCATCAATTGCCGGTTGTCGCTTTGCGTGTCGTCTTCGGCAAAATCAAACAAATCCGCTTGATCTGGTGCGGTCACTGGCTGAATTGCGCTAAGTTGCACCCCGCATTTTTGATAGCCATAACCGGCTTTGAATATCTCGGACAGTAAGCGGTTAGCGGTGGCAATCAAGGTTCGAGTGTCTTGGGTGGCTTTTTCCAGTTTTGCACTCGCCGCGCGGTGGTATTGAGGTTCGTTGGGGTTAAATGGATTAGTGCGAATGAATACCGTCAGGCAAGCGGTAGTTGAGTTCTGGCGGCGTAGTTTTTCACCGGCGCGACTGCAAAACTCAGCCACGGCAGAGAGTAATTCAGGATATTCAGTCAGTTTTCGGCTAAAGCTACGCGAGCAAACAATTTGCTGTTTGTCAGGTGCAATTTCTTCAATGTCTAAGCAAGCTGTGCCGTTTAATTCCATGACGGTGCGAGCCACCACCACATTAAACTGGCTTTGAATCCGCTTGGTGGGTTGGTTGGCTAAATCCCAAACGGTGTGAATGCCTAGCTGGTTCAGTTTGGCCGTGGTGCGTGAGCCTATGCCCCACACTTCGCCGACGGGTACGATCTTCATCAGTTTTTCGCGGCGCTTTGTGTCGCTTAAATCAAGCACACCGCCGGTCTTTTTCCATTTCTTAGCGGCGAAGTTGGCGAGTTTTGCCAGTGTTTTAGTCGGTGCCATGCCAACGCATACCGGAATGCCGGTGATTTGTTGGACGGTGCGCTTGATTCGATGACCGTAGGTGATAGGGTCTTTGTGGCAAGGGTAAACGCCGGTGAGGTCTAAAAAAGCCTCGTCAATTGAGTAAATCTCAAGGCTAGGCGCGAACTCTTCAAGCGTCGCCATCACTCTAGCCGACATATCCGCGTACAACGTGTAATTTGAGGAAAATAGCTGAATTTGATGCTGGTTGACCAGTTGTTGAATCTGAAACAACGGTACGCCCATTTTCACGCCCAAGTCTTTAATCTCCTGACTTCTAGCCACTACACAGCCATCATTATTAGATAGCACAGCCACAGGCTTGCCGATCAAGTCCGGCCTAAACACCCGTTCACAGCTCACATAGAAGTTATTGCAATCGACTAAAGCAATTAGGGGTTGCATCACAGGTTATGGATCACGTTGGTGACTACGCCCCAGATAACTAGCTCAAGACCATCATTTAATAGGATGTCTGGGAATTGAGGGTTTTCGGCTTTTAGATACCAAACACCTTCGGTGGTTTTGCTGAGCCGTTTAACGGTCAGTTCACCGTTCAGCGCGGCTATCACTACTTTGCCGTCAGCAGGTTCTATCGATCTATCGACAACCAAAATATCATTGGGATGAATGCCAGCGCCTAGCATTGATTCGCCTTGTGCTTGTACGAAAAACGTAGCAGCAGGTTTTTGTACCAGTAGCTCGTTGAGGTCTAGGTTTTTCTCGATGTAGTCATCGGCGGGTGACGGGAAGCCGGCAGCGACTTTGCCGATGAATAGCGGTAACGGGATTTGTGGGGGTTGTGGCTTGGGCAGGAAAACCGTGTTGTGTTGCTGGGTAAACTGCTCGAATTGCTGTTTACGTTGGTTTAACAGGGCTTTGATGCTGGGTATTAGGCTTTCGGGTACGCGAATGGCTTTGGTGGTTTCACCATAAGCGTTGGAGCCTTTTTTGCGGCCTGAGTTGGGGCGGGAGCCGCCGTGGGTTGGGGGTTGGGTCATGGTTTCTTGAAATGTGTACGGTTTTCAAGGTGGCATGATAGCAGAAATAGTAGGTGTTAATCACAGTAACGGCGATTGAAACCGCTTTAGGAAAGCGGCGGTTAATCTGATCAACTGCCCCATCAATTGCCGACGCCATATTTTTTGACATTTTTTAAGACTTTACTTTAATATAGACATAACAACACCCCTCAAGCGACTCATAGTGGCTATGCCATTATGAAGCTCAAACCGGGGGGTTAATTCTCTTTTTACTTCCATAACGGTAGTGATCTACAACAAGCCGCCACTATCTACCTCAGAACAAGCTCAATTATTGCTAGATAGAGGGCTTATCTGTATAGATAGATTACGTCTTGAGCGTTACATATCATCAATTGGTTACTATCGACTGAGCGCATACTGTTTGCCGTTTGAACAGAAAAGTTCAAATGAAACCCGCAATCATCAATTCATTCCCAATACTGATTTTGATCAGATATTAGACCTTTATATTTTTGATCGACAGTTACGGTTATTGGTTATGGAGGCTATTGAACGCATCGAAGTTGCTTTGAGGTCTTTGTGGAGTTCGGCGTTAGCATTGGACACCAAAAACAGCCACGCATATCTTGATCCGTCTTTTTTTAAATGCTCTAGGCAGCACATTAGAAGCCTAGCAAAAATTGATCAAGCATTTGAAAACAGTAACGAAGTATTTATTGCCCATTACAAAAAGAATTACACATCCCCTCAATTACCGCCTATTTGGGCTGTTGTTGAAACCATGACTTTAGGTGCATTATCCCGCTGGTTTGAGAATACCAATGCTTCTAATGCAAAAAAGACCATAACAAAAGCGTTTAATATGCCGACTGTTGATGTTGCGGAAAAAGTTTTTCATGCGCTAACGCCGGTACGCAATGTTTGTGCTCACCATAGTCGTTTATGGAATAGACGTTTTGTATTGTCTTTACCGCACATTAAGCGATTTAGTACCAGTCTTGTTCCGCAAAACAGTCCACATCACCAAGAACACTATTTGTATAACTATTTGGTAATCATGGTGGTCTTAATGGATGCTATCAATCCTGATAGTTCTTGGAAAAGTCGATTGATAACACTGTTAAGTACAGTAACAACTAATCAGCAAACAGCAATGGGGTTTCCTGTTGGGTGGCATGATCTTCCTATTTGGAAGTAATAGTGGAAACGCAGGTAAGGTCAAAATCTAATCTTGACATCCTCATCGCCCTAAAGAACGAGGATTCCTACGGCGCTCAAGCGGCTAATGCCGCCTGAGTCGCTTCGGTGGGTTCTTGGCCCGACGCCCCAACCGCAGGCGAAGTCTCTGCACAAGCTAACCGGGCGTGTCCCGCCCTTAAGACAT
>CAIXED010000028.1 GCA_903918375.1 uncultured Pseudomonadota bacterium | reverse complement strand
TCTGAGTTTTTAATTGAAAAAGCCGGTGTGGCTTTAGTGCCTGGCTCCGCTTTCGGCGCACCGGGCTATATCCGCATTTCCATCGCCACCAGCATGGAAAACCTGCAAAACGCTTTGCTAAAAATCAAGCAAGCGGTTTAATCCTTAAACGCCATCCCCAAGTCAATCAAGCACTTGGGGATGCGCTATTTACCCAGCCCCCAGCAATTCGCGTAAAATGCGGATTTTTTAGCCTTTTCAACAATATAAACATGGTTTGGAAACCGCACGTTACCGTCGCCGCCGTTATCGAACAAGACCAACGCTTTTTAGTGGTCGAGGAACAAACGCCTAACGGTTTAGCCTTTAATCAACCGGCAGGACATTTGGAAAATAACGAATCCTTAATCGACGCGGTTAAACGCGAAGTGCTGGAAGAAACCGCATGGCAATTTGAACCACAGGCTTTAGTCGCGGTGCAGTTATGGCGCAAGAACCCCGAATTTCCCAGTTTTATGCGTTTTGTTTTTACTGGCAGCGTCAGTTCCCATAATCCACTGCAAACTTTGGACGATGGCATCGTTGCCACCCATTGGCTTTCCCGTGATGATCTGGCCGCCAACCCGCAGCGTTTACGCAGTCCTTTAGTGTTAAAGTCGATAGACGAATACCTAAAAGGCCAACGTTATCCGCTTTCTTTATTACAGTCATTCCTCGATTTAGCATGAGCAAACACATCATCGTCGGCATGTCCGGCGGCGTCGATTCTTCAGTCACCGCCCTCACCTTGCTGGAGCAAGGCCACAAGGTCACCGGTTTATTTATGAAAAACTGGGAAGAAGACGACGGCACCGAATACTGCACCGCGATGCAAGACTTGGCCGACGCCCAACAAGTGGCTGACACGCTGGGTATCGAACTGAAAACCGTCAACTTCGCGGCTGAATATTGGGATGAAGTGTTTGAAGTGTTTTTGTCGGAATTCAAAGCCGGACGCACACCCAATCCCGACATCTTGTGTAACAAACACGTTAAATTCAAAGCCTTTTTAAACTACGCGATTGAAGACTTAGGCGCGGAATACATCGCCACCGGCCACTACGCCCGTGTTGCCGAGCAAGATGGCGAATTTCAATTATTAAAAGGCTTAGACCCAAACAAAGAGCAAAGCTATTTCTTGTACGCAATGGGGCAAACAGCCTTATCCCGCACTTTGTTCCCGATTGGCCATTTGCACAAACCCGAACTCCGCGCCATGGCTGACCGCGCTGGTTTTGCCAACAGCCGTAAAAAAGACAGCACCGGCATTTGTTTCATCGGCGAACGTAAATTCAGCGAATTTCTACAACGCTATTTACCGCATCAACCTGGCGAAATGCGCACCCCAGAAGGCCAATACATCGGCAAACATCACGGTTTGATGTATTACACCTTTGGTCAACGCCAAGGTTTAGGCATTGGCGGCGTCAAAAATGCACCCGATGAACCGTGGTTTGTGTTGGAAAAAGACTTAGAGAACAACGTGTTAATCGTCGGCCAAGGCCACGACCACCCGTTAATGCTGCATAACACCTTGGAAGCCGGCCAACTGGACTGGTGCGGCAGCCAAGCACCGTCACTCCCCTTACGCTGCGCCGCCAAAACCCGCTACCGTCAGCCTGATCAAGCGTGTGTCATAGAACCGTTGGACGGTGGCTTACGGGTTAAAGTCCGCTTTGATGAATCACAACGGGCGATAACACCGGGGCAGTCGGTGGTTTTTTATCTGGATGACGTCTGCTTGGGCGGCGGCATTATCGAATCAAAATACAATCAATAAATAAATATATTAATTTTAGGAACACAAATAATGACACTCACCGCCATCTCCCCCATCGACGGCCGCTACGCCAGCAAAGTTGACGCTTTACGTCCGATTTTCAGCGAATACGGTTTAATCCGTTTCCGCGTTGAAGTCGAAGTGCGTTGGTTACAAGCGTTGGCAGCAGAGGCCAAAATCAGCGAAGTACCGGCTTTTTCTGATGCTGCTAATCAGTTACTCAACAGCATCATCAGCGATTTTTCCGAAGCCGACGCGCAAGCGGTTAAAGACATCGAAAAAACCACTAACCACGATGTCAAAGCGGTGGAGTATTTCTTAAAAGACAAAACCAAAGATAACGCTGAATTAAACGCGGTCAGCGAGTTCATCCATTTTGCTTGCACCTCAGAAGACATTAACAACTTGTCTTACGCTTTGATGCTAAAAGAAGGTCGCGGTTTGGTGTTGGCGGAAATTGACGCTTGTATCAAGGCGATTAGCCAATTAGCCCATGACAGCGCAGAGCAACCGATGTTGTCACGCACCCACGGCCAATCAGCAACTCCAACCACCACCGGCAAAGAATTCGCTAACGTGGTCGCCAGAATGCAACGCCAGCGCCAACAATTGGCACAAGTGGAATTACTGGGCAAAATCAACGGCGCAGTCGGTAACTACAATGCACATTGCGTTGCTTATCCTGCCGTCAACTGGCCACAATTCGCGCAAAACTTTGTCGAATCATTAGGTTTAAGCTTTAACCCTTACACCATTCAAATTGAGCCGCACGATTACATGGCCGAGTTTTTCCATGCTTTATCGCGCTTCAATACCATTTTGCTGGACTTCGACCGCGACATTTGGGGCTATATCTCGTTGGGTTATTTCAAACAAAAAACCATTGCTGGCGAAGTCGGTTCATCGACTATGCCGCATAAAGTGAATCCGATTGATTTTGAAAACTCAGAAGGCAATTTGGGCTTAGCCAACGCGATTTTGAACTTCTTAAGCGAGAAATTACCGGTTTCACGCTGGCAACGCGATTTGACCGATTCCACGGTGTTACGCAACATCGGCGTCGGCATAGCTCACACCAGCATCGCGATTCAATCAACTTTAAAAGGCATTTCCAAACTGGAAATTAACCCACAATTGCTAAACCAAGATTTAGACACTAACTGGGAAGTGTTGGCTGAACCGATTCAAACCGTGATGCGTCGTTATGGGATTGAAAAGCCTTATGAAAAATTGAAAGAACTGACTCGCGGCAATCGCGTCACTGGCGAAGGTATGCGAGCTTTTGTTGAAAAACTGGAAATCCCTGCCGAAGCCAAAGCTGAATTATTAGCGTTAACCCCACACAGCTACACTGGCTATGCGGCTGAGTTAGCGAAAGCGATTAAATAAGCATTGAAGCTAATTCCGCTGTGCTGAATTTTATCTGGATTTTATTTTTCCTAACGGCGTTCGTCACAGCGGGCTTTAAATGGTTGGTACTCGGCGACCAAGCGATTTTTTCCGAGTTGATGAACGCCATGTTCAGCCTCTCGAAAACCGCGTTTGATATTTCCATAGGACTCAGCGGCATCTTGGCCTTGTGGCTGGGGATTATGAAAATTGGTGAACACAGCGGTTTTATCGATTTATTAACCCGTGCACTAAATCCTTTGTTTGCACGCTTGATGCCAGAAATCCCTAAAAACCACCCTGCGCTTGGCGCGATGGTGATGAATATCGCCGCCAATATGCTGGGTTTGGATAATGCCGCGACCCCGATGGGGATTAAGGCGATGCAGGAAATGCAAAAGCTGAATCCTAATCCCAGCCAAGCCAGCAATCCGCAAATTCTGTTTTTGGTAATTAACACTTCGTCGGTGACGCTATTTCCGGTGACGATTTTTGCTTATCGGGCACAACTGGGCGCGGCCAATCCGACCGATGTGTTTATCCCGATTTTAATCGCTACGTATGTTTCGACTTTAACCGGTTTATTGGCGGTTGCTGCGGTGCAAAAAATCAATTTGCTGGATAAAGTGGTGTTGACTTATTTGGGTGGGATTACTGCGTTGGTTGGTGGCTTGCTGGCTTATTTTTCCGGTTTGGATCAAGCAGAAATGCTGAAACAATCTGCGTTAATCAGCCATGTCACTTTGTTTAGTTTGGTGATCGCTTTTATCGGCTCAGCGGCTTATAAACGTTTAAACGCTTACGAATTATTCATCGAAGGCGCAAAACAAGGCTTTCAAACTGCGATTAGCATCATTCCCTATTTGGTGGCGATGTTGGTGGCGTTTGGCGTATTTCGAGCCAGTGGTGCTTTGGATTTAATCACTCAAGGCTTGCGCTGGCTTGTCGATTTGTTTCAGATCGACAACCGCTTCATCGACGGCTTGCCGACTGCGTTAATGAAGCCGTTCAGCGGCAGTGGCGCGAGAGCGATGATGATAGACACCATGCAAAGCCACGGTGCTGATTCGTTTGCCGGACGTTTGGCTTCGGTGGTGCAAGGCAGCACCGAAACCACTTTTTATGTGTTGGCGGTTTATTTTGGCGCGGTGGGGATTAGTAATATTCGCCATGCCGCCAGTTGCGGCATCATTGCTGATTTAGGCGGAATCGGTGCGGCTATTTTTGTCACTTATTGGTTTTTTGGCTGAGCACTATCATCAGCGACTCCTGCCTCTAGCTCAGATGCTTGATCACTAGCATTTTTGAGATTGTTTAAGGCAATCACTTTTTTTGCCGCTTCAATCACCGCGGGCCAATAATCCTCATGGCTTAAAAATTCATCCGATAACAGGAAGTCTTGAAACATTAAATCCGCTGGAATCCCAATCCGTGATTCGACTACTTGAAAATTCTCTGGCAATCGTTTCAAAAAGAATTTGTAAGCGGCCATCATGTCATGGATAGAGGTATCGGTGGCGCTTAATAAGGCACTGGGGTCAACATGAATATCCCCTCGCGCTAGTTTCTGCTCAAACTGTTGATAATCAAAATCACCTGGCTTCAAATAATGCTCTGCCTGTTTAAGCACAATGGTTTGGTAATCGACATCTGAAAGCAACTGTGCGGAATGATCGGTCGCAGCAACTTCGGCGAGCTTCAATGCCGCATGCGCTGAACGACGGGCATCGCTACGGTTTAAATTAATGCCTTTGAAACCTAAATTACTCGCCCACCAATCGGCAACTAATTGTTGTTGGTAATCAGGTAGCGACAATGAATGAATATAAGAATAGGCATCAAGAATCGGTTTGCTTGCCAGCCAAGCATGACGCATCAATCCAATGGTTTGGCCAGATGGAACCATTTGATGAGCCACGCTATTATCGTGACTAATTGAAAGTGCTGCTATCCTTGAGTCACCATTTAAAGTTTCAAATACATTGCCCAGCTGTTCAAAATATTTAGGTGAAATATCAGGATTATCTAAGAACACGACCAAATCATAATTTAGATCTTCAAACAGAAATTTCTCAATTTCAGCCAAATGTAAATCATGACCTAAATGCTTTTCTTGTCGTACAAAACGATTTTTATCAATCAGCTGTAAAGCTTCAACCGCTGTTTGATTGTAAGCATGAACACTAGCTTCATCATCTTCCTTTAATCCATCTTGAAAGACGCCGATATCAAAGCCTAATCCGTCATTATCAAGACCTAATCCCTGCATCCGTATTGCGTTACGAATTTGAATCACCGCATGGTAATCTTGATAAACGACAATCGCTATGGCTTTTTTGTTAGCCTCAAGCTGATCATCAATTTGTGTCTGGGCCTCATGTCGTGATTTGAACAATCGACTAGGCGATAACAGAAGTTTCAATCCATACGGTTTTTTTTGTTTGCCAGTCATGTTATTCACCTTCAAACGGTCAAAATTAAGTGCAAATTTTACGATAATTAACTATTTGTATCCATTAATAACAATAGTGTACTTTTTATTATGCGCTTTAACATAAAATAGCCTTTTCCTTTGTAAAGCACATTTCCAGCAAGGAGTGATTGAATGAGTTCAACAAGCAGTTCGCTATATCCAGTGATACTTTCAGGCGGCGCCGGTTCTCGTTTATGGCCAATGTCCCGCGAAGCACTCCCCAAACAATTATTGCCTTTGGTTTCAGATAGAACCATGCTGCAGGAAACCGTTTTACGTTTATCGAATATCCCTAAAATCGCGCCACCACTGCTGGTTTGTAATAACGAACATCGTTTTTTAGCCGCAGAACAATTGATGCAAATTGGCGTAAAACCACTAGCCCTGATGTTAGAACCGTTGGCTAGAAATACGGCACCCGCTATTGCAGCAGCTGCTAAATTTCTCTATGACACTGATCCTGATGCCATGATGCTGGTGTTACCTGCGGATCATTTAATCGAAAATCTGGCGGCTTTTAGCGAAGCCATTGAGCACGCTCGTCAAACAGCCGCTCAAGGTTTGTTAGTCACCTTCGGCTTAGTACCGGATAGCCCAGAGACTGGTTATGGTTACATTCGTAAAGGTAAGGCCATCAGTGGACTAGATTCAGCTTTTCAAGTTGAACGCTTTGAAGAAAAACCCAACCACGAAACAGCCTGTCGCTATCTTGATGATGGTGGATACTTTTGGAATAGCGGCATGTTTGTGTTTAAAGCCTCGGTATTTCTTGAAGAACTCAAACAATTTGAGCCTGAAATTGCCTTAGCCAGTGCTAATGCCGTCAAACTCAGTCATTCGGATTTTGATTTTACCCGCTTAGATAAACAAGCATTTGCCCAATGCCCTTCAAAATCGATTGATTACGCGGTCATGGAACGCACTGCCAACGCTGCTGTCGTCCCCGTCAGTATGGGCTGGAATGATATAGGCTCATGGTCGTCTTTGTGGGACGCACATGAAAAAGATGAATTGGGTAATGTTAGCCGCGGCGATGTATTTACCGATCAAACTCAAAATTGTTTTTTACGCGCCGAGAGCCGTGTGTTAGCGGTAATTGGGGTAGAAAACCTAATTGTTGTTGAAACCTCCGATGCGGTATTAGTCGTTCATAAAGACTATACTCAAGATGTGAAAAAAGTGGTTGATCATCTAAAAGCCCAAAACCGTACTGAACACCTCCAACATTCACGAGTTTATCGACCTTGGGGCTGGTACGAATCGATAGACTCAGGCAATCGATTTCTAGTGAAACGTATCATGGTCAACCCTGGCGCAAAATTGTCGCTACAAATGCACCATCATCGAGCTGAACACTGGGTAGTCGTTACCGGTACCGCTATGATTAGTTCAGCAACCGAATCAAAATTACTCAGCGAAAACCAATCAACCTATATTCCCGTAGGTGAAGTTCACCGCTTAGAAAACCCCGGCAAAATCCCTTTGCATTTAATCGAAGTTCAATCAGGGACTTACTTAAATGAGGACGATATTGTTCGTTTGGATGATAACTACAATCGATAATTGATGAGCATGACTACAATTCGAGATTTGATGTTAGACAATGGGGTTGCATTTGGCACCAGTGGCGTAAGAGGCTTGGTTACCGAAATGAGCGATGAGATTTGTGCCGCCTATACCCAAGCTTTTTTAACGGTGCTCAAGCAAAGTTATGATTTTGATAGCGTCGCCATTGGCATCGATTTACGCCCCAGCAGCCCACAGATTGCTCAAGCCTGTGGCGCAACGATTCAAGCCAATGGTTTAAAGATAGACTTTTGTGGCGAACTCCCAACCCCAGCCTTGGCCTATTACGCTCAAAAACAGGGCATTCCAGCGATTATGGTCACAGGCAGTCATATTCCATTTGATCGTAATGGCATGAAGTTTTATCGCCCAGATGGTGAAATTAGCAAAGCGGATGAATTGGCAATGACTAATCTACCGCTTGAAACCGCCAACAAAACCATTTCACCAGCCACCTTATCAATGAATCCCAAAGCGATTATTGATTATGAAAACCGTTATTTAGATTTTTTTCCGGCAGACATTCTGTCAGGTATCAAGCTGGGCTTTTATCAACACTCAAGCGTTGCTCGCGATGTATTGAAAACTATCTTAGAAAAATTGGGGGCGCAAGTCGTCTCACTGGATAGAACCGAAATTTTTGTACCGATTGATACTGAAGCGGTTAGCGATGAAGACAAACAACGCGGCAAAAACTGGTCACAACAATATGGTTTTGATGCCATTATCTCCACCGACGGCGATGGCGACCGACCATTAATTGCCGATGAAACCGGCACTTGGTTACGCGGTGATATGGTTGGCTTAATCACCAGCCGCTATTTAGCGATACAACAAATTGCAATACCAGTAAGTTGTAATACTGCGATTGAATTAAGTGGCAGTTTTGATCAGGTTAAGCGCACCAAAATTGGCTCGCCTTATGTCATCGCAGCGATGGAAAGCTTTGATAGCCAACAAGGTTCTATTGCTGGCTTTGAAGCTAACGGTGGTTTTTTATTAGCGACCGATATTGAAACAGACGGCAAAAAAATGACTTGTTTAGCTACCCGTGATGCAGCTTTACCGATTATCTCTGTCTTAGCAGCCGCCCAAAAAGCATCGGGTAAATTATCGGATTTACAGCGATCACTACCAAAACGTTACACAGACAGCGACCGCCTGCAAAACTTCCCGTCATCACTCAGTCAATCATTATTAGCAAGCTGGGCAAATGATCCCAATTCGTTTAGCAAATTATTAGGCGCTGAATACAGCGAAATTAGCGCTTGTGATTTAACCGATGGCTTGAGATTGAGCTTTAGCAACCAAGACATTATTCATATCAGAGCCTCAGGTAATGCCCCAGAATTACGTTGTTATAGCGAATCGAGTGATTATCAAAAAGCGCGAGAGATGACACAAACGGTGTTGAATATACTTAAACAATACAATGGCTTGTAATCGTTTTAATGGATTATTTCGACATTTTTTAGCGTCTGAAGATACCAATCAGACGCTAAATCACAGCCATCTTGATTTAAATAAACCATTTTTGCCTCAGCAGGTAACCCACCAATAACAGTTTCAACAGGAAACACAGCGGTGGCCTCATCGACTTCGTCAAACATAGCGACATATATCGAGCTGACTTTAAGCTTAAGCAAGTTATCAATTTGCCGCTGGATAAATTGCCCACATCGACGAGGAATCTGGTTGAGAATGGCTTTTGACGGATTATGTCGATTAATCATCAAATTATGCCAAGAAAAACCTGGAAAAATCACCGGTAGATAAGCCAGACCTAAACGCTGAGTTTCAATAAGATCAGGAATCACAATTTTTTTAATAAATTGATCGGCACCATAATTATCGCCAAACCGCCCTACTGCCCACGGACTAAGCACATCGTAATTTCGATAAACCCTATCCCAGCCAATTTGCGATTTGGAATCACCGCTTAAAGTTCGCCAATAAGTAGGCACGCCACCCACCAAAGTAACAGGGTTCTTAGCGTTTTTTAAATCTTGCTGTAAATCGAATACAGCGTCAGGCGAACCTGGTCTATCGGTAAAACCAAAACCCCATAATTCAAGAATCGATTTCGTTTTATCTTTTAAATACGCAGAATTTTCAGTGACCTTAATCTCATTCAGCAAATACCGCCAATCTTGGCGAATATCGTTAATAACAGTGTTTGGATTGGCACCAGAAATATCATAGACCACAAAAAAACCACGTTGGGTTGCTTGAGCAGCCAACATGACATTTTTAAGCAGATTATCAGCACGACGCTTTTGTTTCGGATCGGATAATACCGATACAAATCGCTGCACAGCAACCGCATCAATACCGTAATCCTGCATCCAACGAAAATGGGTGAATACCACATTGGGATTTTGAGATGAAAACAGTTTGACTGTCCCTTGCCCATCAACTCTTGGCAAACCTGTGTCACATAAATCTTGAGGACTAAACCCACTCACATCAGGCAACATATCAACCGTCAAAAGCTCAGGCTTAGCTTGATGAATAAACCAATGCTGCCAGTTTTGATTAGCTTCAAAATCATTAGGACACCCAAACCATCCTTGATAACCGACAATTAATTTTCCTTGTAATCCATCCGATTGCCCGCTAGCTTCAGTTACCTGAAAAACACTAGCAAACAAAATAATAAAAATTCGGATGTAATAATTAATTGTCAAATTGGCTATCCAATCCAGGTAATCACTTAATCTTTATACACTACCCCACGGAAACTTCTGCTCCCAAGCCCAAGCGTTGGCAATAATGGTTTTAATATCAGAACACTGCGGTGTCCATCCCAAAATCTGATTAGCCGCGGTCGCATCTGCAACCAAAATAGCCGGATCTCCCTCGCGTCTTTCACCATAAATCACTGGGATAGTTTTACCGGTCACAGCTTCCGCGGCCTGAATAATCTGATTAACAGAAAAACCATTGCCATTACCTAAATTAAACGCCCGGCTAGAATTACCCGCATTCAAGTAATCAACTGCTTTAAGATGAGCATCGGCTAAATCAACAATATGAATATAATCACGAACACAAGTGCCATCATCAGTTTCATAATCCTGACCAAATACATTAATCGCTTCTCGACGTCCCGAAGCCGCTTGCAAAACTAATGGAATTAAATGCGTTTCAGGCTCATGCCGCTCACCTAATAACGCCTCAGGATCAGCACCAGCAGCATTAAAGTAACGCAAACAAACCGATTTCAAACCATAAGCATGATCAAAATCTTGCAATATTCGCTCGACCATCAATTTTGATTGGCCATAAGGATTAATTGGCTGCTTAGGGTGGGCTTCATCAATTGGCACATATTCAGGATTACCATACACAGCCGCTGTCGATGAAAACACAAACTTTTTAACATCGGCAGCCACCATCGCTTGTAATAAAGTTAATGTTGCCGAAACATTATTTTCATAATATTTAGCAGGTGCAATCACCGATTCCCCAACTTGTATATAGGAGGCAAAATGAAATACTGCATCAATAGGATGATGTTGAAAAACCTGATCCAGTTCAGTTCGATTAGCAATATCAATTTGAAAAAAACTATCTGCCAATACAGCATCTCGATAACCAGTCGATAAATTATCAACAACTATCACTTGATGACCTTTAGCCATCAAATGCTTGACCATATGAGAACCAATATAACCCGCACCACCAACCACTAAAATATTCATCCTATTTCCTATAAACTAATGATTTTTAACCAATTTATCATCAATCACAAAATGTGAAATATAAATCAAATGACTAGCATCACCTAACAACTCAAAACCATCAGGATTAATAAAATTAACTTCGATTTTAAAAATATTATCGATACCTGGCAACAATATTGGCGATATAATACCTAGATTAATATTAGGCCCAGACTCCAACTTCAAAATCTTATATTGCACATGATTAACACTAATCGTCATCGCCAGATTGTCTTGATTGGCAGGATCAATACGCCGACCGCAGACATAGAAGTTGACCACACTATCAACACCTTTCAGGACAACTTCGGGCTTAGTGTTAATCAAATAAAGATTATGACTATCAATAAATCGCAATCCTTTAAATTGCGTTCTTGAAGCAATATCTTGATTAAGATCAACGCTATCAATCAATTTAGACCAACGCTGCTCTTCAATTAAAATAAAATATTCCGCAATTAGCCTAGCTGCCATTTGCGGTGATTTTAAGAACGCCTGATAAAAATCACCATCAATCAAATTATGATAACTATTGGGCTGTTGAAAACGTAACTGCCATTGCCTAGCAATTTCAGTTTTCAGTACATTACGCCACTTAGCTAATAATCGACGACTGTTTTTCTCATTTTGAATACTGGCACGATCGCGGCTCAAGCTGACGTGATGATGAATCTGACTCTTGGTAGCGATATAAACAGATTTACCGCGTTGCCTAACTGCCAAACAAAGATCAACATCCTCACCACCATTAACATAGCCTTCATCGAAGCCAGATAGCGCATCAAAATCACTTTTACGAATCAGACAACAAGCGCCAGTCACAGCAAAAACACGGCTATAAGGCGAGCTTTCTGGCGATAAAACCTGAATATGTTCAATTTTTCCGGTAAGCGTTAATTGCACACCGGCATGATCGAGTGAATTATCGACCACTTTATATTGAATATTGCCAACAATACCGGCATTAAGATAGGGATTTTCGAGAACATCTAACATTCCCTCAAGCCAACCAGATTCAAAAATCAAATCATTATTAATTAAGGCGAGAATCTCACCTTTGGCTTGAGAGGCTGCAATATTATTGGATTTTGCGTACCCCAAATTATTAGGATTGAATATTTTTTTTACAACACAATGATCAATACTATTTAACCATTCAACCGTAGCATCTGAAGAAGCATCATCAATTAAAATAATTTCAAATGACAACTCGCTAGGCAATGAATCGAGCAATGAGGCCATCATCGCCTTAGAATAATCAACATGATTAAACAAAGGAACGATGATACTAAGCTTCACAGACAACAAAATAGTTTACAAAGCTTGTTAAAAGTCATAAAAGCAACTATTACTTTATATTTTTTTAAAAATAATATTATCAACAATTTGTTCTTTCAAAGGCACTCCATCTACATCAAAAATTCGAACTGCCTGAACTTTTGGCAACCCTTTTAATGCGACCGGCTCTAATGCCCCACATAAATCAACATCCATAACACGATAATTACTATTGTAAACACAGATTAATCCATTTGGACTTAACAAACCAACCAAATCTTTTAATGCAGTAGAAAACTTATCAAATGAATAAACTTTTGAGGCATTTTCAACATTCTGTGTATCGGGCCATCGACATAATACTGACATAGCAATAATCAAATCAAAAGGTCCCTCTTGCGCTAAAATTTCTTGATTGAAATCCAATATTCTTACTCTTGCTGGATGCTGGTTGGTTTTGCGTGCAATATCCAAAGCAACCTCATCAATATCACAACCAAATACTAAACTAGTAGTGAAAAACTGGTTGGCTAAATCATTAGGCTCATATCCATCCGAACACCCATAAGAAAGAATTTTCACCGGCCTAACATTTAGATGTTTAGAAATAGTTAAAAATATATGATCATATTTATTACCAACCGATGCTGTAGAAACTTGATGCGTATCGTTACAATCTTGTCTTTTCTTACGCAGATTAGCTAAACTTTGAAAACCTTCAGTTAGTTTTTTAACCGATCCTTTAGCAGGAATATCGTTATCAGAAAAAAACTTTGAAAACACATCTGCTAAATTACGTCTATTATCATCATAATTCCGCCAATTCCAGTCTCTTAATGCATTATCTATTTCGTACAATCCTATTCCATTCTTATAATTATTAGCATCCAAATGCGGTATATTCATGGTTTGACATAACTCAAGAGTTCTTGAGTCTATACATAAACATAAGGAAGGAACCCCAGCTTGAATACCTGCCATAATTCCGTGAATACGAGTACCTATAACAAGATCATACCGCTTCATAGTCGCTAACCATTCAGGTACGCTTGAGAATGCATGAGCGTTATTTTTGAACCACAGAAGAAATTGATCATCCGATAAATAAGGGGCAATATAATTTCTATATAGTTGATAATATTCGTGGGTTATCGCGCCAGCCTCCCCTTTGGATAGTCGCAACATATCAATCGGATGTTGGCAAATATAAATACCGTTACTAGAATTAACTAACTCCACCAAACACTGCTCAAGCACTCGAAACTGGGCTAGAAAGGGGTTTCCTGCTGCCACCGCTATTTTTCTGATTCCGTTAGAGCGACGACGATATATTTCTCTACCTAAATAAGGTGATGGATTTATAAAATTTGATGGGCAACCTGTAACAACACAATTCGAACCAAATCCTTTTTCAGCAAGCATGTCATAAGTTGATTGCCCTCTCAATGCTAGATTTGGTGCTTTACTAGGTGCTTTTTCGACTAAAACACGAACCCATTCCCAAGAACCCTCTGGAATTGAATCTATTACTGGACCGGTGATTGGCCCTTGCGCTCCCAAACCAATTCCCACTAAGGGCACTTCTACAGAACGCAAAGTTTCAGCAAGTTTCTTTAAATCAACATGCGGACCAAGTTGATTCGCCAGCGGCATAACCAATCGATTAGTTTTAGGATTTAAATGTTGTACGTTATTAGACCAACTTATAGATTCAGGCGGAATATCAAGCATTCGGGTGACAGAATGTGCAAACATTAAATTACCTGTATTACCACCCGTTTGAATATGAAGCTGATCCGCTGTAATCACACCTGCATCAGGCAAATATGGAGATGTGCCAAAAAGATGAGCCTTCATTTGATATTCCTTGTTTTTTTAAATTTCTTCATAACATTATTGAAAATAATTTCAATAATAAAAAATAGCAACAAATTGATTAAAACTATTGACCAAGCAAATCTTTAAAATGCTTGGAGAGACTTACTCCCTGATTACAGAGAAAATCTTGATATTTCTTTCTTTGCTGCATTCTTATATTGTCAAAGTTAGCTACTTTTTCGTCATCCCATAGACAGGCTTTCACCAAGCCGTCATGATCATATTCAAGAGCCGTTTTAAGCGATATATTTGGCACTCCAGTTCCTTCACATAACTCTAAAGTACGCGAATCAATAGTAACCACCGTACCAGGTACTCCAGCCTGAATACCAAGAGCAACTCCGTGATAACGTGGACCTAATACCAAATCAAACTTATTCAGAAATCTTTTCCAATTAGGCGTATCAACAAAAATTGCTGCATAACGTCTAAACCATTCAAGTAAGCTAGTTTGATCAAAAGAGGGACCATAAACATCAAGAAATCTTTGAATTGTTTTGGGTTCAATTTGATCAATTTCGTTATAAGCAAATTGCAACATACCTAAAGGATGTTGAATTACATATTCGCCATGCCATTTTTCTACTATTTCGACCAAAAGCGGCTCTAAAAAGGCAGATGGTCCATGCCAAGGATTACCAGCTGCAACAGCAACACGATTAATACTCGTTTTGTTTTGACGTTCTAAGATTGATCTACCTAAATTTTTATCAGGTGAGATATGTAATGACGGACAACCCGCTGCTAGCGCATTGATACCTAAACTATCTAATAACGCTTTGGTATATTCGCCACGGACAGCAATATTTGGACTTGCATCTGATTTCCTTTCATTGACTAATTCTAAAAACCTCAATGTGCCATCCGGCAAAGTTGGAAATCGCGACATATCAGAAGCTTGTGCTCCTAGGCCGATCAACGTAACGGGCTTGTCAAAATGAGAAATTCTATCTGCCCAGCCTTCTAAACTGACATGTTCGCCTAACTGATTTGCACAACAAATAACAATATGATCGACATTCTGATTAACGTAATCAGGCGAAGTACCCCAATCAATTGTAGTAATCTGGTCACCAATAATCTTTCTGACACCATAAACAAAAGCCACATTACCAGTATTCCCCCCAGTAGCCACCATTATTTCTGATGATTTAGCATATTCATATTCTGATTTAAAAAAATCAGGACCATATGCCATATTTTCAATAATCCCAATTTTTTTCATTTTGAATATATGTCCAATGTTTTTGAAAAATAATCTTTTAACAACGAAGCCATTTCAGCCCTTCTTTTTAAAACTTCGTTTGTTATATTAATATATTTATCTTGCGCGATATCTAGTAAACAATTAGAAAAATCGATAGGATCGCTAGGCAAAAAGGTCATACCCAATCCTTCCGTCTTTTCTAACATTCCGCCATGACTTGGAACAATTAAAGGTCGCCCTGCTGCAATTGCTTCTTGAATAACTACAGGTGAGTTTTCATACCACCGTGAACCCATGACCACAAAATGATATTGACTCATTAATTCTTTAACATTAGCCTGTTGATAGGCACCATAAAACTTTGCATTACTACCAAGCGCATCAATACTACTTTTCAAATCGTCTATATATTCTTGCCCGGTTACCGCCGACATGGTTCCATGAATACCAATTTCAACTTTAACGCCTTTTTTTATAGCATGATGTATACCATCAATAATAACATCCAGGCCTTTGTAGTAATTAATTTGCCCAAAGAAACCTAATCGCCAAGGTTCTCCTTGATTAGGTAATTTAATTTCACTAACAGCATTATCAGTATTAAGTGGCAATGGGTTTTCGATAGCTGCAATTTTTTCAGGCGCCATGCCCCATAAGACATACTGATTCTTTAAAAATTCTGACGGCGAAATAAAAAAATCAACAAATGACAAAGCTGATTTAATAGCCAACTCTCTCATGAAGAATGATGTTGAACTCGAATCTGGAAAACATTTATTACAACGATCAGGATTATATCCTTGACAGACCTCACCAGACTTATTAAATAATTGTCCATTATTAGCACAAATAGCCAAATATTCATGCAAAGTCATAACCACTTTAGTATCTGGTGACAATTGCTTAACGATTGCAGCAGCTTCTATACCCACATGAATATAATGATGAAAATGAACAACATCAGGCTTGTAAGTACCAATTAATGCTTCTAAAGCTTTTTTTAAATTGGAAGAGGTTGATGAAAAATGAAAGAACTCTGATTTTGTATATAACAAATAATCATCATCACCTATTTTCTGCAGCGCGCCTTTATTAGGCGATTCCTCGAACCCACTCCATCCCAAAAAAACTGCCTGATGCCCTGCCTCACGCAACATTTTATACATTGAATATGCAGCAACTTCACCGCCACCTTTATGAATCGATGGGTGTCCATGAGCAATAATTAAAACTTTCATAATACTACCTCAAGCATAGGCAATTTTTTAGACAAAATAGTTTTCCACCTTTGCGAATATATGTAAGAATTAATTAATGTAATCTTCTGACGCAACCCTGGCTCTTGACCAGAAATAGTCTGTCTCTCTAAATGATAAATACCTTCTTCACGCACAATACCTAGTTTCTTTCTTTTAGCTAACAGTTTTAAACAAAGGTCAGAATCTTCAAAATCGCCACGCAAGTAAGCACGATTAAATCCACCAATTTCAAAAAATGCGTGTTTCTTTATCATGACACAAGCGGCAGTAATCATTGAGGAATCATTATCCAAACTGCTGCTCATTAAATTTATTGGCGTTCCTGAAAGAGGATGATCATTTAAATAAAAATCTGATGAATTATTCCATTTTGATATAGACATTCCATCATGTTGAATAGTGTTATCAGCAAACATTAGCCTAAATCCCACTGCACCATGCGCTTTATTTTGAAGCCAGCGGATAGCTTTATGCAAAGGCTCTATTTGAGTAATAAAACAATCACTATTCAAAAAAAGAATCAAATCACCTTTAGCTCTCTCTGCCGCAAAATTATTAATCCCTGAGAAACCTAAATTCTTATCGGGAGCAACAACCCTAACAGATAGACCATATAAAGCAGAAAGACGCTCTGCATTTATTCGAACATCACTAAGTATTTGTGGATCATCAACAGCTAAAATTAACTCAATATTGTGGAATTTTAATGCTGCGATTACAGGTATCTGCGTCAATTCAAATCGGGTTTGTCCGTACAAAGGGATAATAATTGAAAGCAAAGGTACTTCGTTATCTAACTTGTTATAAGTATGGTCAAAAACTTCTTCAATCTTTGGGGCCATTAAACAAAATGTATTAAAAATTGGCTTATAAAACTTTCTACATCTTTCTGCGTTGATTTCTTGATCGGGTAAAACCCCCATAAGGTACATCAAACCATTGTTATCGATATCAAGCTTAGTTTTAGAAATACTCTCTGTATAAAATTTTCCATTTTTAGAAGACAAATATAAAAGCATATTTTCATTACTTTCAATTACTTGCTTAGGCACTTCTATAACGACAGCAAAACCATTTGGCCCGTTACTACTATCCAAGCTAAAAGCTTCCAACACATCAAGCCTTTCAAAACGAACAAGCTTATCAATCAGCTCATGACTGATATTTGCAGCCTTATCAATCAATTTTATCGAGTTAATATTATGCTTTGGATCAACAATCCAACCATGCATAACAACCATTGATCCGATAGCTTTGACACCTTCAATATTAAAATTAACCGCATCACCCAAGCCGTGCTTATATTGAACAGCATTATCGTCAGAAAAACCAAATGACAAATCAGACTTTGAGTCCACTATTTGATTAAAGTTAAAACAACTCTTAATATCATTAACTAAGCTTTCAATGTACTTGTTTTCAATAACGCCGGTAGCATTGCTTTTTGCAAATAGCGTTTTGAAGTAGCGCCGATCAAACTCATCTCCAAAAATAACATTCAAATCACGATAATCATTAAATCGATTAACAACTTGATTAATCTCAACAGCAAAGTATCTTGCGACCTCAAAAATAAATTGACTTACCAGTATTGAACTATCTATTTTTTGTATTGAATATCCAATATTCAAATTACCCAAGCACTGAGCACCCTCAAATGCATCTTCACCACCGACACCCGAAGGATACTTAAACAAAACACTATTAATTGTTCTAATATCAAAATCTATATTTAGAACAATTTTCTCCCCATCGACCCATGTCAGGGGAATTTCTAGCTCATTATCACCATTGATATCATTACCCGAAACAACAAAATCTAATCTATACCAAGAAACACCACTATCTTGACTATCATTTAGATTCAATATTAAGGGGAGATTAAAAACACAATCATCTCCAACAGCACTACTTTTATCAGCAATTTCATCAACACAATAACTCACGAGCTTATCTTGGAGTTTGCTCTGAGAAAATTTTGCATTAAAAATCGCAAACTCGGCCATCACCTTATTATCAATAGCATAAAACATATATTCAATCAATGCTTTCTGATATTTACCACCAGTAAATAACTTGTTTATGTTTTTTATAGCCATAATCAATTCACTCATTATTAAAGCAATCAATAAAATACTGTAGCGTTACTTAAACTTTTACCTTCTTGGTCTTTAACTGATAAAGAAGGCTGTTCGGTTAAAGGCCAATCGATACCAATATCGACATCCTTCCAGTCAATGCATTGCTCCATTTCTGGCGCATAGTAATCGGTTGTTTTATAAAGGAACTCAGCTGTTTCTGATACAGTGAGAAAACCGTGTGCAAACCCTTCCGGTATCCATAGTTGTTGTTTATTTTCTGCCGACAAAATCGCACTAACCCATTGACCAAAAGTTGGCGAGTTTTTGCGAATATCAACCGCAACATCAAATACTTCACCTTGCACCACTCTAACTAATTTACCTTGTGCTTTAGGTGGCAATTGATAATGCAAACCTCTTAATACGCCTTTTTGGGATTTTGAATGATTATCTTGGACGAATTGCACATTCAATCCAGTTAATTGATTAAAAACTTGTTGATTGAAGCTTTCATAAAAAAAACCACGTTCATCACCAAAGACTTTAGGTTCAAACAAAATAACTTCAGGAATTTCTAAACGAGTTGCTTTCATCAATAAACCTTTTTTTCTGTTAGCAATTGCAATAAATATTGCCCATAGACATTTTTTGCCAGCGGTGCGGCTAATTTTTCAACCTGTGCACCATCTATCCAGCCACTACGAAAAGCAATCTCTTCTGGGCAAGATACTTTTAAGCCCTGACGAGTCTCAATGGTTTCTATAAAGTTACTGGCTTCGATTAAGCTTTCATGGGTTCCGGTATCTAACCAAGCATATCCGCGGCCCATGATTTGGACATTTAGTTGCTGTTGATTTAGATAGATTCGATTGACATCGGTAATTTCAAGTTCACCGCGCGGGGATGGCTTAAGGTTGGCTGCAATATCAATCACTTGATTATCGTAAAAATACAAACCAGTCACGGCATAATTGCTTTTAGGTTGAAGCGGTTTTTCTTCTAAGGTAATTGCTTTGCCTTGCTCATCAAAACTAACTACGCCATAACGCTCTGGATCATGAACATGGTAGGCAAATACAGTGGCACCTTGTTGTTGATTGGAAGCGGTTTTTAATTGTTGCTGAAAGTCATGCCCATAGAAAATATTGTCGCCCAATACCAAGGCGCTAGGATGATTACCCACAAATTCTTTACCGATAATAAAGGCTTGTGCTAATCCATCTGGACTTGGCTGAACCGCATATTGCAAATTAATTCCCCAATCGCTGCCATCACCGAGTAGGTGTTGAAACAACGGTGTGTCTTGCGGGGTTGAGATAATCAAAATGTCGCGAATACCGGCCAGCATCAAGGTGCTTAACGGGTAATAAATCATCGGCTTATCATAGATTGGCAATAACTGTTTAGACACAGCCTTAGTGACTGGATATAAACGGGTTCCAGATCCACCAGCGAGAATGATGCCTTTGCGTGAAATAGGTGTACTCATAAAAACGTCCTTTTATACAATTTTTGTCGTATCAATCAGATAGATCTTCTTTAAGCATGAATGCTAGCTGTTTTAGGCAGTTAACGCCTGAAATAAGCGCCATAAATCGTGCAGTTTTAAATGTGTTAAGGCTTTTCTGGTCAAGCAGAATTTGTAGAAACCTGAAAACCTAGTTAGTAAGATACATCAACCTTGCACAGCGCCAAAGTTAAGTAGCAAAATTCAAAGGCATTTGAGCAAACTCACCATACGATTTTGTTTAACCGCTTACTTATATGCTTTACGCCTATATCTTATTACATAATTTTACAAAAGCACAGCACTTGTAATAGCTTTTGTAAGTCACCTAAATCGCAGCTCCCTAGAGCTCATTAGAATTCTTGCTTAATGCCACAACTTTGGGGCTAACTATCCGAACCATTACCAGATACGTTACAATATTTGTAAAATAACGTTGTTTAACCAAACTACTTTAAAAATAAAATTTTGCTTAATTCAGAACAAATAACACTTGCCTACCGGTTATTATTAGGGCGAGAGCCAGAAAACGCCGATACCGTTAACAATCTATGCCAATCTGTGCATACGATTGAGCAATTGCGCGAAGTGTTTTTACAGTCCGCTGAGTTTAGACAGCGCATGGGGGTTTTGCTTGATAAGCCTCAAAACATCACCCATCGCCACCCGTTCAATATGCCTAGCATTCCTGTGGAAACCGATGTTTCAGAACAGCAACTCGCTCAAATGTTCGAAAGAATTCATCAAGAATGGGAATATCTGGGGGAAACTGACCCGTTTTGGTCGGTAGTGACACAACCGCATTATCATATCGATCAATTTGAGTCACATCGCCAACAGTTCTATAGCTCAGGCAAATACATTTCTGACATTTTCCTTGCCGGACTTCGCCGCAATCACATTAATTACAACCATCTAAAAGGCTGTTTGGAAATTGGTTGTGGAGTTGGTCGTGTAACGGGCTTCTTGGCCGAAGTGTTTCCTAAAGTGATTGCTGCCGATATTTCTCAACATCATCTTGGCTACGCTCAGCAACATATTGCTGCTAAAGGCTTGGATAATGTTGAGTTCCAACATCTAAAAACCATCACTCTGCTTGAAAGCTTAACTAAAGTTGATTCGATATTGTCTGTGATTACCTTGCAACACAACCCGCCACCAGTGATTGCTTGGATGTTGAGAAAATTGCTCGGATTGTTAAATCCAAACGGTGTGGCATTTTTACAGATACCGACTTATCGCAGTGGCTATCTGTTTGAAGTAGAGCGTTACCTGCATAGCGCCCAACCTAATACCTTGGAAATGCATTTTTTACCGCAATTTGAGATTTTTAAGATCATTGCTGAATGTAATTGTATCTGCTTAGAAATCCGTGAAGACGGCATGACTGGCGATGAAAATAAAATGCTATCTAATACGTTTATCATTCAAAAGAACGCTTAAAACGTGTTTGATTCGGTAGACACGGAGGTTAACAAAATCTATGCCTACCCTACCTGCTGATTTAAAACCACTGGCTAAACAGTTTATCTGGCTATTACGCGAAGATATTCGTGCGGCGACTAATGATGCTGGCGTTGACTCAACCGCTTTTAATCAATGGTGGCTGACGCGTGGCCGAGCTGAATATCTTGGTTGGAGCACACTTGATGACACTGAAAAGCAATTTCTTAGCGAAAAAACCGGCAAACTGTCACTTGGCGATATTAATTTACCGCTACCTCGCGCCCTGTCATTGGTGCTTAATTACCGCCCCGATGTGGTACAAAAATTTACCGTTAGTGGCCAGCTGGATTCACTAGGAGTAACGGCTTGGTTTTTCGCTTATGGCGTTGCTGAGATGTTATTAGACGACGCCATTGATGCCGAAATGCGAGCCGCACTTGATCGTCCATTAGCGACCACCAATCTTGATAATAGCGATGTACCAGCCGCGACCTTATTGATGCGACTGACTTGGCAATTGCTTGATCCAACCGTCCGTGAAACTATGCCATTAGAAGACGCTAAAGCTCGCTCGCGTTTTATGGCTTGGTTTTTTAGCGCGGCTAATAGCCGTTTCAAATTAAGCTCGTTGATTGCTAACCGTTGGCGTCAATGGCTTAAACAATCAGTCAGCATTAATCCTAATCTGTCTTTACCGCGCTTTGTGTCTCAATCGCTAAGCCTATCACCCGAATTACAGCAACGCTTTGATCTCAATACTGCCGAAGGTCGACAACAAATTAGCCAATGGTCACAACGGGTTCAGCAACAAGGTCAGCCTTGGAGCTGGTTGAAAGCCCATCAGCAAAACCAACCATCCCCCCCTTCAATCAGTGATTTAGGGTTTGGGGTTAATCTTTATGGTTTTGCTTTTGGTGAATTGGGCATTGGCGAAGATTTGCGGATGGCGGTTGCTGCCTGCGAATCGGCGGGTATCCCTTATCGAGTGATGAATATCGAAGCCGGCAAGGATTTACGTCAGGCAGATAATGCACTTAAACATCATGTCTCGCGTGCAGTTGACGAAGCGCCTTATACGGTCAATGTTTTTTGTTTGCCCGGCTTTGATACCGTAGCTCGGGTGTTTTTACAACAAGGTGATCAGCTGTTTAGAAACCATTACAACATTGGTTGGTGGCCTTGGGAGCTTTCGGTCTGGCCAGCGGCTTGGAATCAGGCATTTAGTTTAATGGATGAAATTTGGGCCGGCAGTGATTTTGCGCGTCAAATGTATGCTAATTCGACATCGCTACCAGTCCAACTAATGCCATTACCAGTTAGTGTTGACCGTGGCGTAATACGGCCTCGTAGCTTTTTTAACTTACCAGTTAATCAGTTTCTATATCTGTTTGTCTTCGACTTTAACTCACATTTAGCCCGCAAAAACCCGATGGCGGTGATTGAGTCGTTTAGTTTGGCATTTAATCAACAAGACACTTCGGTAGGTTTAGTGCTGAAAGTGATGAATGCGAAAGGCGACAACCCAAACTGGCAAGCATTCTTAAACCGTTGCCACCAAGATTCGCGGATTCATTTAGTACAAGAAACCTTAGACCGTGAAGATGTCTTGGCACTGATTGAGTGCTGTGATGCCTATGTTTCTTTGCATCGTTGTGAAGGTTTTGGGCGCACATTGGCCGAAGCCATGTGTTATGGAAAACCGGTGATTGCAACGAATTATTCCGGCAATATTGATTTCATGCCTAAAGCTATCAGCTATCCGGTGAACTATCGTTTAACGCCGATTAGTGCTGGCGAGTATCATTTTGTTGCCGATTCAGATCACGCGGTGTGGGCTGATGCCGATGTTGAACATGCGGCTAAGCAAATGCAACAAGCTCGACAAGATGCCAAAAAAGCCGGCTATGCGCAGTCGGTTAAAGATTATGCTAAGAGCCAGTTTTCACCGGAAAGAATTGGGCAGTTGATGCTTAAGCGCTTGAATAACTTACCAATCACCCAACTAACGTAAATAGGTTTTTAACACTGGCCGATACTTTTCAGCCAAGTTTTCTACTGTAAATCGATTACCGGCTTCACGGCTCAAATCACTTCGCTGCTTATCGGTTTGATAGTAAACCGCATTTAATTGTTCGACAGCACTATCAACAGATGGATCAGCCCAACTTGAGCCTGTGGTGTACGGATAATCACCTTTTTCTACTCGCTGTTTTTGCCAATCCACTAATCGAGCGTAGGCTGGTTCTAGGTAATCTTCTGGACCTGAATAATTTGTACTGATGACTTCTAAGCCATGCTGCATTGCTTCAACCAGCGTTCGGCCAAAGCCTTCACTTCGATGTAAGGATAAATAAACATTCGAGGCCTGATAAAGATCAGACAGTTCGCCATTGCTCATGGTCTCGGTAATGATTCTGACTTGCGGATGAATGGGAATCCAATTAAACAAACGTTGATCCACTTGCTGCCAGCGGTTTATTTTTAGAATCAAGTAAGCATCGGCTTTATTCTCAGCAAACTGGCTAAATGCTTGAATAGTCGCTTGAGGGTTTTTACGGGTTAAGGTCGAGCGAACATCAAACATGTAAAGCGCTACAAACGCGGTTTCGGGAATATCCAGTTCACGCCGCATGTCTCGACCACTTCGAGGTGCACTCATAACTGGCAAGGGAATCGATAGCGTTAATTTTTTGAGCTTGGAAAAAAAAGCCTGTTGTACAAAACGCGTGGGGCACCAAATATGATCAACCAAATTAAGCGCTGGAACAAATTGGTCGGGAAAATCAGGCAGTTCCCATAAAAAATAACCTACTTTAGTACGTGGTTCAGAAAAAAGCTTGGGTTGAGCTTCGGCCAAACGGCTACATTCCATAGGCGACATAAAAAAGAAACTCACCGCATAGTCTTGTTGGGTAAGACATTTCCAGTGGCGTTTTACTTTGCCGCTACTTTCAGTTGGCAAATCAATTACCGAATACGGCACATCTAAATAATCCAACATCGACGCAAAAGAGCGTAAATCCTCACCAAGACCGGTTGGTGAGGTAGCATAGCCAATCAGATTTAGACCGAGTTTCATTTAACGATATTAGAAATTAGCTTCAAACTATCTTTTACGCCGATTCTTTTTCGCTCGTCTTTGGGGTTGCAACGGTTTGTGAATTGAATGATTTTGCACTGAAACCTCGGTGGTTTCTGCTTCGGGTTGCTCTATTTCTATGCTGCTATCTGTCACAGCCTTTGCAGCAGCATTACTAGCGATGAGGGTACGTCTAACCACATCAACGACACCAGAAGCCAACCCAGTCCAGCTATCCCAAGACCTAGAGATTGCGACTTTGTCCTGTTCCATGCGTTTAAGGGCAATATTTAAAGCACCAATCAATGACAGCATCATCGCTTGATCAACCGAACTTAATTGCAACCAAACATTAATATCAAATATTTGTCTGTTTAAATCGAAGCGTAATTCAAGTTTGCCACCAAAATCATCAAACGCTTCCTCAAACCAACTATCAAATGGCGCTAATTTGCCATCAATACGCGGTATTTCTAATTTTGGATACCGTGAAAATCCACCAGGCTGGATATTGGCGGCACCTAAGCGCAGTTCTAGCTTCGGCCAGTGATAATTGCCATAAACAGCCTCATGAAATACTAGCCATAAATGTTCGTAATCTGGATTAATTAGTTCACGTTTTAATTTGACGTTATTAAAACGGAATACCGGAGGCAAGGAACCAATATCGGCTACCAACGGCATTGATGCCTGACGCCAAAACACCAAATCGAAAAACTCGGGCATTTTCTGACCCCCGATAGCTTTTTGAGGGTCTTTGAAGAAATGCTGGATGACATTGGCAGCTATATTGATTTGCCGCCAGTGTAGCGTTGACATAGAGCGGAATTGGATAATATCTTCTCCGGCCTCAGGCTTAACTAAGCCTCTAGGTGTCAACCTTACTGGTAATAATTGCCCTTGCTCATCAGTCACACCTAAAATTTCAATCCCTGGACTACCATCATCTAAGAAAGTGGCAAAATTGAATTCTGGCACCAAAACCCCACCCATAGTGATATCGGTCGCCCGCCATTCAACTCTTGGAATTTCAGACACTGTATCAACACTAACCGGCACAATCGATAGGTAATCTAAATAATTGGGCAACCTGTCCTCAAGACGCTGCCAACGGCTTATATACGTTTCATTGTCACGCTGGAGCTTTTGATGTTCGAGGAAATAATGCTCAAGCTCTTCTTGAACTTGATGCAGCTGTAACAAAAGCAACTCATTTTCTTGTTGGGCAACTTTAACTTGAGTCTCTACTTGGCGATCAAGTGTATCTAACTTAGTTTGTAGTTCATTGGCTAGGCGAGATTGTTCATCTCTGTCTGCAGCTAAATCAAGCTTTTCCTTCTCAAGAGTAGCGATTGAGCATATTTGCTCATCACGAGTAACCATTAAACTTGAATTTTCTTTGGTAAGAAATTCAAACTTAGCACTGTATTCTTTGGCTTGTGTTGATAATTGGCTATTTAATTGCTCAAGTTTAGTCTGACGTTCATTTGCCAACTTTACATGCTGATCACGTTCGACAATTAAGTTGGCTTTTTCTTGGGCGATTGCCCCAAGTTTATCAGCATGTTCTTTGCTTAGTGTCTCTTGTTGAGCTATCTTTTCTTGTAAAGCACTTTGTATTGCTTGCTCTTTAAGAAAAACGGTTTCTAATTCTTCTTGAACTTGATGCAGCTGCAATAAAAGCAACTCATTTTCTTCATTGGTTGCTTTAACATCGGTATCAACTTGGCGGCTCAATGACTCTATTTTGGCTTGTCTCTCACTAACAAGCCGAGTTTGCTGCTCACGCTCTGCGATTAACCCCGCTTTTTCTTTGCTAATCGTTTCAAGTTTAACTGCATGTTCTTTTGTTAGACGCTCTTGCTGGACAATTTTTTCTTGTAACGCTCGTTGTGTTTCTTGCTGTTTGACAAAAACGGTTTCCAATTCTTCTTGCGTTTGGTGCAATTGCAATAACAACAACTCTGATTCGGCTTCAGTTTCGTTGATTTTTTCGCTAGATAATCCAGCTTGTTCGTTTAATTGCCCTTTCAGCGTTTCGATTTCGGCCATCAAAACCTGAACTTCGTGCGCCATTTCCTGTGCTTGGGTCAAGCCCTGCATTTGAAGTGCTAAATTTTCTTTTTTTAGCGTCTCATTAATCCGAGCTAAATCCTTAACTAAGGGCTCGTTCTTATCAGTCAAAAATGAAAATAAACTCATTTGGTTTTAAACAAAAAGGCTTGTGTTTGAGTAATCGCATCTTCTGGTGAATATGCGCTTAGTAGTAGAAGATTAAGCAAAGACGAACCAATATTCACAGCTGTCGTTGCATAATCATTTCTCGCTTGATAAAGCGTTTCAATACTGTTTAAAACTTCAATTGTAGTACGCACACCGGCTTGAGAGCTACGTGTATTAGCAGCAACGCTTAATTCAGCTGCTTCTACTGCCAAACGTTTATTACGCAAAGCCTCACTACCCAATACAACAGATTCATAGAACTGATTAAGTTGAAGCAAGGCTTGCTCTTCCACTTGCCGCCGCGTTTCTTGAGCTTTAATTTCATTAGTATCAGCAGATAAAACACCGATTACCTTACTCGAATCTAACGGGATACTAACATTAATCATCGTTGTATCACGATCAGGCGAGGTACCTCCAAACGCCTTAGTATGATTAAGCGACACGGTTGGAATAATTTGACTTCTGGCACGAGAGGCTTCTAGTTTGGAAATTTCTTCCATACTACGCGCAGCGACCAAAGCTGGGTTTGATGTTTTAAACACATTCAGCAAATCATCTAATCCAGGAATATGCGCTTGATCATGGTGATCTGGAAGCTCAAAATCAGTTAATAATGGCTCGGACTGAGTGAGTGTCGCAATTTGCATTTGTGCGTTGCGCTGATTAATTTTAAATGTCACATGATTAGCAAGCGCTTGTTGCAATTTCACTTCGACATCGCGCTTGTCTGTCACCGTACCTTGGCCTAAATCAAATAATCTTTTCGCGCGTTCAGCTTGCGATTGCAAATTCTGAATCCGTGCAGAGTTAGCCTTTATCGCTTCGGTTGCCGTAATAAACGAACCAACACCAGCAAACAGTCGCGTAGCAAGATCTTGTTCACTACTAACTAAGGCAGCAGTCGCATAAGTCTTTCTAGGCTCGGCTTCTTGATAGAGTTGATATTTATCGACGCTAAACAACGGCTGACTCAAAGTCACTGTATTACCTACATAGTTGACTGTATTACCAACCAAAGAATCGGTTGATGAATTGAGCGTATTTTGATGCGCATAAGTCACACTAGGTGCAAACGCCATAATCGCAGCATCAGCCTGATAATCATTCAAAGTTGAATCGTAAGTTGCAACTTGATATTTAGGATCGGTTGCCTTTGCCATAACAAAGGCTTCATTGAGCGTATAGGCTTGGGAAATATTGACATGTGCAAACATTCCTCCCATCACCGCTACCAGACAAGTCATTTTTTTATTCATAATTAGCTCTTAAACGCCCAAATAACGCGATCTAAAATTGGTTTCATCAAGTAACTCATGAAACTACGTTGGCCGGTCACGATAACAACATCAACAGGCATACCCGGTTGAATATTGAGCGAACCCAGCATAGCCAATCCCTCTGCGGTGGTCTCAACTTGAACTGGGTAATATTCAAATTCAGGTTCACCGGGTTTTGTTTTGTCAGGTAACACTTTATCAACCGCTACTTTTCTAACTATGCCTGGCACTGTTGGTGTGGTTGCCGCATTGAAGGCGGTAAAATGCATGTCGACAATCGCGTTCTGTTTAACCCGATCAATGACATTAGCAGGCAATTTGACATCGACCACTAATAAACTGTCATCGGGTACAACTTCAGCCAACATTTGCCCAGCCGTAATCACACCACCAACGGTATACACTTTTAATCCAACAATAGTGCCGCTAATCGGTGACTTAATCTCAGCATGTTCTTGATCAAACTTCGCAGACTCTAATTGGGCTACTAGCGCTTCATGACGTTTTTGCATGTCAGAAAGCTCGGTCTCCAATTGTTTGAGGAAAGTCGCTTTAAAGGTATTCAATGTTGTCGCCAATTCAAGACGGTTACGCATCGCTTGTGCGGCATTAGCACGGGGCACATAGCCTTCTTCGGCTAATTGACGAAGATTTTTTTCTTCTTCAATCAAAGATTTTTCTTGTGCACCACGCGCAGCAATTGTTTGTTGAAACTCTCGCTTTCTAGCATTAAACAATAACTCTTGAGTCAACTTTGATTCTTTAACTTGGGCCTGATTACCAAGTGTAGCTAACTCATTAGGCCAAGTAATTACACCAGCACTCACTCGTTCTGCCTTTAAACGCGCTTCATTAACCAATACATTAATAAACTCAGACTCAATCACATTAATATTGGCTTCTTCTTTTACAGGTTCAACCTTAATTAAAACCTGATCTTTTACAACATGATCGCCTTCATTAAGCAGAATTTCACGAACAATACCGCCGGTTGGATGCTGAACGGCTTTTCGATAACCGGAAACAACCACTTGTCCAGAAGCAGTGACACCAGCATCAATCGGTGCAAAAAACGCCCAAATTAAGAAAATACCAAAGGCAACAAAAAACCAACGCGCTGCTTTTTTTCTGACGACTGATTCTTCTATTGTGACTGGCTCAAGAGACTCATTGTTAAGATGCTCTTGTTTATGAGGATTCCAGGATTGAATCCATGAATCGACTTTCGACTCCACCGTATTGTCTTGAGTGGCTGTATTAGCTTCAACGACCTTCTTATTAGCACTTGAGTTTTGGGTCCACGAAGCAACTTTCGATTCGTTTGATTTAATACTAGCGTTTGAATTTTCGCTACCTAGGTTGTCTTTATTCATTTTGCCGCACCTACTAGGTCAAGAGAAGCTTCTTTAGTGTGTTTTTCATTTGAGTCCCCGGTCGGTACTAATTGCAAATTACGAACCGCATTCAACATATCTTGTGCAGGTCCAAACCCAACTTGCACCCCCGCTCTCAATACCAACAATTTCTCTACTGCTCCCACTAATCTAGGTCTATGAGTAGTAATCACTATCGAAACACCTTGTTTTTTAAGTGTCTGAATAGATTGAACTAATATTGACTCACCGACTTCGTCTAAATTGGCGTTAGGTTCATCCATTACAATATATTTCGGTGAACCGTAAAAAGCCCGCGCAATCGCTAATCGTTGGCGTTGACCGCCTGATAATGCAAAGCCTGTATTACCTAATTTAGTATCGTAACCTTGCGGAAAACTAAGAATGACGTCATGCATACCAATCAATTTAGCGGCCTGTACCACTTTTTCCGCATCAACATCGCCTAGACGAGCGATATTTTCAGCAATCGTACCTTCGTAAAATTCTATATCTTGTGGCACATAACCTATTTGAGGCCCTAATTCACTATGATCCCAGTCCGAAATTTCCACGCCATCTAATCTAACGTTACCTTCCGCTGGCGTCCAAATTCCAATCAACATTCTAACTAGAGAAGTTTTTCCCGATGCACTAGGACCAACAATAGCCACTGCTTCGCCAGGATTAACTGCAAACTCAATATTAGCAACTACCGGCTTTTTCTGTTCCGGTGGTACAGCGGTTGCTTTATGAACCACTAAATGTCCCAAGGCTGGCGGTAATTTCATACGCGCTTCTCGATGAAAGTCCTCCAAAAGTAATTCATTTAATCGCTCATAAGCCTGCCGAGCCGCGACAATATCTTTCCAATTGGCTAGTAGTTTATGAATTGGACCAACCGCTTTAGAAATTAACATACTGGCGGCCATCACCATTCCCCCAGTAATCAAATTATTGATCGCCAACCATGCACCTAAAGCCATTTGCAATGATGGCATTGCCTTTTGAAAGAAACTCGAAAAACCACCGGTTAATCCTGCCGCTTCGCTTGCATTGACTTGGCTCAATAAAAATTTTCGATGCTGAATATACCAACGCTTACGAATTGCATCCATCATACCCAGCGCCATAGTTGACTCAGCTTGTCTCAAACTTTCCGCAGCCACTCGACTCGCTTCATCTTTAGCGTTATTAGCTTCTTTAAGAATAGGACCAGAGATATGTTGTGTTGCATAAGCAGAAATCAACATCATCACAGAAGCGACAAAAGCAAATGCTGCAAGATAAGGATGGAAGATTCCACCTACGACAATAAATAGAATCGCGAAAGGTGCATCCATTAATGCTAATAAAGGTGGGCCTGTCAGAAAGTTTCTGAGCGCAACCAAATCACCTAATAATTGCTGAACATTAACATTCTTACGCCCAACATGACGGCGGAAGGAGGCATCAAATACATTAGCGCCTAAATCCCAATCGATTCGAAGCGATAAACTAACCAATAAACGGGTTCTTACCCACTCAAGTGAAGACCAGAAAATATAAACCCCAATGACAATCGCAGTTAATGATGCAAGTGTCACGCCACTTCTAGCGGTAATCACTCGATCATAAGTACTCATCATGTACACCATGGGCGTAATTGATAACAAATCAATCACCGTTGTTAATAAAAACGCCAAATAAAAAGTCCGTCGGCATTTTATTAACAAAGTTCTGATAGGTTTATTACTACCAACAATTTGTTGAGTTTTATTCATCTAGTATTTGCCAAATAATCAAAGGCTATGTTTGTTATGCAGGTAATCATAAAGGTCATCTGCTGTAGAATCATCTTGACCAATCAAGTTAACAGCTACTGTTCCGCTCGATTCAATAGTAGGCTCTGTCTGTCCACTAGCAACCAAAACGTCAATTTCGGTAATACCAAGTTTTTCTAATCCAGCAATCACTGTCGAATCAATCACACCTAGTTGGTTTACTAATGGTGACATGACCGAACTATCAATGACCAATGCTTTAGCGATAGACTCGCCATTATCGACAAAGAATTGATCATTAGTGTCAGGTTCGAGTGCTGCCAACAATGATTTAACTTCGTTAAGAACATCGGCATCACTATTGGTTAAGCCTAAGTCAATGTATACCTTATCCACCGCATTCGAAACATCAACTTGATCAATACCCAGTGTCGCCATATCTTTCAAGCTAGTATAAAAATAATCTGCCGGATTACCTACAACTGATTCATAAACCAATGACATATTGGCATCTGGCAATGCCTGCATCATTCCAGAATCAATCAATGCTTTAGCTAGCGAATCAGTTACTTCGACATTACCCGATTCAATGGTCATTTCCGCAATACCAGAATCGACTAAGGCTTCAATCAGATTGCCATAATGACCTGTCGAGGTACTATCCAACAAATCAATGCCACCGAGATTTTGATCGAGACTAAAAGCCGGATTATTGCCTTGGCTGCCATGAACAAGAATTTCAAAATCAAGATTACTCGCTGAGTTAATATTGCTCAACAAAGTCAAATCTAACCAATGATCACCACTTAGGTTCAACGACTCATCAATCGCAAGATGATCAATGCCTTGTGTATGTAGTGCTTGATAAAGGGGATTAGCACCATCCATCAAATTAGCCCCAACCCCTAAATCTAAGCTGACATCCAACTGAGAGGCGAATGCGGGTAAATTGCTATAAGAAGCGGTATCCAAAGCCATGCCCATATCAACAGTCATGGAATGAGCGCTACCGACCAATTCCACACTATCAATACCTAGCTTTTGTAAATCCTGCAAGCTGGTGCTGAGGTGAGTACCGGCGGCACTACTGACACTCAAGGCAATCTGATCATCGTCAGCAAACGCTAAACCGGCATGCACCAACTGCGCCGCTTGGCTATCACTGACCGTCAACGCGCCTTGACCATCAACCCCGATTAAATCAATACCGGCTGCCGCTAACTGATCGGCAATACCGACTACTTGCGCTAATTCGGCATCCAGCTGGTTAGCATCACCGGCTAAGTTCAAGGTCATACTGACCGCCGCGCGTTCCTCGCTGCTCAACACGCCGTCGGCATTGCTGTCGCCGAACAACGGTAAACCGTTGCCGCTTAAGCCGCCTGTGCTGCCATTACCTGACAAAGCTGAACCAAAATCCACCACCGCTTGACCGCTTTGGATCATCACGCTGTCAACGCCGAG
>CAIXED010000027.1 GCA_903918375.1 uncultured Pseudomonadota bacterium | reverse complement strand
TACCGAGATGGAATTGGGACATAAAAAACCTCAAATGATCTACCTTGTTAATGCAGGCTGCCGGAATCCGGGCCGAAGATACTGTTCGATCTTTGATCGAGGAAGGGAAACTGCTGCATCATCTACGTCACGGATTTGATCCAGGGCTGGGTGCGGCTCCAGTTTCCCGAACCTGAGGGTTACTCAGGTGTGTTTCGAGGGGCTTTATACATGAATTAAAGCTTTTGAAAAACACGGGTTGATAATACAAGGTTGGGTTCGCTCGATAGAGCGTAACCCAACAATCGAAGGCCAAGGTGCTAGGTATACTAACACCTTGGCACCACGATACGATGCGCTAAACCACGATGACCGATAGGATGATGACATGGACTCCTCTTTGCCCCGTTTTAATTGTTTGGTGCATTGTGACACCTTTGGGTGTGGAGAGGAGTCCATGTCATCAACCTATATTTGGCGCACCTTATCGGGTTGAAATGAAACAAATTTTCTATTTTAAAAATGTATTGGACAACTGTTTGACGCAATGTTTTGCGTCATTTAGGATGTATGATTTTTAGTTAGCCCAGTGGAGAGAATTAAAAATGTCAACCACCAACCTTTTGTTTCGTTTTTTTCTTGTTTACCTCATATTACTGGTTATTGCAGGGGCTGTACTCAGCCACTTTTCCATCCAAAGCAACAGTGGAGTTAATGTCGGCGTTCTGATTGGTTCGCTTTATTATGTATGCATGACTTTTGGAAAGAAAAACAATCGGTATTTCACATCCAAAGAAAAAACTTTAGTTGTTTGGGGTTTGATTGCAGTCAATATTATTGTGCAGTTACTATTAACTCTTGGGTATATGTTGGCAACAAACACAAGCTTCACTGGCCAATCTTTGCTTTTCTCTGTCGGCTTTGTTGGGGTGTTATATGGAGTATTCATTTATTTTATGGTCGGCTCTATTGGCAAAACTTTAGTCAGAGCTAAAATCATCAATGGCTAACCCATTGGTTAATCAGGACGCGCTATCGCGCGCTTCTTACCTCAAACGTTAGGCGTCACACCACGTGCCTTGGACCTTCCCCATCCAGCTGCGATACTGCCTCTACGAAGTATTGGTGGCGTCCGATTGCCACTCGCAGCGCTTGTCATTGGAAGCCTCGCACCTGACTTCGGCTACTACTTGGGCCAGTTCGAGCTGGCCACCTTTGCGCATACCTTGCTTGGCGTACTACTGCTTTGCCTGCCTACTGGCGCGCTAGTACTTTCGCTCTTTACTGCGGTCCAACACGACTTGATCAGGCTGCTTCCTCAGCCTCACCGAGGTGCACTGCTCTTGAGTCAGTCCGAACACCGGCCAGCCAGCCGCCTTGGCCGGCTAATCGGCGCCGTAGCAGGGCTGCTTCTAGGTGCGGCAACTCATGTGCTCTGGGACTCCTTTACCCACGCGTCTGGACTCGCGGTGCACCTGCTACCGGCGCTCCAAGCTACCGTGCTCACCGTCGGTTCCCACAAAATGCACGTGTACAACCTCCTTCAACATGCGAGCACCGCCCTCGGCTTGCTTGCAATGCTGCTGGTGTACCGGCGCTGGCTGGGGCAATCGCCCCCGCCTCTCAAGAAAGATCCAAGCCACGAACGCTGCCGCTACATCGTCCTCGCCGGCTGTTTGGTCCTTGCCTGCATCTCAGGCATGCTGCTTGCCGCAATGACCGGAGGTTCTGGCCATACCGGGGCAAGCCTTGACCTTTTCCGTGTCGTCATACTCTCAACTAACGCTTTTGCGGTTCTTCTGCTTCTCGCAGCAGTAGTTTGGAGCAAGCGCAGTGACACCTAACCCCTCGCTCAACCGGACCCGCTACGGCAATCGCCGTAAGCAGGTTATCTCGAACGTTAGGTTCATTTTTTCCTTACAAATTTTGATTGTATTTTCGACGAGTGCTGTAGATACTGATTTTTTAACTGAATGTAATGCTGGTAAGAATATTCCAAAAAGGCTTTTTCATGCTCACTCAAAGCCCTAGCTTGCTTAGCGGGCGCTCCCACATATAAAAAACCCGATTCCAGCTTTTTCCCCGGTGGGACCAAAGCCCCTGCGCCCAACATCACATAATCTTCAATCACCGCATCATCCATCACAATCGCGCCAATGCCGATTAAACAGTAATCGCCCACCGTACAAGCATGAACCACGGCACGATGACCTATCGTCACGCCTTTGCCTATCGTTAAAGGATGGCCTTTAGGCGAAAAATCCCCCGCATGAGAGACATGCAACACCGCGCCATCTTGCACATTAGTCCCCGCGCCAATGCTGATTTTCTCCACATCACCACGCACCACAGTCGTAGGCCAGATTGAAACATCATCGCCTATTGTCACGTCACCAATCACCACCGCGCTATCGTCGATGAAAACCTGATTGCCAATTTGTGGTTGTTTATCTTTAAACGAACGTATTGCCACGCGCACTCCAAAACTAAGTGGTAAAAAATGAGTCGGATGCCAGTTGCTGAATTTGATCAGCGTGAAGCTTTTTACCCTCAAATACAACGACACAATGTTGATTGACTGAGTAACTGTTGCCAACTAATGCGGTTTGCTGATTAAACGCAATAATATCGAAGGGTGCTGATTTTGCAGTATCAACACTTAAATGCCATTGTTGTCCGGCAATATCTGGCAATTGGATGTTAATCTTGTCATCCGACATATTCATCACAATATGCAAATCGGCTTCGTTTTCTTCAATCGCTGCCAAGGTGTAGGCTAAAAAGCGATTATCGGGGGTATCCCAGTTGGGCGCTTGATCCGGCTGGTTGCCATGCCAAGTAATATCAGCGATTTCTCTGCCTTTAACCGCTTCGCCAGTTAAAAAGTGGCGGCGCATCAGCGATGGGTGGCGTTTGCGTAGTTGGATCATTAGCTGCACAAAACGCAATATATCGGCATTGTCTTGGCTGGCTTGCCAGTCTAGCCAGCTCAGTGGGTTATCTTGGCAATAGCTGTTGTTATTGCCTTGCTGACTATTCAAAAACTCGTCACCCGCTAATAACATCGGTACACCTAGGCTTAGCAACAAAATCGCATAGGCGTTTCTAGCCGATTGTTTGCGTAGCGTTAGGATGGCTGGGTCGTTAGTCGCACCTTCGACACCACAATTAAAACTGAGGCTGTTGTTACAACCATCACGATTCTGTTCGCCATTGGCGCTGTTGTGTTTTTGGTTGTAGCTGAATAAATCGTTTAGGGTGAAACCGTCGTGGCAGGTGATGAAGTTAATCCCGCTAATCGGTAGTCTGTGTTGCGGTTGATATAAATCACTACTGCCACAAATCCGAGTCGCAACTTCGCTGATAATGCCGCTTTCACCACCGATAAAACGGCGAATCACGTCACGGTAGCGACCATTCCACTCGCCCCAGCGATAGCCAGGGAAATTGCCGACTTGATACAAGCCAGCCGCATCCCAAGCTTCGGCAATCAACTTGGTACGGCTGAGTTTTTCTGATAATTCGATGCCCCAGACCAAGGGTGGATCTTGTAACACCGTGCCATCTTCGCCGCGTGCCAAGGCGCTGGCCAAGTCAAAACGAAAACCGTCAATGTGCATTTCCCGCACCCAATATTCCAAGCAACTGATAATAAAATTTGTCACTAAGGGGTGGTTGCCGTTGATGGTGTTACCGCAGCCGGTGTAATCGTGGAAAATCCGTTTGTCGTGTTTGTCGGTCAGGTAAAAACTGTTGCCGGTGATACCTTTGAAATTAATCACAGGGCCCTCGGCACCGGCTTCGGAGGTGTGGTTAAACACCACATCCATAATCACGCCAATTCCCGCTTTGTGTAAGGCTTTGACCAAATCACGAAATTCGCGGATATGGGTCGCCTTTTCCGGCGTCACGCAATAGCCTGGATGAGGGCTAAAGAAACTATGGGTGCTGTAACCCCAATAATTTTTCAAACCCAATTCTGCGGTATGAACCGGAACGTCTTGTTCATCAAACGCCATCACAGGCAGTAATTCGACGTGGGTAATGCCGAGTTGCTGTAGATAGGGGATTTTTTCGATTAAACCCGCAAAAGTGCCGGGATTTTTAACGCCAGAGGAGGGGTGGCGAGTAAAGCCGCCGACATGCAATTCATAAATAATCGCTTTTTCGCTGCGAATGACTAAAGGTGTATCGCCTTCCCAGTCATAATCGTTATCAACCACGGCTGCTTTCATGGCAAAAGCGCTGTTATCACCGGCTTGGCAAGCTTTGCTGCGCTTCCAAAGTTTATGACTAATCGCCCGCGCCCAAGGGTCGAGCAATAATTTCTGACGATCAAAGCGTAAGCCGGATTCTTTGGTTAAAGAAGGGCCATCAATTCGCCAACCGTACCAAGTGCCTACAGGTAAGTTTTCGACAAACACATGCCAAGAAAAGAAAGTGTGATTTTTATTGCGCTCTAAGGGAATGATTTGAAATGGCTTTTTGCTAGTAGCTGTTTTAAACAGCAATAGTTCAACATCAGTAGCGTGGCGACTGGAGATAGAAAAATTAACACCCTCGTCGTTAACTTTAGTACCCAGCGGGTAAGGACTGCCTGAGCGAAATGTGTATTGATTAGTCATAACCTGAAGCAAAAGTGGCCTGAAGATACGATTTTACTGCAAAACCTGCCAGTTAAAGCGGCTTTCGTTCTCAATCGGTGAATGACAAAGGTATAATCCGCGCTCCTTTTTGTTGTTTATCACCTGTTACTTATGACCACTGTTAATACCGAAAAACTTTCCAGCGCCCGTTTTGCCGAAGCAACCGATGCTTTTGTTGAAGAATTTACCGCCTCGGTGAATTTCGATCAGCGCATGGCGCAGCAAGATATTCAAGGCTCGTTGGCACACGCTGCGATGCTGAATCACATCGGTATTCTCACCGCCCAAGAGTTGGCAGATATTCAACGCGGTTTAGCGCAAATCAGCGGCGAAATTGAGCGTGGCGAGTTTGTCTGGTCGATTAAACAAGAAGATGTGCACATGAACATTGAAGCGCGATTAACCGATTTAATTGGCATCGCTGGCAAAAAACTCCACACCGGTCGTTCACGCAATGACCAAGTGGCAACCGACATTCGTTTATATTTGCGTAGCGAAATCACCACGATTTTGGCGCAGTTACGCCGTTTGCAGGTTGCGTTGTTGGATGTTGCTGAGCGTGAAGCCGAAACCATCATGCCAGGCTTTACCCATTTACAAGTCGCTCAGCCTGTCACCTTTGGTCATCATTTAATGGCGTGGTTTGAAATGTTGTGCCGCGACGAACAACGTCTGCAAGATTGCTGCAAACGCATCAATATCATGCCGTTAGGCGCCGCGGCTTTAGCGGGTACCAGCTATCCGATTGATCGCTTTATGACTGCCGAATTGTTAGGGTTTGAGCGTCCGTCTTACAACTCATTGGATTCTGTCAGCGACCGTGATTTTGCAATTGAATTTGCTGCAGCGGGCAGTTTAATCATGGTGCATTTATCGCGTTTTTCTGAAGAATTAGTGCTATGGGCCAGCGCACAGTTTGATTTTATCGATATTCCTGATGCCTTCTGTACCGGCTCATCGATCATGCCGCAAAAGAAAAATCCTGACGTGCCTGAATTAGTGCGCGGTAAAGCAGGGCGAGTAACGGGGCATTTAATGTCGTTATTGATGTTGATGAAAAGCCAGCCTTTGGCCTACAACAAGGACAATCAAGAAGACAAAGAGCCGTTATTCGATACTGCAGATACATTGATCAACTGCCTACGCGCCTTTGCCGACATGATGCCGCACATCAAAGCCAAGCCGGAAAACATGTACAACGCCGCGAAACGTGGCTTTGCCACCGCGACAGATTTGGCCGACTACTTGGTTCGTAAAGGAATGCCATTCCGTGATGCTCACGAAGTAGTCGGTCAAGCGGTGCGTTTAGGTGTTGATAGTAAGCGTGATTTATCAGAATTGAGTTTGGCGGAATTACAAAGCTTCTCAGCGCAAATCAGCGAAGATGTGTTTGATATTTTGAAACTGGAAGGCTCGGTCGCTGCGCGTAGTCATATCGGTGGCACTGCGCCGGAGACGGTTAAGGCGGCGATTCAAAGAGCAAGGGGTGAGCTGGGTAAATAATTGATGTGGGGCTGTAGTTGTGTTTTACAAAAAGTTAATTAAATAGAGCGGCAAATTTTCTTAAAACTATATGGCCCTAAACAAAAATTTTCGCCAATAAATGAATACGATTACCTTCAATAAATCAATAGTATTGAAGGTAATTATGGATGATTTTATGAGTCTATTATTTGGTGTCCAGTTTGCTGGTTTTACGCGCGCATAAAAACGAAGGGCAATAAAAAAGCCAAGTTTCAAAATTCGTAGAATTTTAATAACTTGGCTTTGGTATATGGCGGAGAGCTAGGGATTCGAACCCCAGGACGGGTATAAGCCGTCAACGGTTTTCAAGACCGTCGCTTTCGACCGCTCAGCCAGCTCTCCAATTCCTGCTATTATGCCAGAATATTTTTTAAACGCCAGCCTTTTTTGATTTTTAGTGGATTTTTGATGAAATTGGATCTTCCAAATAGATTAGTTGTAATTGCTCAATCGGCACGGATGTTGGCGCAAATGGCGGTTGATGTTGGCTTTGAGGTGATTGCGATTGATTGTTTTGCTGATCTTGATACGCAAAATTTGGCGGTTTTAAGTTTTAAACTTGAAAGCTTAGCTTTGGATGATTTGAAGCCTGTGTTGGAAAAACTTCAGCAAGATGACGGTTTATTGCCGGTGGTTTATGGCAGCGGCTTTGAACATTTTATTGATAGTCTTGGTTATTTAGAGCGGCATTGGCGAGTGTTAGGTAATCCTTTGTCTATGTATAAGCAATTTCAAGATAAGCATGCGCTATTCCACACATTCGATCAATTATCGATTAACTACCCTGAAGTTCGATTTACAGCTCCCGATAATTTAACTGGCAAGTGGTTGGTTAAGCCGATGCAAGGTGAGGGAGGGCAAGGTATTCGGGTTTATTCTAAATTAGAGTCACGAACAGACCATGTTTATTGGCAGCGGTATTGTGCTGGGCAAAGTTATTCTGCTTTATTTATTGCGTCTGGTGATGCGATAGAGATTATTGGTTTTAATCGCCAAGCCATCGTTGCCGAAGGTGACGCTTACTTTACTTTTGCTGGCGTGATTAGCCAAGTTGATCTGCCTTGTTCGACTCGCCAACTGATAGCGCAATGGTTAAAAAAATTATTAACGGTTTATCGGTTGCGAGGTTTAGGTAGTTTGGATTTTATGCTTGAAAATGACCAATGCTATGCTTTGGAAATTAACCCTCGAGTGCCGGCTAGCGCTCAGCTATACGGCAAGCAGATTTTTAAACATCATCTTCAAGCTTGTTGGGGAAAATTGGAGCCAATAGATGCATTGCCAACCTCAAGTGCAGGTTATCGAGTGCTCTATGCCAAACGAGAAATTGGTATCTCTAAGCGAATTGCTTGGCCTAAATGGGTGGTTGATAGGCCTGAATCTGGGGTATTTATTGGCAAGGGCCAAGCTATATGCAGTATCATTGCCAACGGAAAAAACTCAAGACAAGTGTCGCTGCAATTGATTAGGCGACAACGATTCATGGAAAATCTTTTAAAAACAGGTCATTAAAATCATGCAATACCAAGCCAGCGTTAATAAACTGACACAACCTTTAGTTCAATACCTTTTGGATAATGCCGATAAATTACGATTGGGCATCGAGACCCTGGATAACGGCTGCACGATTATTGATGCGGGTATTAAAGTGCTTGGTGGTTTAGAAGCAGGCCGCATTATTACTGAAATTTGTATGGGTGGATTGGGTACTGTTAGTTTGTCACAAAGCAGCTATACCAATAACTGGCCTTTAACGGTTAATGTTCATGCAAGTAATCCTGTTTTGGCTTGTTTGGGTAGTCAATATGCCGGCTGGAGTTTGTCACATGCTAAATATTATGCCTTGGGTTCTGGCCCTGCACGGGCAATGGCAACTAAAGTCAAAAATGATGAAGTAGTTGCTGTTGAAGAGTTGTATGGGGAACTTGCTTACCGTGATAGCGCTGAGCGCACGGTGTTGGTGATTGAAAATGATGCTTTGCCACCAATTGAAATTGTTGAGAAAGTGGCTGCAGCTTGTGGTGTTAGTCCTGATAAATTGACCATTATTGTCACCCCAACTAGTAGTTTGGCAGGTGGTGTTCAGGTTGTTGGTCGGGTTTTGGAAGTGGCCTTGCATAAAGCTCATGCTTTGCATTTTCCTTTAGAAAATATCATTGATGGTTCAGGTAGTGCGCCAGTTTGCCCGCCACATCCTAATTTTGTAAAAGCCATGGGGCGTACTAACGACGCTATTTTATTCGCTGGCCAAGTGCATTTATTTGTTAAAGGCAGCGATGAAGAGGCTGAGAAATTAGCTAACGAATTGCCTAGCTCGACATCAAAAGATTACGGCAAACCGTTTGCTGATATTTTTAAAGCCTATGAATACGATTTCTTCAAAATTGATGCCATGTTATTTAGCCCAGCCAGCGTGATTGTTACCGCGGTTGAATCAGGCAAAAGTTTCCGTGCTGGCAAATTGGATAATGCTTTATTAGATTTGTCTTTTGGCGCCTAAATAATCCTTTTTTCTCTCACGCAGTTTTAATGCTGCGTGAGCTGTCTACTTCTTTCAAACGAATTCCATTGCGTCGAATTGCCATTATTACTGACGATCCCGGTTGGCACGGCAAGCAGTTAACTCAAGCTTTTGCCAAGCGTGATTGTGTCGCCAGCTATATTTCCCTGACTGCCTGTCGCTTGCAAGTCGAAGCCGATGCGCTGCCGATTATTATTCCAGGCTTTGAACAACAACTGCCAGATGCCGTGTTTATCCGCGGTGTGCCAGGTGGTTCGTTGGAAGAGGTGGTGTTTTATCTGGATGTTTTACATGCCTTGAAAATTTTAGGCGTGCCTGTTTACAACGATGGCCGAGCAATTGAGGCGAGTGTTGATAAAGGCATGACTAGCTTTTTGTTAAAACAAGCCGGTCTACCAACGCCGCTGACTTGGATGTTGCGTGATAGAGAGGCTGCTTTGGCGATTGCTGAACAACAATTGCAACAAGGGCATTTTTTAATTAGCAAACCTTTGTTTGGTTCGCAGGGCGAGGGGATTCGCCGGATTGAAAAATCTACTGATTTGCTTTGGTTAACCAGTAGTCGCGGCATTTATTATTTACAGCGTTTTGTCGAATGTGCCGGTGATGGTTATTCCGATATGCGGGTATTTGTGATTAATGGCAAAGCGGTTGCAGCTATGCGTCGGCGCGGTATTTCTTGGCTGAACAATGTTGCTCGTGGTGCGAGTTGTGAAGTAATTGGATTAAATGCGGAATTGAGTGAGTTGGCAGTAAAAGCCACTGCCACTTTAAGCATGGATTATGCCGGCGTCGATATTATTCAAGACAGTTCTGGGGCTTATGTGGTGATTGAAGTCAACAGCGTGCCAGCTTGGAAAGGCTTACAGAGTGTTTGTGATATTGATGTCGCGAGTTGCTTGGTCAATGATTTAGTCGATAGGTATTTGTCGTGAGTGTCCAGCAAGGGTTAATCGAGGCTTATCAAACCGCTTGTGAAATTGAATTGCAAGCGTTTAAGCCGGGCAATGTCAGCGTTTATAGTCCGGCGCATGATATGACGGTTGATGATTTTATACTGAGCGCAAAAGTCAGTGCTGAGCCTGTTTCTAATCCTGATTACAGCTTGGGTGAGAAAATATTTTATGCCGTGAAGGCGACTCGTGAAGCGGTGGGTTGTAATACCAATTTAGGGATAATTTTACTGGCCGCACCCTTGATGCAGGCTTATTGGCAGCGTCAAACTGGGCAAAGTTTGCGTGATTCATTGATGCTTGTTTTAGAAAATACCAGCCTGCAAGATGCCGAATGGGCTTTTAAAGCAATAACTTTGGCTGCTCCGGGTGGTTTAGGTAAATCCGAGCAACAAGATGTCAATCAAGCCCCAGAAGTGACTTTGTTGGAAGCAATGCAAATTGCTAGTCCCAAAGATCGAATCGCCTTGCAATATAGTAATGGCTTTAAAGATATTTTTGATTTCGCTGTTTTACAGTATAATCAGCGCTTCATTTTGTCTGGCGATTGTAATTGGTCAGCATTAAGTGTTTTTGCGCAATTGCTAGCAAAATTTCCTGATAGTCATATCGAACGGAAATTTGGTTCGCAATATTCGCAATGGGTTGCAGCAGAAATGACCACCTTATGCGAGGCGCTTAATCATGCAGAAACGCTGGACGAGCTGATGCCTATGCTTCACAGCATGGATCAAGCTTTTAAGACCAAAAGAATTAATCCTGGAACCACTGCCGACTTAACTGTTGCGACATTATTGGTGGTTTTTTTGGAAAAACTGATTTAGCAATTGCGGTTGCTGAAAGTGTTTTGGGTGTAAACCCAGAAACAAAACTGTGGACATTAGCTGTCTATCTTCATTCAATTTTATCTTTAAGGGGATAATTAAAATGGCAAAAATTACTAACTTGCGCGTTGGCGAATCTTTGGTTGGCGATGGCAACGAGATTGCTCACATCGATTTGATCATTGGCCCACGTGGTTCAGCTGCTGAATCTGCATTCGCAAACGCTTTGACCAACAACAAAGACGGTTTCTCAACTTTGTTGGCTGTTGTTGCTCCTAACTTGATGGTTAAACCAGCTACTATCTTGTTCAACAAAGTAACAATCAAAGGCGCAAAACAAGCAGTTCAAATGTTTGGCCCAGCACAACGTGCAGTTGCTATGGCGGTTGCTGATTCAGTAGAAGACGGCACAATCCCAGCTGACGAAGCTGATGATTTGTTCATTTCTGTTGGCGTATTCATCCACTGGTTGGCTGAAGACGATGCAAAAATCGAAGAATACAACTACAAAGCAACTAAAGAAGCTATCGAACGCGCTGTAGCGGGTTCACCAACTGCTGCTGAAGTTGTTGCTGCTAAAAAAGAAGCAAAACACCCATTCGCTGCTAATAACGTATAAGTTTTAGCCTCGACGGTTGTCGAAAATACCCCAGCTTGCTGGGGTATTTTTTTGCCTAAAAGTCGGCAAGATCGTCCGCAGTTAATCTGCCATTGTGTAGCGCTGATGCAATTAACACCGCATCAATACCCAATTGCTTTAATTGCTGCAAATCCGCTAAATGACGAATCCCGCCAGCGGCAATGATGGTTTTATCAGGATAGTTTTGGCGTAAATCAGTTAGTTTTTCAAAATCAGGCCCCAACTGGCTACCAACTCGATTTAAAGTCATCACAATAATTCGCTTGGGCCAAAACTGATTACTGTTAAACCAATCGCCATGACCTGCGGCTTGATCCTGTTTAAAATCCAAGGATAAAATTAAATCCGCATCCAGTTGGTTTATAGGTTGATTTTGCGATTCGGTGCCAATCACAGTTTTGTAATTACTGGCTTGATAAGTCTGACAATCAGCCAATTCGCTACCATCATCAATCCAAAACTCAATTTCAGGGTAACGATTTAATAACTGATTAATCAAAACGCTATGATTACCCAAACCGCAAATTGCATTCAGATCAGCAATATAAATGCTTTTAAAATCCTTTTTTTTCAATAAATTAGCGATAACCACATCAGCCTTGCTACTATCGGTAATCAGCGAGTTTTGATGAATTGCCTGATACTGACTTCTATCGCCACGCACCGCATGAACGACCAAGCCATCTTTTAAATCAATAACCGGAATGATTTGCATAATTGGAGTTTAACGCTTTGAAACTATTGGTTTTTGAATACATTTCTGGCGGCGGCATGGCTGATCAAGTTTTGCCGGATTCCTTGGCCGCCGAAGGTCGCTTGATGTTACAGGCTTTAATCGATCAGCTAAAGGATTTAGCCGCGATTCAGCTATTAATTCCATTGGATAAACGCTGCAATATTGTCGTGCCCGCTAATGCCGATATTATCTGGATTGATGAGCAAAGCCCTAAAAACTATTTGAGCGATTTAATTGCCCAAGCCGATGCGGTTTGGCCATTAGCACCGGAAAGCCAAGGCCTACTGGCTGATATTGCCCAGCAAGTGTTGGATCAAAATAAACAATTGCTGTTGTCATCACCGACAACGGTAAGACTTTGTAGCGATAAGTTAGCCACTTATCAAACCTTAATCGCACACAAGATTGCCTGCGTTGAAACACAACTCTTAGAGCAAAATAGCCTTAATCAATACCCGATTAGCGTGCTAAAACCAATTGATGGTTTAGGCTGTGAAGGCAGTATCGTGGTTGATAATCCTCAACAATTCCAGCAATTAAAATCGGAATTAACTAACTACATTTTACAGCCTTATGTCGCTGGCCAAGCGGTGAGTCTATCCTGTTTATTTAAACAAGGGCAGGGCTGGTTGTTAAGCTGTAATCAACAACAAATTCAGCTCAAGCAGCAGCAATTTCATTTAAGCGCTTGCATGGTTAATGTCCCCAATCCTTACCCTGAGTTTTATCAAAACTTGATTGATAAAATCGCCAAAGCCTTACCAGAATTATGGGGCTATATCGGCATTGATTTAATCGAAACCGTCGAGCAAGGCCCGTTGTTATTGGAAATAAACCCACGCTTAACCACCTCTTTCGTCGGTATTTATCCAGCGACAGGGATTAATGTCGCCGAACAAGCTATACAATTGCTGACAAACGCCCCTCAAATCAAACCGACACAGCAACACATCGTTACAGTCGATATTCATGGAAACTAAGTTTATGCATACAAAAATCATCGGCTGGGACATTGGCGGCGCGCACGTAAAGGCAGCGTTATTGGATGAAAACGGTCAGATTCTGCAAGTTCTGCAGCAGCCTTGTCCGTTATGGAAAGGCATTGATCACTTGCATCAAGCCATGGCAGCGATTTTGCAAGCCATACCTGCTGGCCAGTATTTACATGCAGTCACCATGACCGGCGAATTGGTCGATTGTTTCGCCAGTCGCGAGCAAGGCGTACAAGCGATTATCCAAGCGGTGCATCAGCAATTAAACGCTCAAGATCTGACGATTTATGCCGGTCGCCGTGGTTTTTTAAGTCCCGCTGATATTACTGCTAACGAATACATGAATATTGCTTCGGCCAACTGGTTAGCCAGTGCCGATTTAGCCGCTAAACAGCACGCATTCGGCTTGTTTGTCGATGTCGGCAGTACCACCACCGATATTCTGTTATTAGAAGACCATCAAGTCCAGGCCCAAGGTTATAGCGATTACCAGCGTTTGGTGTCGGGCGAATTACTGTATACCGGCATCGTCAGAACCGCAGTGATGGCGATTGCACAACGGGCGATTTTTAACGGTCAAGAGATGGGTTTGATGGCGGAATATTTCGCAACGATGGCCGATGTTTACCGCTTAACCGGTGATTTACAGGAAGCACACGACCAAGCTGACACAGCTGATGGCGGCGAGAAAACCGCTAAAGCCAGTGCGATACGTTTATCGCGGATGACCGGCTATGAATTTGCCGAAAGCGATTGGTCACTATGGCTAGATTTTGCTCAACAGCTAAAACAACAGCAGAAACAGCTAATTACTAAGGCTTGTTTGCAACAAACTCAACGCAGTCAACAAGCGGAGCAATTAGTGCTGGTTGGTGCTGGCGTAGGGCGGTTTTTAGTCAAACAAATTGCCGCAGAACAAGGTTTGCAATATCAAGATTTTGCCGAGATTTTTCAGCAAACAACCCACGGCGAGATTGATGCTAATGACTGTGCGCCAGCGGTAGCAGTGGCTTATCTTGCGGGTGGGTTTTGTTAAACGCCTGTGCTGTTATAAAATCTCGAACTATCCCCATAGTCTTCGCCTTTGAATGTCATTAACCACAGTCGTTAAACAGTCTTTACCTTATTTTCAAGATAGCGCTCAATTGTTTGCCCCGTTGGCGGCTTTGCCTTGGGCGGTATTTTTAGATAGCGCCTACCACGGCAACCAACAAGGCCGATTTGATATTTTGGCTTATGAGCCAGTCTGCACTTTGCAAACTTATGGTGAACACACCGTTATCAGCAAAAATGGCCAACAAACCATTAGCCATGCAGACCCATTTACCTTAGTTAAACAAGCATTAGACTCAGTAAAACCCGCGATTGATGATTTGCCATTTAACGGCGGCGCAATTGGCTATTTTGGTTACGACTTAGCCCGACGCATCGAAAAATTACCGATTTTGGCGCATGATGATGAACAAGCGCCAGAAATGGCGATTGGTATTTATCAATGGGCGGTGATTGTCGATCATTTGCAGCAACAAAGTTGGCTAGTCGGTTACGATTTAAGCGATGAGCAACAGCAAAATTTGCTCAAACAATTTAGCCAACTATCGCCCGATACAAGCGTTAATGATGGCTTTAAAGTCTTAACGGCGCCGCAATCGAATCTCGACAAAGCCACATACGCGACAGCCTTTAACAAAATCAAACACTATCTAAAAGAAGGCGATTGCTATCAGATTAATCTGACTCAGCGCTTTGTTAGCCAATGTGAAGGCAATCCGTGGCAGGCTTATCAAGCCTTGCGACAAATTAATGCTGCGCCGTTTAGTGCTTATTTGAATTTGCCGGATCTGCAAATTTTAAGCTCATCACCTGAGCGTTTTCTGCAAGTGATTAATGGTCGTGTCGAAACTAAGCCAATTAAAGGCACTCGCCCTAGAAAAGCCGATCCTGAACAAGATCGGCAGCAAATACAAGACTTGAGCAATAGTCGTAAAGATCGCGCTGAGAATGTGATGATTGTCGATTTGTTGCGTAACGATATTAGTAAAACCTGCCGTGACGGCTCGGTGAAAGTGCCTAAGTTATTCGCAGTTGAATCATACGCAAC
>CAIXED010000026.1 GCA_903918375.1 uncultured Pseudomonadota bacterium | reverse complement strand
TGGCGATTGCTGGTAAACCGCCCAAATTGATCATTGGTGCCATGATGCGGAAACTCATTCATGTCGCTTTTGGCGTCTTGAAATCGGGAAAAAACTTTGATCCAGCACTTCATGGGGCTTGATTTGGATAACAGTATCTACTGGGCTTTGGCAATCTGCGCATTATCAAAACCACCACTTCTTAACCAACTAGTCACTGAATTCGATCAAGCTATCTAATTTACTTCTGTTTAGTACTATTTATTCGAAGGTCGGCAATATTGCCATCTCGGTAAGTAATTATAATAATGTCAACGAGATAATTTTTCGTATTTAATTTATATTGAAGTTCACATTCACCAAATGCGTGTTCTGGCATGTCTTTTTCAATATTTTTTAATGTTTGTCGCAGACTAGTTTTACGTTGTAAAACAGAATGAGCGCTAATCAGCTTACCCCAATGTTGCATCATGGCATCACCGCAATTACGCACAGAAACCAATGTCATTGGTTGAAAAGATGCTAATAACTCTTCAAACTTAAGATTATTAAGCCGATCAAAATTACTTACACTCAAAAAATTACTTGCAGAAAAAGCCATACGAGTTGGAATAACTGCTTTAGAAAATCGGTTTTTTGTATCTTTTACTTCCCATTTTGACCCCACCTCTGTTGAAATACTAATAACATCAAAACATGGCTTTTTTGGGAATTTATGTTGATTTTTTTTAAAAGTAAAATATCCATTTTTGGAAAATACCCCAAGATTCCCGTCAAAATAGTTAATATCGTAATATTTTTTATCAAAAAATTTAATCAAATTTTCTGCGGTATAAAGATCTACCTGATTAAATAAATCATGCTCTAGGGCAAAGCGCAGATTGCTCAGTTGATTCAAACAGGAGTCATTGTCTTTTAATTGTACCAATAGTGATTCAATCGGTTGCTGCTCGTGTATTACAGGAGGCTGTTTGGGCACAATGACGGGCGGACTGGCGACCAGTGGTTGCTGCTCAATGGGATTGAGCACTTTGCTTTGAAGAGACGTATCGCTACAACCGCTGAGAACCAACGCCATACCCAGTAAGCCGTAACCGGTAAACCGCAATAACCAAATAGCATTGCACTGCTTGACATGGCTTAAATTAGCTTTATTCATATCATTCTCCAAGAGACAATCCATGTTTAAAACAGTATCTACATGACTAAGGTCTACCGACAAATCACAACGAGTTGAGTTGCCCACACGCTGCTAATACATCATCACCTTTAACCCCTCTGATTAAAGTTGGGATTTTAAAGGTATCTAAAATCGCTTTGAAGTTTTCCACAGTATCCAAGTTAGGGCGTTGGTAACGTGAGCCGGGATAAGGGTTAAATGGAATGATATTGATATAAGCACTTTTCCCCGCCAGCAGGTTTCCGAGTTTTTCAGCGTCATCAGCCGAGTCATTAAAGTCTTTTATTAGAATATATTCGTAGGTAATAAACTGTTTTTTATTTAAAGGTACTTGGTCAATATAGGTTAATACTTCTTCTAGTGGGTATTTTTTATTAATCGGAATTAGTTCATTGCGCTTTTCTGCAAACGGTGAGTGCAGCGATAAGGCAAGGTTTACTCTAGGAATTTCTTCGCTCCAGCGTTTAAGTCCTGGAATATAGCCTGCGGTTGAAATGGTGATTTTTTGCACGCCAATTGAGGTGCCGTATTGCGATAAGAAAATTTCACAGGCTTTTTTTACCGCATCAAAATTATGTAATGGTTCGCCTTGACCCATAAAGACAATATTTAAAATCCGTTCTTCTCCGGCTCGATTGCTGGCTAACCAACGCCAAGCTTGTAGAAACTGGCCCATAATCTCACTGGTGGTTAAATTTCTTTTCAGCCCTTGTTCGCCGGTAAAACAAAAAGAACAATTCATGGCACAGCCGACTTGCGATGATAGGCAAATCGAATATTTATTATTGAAAGGGATTAAGACGGTTTCGACTTTGTGATTATCTTTGAGTTTAAATAGAAATTTTACGGTGCGATCTTTTTCTGATTGATAAACGGTATCGATTTCGGGTAGGTAGAAATCGTAGTTTTGTTCAAAAAAGGCTAATGCCGATTTGGAAATATCAGGGCAGGGGGTATTTTGTTTTTTCTTGTAATACCAATTAAACAGAATTCTCGATGCTGAGCTGTTGAAATTATGGGTATTTATAATGGTTTCTAAATCAGAATAATTTAGATCGTAAAAAGACGGTTTCAAAAAGGTTCTCCGAGTGATGTCGGTATTTTAGCAAAGTCACTTAGCAAATCCTTGTTCAATCCCACTAACTTCGTCATTCCCGCGAAGGCGGGAATCTAGGCGATGGCTTCGAGGTCTGGATTCCCGATTTCTCGGGAATGACGACAGCAGCTAGTCACATTCGCTGAAAGGTTGTTGTCGCCTATATTCGCTTCCGCTCAGCGAACGGGGTTTTGTGCTTAGAAGCTATACCGCGCTGAGAGCTGTATTCGTTGTGGTTTACCGCCAGCTGCCTATTCTTTGTTCAATCCCACTAACTTCGTCATTCCCGCGAAGGCGGGAATCTAGGCGATGGCTTCGAGGTCTGGATTTCCAATTTCTCGGGAATGACGGCAGCAGCTAGTCACATTTGCTGAAAGGTTGTTGCTGCCTATATTCGCTTCGGCTCCGCTCCGCGAACGGGGTTTTGTGCTTAAAAGCTATATCGCGCTGAGAACTGTATTCGTTGTAGTTCACCTTTTTGGCCAGTGACTAATTCGCGTTCGGCAAAAATATATTCCATGCCTAGCGTGGTTTGGCTGATAGGGCTCCAGATTAAGTTGGCGTGGATGGATTGTACTTGTTGGTTTAGCAATGGATTAACAAACCCCGGTTGGTTGGCGGCGGCGTAGCCGTAGGTGAGGTTGGAGCGCCATTGTTTGTTCCACCAGTGTTGATAAGACACCATGCCGCCGAAGGTTTTGATTAGCGATAAATCGCCTTGTTCGCTTAATGCGGCGTCTTCAAAGGTGTTGGTCGTGGTGGTGTAACGGCCAGCACCATTGCCTATGTGAGCCATAAAGCGGAATGTATCTAAACCGAGGCTGTTGATTTTGCCGGCTACATTTAAGCCACCACCCCAGCTACCGGCTTCCAAGCCAGTTTTTGCTTGTGTGTAGCGGATTTGTCGGCCTAAGGCGGCAAAGGATAGATTGCCCCATTCGGGTTTGAAATTCACTCTGGCAACTAAATCAGGATAGCGTTCAGCATTTGGGGTGGTTAGAAAATTATCAGCGACAGGGCTAACATCCAAATTTGCTGGGTCGTTAGAGGCGTTTTTTTCAATGCTATTGGGCACCCAAACTCTACTACGCGGCGCTTCCAATGCGGCTTGAACTTCAATCGGTATTTCAAAGCCATTCAGCGCTTGTGTCCAGCGAACTAAAGGCTGGCGGCTGGTGCTTAGCGAGCCTGCTGAGGTGCCTGATTCCAAGTGGTCGGGTGATGCCGAGATGTTGGTGTAGGTTGTCCAAGTTTGACCTGCTAAGAAATTGCCGATTGAGCCATAAGCATGGCGCAAACGTGGTGTATAGCTGTAGGTGGCTGGGTCGCCGTAAAAATCAAATTCCATGTAGGTGTTAATGTCGCCCCAGTTGCTTGGGGTAAACGATTTAAACCATAAGCGGCTATCTTTGGCGAGAAAGGTGGTTTGGCTGTGTTCACCGGGTGCTCGACCGACTGGGATTTGTGAAAACACTAGCTGTTGGTCGCCGAGTTTGTCGCGTCCGGCGCTGACATTGCTAAACATAGTGTCCATTTTCACGAAGCCGCCCATACCGATTGAGGTATCAGTGCCCGGGATTTTAAAAGTGCCTTTTACATCACCGACTCTAATCGCTGGTTTTTCGGGGACGGTGGTTTCAGCGTTGCTTGTTACTGGCGTTGTGGGGTTGTTGGTGGCAGGGGCATTTTGCTGTGAACCAGTAGTAACTAAGGCCGGTTTTTGGCTTTGAGCTAATTGCTTTTCCAGTTCGCTAATTCGGTTGTTAGCAATTTCGGCATTGGTTTTTAGGGTTTGGATTTCGGCTTTTAATTCTTTTAATAAGCTGAGCGTTTGATCGTCGGCTAACAGATTTTGGTTGAATAGCATTAAAAGCAAAACCACTAAGGTTTTGAATGTGTTGCGTGGCATTTTAACGGTCCAGTTTTTTGAATAGCGCGTGGCAAGTGTTGCAGGTGGTGTCGATCACTTGTAAGTGATTACTCATGGCGTGGATATGATGTAGCTGGGCTTGTTGTTGTAACTGCCGTGATTGTTCACGCAATTTTTCGGCGAGGCTTAATGCGCTTTGTTGCTGTTGGGGGGTTAAACCTAAGCTGGGTAGTTTAGCGATAATGCCATCGGTGCTGCGGGCTAGTTGTTCGGCGTTGGTGGCGATTTGTTGGGTGTATTTTCGGCGTTCGTCGTCTTGTTCGTGATCGGTTAAAAAACGCTCTTGGGTGAGGATTTCAATTTTGTCCATCAATTCCCGTAAGCGGCTGTCGTAGCTGGCGTGTTGGGTTGGTGGTTGGCGGTTGGTGGGGTTAATTTGTGGGCTAGAGCAGGCGCTGGTGACTAGCACTAACAATAATGAAAAAATATTAAACATGGCAGTTTTTAAAAGCTAAAGCCCGATGTTTGCTTAATTTAGCAAACAGGGTGCTGGGGTGGATTGTGGTTAATCCGCTATTTTAAACTGCCAAGCTGAATATCTGCGATTTAGCGCTTATGTTTTTTTACTGTTTTATGGCAGTGTGTGGCAGGTTTCTAATAATGTCTGTAAGTTTTCTAAGCCGAGTTCGCGGGTTAGTTGCATGTTTCTTTCGGGAATTTGTTCAGGATCTGGGTATTTAGTGAGTGCTTTTTCTATGCTGGCTTCACGAATGATATGCAGCATGGGGTAAGGGGAGCGGTTGGTGTAGTTGGCGGCGTCATCGGGGCTGGCGTCGGCAAAGCAGTAGTCAGGGTGAAAGCTGGCAAGTTGGTAAACGCCTTCGTAGCCTTGGTCTATCAATAAGTCGTCGGCAATCGCCACTAAATCTAAAAAGTCATCAAAGTCTTGATAGCCATCGCTAAAAATCAACAAGCTGGTTTCGCTGGCTGGGTGGTGGTCGAGATGTTCGGCTTCTACAATTAAAGCCTCTAAATGCTGTTCGGTATCGTCGCCTTCTAACACTAAGTAGCGAATGCTGTTTTTTTCTTGTTCGCGGCGGGCAAATGGGCAGATGTTGTAATGAATCACAAAGTGGTTTAGCCAAGCTTGGCTGGCGCTGATGATCGCTTGTTGTGGCATGGTTTGGGCTTAAAAATAAGGAATTTGAATATGGTAAATAAAAAACTGCAACGCTGTGGCTTAATTTTGTTGGCTTTGCCGTTGGTGGCTTGTGCTGAGATTTTTCAATGGACTGATCAACAAGGCCAGCCACATTACAGTGATCAAGCCGGAAACAATGCGCAAAAGGTGGCGATTGATGCGCCACCGACGACTTATTATCAAGTTGAGAAGGTGTTTGATGGTGACACGATTTTATTGAGTAATGGTACGAAAGTACGGTTTTTAGGGATTAATACCCCCGAAGTGGCGGGTGGCCGTAAAACCGAGGAGCAGGGCGGGCAAGCAGCGAAGGTGTGGCTTAAGCAGCGTTTGGAGCATAAAAAAGTCAGTTTGCAATTTGATGTTGAAAAACAGGATCAATATCAGCGCAGTTTGGCTTATGTGTTTGATGAACAAAAACGCAATATCAATTTGGATTTGGTGAAAAACGGCTTGGCGGCGGTGAGTATTTTTCCGCCGAATTTGAAGTATTTGGATCAGTTTTTAAGTGCTCAGCAAAGCGCAGAATCGGCTAAGTTGGGAATTTGGGCTTATCCGCAATATGCGTCTAAGTCGTTTCAAAGTTTAACTCAGGACAATTACCACGGTTGGCAGCGGATTACTGGGACGATTCGGGCGGTTAAAAATGCGCGTAAATATCATTATCTGCAATTTTCCGATCAAGTGGCACTGCAGGTGCCGGATGAGTTTGTTGATTTGTTCCCAGATTTGCAAAGCTATGTTGGCAAAACAATTGAAGCACGGGGTTGGGTGCATCGGTCTAAAGATCGCTTTGCTTTATTGATTAGGCATCCGGGTGAGTTGAAGCGATTAAATTAGCGGATAAAAAAAGGGAGGCCGAAGCCTCCCTCTTTTGTAGCATTACCGTGAGGTGTTATTTAACAATTTTGTAAGCAACACGACGGTTATAAGCGCGACCTGCATCGGTTTCATTGGTATCGACAGGATCTGATTCGCCGAAGCCCGCAGTGCTTAAACGTGAGCTGGCGACCCCTTGTCTAACCAACTCATTTTTAACTGCCAAAGCTCTGCGCTCTGATAGTTTTTGGTTGTAAGCGTCTTTGCCGTAGCTGTCGGTATGGCCTTGAATTTCGATAGATAATTGAGGATTCAGTTTTAAAACGTGAACCGCATTGGCGATTAATGGATCGTTGGTTGATTTGATTTTATCGCTATCAAAGTCAAACAATACACCGTGGAATGCCCAGCAGCCGTCTTTATCAACGATAGCGCCTTTTGGTGAATTTGGGCATTTATCTTTTGGATCGATAACGCCGTCTTGATCGTTGTCGACTAAAGGTGTTACTGGGCTACCTGCTTTTAAGAAGACGTTTTTAACGAATTCGGTCATGCCAGCTGGACTGCTGATGTTTGCCGCTGTGGTTGCAAATCCGCAGCTTGATGTGTTGGCAATTTGGCTTAGATTGGCTTGGCCGATGGTGTCATTTTCGTTGCCGACCCAAACTGTGTAGATGCAAAGTTTATCGCCGTGTTGGGTTTTTAATGCAGCTGCTGCTGGAGCTGGAGATGAATCATCTTTACCGTCACTGAATACGATTAAAGCGATGTTGCCTGGTGCGCTGCTGATATCTTGTGCTGTTGCTTCTAAAGCGTCAGCTAGTGGTGTGCCACCGCTTGAGCAAGATAGTGATGTGATGGCGTCGTTAAAACCAGCTTGGCTGTATTTTTGTAGTGGTTGGTTTAGAACGCTGGTGTTCCATGATAAGCATGGGCCAAAACCAAAACTACGCAAGCCAGAGTTTAAATTGAGTGTTGGGATGGTTTTGTTAAATTTATTCAACAAATCTTTTTCAGCATCTAATTTAGTGCCAGCTGTGTCACCTTGATAGGTGTTGCTCATTGAAGATGATGAGTCGTTGATCACGAAAAAGCTGTCGGTTTTTTGAACCAATTGGCCAGATTTGACCAAGGCATTTAAGTCTTGTGCTTGAAATGCTTGAAAATTATTGTTGGATTGGGTCGCGCATCCTGATAACAGGGCTATGCTGATTGCGGTGCTTGTTATGATTTTTTTATTCATGTTATTTCCTTTTTTCTCGTTATTGGGAGCGTGCTTTTCAGTATCAGTTTTTAATTGTCGTTGAAACGGATTACCATTTTATGTGATATTTGATTTTACAATGTTTAAATAATGTTAAATGTTTGTGGTTTGCTAATTAATGTTATCGATTACATTTAATCGTTGGTTTAACTTGTCGAATCACCGTGAAATAATGCCTGTTTATTCTTATTGTTTGCTTAAGCATTTGGAGTGGTTGTGATGTGCAAAAAAGCGTGGCTTTTAGGTGTGTGTTTGTTGTTTGGGCAGGCGCATGGCGTGTTTGCCGAAAATGCGGTTGAGGTAAAGCAAGCAGCGGAGCAGGGCAGTCCACAGGCTCAGGCAAAGTTAGCGTCTTTATATTTGTTGGGTCGCGAAGGTTTTGAGGTTAACGACGCTTTGGCGGCTGAGTGGATGGAAAAAGCCGCTAAACAAGGATTGATGGATGCTCAAGTGGTAATGGGCGCAATGTATGATCGTGGTTTGGGGGTAACAAATGACAGAGATAAGGCGACTGCCTGGTATCAAAAAGCCGCTGCGCAAGGTCATTCCACCTCGTTGGCGATTTTAGGCAAAAATGATGCGGCCCAAGGCAGTGTACAATTCAACTATCAGGCGATGCGCTTAAGTGCGGCTCGCACGATTCCAACTGAATACGCGAAGAAATTTTTAATTAATAAGTAAGTGATGATGAGTATTAGAACCCGTTTTGCCCCAAGTCCTACCGGTTATTTGCATGTTGGCGGTGCGAGAACTGCTTTGTTTTCATGGTTGTATGCCCGTAAAAACGGCGGAAAATTTATTTTAAGAATCGAAGATACCGATCTTGAGCGCTCAAGCCAAGCGTCGGTGGATGCGATTTTGGAAGGCATGGAATGGTTGGGGCTTGAATATGACGAGGGTCCGTTTTATCAAACCCAGCGTTTTGATCGTTATAAAGAGGTGATTCAACAGTTGTTGGATCAAGGCGATGCTTATTATTGTTATTGCAGTCGCGAAGAGTTAGATGCTTTGCGCGAGCAGCAAATGGCGAATAAGGAAAAGCCGCGTTATAACGGTAAATGCCGTCATGGTGCTGAAAATACTGGCGAGCGGGTGGTAAGGTTTAAAAATCCAGAGCAGGGCGAAGTGGTGATTGATGATTTGGTTAAAGGCCGAATCGTGGTTGCTAATAAAGAGCTGGATGATTTGATTATTGCTCGTTCTGATGGCACACCGACTTATAACTTAACGGTTGTGGTTGATGATATGGATATGGGTGTGAGCCATGTGATTAGAGGCGATGATCACGTCAATAACACCCCACGGCAGATTAATATTCTGAAAGCTTTGGGCGCACAGTTACCGGTTTATGCCCATGTACCGATGATTTTGGGTTCTGATGGTGCGCGTTTGTCTAAGCGTCATGGCGCGGTGAGCGTGATGCAATATCGCAATGACGGTTATTTGCCAGAAGCGTTGTTGAACTATTTGGTGAGATTGGGCTGGTCGCATGGCGATCAAGAATTGTTTAGTCGCGAAGAAATGATTGAGTTGTTTGAGTTGGAAAAGGTCAATGTGTCTGCTTCGACTTTTAACACCGATAAATTATTGTGGCTGAATCATCAGTACATGATGAACAGCGATCCAGAGAATGTCGCTAAGCATTTAAGCTGGCATTTGCAACAATTGGGCTTGGATTTGGCCAATGGTCCGGCCTTAGCTGGTGTGGTCAAGGCGCAGCGTGAGCGTTGCAAAACCTTGGTGGACATGGCGGCGGATAGCGTGTATTTCTTTAAAGACTTTAGCGAGTATGAAGAAAAAGCCGCGAAAAAGAACTTCAAGCCAGAAGCGGCAGATGTTTTACAGCATTTATGGCATCAATTTAATGCATTGACTGCTTGGGAAATCGAGCCTTTGCATCAGGTGGTTTTAGAGAGTGCGGAACAATTGCAATTGGGCTTGGGCAAAGTGGCACAGCCTTTGCGGGTTGCGGTTTGTGGTAGCGGTGTATCGCCAGCGATTGATGCGACCTTGGCTTTATTAGGCAAACAAAAGACCTTAAGCCGAATTGAACAAGCAATTCAATTCATAAAAAGCCAACAAAGTGCTGGCTAATTTTGAAAATGCCTGTATAATGAGCGAACTCAATTGAGGGGCCATAGCTCAGCTGGGAGAGCGCTTGCATGGCATGCAAGAGGTCAGCGGTTCGATCCCGCTTGGCTCCACCAACTGATGTGGTTTTAAAGTCTTAGTCCCCATCGTCTAGTGGCCTAGGACACCGCCCTTTCACGGCGGTAACGGGGGTTCGAACC
>CAIXED010000025.1 GCA_903918375.1 uncultured Pseudomonadota bacterium | reverse complement strand
TACCAAAAACCGACCCGATGTACACCAAAGCCGTTGCTTGGCTGAAAAGCGTACAACGTGAAGATGGCGGCTGGGGCGAAGACAATTTGAGCTATCACGATGAACATGCTTATCGTGGTCGCTATGAATTCAGCACCGCCTTCCAAACTGCTTGGGCAATTTTAGGCTTAATCGCTGCTGGCCAAGTCAACAGCCCAGAAGTCAAAGCCGGTATCGCGTTTTTGTTAAGTCAGCAACAAGCTGACGGTGTTTGGAACGACCCATGCTATACAGCACCAGGCTTTCCAAAAGTGTTTTATTTGAAATATCACGGCTACGACAAGTTCTTCCCACTATGGGCACTTGCCAGATACCGTAACGAATTGGCAAAACAGTGATCATAGGCATTGTCGTCGCCCTACCAGAAGAAGTAAGCACCCTGACCCGCGCAAAACCGGCTCAGGGTGATTGCGTTGCCATCAGCGAAAACATTTTATTGTGCTTTGCCGGTGCTGGCCCTATCAACGCTGAACGTGCAACCCAAAACCTAATTAACCAAGGTGCAACACACTTAATCAGCTGGGGCTGTGCGGCTGCGCTATCACCTGATTTAAAACCTGGTCATTTAGTTTTAGCTTCAGGCATAAAATCAGACAATCAGCATTTCAACTCAGACGCGAACTGGATTAAGCACTTACACGAACTACTAAGTCCTAATTTAAGCTTAAGCGCCGCAAACTTGGCCGCCAGCAAAGCGTTAGTCGCAAGTAGCAAGGAAAAACAGCAAATTTTCCAACAAACCGGTGCTATTGCCTTAGATATGGAAAGCGGAGCAATTGCTGAACTAGCACAAAGCAATGGCTTAGCTTTTGTAGCGATTCGTGCGATTGCCGATCCTGCTTCGATGAACTTACCGAATGCAATAGCGCATTCACTGAATGATAACGGCCAAGTGGTATTAACTCGATTACTGACATACCTAATCAGCCATCCTTGGGAAATTCCCAGCTTGATCAAACTCGGACTGCATTTTAATGCCGCCCAAAAAACCCTAAAAACCGTTGCACTGCAACTAAACGCTTTCGTTAATTTTTGACGTTTTTATCCCCCATCAAAAACGATCAATAACCAAACAACTCGAGGTATTAAATGTCCTTTAGCATTGCCGATCTTTTTACTGAGCATTTCGACGAAAAATTCGATTTACACGAGCAATATCTCAACAACCAGATGGTTCGCGTATTACGCACCATCGGTTATGACAGAAATTACAAAAGAGCCATCGGCCAATACCTTTACGACCAAGATAACAACGAATATCTTGATTTGTTGAGCGGTTTTGGCGTGTTCGCGATTGGCCGTAATCACCCAACCGTGATTAACGCCCTCAAAGAAACCTTAACCCTAGAATTACCGAATCTAGTGCAAATGGACGTATCTTTGCTAAGCGGTTTGTTGGCAAAAGAAGTACTGGCGACGACACCAGATAATTTAGACAAAATGTTCTTCTGTAACTCCGGCACCGAAGCGGTAGAAGCAGCGATTAAATTTGCCCGCTACACCACCAAACGGCCACGGATTGTTTACTGCGAACACGGTTATCACGGCTTAACCATGGGCTCGTTATCACTAAACGGTGAAGAAATTTTCCGTGAAGGTTTTGGTCCACTATTGCCACATTGCTCATCTGTGCCATTCAACGATCTTGAAGCATTAGAACAAGCACTCAGCACAAAAGACGTTGCGGCATTTATCGTCGAGCCGATTCAAGGCAAAGGCGTCAACATCCCAGACGACAACTATCTTCCTGAAGTTGAGCGTTTATGTAAAAAATACGGCACTTTGTTTGTTGCTGACGAAATTCAAACCGGCATTGGCCGCACGGGTAAATTCTGGGCGATTGATCACTGGGGCGTGAAACCCGACATGATTTTAATGGCGAAAGCTTTATCCGGTGGTTTTGTACCTGTTGGCGGTGTCGCGATGACCACCAAAATCATGGATACCGTATTTAATCGTATGGATCGCGCGGTAGTTCATGGCTCGACATTCTCAAAAAACAATATGGCCATGGCGGCTGGTTTAGCCAGTTTGCACGTCATTCACGAAGAAAAACTGGTCGAAAACAGCGCCAAAGTCGGTGAAGACATCATTTCTACCATCAATGCGATGAGTAGCAAATACGAGTTCCTCAAAGAAGCGCGTGGTAAAGGCTCGATGATTGCGATTGAATTCCAATCACCAAAAAGCTTGTCCCTAAAAGCGGCTTGGGCGATGTTGGAAGCAGCTAACAAAGGCTTGTTCTGCCAAATGATTACCATCCCGCTCTTCAAAGAACATCGCGTTCTAAGCCAAGTGGCAGGTCATGGCATGAACGTGGTCAAACTATTGCCACCATTAAATTTGACTCAAAAAGATCGCGATTGGATTGTTGATTCGTTTGACAAAACCATCGCCGATACTCACAACGTCACCGGCTCAATCTGGACTCTGGGTAAAAACCTTGCCAGCCATGCTTTGAAAAACAAGAAATAAACTATGCGATATTTAAAACACCTTGTATTGATCAGTTGTTTACTCGCCAGCCAAACCAGCTTTGGCCATGCGGTTGTCACTCACAACTCGTTAAAACTTAATCCTGTACCGGTCAATCAAGCCAGCGAAGTGGCGCTGTCGTTCAACTCTAAAGTTGAATTAGATTTATCCGAAGTATTTTTAGTTAGCGCCGGCGATGTGATGCAGACTATCACAGCGACATCAGGTGAAACAGCAGGTCAGGTAACACTGCACTTACCTGCCCTAGCGCCTGGCGAATACGCTATTAAATTAAAAATATTCGCTGCTGACGGTCATTTAAGCGAAGACCTGTTACGTTTTTTTGTTAAACAACCCAAATAAGTATTATGGAAGGCATTGCCAACTATCTTGATTCACTGATCGGCGGCGTCGATCTTACGTTCTATTCCATCGTCATCGGCGGTTTGTTGTGGGGCTTGTTTGTTCTACGCCCTTGGACTGACGAAAATTACAATAACGCTTTGCTAGATAAAACTGCCAATTTGATTCATTTTGGCAGCAAAGCTTTAGTCGTCACCCAATTATCAAAAATTGGCTTAAAAATCTGGTTAATGGCCGTTACTTTGGGGAAATCGCCGTTTCCGGCATTCTTTAATACCGTGCAATTTCAAGCCGGTTTAGCCCGTGCCAGCTTTGCCTTTATTTTATTTTTATTCATCAAATACTCGTTAAAAAACAATCTTCGTTCTAAACAACACTGGCTAGTCGCTACGCTGATCATCATCCCTTTGGTTGTTTCTGCTGCTTGGTTAGTACACGGTGCAAGCCGTTTAGAAGATCGCGCTTTGTTGATGACTTTAACTGTCAGCCATCAAATTGCGGCAGCGACTTGGGTGGGCGGCATCTTCCAAATCCTCGCTTTATGGGGTTTGAAAAAACGCAATGCGATTGCTGTTGAAATCTGGCCTTTATTACTAAGACGCTTCACCATCCTTGGTGTTAGCTCGGTAATTGCTTTATTGGTAAGCGGTACACCATTAGCTTGGTATTACATCCGCACTTTCCAAGGCTTCATCGGTGCTGGCTACGGTAATTTGCTCACCGTCAAAATCATTATGATGGGCTTGGCTTTAGGCTTTGCTTGGTTAAACCGTCAAGCGGTTGAAAAATACTTCGCAACCGGCAGCCTTTACAACCTGACCGCTCGCGTTCCTTATTACATCGAAGCTGAAACCTTAATTTTGCTGACCATTTTGTTTACAGCGGCCAGCCTTGCTTCACAACCACCAGCGGTTGATATTCCTCATTTAACCGCAACTTGGGAAGAAGTATTAAACATGTTCCACCCACGCATTCCACGCTGGGAATCACCAACCCACGAGGCGTTGATTGCAGGGGAAGCGGGTCGAGTTGCAATTGTGGGTCAAATTCCATCGGAAGCCGCTACAGCTTGGTCTGATTACAATCACAACATCTCTGGCATTTTCTTGGCGACGATGAGCTTTTTCGCCATGTTGTCTTACTCGAGCCGTTTTCAACGCTGGGCAAGATTTTGGCCGGTGGGCTTTATGGCATTAGGCGTATTTTTGTTTTTCCGTAGTGATGCGGAAAGCTGGCCATTGGGACCAATTGGTTTTTGGGAAAGCACCTTCAACAACGGTGAAATCCTGCAACACCGGATTGCGACTTTGTTGGTATTTGTTTTAGGTTTAATCGAAGTTCGCGCGCGAATTAACAACAACCAAGGCGCATTGCCGTATGTATTTCCTTTGTTGGCGGCATTCGGCGGCATGATGTTATTGGCACATTCGCATGTGGGATTTGAAGCGAAAACGGCCTTTTTAATCCAAGTGGGTCACACCCTGATGGGCGTTTTCTCATTGATTCTAGCTTGCGGTCGCTGGCTAGAGCTAAAACTCGACTCGCCAGGCAAAAACATTGCTGGCTTTATTTCAGTATTCGCCTTATTCCAAATCGGCGTCATTCTGATGTTCTATCTTGAACCCTTGTACTGATTATGACTTTAAGCAACGAATACCCATTACTAAAAGACATCAACAGCCCCGCTGACGTTCGCGGCTTATCCAAAGACCAGTTGCTTCAGCTGTCTGCCGAGTTGCGTAATTACTTGACGCACACGGTCAGTATTTCCGGCGGTCACTTCTCCGCTGGACTTGGCACCGTTGAGCTGACCGTGGCTTTGCATTATGTGTTTAATACTCCTGTCGATCAGTTGGTCTGGGATGTGGGGCATCAGGCTTATCCACATAAGATTCTGACCGGTCGTAAAGATCGGATGCCAACCATTCGGACTCTGGGCGGTGTGTCGGCTTTCCCTTCTCGCGAGGAGAGCGAATACGATGCCTTTGGCGTCGGTCATTCCAGCACCTCTATCAGCGCGGCTTTGGGGATGGCGATTGCTTCGCAGTTACGCGGTGAAGATAAACGCATGGTGGCGATTATTGGTGATGGCAGTATTACCGGTGGTATGGCGTTTGAGGCGATGAATCATGCCGGTGATGTCAATGCCAATTTGCTGGTGATTTTGAACGATAACGATATGTCGATTTCGCCACCGGTTGGCGCGATGAATAATTATCTGACCAAGGTGTTGTCGAGCAAGCTGTATTCCTCCGTGCGCGAAGAAAGTAAAAAAGCCTTGAGCAAAATGCCTAGCGTTTGGGAATTAGCGCGTAAAACCGAGGAACACGTTAAAGGCATGATCGTGCCAGGCACTTTGTTTGAAGAGCTAGGCTTTAATTATTTTGGCCCGATTGATGGTCATGATGTCGATATGCTGGTCGAAACTTTGGAAAACTTGAAAGATATTTCAGGACCTTTGTTTTTGCATGTGGTGACTAAAAAAGGTAAAGGCTACGC
>CAIXED010000024.1 GCA_903918375.1 uncultured Pseudomonadota bacterium | reverse complement strand
TACCGAGATGGAATTGGGACATAAAAAACCTCAAATGATCTACCTTGTTAATGCAGGCTGCCGGAATCCGGGCCGAAGATACTGTTCGATCTTTGATCGAGGAAGGGAAACTGCTGCATCATCTACGTCACGGATTTGATCTAGGGTTGGGTGCGGCATCCAGTTTCCCGAACCTGAGGGTTACTCAGGTGTGTTTCGAGGGGCTTTATACATGAATTAAAGCTTTTGAAAAACACGGGTTGATAATACAAGGTTGGGTTGCATACTGTTCGCAACCCAACAGGTTAGCCTTTGATTGTTGGTTTACACCCTTACCGAACAAAATAAACATTATCAATCAACCTCGTTTTCCCCAATCTAGCCGCAACCAAAATCACCAAATCTTGATCATCATCGCCCGCTGGCGCTAGGTCATTACTTCGGCAGATATTGAAATAATCAACGCTAAAACCGGCTTGTTGCAAATCTTGAATTTGTTGGTCGCTGATGGCTTGAAAATTAGGATTGCCCGCCAGAATCGCCTCCCGTGCTGAAATTAAAGCTTGGTAAAGTTGGGGGGCGATTTGACGTTGTTGTTCAGACAAATAACCATTACGAGAACTCATTGCTAAACCATCGCTTTCACGGACCGTGGCGACGCCTTGGATGCTGACTGGCATATTCAGATCGGCAACCATAGTGCGGATTACCGCCAATTGCTGAAAGTCTTTTTCGCCTAACAACAATAAATCCGGCTGGACGATGTTGAGTAATTTGCAGACGATTAAGGCGACGCCGTCAAAATGTCCTGGGCGATGAGCGCCGCAGTGTAAGCTTGATAAGCCTGTCACCGAAATCTGGGTTTGGCTGCTGCTGGGGTAAAGGGTTTCGACGCTGGGCAAGAACAGCAAGTCAGTATCGCAAGCCACCAAGCGCTGTTGGTCTTGTTGTTCGGTGCGCGGGTAGCTGGCAAAGTCTTCGTTGGGGCCAAATTGAGTGGGGTTGACGAAAATACTCACCACCACTTTATCGGCTTGTTGTTTGGCTTGGGTGACTAATTGAATGTGGCCATCGTGTAAATTGCCCATGGTGGGTACAAAGGCAATGCTGAATCCAGCTTGTCGCCATTGGCGAATTTGGCTTCTTAGCGCCTCAACGCTGCTAACGGTTTGCATAACTTAATAACTGTGTTCGCTGGCGGGAAAGGTGGTGTTTTTTACCGCTTGGTGATAATCGGACAGGGCTTGTTCAATGCTGTTGGCATTGGCCATGAAGTTTTTTGAGAAACGTGGACGGTTGCCGATGCTGATATTGAGCATGTCGTACAAGACTAACACTTGCCCATCACAATCAACTCCCGCGCCAATGCCGATCACTGGAATGGTTAGTTGTTGGCTAATTTGTTTGGCTAAGCTGGCGGGGACGCATTCCAAAACCAATAAGCTGGCACCGGCTTGTTCAATCTTTAAGGCATCAGCAATTATGTTTTGCGCTTGGCTGACTTCGCGACCTTGGACTTTGTAGCCGCCCAAAGTATTGACCGATTGCGGTAATAAACCTAAATGCCCACAAACCGGAATCCCTTGTGCGACTAAATGGCTGATGCTGTCGAAGCGAGCGCCTTCCAGTTTCACCATTTGCACGCCACCTTGTTGCATTAAACGGGCGGCATTGGCTAAAGCTTGTTGTGGGTTGGCGTAGCTGGCAAATGGCAAGTCGGCAATGATCAAGGCGCGTTTGCTGGCGCTACTAACGCAGCGACTGTGATAAACCATGTCGTCGATGGTGACCGGAATGGTGCTGTTATGGCCTTGAATCACCATGCCCAAGGAATCACCGACTAGCATCACATCAATCCCGCATTGGTCGATTAAGGCGCTAAAGCTGGCATCGTAAGCGGTTAGGCAGCTGATTTTTTCGCCGGCTTGTTTCATCGCGGCTAAATCGCTGACGGTTAAGGTTTTGCGAGTGTTGGCGTATAAACTCATTCAGCGATTCTGTGTAAGCCGTCGGCAGGGCAGGCGGCGAGTAATTGAGCCAGTGAGTTTTGGCCAGGAATTTGCAAATCGCTTGGGGCAATATCGGCTAATGGATAAAGCACAAAGCCGCGATTAGCCATTTCTATATGCGGCACAATCAAATTGGCGTCGTTAATTATCGCCTTACCAAACAGCAAAATATCTAAATCCAAAGTGCGTGCGCCCCAGCGGATATTTCTGACTCGGCCATGGGCGTTTTCGATTTGCTGTAATTCACTCAGTAATTGTTGCGCGGATAGGCTGGTGTTAATCCGTAACACGGCGTTGACGTAATCGGGTTGGTCTTGTGGGCCGACCGGTTTACTGCCGTACAAAGGTGATAGCACTGGTGATGTCACACCCTCTAAGGCGCAAATCGCTTGGTAGGCACTGTGCAAATTGGCGACGGGGTTGTCGAGGTTGCTGCCAAGGCCAATGTAAGCCTCGACAGGCGTTTGGCTATCACTCATTGTGGTGTTTTCGGTTTGGAGCGCGAGCGGTAATGATTGGTTTTACGGCGCGGTTTGCCGTTGCTGCCTTTGGGTGGCGAGGTCATTTTGCGCTGAGTTTCTTCGTCGGCTTCTTGGAAAGTCGCCCACCATTTAACTAATTCTGGATCAGCGCCACCGGTTTCAGCGCGTAATTGCAAAAAGTCGAACGCGGCGCGGAATTTAGCTTGTTCGAGTAAGCGATAAGGCCGGACACCGACTGTGCGGCTGAATTTGTTTTGTAAAAACCAGACATCACGCATCGATTGAGTGATGTGGCGTGGCATGGCGGTGATTTTAATCTGCCGTGTCAGGATTTCATTGGCGGCATTTTGATAGGCAAGGGTTTCGTTTTCGCCATGAGCCAGCCGTTTTTGTACCGCAAATTGCAACGGTTCCCACAACAATGCCGCTAACAAGAAATAAGGAGTTAGAGTTTTGCCATCGTTAAAGCGTCGGTCAGAGTTTTCCAGTGCGCGAATTAAGAACATCCGTGGAAAATCATGTTGCTGGCTTTGCAAGCTACGTTCGGTATCGGGGAACAGGATGCCAAACAAACCGTAATGTCTGAGCATTTCAAAAGTTTGTAGCCCGTAGCCTGATAAAAACAATTTCAGCACTTCGTCGTAAAGACGGGCCGATGGAATGCTTTTTAGTAATGGGTGTAATTCGTGGATCGGATTTTCGGTGTCAGGGTGCAGACTGAAACCCAGCTTGGCGGCAAAGCGCACCGCTCTTAGCATTCTGACCGGATCTTCACGATAGCGAACGCTAGGGTTGCCGATTAAACGCAACATGGCGGCTGCGTGGTCTTGCATGCCGCCGGTGTAATCGACCACTGAGAAATCGCGGATGTTGTAATACAGGGCGTTAACGGTAAAGTCCCGACGCCAGACGTCTTGTTCTAAAGTGCCGAAGACGTTGTCGCGTAATAAGCGACCATCAGCGTGGACGACTTGTTGCTCAGAATCTTCTGGTTCTGAGCCTCTAAAGGTGGCGACTTCAATAATTTCGCGGCCAAAAAATACATGAGCCAAGCGGAAGCGGCGGCCAATAATGCGGCAGTTGCGGAAAATTTGTTTAACTTGTTCGGGGCTGGCGTTGGTAGCAACGTCAAAGTCTTTCGGCTCGCGGCCCAATAATAAGTCACGGACACAACCGCCAACCAGATAAGCTTCAAAACCGGCTTTTTTCAGGCGCACCAATACCTTCAGGGCATTTTCGCTGATTTGTGAGCGTGAGATAGTATGCTCAGAACGTGTGTAAATCTTGACTGCGCCCGGTGTTGCCGCTTGTTGTTCGGCGGGGGAAAAGATTTTTTTGATGAAACTTAAAATGGCACTATTCCTTGGCTATTGTTATTTTTTGATTCTCAGTTAAGTGCTTTTAATGAGAATTCATAATTGTTCGGTCTGTATCATAACATCATGCAAGTTTCCAGCTCAATCAAGCCTTTCTTTCACAATCATCGTCATTATAGTAAAATCGCGCCGCGCGTCGCTGCCAAGACGCAATAACAACAAAGCACCCATCCTCTCGGCATCGGTCGAAGTATGTGGGCGATTTTAAAAATGCCTGGGGGAAGAAAAATGTTAAAAAAAATATTGAATGGTTTAATCGACCGTCCGTTGTTTACCAGTTTGTTTGTCGTTGATTTCTTTGTATTGGTTTTTCACAGACCGCCTTTCGCGTTTTCAGTAGTGATGTTGGGTGCCTTAATTGCGATGAGCATGTATTTAGGCCAAAAACTCGAACCGTTTGAAAATAAATAATTGCAAACGTTAGACAAAAAATCATCTCAAAAACCCGGCCTAGTTAAAGTGACTGCGCCGGGTTTTTTGCGTCGATTGGCTGCTATCAGCTACGACTTTATGTTGTTGTTAGCGGTGTTATTTTTAGCGACTGTTGTCGCTTTGCCGATTAATGATGGTGAAGCATTTACTTCTCATCAGCTGCTATATCCTCTCTATCTATTAAGCGTCAGTTTCGTTTTCTACGGCTGGTTTTGGACCCATGGCGGTCAGACGTTGGGAATGCGGGCTTGGAAAATCAAGTTGATTAGCGATCAAGCAGGTTCTGTGACTTGGTCGCAAGCAGCGATTCGTTTCGTGGTTGCGATTGTTTCTTGGGCTTGTCTGGGTTTAGGTTTTTTCTGGTGCTTATTTAATCAGCAGCGCTTGTGTTGGCATGATTCCCTGTCTAAAACCCGTTTACATTGGTTAGCTAGCGAACAGGCTTGAAGTCTGTTGAATGTGATATATTCCGGCTTCAATTTTTAGCCCTTGCTGGGCCGGGAGCATCTAATGAAAACAATAACAACTCTCTTATCACTGTTTGTCGTACTGGCTGCGGGCGTGGCGCAAGCAGACGTTACTTTGCAAGACAATTCAAAAATTCTTGGTAAATGGAAAGTCACCGCCGAATCGATGGGCTTGGACAAAGAGAAAAAAGCTTTGAATGTGACTTGGGATTTTCAAAGCAATGGCACTTTAATGACCATTGGTGAAGATACTTTAGGTAGAACCGCGCAGATGGATATTCCTATCAAATACAGCGTTGAAAATGGCGTGATTAAAAAACAAGTCACCCCTGGCCGTGAAAAATACGAAGATTGCTCAGTGCTAGAAATGGAAGGCAGCAATATGATTTTGAAATGCAAAGGTCTGTTCTTCTTCATGACCCGTAAGTAAGTCGATTGATACGCTGATGTATGCAAGATACATCAGCGTAATGCTGGTTAAGTTTGCCGCCTGACGGCATACACCGCGGCTAAGAACACCAAGGTGCTAGGTAAAACCGCCATCACAATCGGATTAAAGTCATACACCAAGCCAACATGACCGGCGATTTTGTCGAAAATGTTAAAGGTCATCCCAATCAACACCCCAATCATAATCCGCGCCCCTGTGCTGGTGCCGCGACCAATGCCAATTACAAACGGCGCTGAAACCATCAACATCACGAAAGTCACAAAAGGATTAACTAAACGACTCCAAAAGGCTAATTCATAGCTTTGTGATTTTTGGTTGTTATCTTTCAAAAAGTCGATGTACATAAACAAATCGTACATGGAGAGATTGTCAGAATTAACCACGGTGACTTTCAATAAATCGGAATCGATAGTCGATTGCCAAGCTTGTTCGGCATCGTTATTAGCAAAAATCTGACGATTGCCAATTTGAGAATGCTGAACGTTTTGCAAACGCCATTGGTCTTTACCTAAAAACTGAGCGTGATCAGCATGCGTCATGTCAGTTAATTGGTGTTGGTCGTTAATTTCGTAGATTCGCACATCATTCAACGAACCGTCATCCAATAGCTTTCTGACATTAATAAAACGATTACCTTCGCGTAGCCACATGCCGTATTGAGAGCGCAGCATGATTTCATTATTGTTTTGCGCGGTGGTTTTGAGTAATTGGGCTTCACGCTCACAGCCCGGGGCAATCAATTCACCAACCAGCACCGAGGCTATCACCAACACTAAACCCGCCAACATAATGGTGCGAATAATCCAAAAAGTAGATAAGCCAATTGCTCGCATCGCCACAATTTCACGATTATTCGCCATCGCGCCAACCACGAACAAACTGCCTAGCAAAGCAGCGGAGGGCATTAGCTCATAAAATACCCGAGGCGAGGTGAGGGCTAGATATTGCAGAATTTGCGGCAAACCATAACTACCTTTGCCTAATTCTTGGAGTTGGTCACTAAAAGTGAACAGGTTGTATAAGGTCAACAGCAGCAATAAGGCAATGCTCGAACCTTTAACGACTTCCTTAACGATATAGCGGGTTAAAACGCCCATTTCAGTGTCCTTTGCGCAAATTGGCTAACAGCCATTTAAAACCATAAAACCGCACCAATAAGCCTGAGCCTAGCAGCAGTAGCAACAGGTCAATCCAAACATAGCCCAATAGCGGTGATATTTTGCCGCTCAGCATCCAGCTATGGTTTACCCGTTGCAGATTGGAATAAGCAAAGTAAATGCCAAATGCCACTAACAAATTGCCGTAAACGCCGCCGCGTGGCGAGATTCTTGATAAAGGAACGGCTAAAAAACCCAGCAGAATTACACCTAACGGACTATTCAAGCGGTCTTGTAACTCGGTTATATCGACTAAATCGGCTGATTGAATTAGTTGATGGCTTTCAATGCTGTGTTTATTGGGAACCAAGCTGGTGGTTTTGCGTTCAATCAGTACCGCATATTCATCAAACTTTTCGATAGAGAAGTCTTTATTGCCGGGTACACCCTGAATCCGCTCACCGTGTTCCAGAATCAGATAAGCGCCGCCCGGCAAATTGTCGATATGACCATATTCGGCATTGGCAATCCCCAAGCGTTGACCTTGTTTGTTTTGCACAAACACATTGCGCATTTTGCCGCTGGCATCTAACACTTCGGCATAGAAAATTAACTCGCCACTACGGTATTCGCTAAAGCGACCCGGTGCGATGCTACGAATATCGGCGGATTCTTCATCATGGTGCATCATTTTTTGGCTTTGTGCTTCGGCCCACGGAGTCGCATACATCGACAAACCTGCCGCGCAAAAGCTCAGCGGAATTAATACCCAAAAAACCGAGCGGTACAAAGTCAACATGCCACCGCCAGCCGAAGCAATTGCCGCCATTTCTTGATCGCGGTACATGCGCCCCAACACCATCAAAACCGACATAAACAACGCAGCCGGTAAAAACGTCGATGCAACGATGATAATTTTGAAACCGAGAAGACTTAAAACCGTTTCATTGGCGATATTGCCCTCAATCGCTTGCGCCAGAACCCGAATGAATTTTTGACTTACGATGATAATCACTAAAACCAACAACACCGAGCTGACGGTTTTCAGTAGGTCGGAAATAATCATTTTATCTAGCACCGTCCACAGCCGAAATGGCCTGCCAGCGCTAGGAATTGCCTGTTTGTTGCTCAACAACTGACTCCTGATTCTTAAGGTATAATTCAAGGCTATTGCTGCCTAATTCGGCAGAAACACCCACTTCACGTTATTAAAAGGCCACTGCCATCATGGACTATTCTATAGAAAGCTTATCCTTAGACAAACTGCAAAGCGATTGTGTACTGGTTGGCGTATATGAAAATCAGCAACTCAGCCCAGCAGCCACCACGCTTGACGCACTCTGCGGCGGCTTAATTAGCAAATTGATTAGCCGTGGCGACATTAAAGGCAAAACCGCCGAAACCTTGTTAATCAACAACATTCCTCACGCCAATATCGAACGCATCATCTTGGTTGGTTTTGGTGAAAACGGCAAAGTGACTCGCAAGCAATATCGCAAAGCCTTAGCCGCTGCGATTAAAACCGTCAAAGACAGCAAAGTAAAATCAGCCAGCAGTGCTTTATTAGATATTGCTGTAGAAAAAGCTGATATCGTTTGGCAAGCCCGTCAAATCGTCGAAGTATTCAACGATGGCATTTACCAATATAGCGCCACCAAAAAATGTGACGACAAATTACCGTTACAAACCATTCGCTTGATTGCCAATGACAGCCAAATCGCCTTAGCCAACAGCGGTTTACAACAAGGGGTGGCGATTGCTCAAGGCGTCGAATTAACCAAACAATTGTCCGATTTACCAGGCAACATCTGCACCCCTAGCTATTTAGCCGAGCAAGCCTTGGCATTAGCCGGTCAACATGCCGATTTAAACTGCGAAATTTTAGAAGAAAGCGACATGGAAGCCTTGGGCATGGGCTCATTCCTAGCGGTGTCTCGCGGCAGTCGCCAACCCGCGAAATTGATTTGCCTAAACTATCAAGGCGGCGATGCTAACGCCAAACCGATTGTCTTAATCGGCAAAGGCTTAACCTTTGATGCCGGTGGTATTTCATTGAAACCCGGCTTAGGCATGGACGAAATGAAATACGACATGTGTGGCGGTGCCAGCGTGTTGGGGATTTTGCGAGCGGCCACTTTGTTGAATTTGAAACTGAACATCGTTGGCTTAATTCCGTCCTCAGAAAACCTGCCTGATGGCGATGCCAACAAGCCTGGCGACATTCTCACCAGCATGGCCGGCAAAACCATCGAAGTGTTAAACACCGACGCCGAAGGCCGCTTGATTTTGTGCGATACCTTAACCTACGCACAAAAATTCGATCCCGAAGTGGTGATCGACATGGCAACTTTGACTGGTGCTTGTATTGTGGCTTTAGGCCGAGTGCCAAGCGGTTTATTCGGTAACGATGATCAATTGTGCAACGATTTGTTAAGCGCTTCTGAAACTGCTTGCGACGCCGTTTGGCGGATGCCGATTTGGGAAGAATACCAAGAGCAGCTGAAATCCAACTTTGCTGACTTAGCGAATATCGGTGGCCCCGATGGTGGCAGTATCACCGCCGCTTGTTTCTTAGCTAATTTCGCCAAAGACTACCGCTGGGCACACATCGACATCGCCGGCACCGCATGGCGAACTGGCGCAGCGAAAGGCGCAACCGGTCGCCCAGTGCCATTGTTAAGCCAATATTTGATTAACCGTGCTGGCTGAAGTTAGCTTTTATGTCTTGGCCTCGCAGTCACAACACGAGCGCCAAGACTTTGCTTGCAAGCTGATTGAAAAAGCCTACCGTAGCGGCTGTTTTTGTTACGTGCTGACTGATTCTGCCGAGCAAGCCAAGCAAGTCGATCAATTGTTATGGACTTTCCGCGCCGGTAGTTTTATTCCGCACCAAATTTACACTGGTTCGCTGCCGGAATATAAAAACACCATCTTAATCGGCAGCGAACCGATTCCTGACGGCTGGCAAGCGGTGGTGGTTAATCTTTCAACCTTATACCCACCGACTCAATCACCGACTGAACGGATTCTGGAAATTCTCGATGGTAGCGAAGCCAGTAAACAAGCCGGACGTGAACGTTATCGTTATTATCAGCAAGCGGGGTTGAATATTACGACGCATAAGATGTGATTTTGGAATGGTTGAGCTGACCTTTGAAGTGAGGTATGAAGCTAGTGAATAATGTCAGATTAGATGAAATCGCTTTAAAAACGATTGCCGATTTAAACACCAGTAAAAGTGATTTACAGTTGAGGTGTAATCATTTGAAGCCAAAAAATACATTACTGCAATTTGCTGGTACTTTAGCTGAAGAGGATGCTAGTCAACTGTTAACTGCAATTGCTAACGATAAAAAACCAAACTTTGATTGTTATCTTTTTAGCGATTCAACACCGAACTCCCCTTAATCTGCACATAAACCGCCATACCCTGATTCAGCCCCAACAGCTGTTTCGACTTACTCGTAATATGCGCCAATAAAGTTTGATCGCCGACTCGCAACTGCACCACGGTTTGTCCGCCATCAGCCTCACTAATCTGCTCAATTCTAGCCGGTAAAATATTCAAAATACTGCTGGCTTGTGGCTTTTCTAAGCAAACACTGACATCACGCGCATAAATCTGCACGCGCACCGCGCTACCGATTGCCGCATCAAGACGCGGTAAAGACAAACTGTCACCGTTAAATTTCACTTCGCTGAGTTGAAAATCCGCATCGTGAGCTGACAATTCAGTTTGCCAAACACTGCACGCCTCACGCTGTTTAGCCAGCGGCAAATCAATCCGGCTTAGCACTTGCGACAAGCTACCAAACGCTTCAACCTTGCCTTGATTCATCAGCACAATATGATCAGCCAGTTGCAGCATTTCTGGTAGAGAATGAGTGACATACAGCACCGGAATCTCTAATCGCTGCTGCAAATTTTGTAAGTAAGGCAAAATTTCCTGTTTACGCTTAAAGTCCAATGCGGCCAGCGGTTCGTCCATTAGCAAAATTTCAGGATTTAAAGCCAAAGCCCGAGCAATAGCCACTCGCTGTTGTTCGCCGCCGGATAATTTATCCGGTAAACGCTTGAGTAGGTTTTCAATCCCTAATAGATCAATTAACTCGCCGAGATTGGCTTTCGCCGCCGTTTTGTCGAGTCGCTTAATCCCAAATTGGATATTTTCAGCAACGGTTAAATGCGGGAATAGGTTGGCTTGTTGAAACACATAGCCTAAAGGCCGTTGATGAGCTGGCAGAAAAACGCCTTTATCGCTGTCTTGCCAAAGCTTGCCGTTAATTTGCAAATGGCCGTATTGAGCGGTTTGTAAGCCTGCAATACAGCGTAACAGACTGGTTTTTCCTGAACCAGAATCGCCAAACAACACGGTGACGCCGCGATTCGGCAACTTTAAGTCCAGTGCTAATTGAAACGAACCGTAATCGACTTGGAATTGGCAGTGCATCATCTTAAATCACCTAAACGCTTGTGATTGACGCTATACAGCACCAGCAACACGCTAAACGAAAACACTAATAACACTGCCGCCAGTCCATGCGCTTGGCTATATTCCAAGGCTTCGACATGGTTATAAATTTGTACCGACACCACGCGGGTTTGGTCTGGAATATTGCCGCCGACCATTAACACCACGCCAAATTCACCGACAGTATGAGCAAAACCCAATACGCTGGCGCTTAAAAAACCGTGTTTCGCCAGCGGCAAAATCACGCTAAAAAAGCTATCCAAACGGCTGGCGCGTAGCGTCGCGGCGGTATCCAGCCAGCGTTGATCAATCGCTGCGAATGCGGTTTGCAAAGGCTGCACTACAAACGGCAATGAATACAACACCGAAGCTAACACCAAGCCGCTAAAGGTAAACGGCAAACCGCCAATCCCTAGCCAGCGCGTCAATTGCCCAATCGCGCCATGCGGCCCCATCGCCAACAGTAGGTAAAAACCTAACACCGTTGGCGGTAGCACCAAAGGCAACGCGACGATGGCGTTAATCACTCCCTTCCAAACCGACTGAGTACGACTCAGCCACCAAGCCAGCGGCGTGCCAATCAGCAACATAATCAAAGTGGCAAGGCTGGCGAGTTTTAGGGTCAGGAATAAGGTATCGAGGTCGCTGGGGCTAAGCATAATCAGGGTTTATTGAGCTAAGTCGTAACCATAGCGGCTAATAATCGCTTTAGCCGTTGCTGATTTTAAAAAGCTCAACAAAGCTTGAGCGGCTGGGTTTTCTGCACCTAAGTTTAATAACACCGCTGATTGCCGAATCGGAGCATGTAGCTGGTTGGGCACAATCCAGCCCGAACCACTGCTGATTTTGCCGTTTTCATAGACTTGCGATAAAGCGACGAAGCCTACTTCAGCATTGCCGGTGCTGATAAATTGTTGGGTTTGAGCGATGTTTTCACCCTGAACCAGCAGCGGTTTGAGCTTATCGGATAGATTAAGATTTTTGATCACCTCAACCGCTGCCGCGCCATACGGTGCTAGTTTTGGATCGGCGATGGCGATATGTTTAAAAGTGCCATTGCTCAATACCTTGCCTTGGCCATCAACATAATTGTCGGTTGCCGACCATAAAACCAATTTACCCAAAGCATAGACAAAGCGCGTGCCGCTGACAGTAAAACCGCTTTGTTCCAGTTTTTCAGGGCCGCTTTCATCCGCTGACAAGAAAATCTCAAACGGCGCACCGTTTTCCATTTGCGAAACAAATTTACCGGAGGAGCCGAATGATAATTTAGCGCTGTGGCCAGTGGTTTTTTCAAACTCGGTGGCGATTTCGGTCATTGGTTTGCTAAAGTTGGCGGCAACCGCTACCAAAGTGGTGGCAGCCAACAGGCTATTGCTAACGAGCGCCAAGCTGAGCAAAGCCAGCCAGTGGATTAAGTGTTTTTTAAACATAAAAAGGCCCCTTTAGAATCTAAGCTGACTTTGCACATAGAAGAAATCAGTATCCGCGCCCGGTGTGCTGACATTATTGGCGCCAGTGACGGTTGATTTTGCGGTTTTGGCAAAATCGCCTTTGATCAAGTGATACCAACCAGCATCAAAGTTCAAACTGCTGTTGAAGTTATAGCGTCCGGTAACGCCGATTTGATCACC
>CAIXED010000023.1 GCA_903918375.1 uncultured Pseudomonadota bacterium | reverse complement strand
TCTGAGTTTTTAATTGAAAAAGCCGGTGTGGCTTTAGTGCCTGGCTCCGCTTTCGGCGCACCGGGCTATATCCGCATTTCCATCGCCACCAGCATGGAAAACCTGCAAAACGCTTTGCTAAAAATCAAGCAAGCGGTTTAACAACACCTAATCACCTGTCGGGTTTGCGAATTAGCTAATCCGACACATTTCGAGATAAAACCATGAAATTTACTCCCTGCCAAGACCTTTGCACTTCTGATGGCGAAACTTGCCAAGGCTGTGGCCGCAGCCTAGCGGAAATTGCCGAAACCAAACAAATCGTCAAATCCGCCGTCGAATTAATTAAAAAACAGCAATACGAAAACCCAGAAGACTTTCTCGCCGCGATTAACAAAAGCATTCTAAAAAAACTCACTTTCTGATCTACCCAGCCTTAAATCACATGAATATCACGCCACTAGACCAACTCCCTCGTCACAAAATCCCCGCTTTTCCTGGCTGGTGGGCTGCACTTGGCCCCGGTGTGGTGTGGATGGCGTTGGCGCAAGGCAGCGGCGAGCTGATTTGGTGGCCGTATATGGTGGCTAAATACGGCCTGACTTTTTTGTGGCTGTTAGTCCCCGCTTGTCTATTGCAATACCCGCTCAATCTGGAAATCGGTCGCTACACCTTATTAACTGGCGAAAGCATTTTTCACGGTTTTATCCGCTTACATCGCAGTTTCGGGGTTTTTTTATGGCTGTTAATGTCGGTGTCGTTTTTATGGTTCGGTGCCTTTGCATCAGCCGGCGGCACAGCGATGGCGGAATTAACCCATTGGCCAGAAGGCTGGAGTCAACGCGGTCAAAGTTTGTTCTGGGGTTATGCCTCGATTGCGGTCTTTGTCAGCGCGATTTTAGCCAGCGGCGTGGTTTACACGCTGATTGAACGCTTTATGAAATTGGTCGCTGTGGTGACGGTAGTTGGCTTATTGTCAGCCTGTTTACAACCCGATGTACAAGCGGCATTACCGGAATTTGCCCGAGGCTTATTAGGCCCCACCACTGAAATGCCGCGCGCTTGGGATAAGGCCGATGCCAGTAAATTACTGACCGCAATTACCTTTGCCGGTTTAGGCGGCTTCTGGATTTTGTTCTATTCCTACTGGCTACGCGACAAAGGTGCGGGCATGGCGGCTTTAGCAGGACGCATCACCGGCTTAGGCGGCAGCGAAGAAGCGGTACACAGCGATGGTTTTTTACCCGCTGATAACCAGCAAAACGCCCAACAATGGCGGACTTGGCGGCGGTTTTTAAGCACCGACATCTTAGTTGGGATTATCGGTAATTTATTCACCACCTTGATGACCTGCTTGCTGGCCTATGCACTGTTATTTCCCAAAGGTTTATTGCCACAAGAATACGAATTAGCGGTCGTACAAAGTCAATTCTTCGCTGTTAGCTGGGGCGAAATTGGTCGCTTATTATTTTTAGTGGTCGCTGCCTCATTCTTAACCGACACATGGTTAGCCACCGCCGACGCTGTCAGCCGCATCCAAACTGACATCGTCATGACTTTATTCCCCAAAACTCGCCAATTATCAGCACGGCGCTGGTATTACATTTTCCTTGGCGTGTTAACCGTCATCACCTCATTCACCATGCAACTCGACGCACCGGGGCCATTAATTTTAATCAGCGCTTTGATTGGCTTTATCGGCACCATCACTTTTCCAGTGGCCTTATATTTAATCAACCACCGCATGTTGCCGCCGCATTTACCGGAATGGGCAAAACCGAAAGGCAAGCCTTGGTTGTTAGGCGTCAGTTTTATCGTCTATTTAGTGCTGGCTGGCTTGTATTTAAAAACCAGCTTAAACCTCTAAGCAACGGATTTTTATGATTTCACCTTCCGAATTCGTCAATTGGTTCCGCGCTTCATCGCCGTATATTCACGCCCACCGTAATCGCACTTTTGTGATTTTTTTCAGCGGTGCGGCGGTAACCGATCAAGATTTTGACAATCTCATCCACGATTTTGCTTTATTAAAAAGCCTTGGTGTGCGCTTGGTGTTGGTACACGGGATTCGTAACCAGATTGACGAACGCTTGCTGGAACAAGGCGATACTCCCAAATTTCATCATCACCTGCGAATTACCGACGCCACCACCTTGCAATATGTCAAACAAGCCGCTGGTTTGGTGCGGGTGGAAATTGAAGCCTTGCTGTCGATGGGCGTCTCCGGCTCGCCAATGGCGGGGGCACAAATTCGGGTAGCTTCCGGTAATTTTGTCACCGCCAAACCGTTAGGCGTATTGGACGGCATTGATTATTGCTTTACCGGCAAAGTGCGGCGGATAGACAGCCAAGCAATTCATCAACAATTGGACCAAAACAATGTGGTGTTAATTTCGCCGATTGGCTATTCACCGAGCGGTGAAGTATTTAATCTATCCGCAGAAGAAGTTGCGACCGAAGTGGCGATTGCCCTGCAAGCCGAAAAGCTGATTTTACTGACCGAACACAACTGTTTATCGCCCGATGACCAACAACCGATCCAACAACTCACCACCCAACAAGCCGCCAGCTTGTTACAACAACAGCACCAATTACCCGATGCAATCGCCCGCTCCTTACAAGCCGCGATGCAAAGCTGTCGCCAAGGTGTACACCGCGCACATTTAATCAATCGGCTCGTCGATGGCGCTTTGTTACTGGAATTATTTACCCGTGACGGCGTCGGCACTCTAATCAGCTCCACCGCCTTTGAAACCATTCGCCCCGCTAATTTAGACGACATCGGCGGAATTATGGAATTAATCAAACCGCTGGAAGCGCAAGGGGTTTTGGTCAAACGCTCGCGGGAAAAGCTGGAAATGGAAATTAACGATTACATCGTCATCGAACGTGATGGTTTAATCATCGGCTGCACCGCCCTGCACATCATCCCTAACGCCAACAGCGCCGAAATCGCCTGCCTAGCCGTACATCTCGACTACCAAAAAGGCGCACGCGGTAACAGCCTACTGGCTTATCTGACCAATCAGGCCAAACAACAAGGGATTCAGCGTTTATTTGTCCGCTCGACGCAAACCATGCATTGGTTTGTTGAGCGAGGGTTTGTGGCGTGTGAAGTTGAGGATTTACCGGAGCCGCTGAAAAGTGCTTATAACTATGAGCGGAAGGCGAAGGTGTTGTTTAAGGATGTGTAAATTCAGCACAAAATGCGATGTAATCATCCGTCGCGGAATGAAAAGCGGCTTTTAACTCACCAAGGGTCTCAGCTTCGTAAGTAATTAAATCAGCTATATTCAAAATCTTGCCATGCAGGCAGTTATCTTCAAGACTGATTTCTATTGAACCCATATAGGTTTTGTATTTAAAGCAGTTCGGCTTTTAGCCTCACTAAAAGCGCTTTTCTGTTGCAGAGTTAGTTACTAAATATTTTATCTGGGAATTTTCCTTAACATCTGGCTTAATAAGACCAAATTATCCATCCGGTGTCTTATCAATCTTTTACCGAAAATCCAATATGCCTACTTTATCCATTCACGGCGACGTCCATATTCCCGATAATTTAATCCATGCCCTCGGTTTAAAGCCGGGCGCTGAACTGGCATTTGAGCGTCAAGGCGATGCAATTGTTATGCGGCCAATGGCCACCAATAAAAAATCAAAAGTTGAAGATGGTCCGAAAATTTTGGCTTATAACGGCCCAACGGTTAGCTTAGAAGAAATGGACGATGCGATTGCCAAAGGTGCGGAGAAATCGCTGTGAAATCGGTCGATACTAATGTTTTAGTCCGTTATTACGCCCAAGATGACACACGTCAATCTCCTATTGCATTACGCCTTTTCATCAATGAACCTGAATTATTTGTGACAAAAACCGTATTACTTGAATTTTTCTGGGTACTAACTCAAGCGGATAAATTTCGTTTTCCACCTGCAAAAGTAATGAGCGTTTTTCAGCACCTGCTGGAATTGCCAAATGTGATTATCGAAGATGAACTTTCACTAAAAACCGCGATGGAATGGTGTCATGCTGGCCTTGAGTTTGCAGATGCCTTTCACTTGGCTACATCTGCGGAATGTAATGCTTTTTTGACTTTCGATGATCGCAAATTTGCTAGTCGCGCTCAGCGGCTCAACTTGGAACCTATTTGCGAGATTCCAGAGTAATTTCGTATTACCAAAAACAGACAACTATTTATCAATAGTACAACTCGGCAACTTGTTTAAACGCAAAATAAGCGTATCACCTGAATTAAACGAACGCTTAGAACAACTGGCTTCTTCGGGACACACCACCAAAACCGAAATTCTACGCAAAGCGATTGCGCTTTATGATGTCGTCGCCGAAGCGAAAACCGAGAAAAAAAGGCTGGGTATCCTTGATCAAAACAAACAGCTATTGACC
>CAIXED010000022.1 GCA_903918375.1 uncultured Pseudomonadota bacterium | reverse complement strand
TGCTTGGGTGTGCCAATGTCTGACAAAACCTGCTGTTTGATCAGCATCCAACTCAATTTGAAAGTCATAAACTGGGTAAGCTAATTTGGCTGATAACACTTGGCTATCGACAAATTGCACCACCGCTGGCCAAGTTTCGGTCGGTATTTCGCCACCAGCCAATTTATAACCAACCGAGGGAAATTGATTGATTCTGCCTTTAATTGCAACGATGTCGCTACCGATTGCGACATCTGGCAATTGTTGGCGATTGGCGGTTAATGGCAGCCAACCACGATTAACCAGCACAGCTTGGTCTTGTTTATCCAATATAAATGGCGTCAGTACAAAATATCCGGCTTTGCCATCAACGATTTGATTGTCGATTAAAAATGAATGCGCCGCATCATAACGGCCGGTCATTTCAGCGGCTTGATAGCGTTCACCCATTGCTGATTGATTGAGATTGATGGTCGGCGCTTGCTGACCGGCTTGTTGTTGCGCCAAAAATTCACGTTTTTGGTCAGCGCGATTTAATTGCCAGCAGCCCAAACTAATTAGGCCGCTAAGCAATAACAAATAAAGGCTAAATGCCCAAAGCTTGCTTCTAAATTCAAAACCTAAAACTTCAATTTTCATTTTCTATTCACATTTGTTGCAAACCCAAGCTTGGCAATAGCCGCTTAATCATTGAGAATTAGACTTCTCTTCTCGTTAAACAAACACCATGCTTATTAAAACTATCGCTATCGTTGCTTTTATCGCCATTATTGCCAGCCTTGGCACTGCTTTATTTAATCTGGTTCGTAGTAAAGACCCTGAACATTCTCGCAAAACACTTCGAGCGCTGACGGTTCGTATCAGCCTATCTTTGCTGTTACTAATCGGTTTGATTGTGGCTTATAGCACCGGCCTTTTTCAACCCCAAGGCATAGGCGCTCGAATTGAACAAATTCACGCCAAACAAGCTCAAGCACCCCAAGACAACGCTACAGCAACTGCTCAGTAGACAAAAAAAAAGCGCGTACCGGTTAAAGTACGCGCTTTTTTATCGATCAATTTGGTTTACAGCAAGTAAACGAAAATAAACAAACCTAACCAAACTACGTCAACAAAGTGCCAGTACCAAGCAGCCGCTTCAAACGCAAAGTGGTTTTCTGGGCTGAAGTGACCTTTCCAGCTTCTGAACAACACCACTGACAAGATAATCGCACCCACGCAAACGTGGAAACCGTGGAAACCAGTCAACATAAAGAAAGTTGAACCGTAAATACCAGAACCTAAAGTTAAGCCCATTTCGCTGTAAGCTTCATGGTATTCCAAAGCTTGGCAAGCAACGAAAATAAAGCCCAAAGCAACAGTTGCCGCTAAACCTTTAATCAATTGTTCACGATTTTTAGCCAACAAACCATGATGCGCCCAGGTGCAGGTTACACCGCTAGTTAATAGCAACAAGGTATTCAATAATGGCAAACCAAATGCGCCCATAGGCTCAAAGTGACCACCGACATTACCTGGGCCATTAGTTGGCCAAATTGCCTCGAACGCTGGCCATAAGGTGTTATGAGTAGAACGACCTGGACCGGTTAATTCAATTTCACCTAAAGCAGGAATTGAGATGTTACGCGCGTACCATAAAGCACCGAAGAACACGGCGAAGAACATGACTTCTGAGAAGATGAACCACATCATGCCCATACGGTATGAAATACCAACACCGTGGTTGTACATACCTGATTCACTCTCAGTAGCTTGTAATGAAAACCAAGCACCGAGCATCAAAATGAACACACTGAAACCGGTTAGCATCATGCCAGAACCGATTGATGAACCGTTTAAATAGTTGGCAAAACCAGCCAGCATAATCATTAAGCCACCGGTTGCTAGTACCGGCCATACCGCCTTATGCGGAATGTAATAAGCTGTGTTTGTAGACATGACCTTAACCCCTGTTAATTTTCTGTGATGTTAGTTCTATCAAAAAATGTATAAGACAATGTAATGATTTTATAGCGCTCTGGAAGCTTAGGGTTCACCGCAAAGCGAACCGGCATCTTTTTTTCTTCCTTGGCTTGAAACGTTTGGGTTTCAAAGCAAAAACATTGAATCTTCTTAAAAAACTCTTCTGCTAAACCCGGTGAAATACTGGGTATTGCTTGCGCCTTAATCGGGTTATTCGTGATGTTCTTAGCATAAAAATTGACCGTGTAATATTTACCAGGGTGAACTTTCATGGTTCGGGTTTCAGCACGAAACTCCATCGGCGTTTTTTCATTAATCGCTGTAATAAACTCAACAGTGATTTCCCGCGATTCATCCACTGTAAATTCAGTTTCTGAATCAGCAGCTGCCTGCAATTTTATATTTTGCCCTGTAATGTCACACAACACATCATAGAGCGGCACCAAGGCATAACCAAAACCGAACATCACCAAAACCACCAAGACTAACTTGGTAACGATTTTGGAATTTTTACGTTCGAGGTCTTGGCTCATTGTGAAATGGCCTTTAAAACTGCAAACACATAAATCGTTGTAGCAATCGCGATTAATACAACAGCTGTGAGAATATTTTTTGTTTTGGTATTCATTTCGTCATCCGACACCCCACCGCTTAAGGTGGGGTGAATTGATTTGACTGTTTAGCCAACCTTATACGTGCTCAGTTGGAATAATTTCCGGTGGCGTTGTAAAGGTATGGTAAGGCGCTGGCGATGGCACAGTCCATTCTAAACCGTGTTTGCTCGCATCTTCCCAAACTTCAGCAGTCGCTTTACCGGTACCGCCTCTGATGGTGTCGATAACGATATAAACAAACAACAATTGGCTGAAGCCATAGATGAAGGCACCAATACTAGACACCATGTTCCAATCAGCAAATTGAATTGCATAATCAGGAATACGACGTGGCATACCTGCTAAACCCAAGAAGTGTTGTGGGAAGAACAAGATATTGACCGAAATAGCAGACAACCAGAAATGCAATCTGCCGATTCTTTCGTCATACATATTGCCAGTCCATTTTGGCAACCAGTAGTAACCAGAAGCCATCAAGATAAATACTGAGGCAGGTACTAAGGTGTAATGGAAGTGAGCAACGATGAAATAAGTATCGTGGTATTGGAAATCAGCTGGCGCAACTGACATCATCAAACCGGTGAAACCACCCATAGTGAATAAAACCACGAAAGCAATTGAGAACAACATCGGTGTTTCAAAAGTCATTTCACCTTTCCACATAGTTGCGGTCCAGTTAAATACTTTTACACCGGTTGGAATCGCAATCAACATAGTCGCGTACATGAAGTACAACTCACCCGCAATTGGCAAACCGACAGTAAACATGTGGTGAGCCCAAACGATGAACGACAAGAAGGCAATCGCCGCAGTCGCATAAACCATAGAGGCATAACCAAACAATGGTTTACGAGCGAATACTGGAATGATGGTTGAAGCCACACCGAAGGTTGGCAAAATCATCACGTAAACTTCTGGGTGACCAAAGAACCAGAAAATGTGTTGGTACAACACTGGGTCACCACCACCAGCTGCATTGAAGAAGCTAGTATCGAAGAAACGGTCAGTCAACAACATGGTTACCGCACCAGCAAATACCGGCATGATGGCGATCAACAAGAACGCTGTAATCAACCAAGTCCAAACGAACAAAGGCATTTTCATTAATGTCATGCCTGGAGCACGCATATTGAAAATAGTCGCGATTACGTTGATAGCACCCATGATAGATGAGATACCCAACATATGAACTGAGAAAATCGCGAACGGCAAAGCTTTACCAGTTTGTAAAACTAATGGTGGATACAAAGTCCAACCGCCAGCAGGTGCGCCACCTTCCATGAACAATGTAGCAGCCAGCAATAACACACCAGCCACCAACATCCAAAAGCTCATGTTGTTCATACGCGGCAAAGCCATATCCGGAGCACCGATCATCATCGGAATCATCCAGTTAGCCAAACCAACGAATGCAGGCATAACCGCACCAAATACCATCACCAAAGCGTGCATGGTGGTCATGGAGTTAAAGAATTGTGGATCAACAAATTGCAAACCTGGCTCGAATAATTCTGAACGAATAATCAAAGCCATAGTGCCACCCACAAAGAACATAATCAGAGCGAACACCAAATACATGGTGCCGATATCTTTATGGTTGGTGGTAATAATCCACCTTAAAATACCCTTCTCAGGGCCGTGATCGTGGTGATCGTGGTGATCATCATGTTCAGCTACGACAGCAGTCATACTTAAATACCTCAGCAAAAATTAGAAAATGCGTTCAATCTGAAACTAATTAGTTTTTTTCAGCGACAACTTTATCAAGTTTAACTTCACCGTTTTCCTTGCATAGTTCTGGCGCATTATCAATATCAGGGAAAATATCTTCGAGTTCATCAAGCGATAAGGCATGACAAGCTTGTAGTTCATCACCGACTTTATTACCCAACTCTGGTGCATTTCTAATATAAGTCATAAGAGCCGCTAATTGGTCTGCTGGTAATTTTTTGAATGCTGGCATTTTGCTAGTACCGGCCTGCACGAAGCCGATTAACTGATGAATATCACCGGTCACTTTGGCGCTACCACTTAAGCCAGGATACCAACCTGAAATACCTTTACCATCAATCTGGTGACAAGCAACGCAGTTGGTTAAATAAACTGACTCGCCTTTAAGCAATAAAGAAGCACGAGTTTGTTTGCTTAAGTCAGGTAAAGCATTTTGTTTTTCTAACTCTGCTTTAACCCACGCATCGTATTGCTCTTTTTCCATAGCAATAACCACGATAGGCATAAAGCCATGGTCACGACCGCACAATTCAGTACATTGACCACGATAAACACCTGGTTTATCAACAGAAGTCCAAGCATCGTTGACGAAACCTGGGTTAGCGTCTTTTTTCCAACCTAAATCTGGCACCCACCATGAATGAATTACGTCAGCCGCAGTGAACAAAAAGCGAATTTTGGTTTTAACCGGAACCACTAATGGTTTATCAACATTCAACAAGTAGTTTGGAACCGAACGAGGATCGATAGAGCTAACACGATGCGCTTTTTCACTCGCTAGATCTAAATGACTTTCAAAATGCAAACCGCTATCGAGGTATTCATAATCCCAATACCATTGTTTGCCGGTCACTTTGATAGTCATGTCAGAATCTTGAACTTTATCCAAATCAATCACGGCTTTAGTCGCTGGGATAGCCATAGCAACTAAAATCAATGTTGGGATAATGGTCCAGATAATTTCAACGGTAGTGTTCTCATGGAACTGAGCCGCTTTATGTCCTTTCGATTTACGATGATGAAAAATCGAATAAAACATGGTACCGAACACAGCAATACCGATAAACACACAAATCCATAAGATGAGCATATGCAAATCGTAAACTTCATTACTGAGTTGCGTCACCCCTCGCATGAGGTTGAGTGTATAGTCCGCATGTGCTGTCCCTAGACCCAAGGTCATCAGAACCAAACAGGCGAGCAGTTGCTTTGTTTTCTTCACGGAGTAGCCTCCTCGATTGTAGTTATAAACTTGTATGCGTATGTGAATTGAAGCGTCGTAACGGACGGCCTTAAAGGCTTTGTTACTTTTTACTTATTATTATCGCAAATTAACTGTGTAATTTTAACCCATCACACCACGGTAAACCAGAAGAGCTTTTCCTGATTTACCACGAAAAATAAAAAAGGCCTGTCAACATTGCTGTTGCCAAGCCTCCTAGCCTGTAAGCATTTTCGCCTTAGCAAGCTGATGTTTTTTGATTTAGATCAATTTTTTGAGAGTTTCCTGATTAAATTGCTGACTTAAAAACTCAAAATCCGGCGTCTGAATATGCGGCAAAACCGCCAACAAAGGCACATCCAACTGCTGTTGCAAATAGGCTAAATTCGCTTGAAAACCTTGCATCAGCGGATCAATTTCAACAGCAACCCAACCAAGACAAGACAATTTTGCCTGCTGAATCGCCTTCAAAGTCAGTCGTGCATGGTTAATACAACCTAATCGCAACCCGACTACTAAAATCACTGACAAACCTAAAGCCTGTGCCAAATCAGCATTATCAAATTCAGCGCTCATTGGCGAATACCAACCACCAGCACCTTCAACAACCACTAAATCAGCCAATTGCTGTAATTGTTTAAACCGATCAACCAGCACCGGCAATTCAACCACCACCTCACCACAAGCCAAATGCGGTGAAACAGCGGGTTCAAAGGCATAGGGATTAATCATGATGTAATCCAAATCCATTGAGGCATTGGCTTGCATCAATAAGGCATCAGCATTTTTTAATTGCCGATCCTGCCAAACACAACCCGCCGCCACTGGCTTCATCCCAGCCACTTGCAATCCTTGTCTTTGCAAACCACGCATCAAAGCAATGGTTGCCCAAGTTTTGCCAACGTCAGTATCCGTACCAGTAACAAAAAAACCCGCTGTCATCGCCCTGCCCGCACAAAAATAATTTCATAACTGGCGATAATCTGGCCATCAGACATCGCATTTTCATAATGCTTAATCATCTGTTGCAATTGCTGGCGAGTAGTCGGTTTGCGATTGCGGCTTTGACTGACGTTATGCGCCCCCAAGCCTTTTAATTCATGCATTAAACCCAGCACCGAATCGTATTGAGTTTGATAAACCACCGATTCAAGACTTAAATCACTAAACCCTGCCTGTTGCAGAAAACCATTAATGTCTTGCAGCGAATAAAATTGATTCACATGAGCAAAATCATCGACTTTCGCCCAAGCTGCTTTTAATTCTTTTAAGGTTGCCGGCCCAAAAGTCGCCAATACCAATTGCCCATCCTGCCGCAAAACCCGACGACAATCCGCGAACACCGCCCGCAAATCTTCACACCACTGCAAGGCCAAATTCGAATAAATTTGCTGCAGCGAAGCATTGGCTAACGGTAACTGCTCCGCATCCGCACATAGATAATCAACCACAAGCGACTGATTTTTTTGCCGACTGCTTAACAACATCGGCAAGGCAATATCCACCGCCAGCAAGGATTGATAGTCAGTAACCGCTAAGGCGCGGGTTAAAAATCCAGTGCCTGCACCCAAATCCATCACCAAACCCGCCTCAGCTTGCAACGGACATTTTTTCAGCAAATCCAAACCGACTTGGCGCTGCAATGCCGCTACAGCATCATAACTACCAGCGGCTGAAGCAAACGACTGTTTGATTTTGGCTTTATCTAATTGACCGTGATGACTCATAAATCAGCAATCACCCGTTCCAATAACGGTTGAGGATGGGATAAAAACGGTACATGACCGGCATTTTCCAGTAGATGAATTTGAATAGCAGGCTGTAATCTTTTTAACGAATCGGCCAGCGCCAATGGAATCAAACTATCTCTATCGCCCATCAACACCGATACCGGACACTGCAATTGCTGCAACGCCACGCAGCCATCGCTGTGTTTCAAAATCTGCAATCCGGCTTGCAGGGCTTGCAAACTTGGCGCTGGATAAGCTTGCACCGCCGTTTTAATTTGTTGCAACAAAGTCTTAGCATCCGCCAAACCTTTAACCTGCAAACCCAAAAATCGCACCAAAGTCTGTTGAACATCGTTGGCTAATTGCTCTGCAAAACCATCTAAAACTTCCGCTTTCACTCCTGGCCAAGCCACACTTTCCACAAACAAGGGATTGCCCGCCAATACCTGCAAGGACTGCACCCGATCTGGATAACGCGAAGCCATATCAATCGCCACCGTTGCGCCCAGAGACCAGCCTAAAATACTAAATTGCTGCACCGGCAATGCCTGCATCAAACTATCACTGATATTTTCTAATGAAAAAGGCTCGATAGCTTCACTAAGCCCATGCCCAGGTAAATCAACGCAAATCACCTGACAATGCTGCGCCAATTGCTCAGCAAACGACTGCCAAATCCCACTATGCATCGCCCAGCCATGAATCATCACTAAAGGCTGACCTTGGCCGAAAATTTGATAATGAATCCCGCTCATGCCAAAGCCTTGGGCAACGCTTCTAGCAAAGCATCGACCTGCTGTTCAGTATGCAAACTGGAAAAAGTAATCCGCAAACGCGCAGTTCCGGCTGGCACCGTCGGTGGTCGAATCGCACTCACCCAAAAACCTTGCGCTAATAATCGCTGGCTGGCTAATAAAGCGTTTTCGCTGTCACCTAAAATAATCGGTTGAATCGCAGTTGCCGAAGCCATTAACTGTAAACCTTGCTGCTCAGCGCCAGCACGAAAACGACTGATTAATAACTGCAAATGCTGACGTCGCCAAGCATCCTGCTGCAATAAACGCAAGCTCACTCGCGTCGCCTCAGCAACTGCCGCAGGCATCGCTGTAGTGAACACATAAGTTCTGGCTTTTTGAATCAAATACTCAATCAAGGCATCGGAACCAGCAATAAAAGCCCCAAAAGTGCCAAAGGCCTTGCCCAAAGTCCCCATCAAAATCGGCACTTGCTGCTGGCTTAAACCAAAATGTTCAACAACGCCACCGCCATTGACACCCAAAACCCCAAAGCCATGAGCATCATCAATCAACAATCCCGCGCCATGCTGTGCAGCCAAATTCGCCAAATCCGGTAACAAAGCCAAATCGCCGTCCATACTAAACACGCCATCACTGACAATCAAAGCCTTACCCTTGCTGGCCGCTAACCGCGCTTGCAAATCGTCTAATTGATTATGCTGATAACGCTGAAATCTAGCCCCCGATAACAAACCGCCATCTAATAAAGAAGCATGATTTAAACGATCTTCTAAGACGCTATCACCACGCCCCACCAAGGCCGAAATCGCACCCAAGTTAGCCATATAGCCTGTTGAAAACAACAAAGCCCGCTCGCGTCCGGTAAATGCCGCCAACTCATCTTCCAAAGCATGATGAGCATGGCTATGGCCGCAAATCAAATGCGCCGAGCCACTGCCGACCCCGTATTGATCGACACCACGCTTAAACGCGGCAATCACCTCGGGATGATTAGCCAAGCCCAAATAATCATTGCTGCAAAAATTGACGACCTGCCGCCCATCCAGCTGCATCAGCACAGACTGCGGCGATTCCACCACTCGCCGCCGTCGATACAAACTTTGCTGATTTAGGCTTTGCAGTTCAGCGTCAAAATCGTAAAAACCGGCCGTCATTAAGCGTAACTAGAACCGCCCATGTACACGCCCAAGCGTTGGAACAACTTTTGGTCGTGATTGGTCATTGGGTTATCGGTGGTGAGCAATTTGTCACCGTAGAAAATAGAATTAGCGCCAGCAAAGAAACACAAAGCCTGCATTTCATCGCTCATCTCTTTACGACCTGCCGACAAACGCACTCGCGATTTCGGCATCAAAATCCGCGCCACGGCAATGGTACGCACGAACACAATCGGGTCCATCGCATCAGCACCATGCAAAGGCGTACCTTCGACTTGCACCAACATATTAATAGGTACGCTTTCAGGATGACTTGGCATGGTGGCTAATTGCAGCAACAATTTCGCGCGGTCAGTTTCAGACTCGCCCATGCCAACAATACCGCCACAGCAAACATTAATCCCTGCATCACGCACCCGTTCCAAAGTATCCAAACGATCTTGATAGGTGCGAGTCGTGATAATTTCTGAATAATAATCTTCGGAGGTATCGAGATTGTGATTGTAATAATCCAAACCGCCGTCTTTTAGCGCCTGAGTTTGCTTGTCGGTCAACATCCCCAAGGTCACACAAGTTTCCATCCCCAAAGCCTTAACGCCCTGCACCATTTCAACCACGCGCTCAATATCGCGATCTTTAGGACTACGCCACGCAGCACCCATGCAAAAACGTGAAGCACCTTGATCTTTAGCATCTTGCGCGGCTTTTAACACCGCATCAATCGGCATCAAGGCTTCGGGTTTTAAATCGGAATCGTAACGAGCGCTTTGTGGGCAATAACCACAATCTTCCGAACAAGAACCGGTTTTAATACTCAATAAACTACTGACTTGAATCTCATTCGGATCAAAATTAGCCCGATGCACGGTTTGCGCGTTAAATAACAAATCGTTAAACGGCAAAGCCAATAAAGCTTCAACTTCGCTTAATTGCCAATCATGGCGTACTGTATTCAGTTCCGAGGTGGCCGACATTCTGGTAATCTCCAAGCAATCGCAGGTCAAATGGCTTCACAGCACTTATCAACCTATTTAATAAAATAAAGTGAACAACTGGCTGAATATTATACAGAACAAATTGCTGCCGCCGCGCTGTATCTTATGCAACAGCCCCGGCTTTAATGATTTAGACCTCTGCCAAGCCTGCTTTCAAGACCTGCCAAGAAACCTCCATTGCTGCTACCAATGCGGCGCACGGTTTGCCAATCCAATCAGCAAACCACAACTGTGCGGCAATTGTTTAAAACAATCCCCCGCTTTCGACGAAACCCACGCACCGTTTGTCTATCAAGCCAGCATCCGCTATCTAGTCAGCCAACTAAAATTTCACCACGACTACAAAAACGCTCGCCTACTCGGTCATTTACTCGCCGAACACATCGCCAACAGCAGCGAACGTCCAGAAGCATTAATTGCCGTGCCGCTACACCCCAACCGCTACCGTCAACGCGGCTTTAACCAATCCATCGAAATCGCCCGTCATGTCGCCAACCACCTCAACATCCCGCTAGATTTAAACAGCTGCGCCCGAATCCGCGACACCGACCATCAAACCGGCCTAAGCGCCAAACAACGCCAAACCAATCTTAAACAGGCATTTGCGGTTACAAAACCACTTATTTATCAACATCTAGCGATTATTGATGACGTCATCACCACCGGATCAACCGCTTCCGCGTTAGCCGCTACTTTAAAAAATCAGGGGGTTAATCGAGTGGATGTTTGGGCGTGCGCTAGGGCGTAATTGAATTTTGTAGTTTGTTGATCAGGCACGCGTTCCCTCAATATGATGACCCTTCGACGCTATTAATTTGGTCATTCCGGCGCAAGCGGGAATCTAGGCTATTGGCTTCGAGGTCTGGATTCCCGCCTTCGCGGGAATGACGACAGCCTCAAGTGCTGTGCCACCACTTGCCGTTAAACCTTCCGATTAATTACTTAATTGTTCAGTTTGACCAACAACCGACAACCGCGCCTCCAATTGCTGGATTTGCTGCTGCAAAGCCTCTTGGTTACGCGCAATCAACTGCAACTGTTCTTGTAGAAATTCAAAATGAATCTGGAAATAACGAACCGCCGGAAATACCTCGGCGGCTTGTTCGGCAAAAACTACCATAGGCGGTAAAGGTCGTTGGTTTTTCTTGGTTCGTTGCATTAACAAACTCGATTAGCCGATTGTCTGGCTTGATGTTGCTTGGCGGCTCGGCGTTTTTGTAGCCAGCGGATGAGGCCAGTGACATATAAGACCGGACAAGCAAGTCCTGAAATAAAGACAAGAATTCGACCAGCCATACCAAATGCTTGCCCAGAGTGCAAAGGCCATTGCCAATGGGTAAAAACCTCTCCAGCCGAACCGATAGACGGATCATCAATATCCAACAATTTCCCTGAATATTGATCAATGACCACACAACGCCTATCTAGCAAGGTATTCGGCGAATGAACACCGTTTTGACACACTGTATAGGCATCACGCTTTTCTGAAACACCGTAAATCATATTCGGTCGCCCTTCAGGATAACGCTGCAATGCTATTTCAACAGCCTTCTCGATAGATATTCCACTGACTGCAGAATTAGGCGCGCTAGATTCAAACCAGTATCGATAAGTTACTGGCGAAAATAATTCCAAGACGGGAACGACGTTGTTCGGTAATACCATGTATACACCCGAAAATAGCACTGGAATCAAGACTACTGCCGTATAAAAACCGCTGATCTTATGCAAATCGTAATTAAAACGCGCATTCCCAGCACCCAATTTGAGTGTGAGCGCTTGGTGCCACTTGCTGGAGAGTGGCCACCAAACAATTAAGCCGGTCAGTATAGATATAATCAATAACATTGCAGACAAACCAACAATTGGAGTGCTGAAACTCCAAGGCATTAGCAAAGCGTAATGTAATTCAAAGATTACCCCAATAAAGGTACTAGGTAACCAATCGCTAGAACGACTTACAAATTGTTTTCCGATTACTTGGGCGTTATACGGATTAACCGCAACCAGCCATTGTTCAATTACACCGTCACCGTTCTCTAGCGTAAATCGCAATTGAACCGCTGCATACTCATTACGCGGATACGTCGCAAAGGTAAGTTTTGCATTCTGAGGCATTTCGGTTCTACCAGCATTAAATATCTCTTTTAATGAGCAGTATTTTGAATGGCTAGACACATCGACCTTTAAAAGCTCAGGATGCAAAAACTCATCAAGTTCTGGATTAAAAACCAGAACACTTCCGGTAAGACCATAAATCGAAAGCAACAAGCCAAATGACAATCCTAACCATAAATGCGCCACCAACCAGCGTTGACGGCGCATTTTTAGTTTATGAGTCCTGACAGATAATTTGGATTGAAAATACTGAAAACGTATCAATGCCATGTTTAAATCCTTATCAAAAACACTACTTTTCAGTCAGAACTTCAGCTCAATTAAACCGTTTACCAACGATACTCGACACCACCATAGACCATTCTGGTTGCACCGGGATTAAATTGAGCTATATCTTGTGATTCGGCATTACCTGTGACATAAACAGACGATGAGTAATGTTCATTAGTCAAGTTACGACCATCAACAAACAACTTCCAATGCCTACCATCATCCCATCCAACTCTAGCGCCAAGTAATGCATACGGTTGAGCAGATAGCGTATTACTAAAATCAACAAAATTAGCGCTTGCCGCTTGCATATTAGGGCCCACATAAAATCCACTTGGATGCTCATATAAAGCTTCAATTCGACCATTATGTTCAGGTATGCCTGGTAAACGGTTATCACCTAGCCAAGGATCATTATCAAAATGAAAGTTATTCCAAGTATAACTACCACGTAAACGAATTTGGTCTTCCTTAGCCAACAACGACAAAGGCAAGGTTCTTTCCAAACCTAATTCAACACCGGTATGCTGTGTACTGCCTGCATTGCTGGTAGTAAATGTATTGAAATTAGGTGGCAGCGGCACAATCAATAATTCATTATCAAGCCACGCGTGATAAACAGCGAGATCCCATTTCAACCATTCGCTTTGACCACGAGTACCTATCTCAAGAGTCGTACCCTTTTGATTTCTTAATTTTGGCTGTTGATATACATTGACTAAATCAATCAAAGGCGGTGGCTCAGCACTACGGCTAACATTGCCGTATAACTGCGCCTCATTAGTTGCTTGCCAAGTAAAGCCAAGCTTAGGATTAAAATTGAAAAAATCTTGATCGCCTTGATCAGGTGTTGTCGGCGCATCAGCCGAGAAAATACGGTTGATATTGGCTTTTCTGTACTGTACTTGTCCGCCTAAAATCAGGGTCAGTTTATCGGTCAAACTAAGTTGATCCTCAACGTAGGCTTCAACATTGTTGTAATGATCTCGCTCATGACTTTGCAAAGGAATATTTGCTGAACTAATCGGTGCTGAATAGTCAGAATTCCACATATTGCGATCATCAATCCACATTAGCTGATTCAAACCACCCCAAACAATTCGATTTTTTAATCCCCACAGTTCATTATTGATCAAATGCCGCCAAGTGAAGCCTGTATCCTGCCAATGATCACGAAACAAACCGAAATCACTGAGAAACCATGACCAATCTTGATCTGAATAATAAGCCCCCACATCAAACTGATCGCCACCATTCATACGCACAGTATGTTGTAAATCAACCCTATAAAAGGGAAAGCCAGTTGGCGATGCATTAGTACTTGGATTTTGCCTAGGATTTTCCTTGATTTGCTTTTGAGTCAGTGGAGAGGCAAAAAGATGATTTTGATTTTGAATATCGAAATGCAAGCGTGTTTCATTTTTGTCATTCCATCGGTAGCCTAAATTGCCATAGCCATTAAAAATCTCTTGGCTCGTTTTTTCACGATTCCCACCAAAATCGGGGTAGGAAAATGAACCATAAGCATCCCAACCATTTCCTATGACACCACCTCCACTAACAGAAGGCTTGACGTAACCATTAGTACCCAATGTCATGCCTACTTTCAAACGATCTGCAGTATATCCAGTCGGTGAAATAAAGTTGATTGCACCACCGAGATTGCTAGCACCGTATTCCATTGCATTAGCACCACGATAAACCTCAATATTCTGAATACTATCCAGATTGATCAATTGAGTATCGGATTCACCATTTGCAAAAGTAAACGGCATTCCATTACGCAATAGCTTTAACCCTCTAAGCGGAGATATTCGAGAATTTATATCTGAACCGCGCATAGAAATTTGAGAACCATTAGCCGCCGCACCAGCACCAACATCACCAACAAACACACCTGGGGTATAAGCCAAAGCATCGTTAACAGTAGAAACAACACCCTCGCGAATTCGCTCTCCGTCGATTACCGATGCTCCACCAGGAACACCGTTAATTTTAGCCTTTGATTGTTGAATCGATTGAGTAGTCAAACTTGAATTTGCCTCTGTGATTGATTTCCCTTCAACCTTTACAGCGGGCAAAGTCAATGCATCCACTTGACCTTGTTTTTCCAAAACCTTCAATGTAAGCGTATTACTATTAGTAAACGCATGAACCAATCCTGTCCCCGCCAACAGCCTTTGCAACCCTTCCTCAAACGTATACGCCCCCTCCAATCCCTTACTACTTTTACCATCAGTCAACCTCGCATCGACCGATAACAAAATACCGGCACTGCCAGCAAATTGACTCAGGGCGTGGCTAAGTGTGCCGCTGCTGATTTGGTAATTGCGTTTAGCGCGTGCATCGCCATCAGCCATCGCCGAGGGTGATACGACCAAAACCGAAGCCAACATCAATCCATTGATGGTTTGATGCAAGCGCGATGATGGCTTACCGATAGCTAGATTGTTTTTTCGCTTTGACATGGAGTTTCTCCTTTTAAAAACTGTTTCCACTGCTATTGCCAATCGAAAACCAAAAAGGGGAACTAAAAATTGAAAAACTTTAAATATTTTTTTGCGTGACAGGATAATTTCCAGCATGAATCCCAAATGGTATACTGAATTTTAATCTTATAAGGAGCAATCGTATGTCAGCAAAAATACAAACAAGTTTGCGTCTTGATGAGGAAAAGCTTATCGAAGCTAAGCAAATCCTTGCTCAACTTGGCATGAACTTTAGTGAAGCGGTCAATATATTCACCAGCATGATTGTGGCGAAACAAGGCTTACCGTTCAATGTCGTGTTACCCAATGAGGAAAGCAAAGCCGCCATGCTAGATGTCCGCGCTGGAAAAAATCTGGAAACCATTTCGCTTGAGCAACTTAAGCGTGAAATTGGTGCTTGATGAAAACTCTTTCGCGACATAAGACATTCATCAAGGATATGCGCAACATCCGATTGACGGAAACACAGGCAACCAAGTTGTTTATATACGTTGCCAACTTAATCAATAACGAAGTGTTGCCGCCAGAGGCTAAAGATCACGCTTTACAAGGCGAATGGAAAGATTTTAGAGAATTACATTTAGGTGGCGATACGTTGTTGATTTATAGGGTTGATGAGCAACAAGTTTATCTAACTAGACTCGGCAGCCATGCTCAGCTTTTCACAAGCATGTAAATGTATGATCTTTAACCTATGCCGCTATCGTTTCCGTCGGTTCAAAACGCTGAATTCGAGATAAAACATCAGCCAGATTATCTTTGGCTTTTTCAGTATCGAAATCGGTTTGCAAGCCAACCCAAAGGCTAATCACAAATTGGTGGCTAATGCCGAGCAGTATGAATCAAAGCCAACACCCATAAGGTTTCTTGTTGAATCTCATAAACTATCCGGTAGCTTTCATGTGGAATTAACTGTCGAGTACATGGGGCTTTTCCTGATTGGCCTAGCACAGGAAAGTCAGCTAAGTTACTCTTTACTTTTAATTTAGCACCAAGTTTACCATCGTTCTCAGGGACTGGATCACTGCCATTAAGCTGGCAATACCTTCACCCAAAGCGGCAGCGGTTGCGAGATTTTAACTGGTAGCGTTTCGGCCAGCATTGCCAAAATACGATCAGTATCATTAAGCGGGAACGAGCCGACGATACGTAAATCGGCAATTTGTGGGTCGCAGCTGATATAGCCGTGTCGGTAGCGATTGAGCTGGAGTAGGAATTCGCTTAATGGCATGTTGTCGGCAAGCAAGATGCCTTGTGTCCAAGCTGGACGGTCGGCGCTGATGTTCACGACTTTATCAATCCGCTCTGGGCTGAATTGGATTGTTTGCCCTGCTTTAATGGTTAACTTGCTTAATCCGGCTTGACTCGGTTGAATTTCAACGGCATCGGCAAATACCGTCACTTGGCTGTTACCCAATAATTGTCTGACGCTGAAACGAGTACCCAAGGCACGAACACGACCTTCTTGGCTATCGACGACAAAGGGACGCTGTATACCGCTGTTGTCGGGGGCGGTTTCGATATAGATTTCGCCACTGACTAATTGCAAGCAGCGTAGTGTTGGTGTGTATTCGAGATTAAAGGCGCTATTGGTATCTAAAGTAACTTTCGAGCCATCAGCCAAGGTAATGGTTTTGGTTACCCCTAATCCAGTTTGATAATCGGCTATCCAATCTTGTAGGTATCGACCTCGCGCGATTTGCCAGCTAGACAAGCCAATCGCCCCCAATACGGCTAAGGCTTTTAGTGTCCGGGGCGCTCAAGGTCGGGTTGGTTTAGTGCAGCGGAAGCAGCATGAGTGGGTAAGTGATCGAATTTGCTGGTAAAAAACTCGACTCTAGTCCAAGCCGCTCGGTGATCAGGATGGGCTTCTAGCCAAGTTTGCCACTGCTGTTGCTCGGCGCTGGAGGCTGTGCCAGAACCTAAAACAGCGAACCATTCGGCTGCTTGCGCTAATACGGCGGGGTTAATCTTTAAGCGATGATTGTTCAAATGAATACCTTAAAGCTCGGCAGTCAGACAATGCAGCATTGCCCCTGCCATGTATTTTTTGACCATTCGATCCGAAACCCCTAAGCGTTGACCAATTTCGACATAAGTCAGGCCATCGAGCTGTGACATCAAAAAGGCGCTACGGACTTTAGCCGGTAGTTGATCAAGTAAGGCATCGATTTCTTGCAAGGTTGCCAGAATAATGATGTGTTGTTCGGGGGACGGTGCTAGCGCTTCTGGTAAAGCGGCGATGGTAGTCAGGTATGCGCGAGGTTCAACGATAGCGTATGGATCACGCGCCGCCAAAATCCGCATAAATGTGTCGTGAGCATGATCTTCGGCCTGCATTCTGCAGTCGAGGCGCTTTCTCAACCAGTTTAATAACCAAGAATGATGCTCGCGATAAAGTAGGGTTAAAGCTTCATTGTTAGTTAAATCCGTTTCTGACACGTCACTGTGCTCCTACTATTTTGGACTGGCAGGCAGCCTTTCATATCAATCATGTTTCAAGACTATCGGCTCAGGCTGTAGGGCGAATAAGTACATCCTTGTGGTTTTCGGGGAGAAAACTGTTCCATTCAAGTTTGGATTGTAAAGTGAAGCTCAACGAGCTCTTTTTTAGGGTATACAGTTTTTTACTTTTACAAAATGCGACCAATTGTCGCACCTTTACTGATAAGCTCTTGAATCACTTAGTAATTTATTAAACTGTGTTATATGACACAGTTTTTAGCTATTTTTGAAGCCTATCTCATCGATTTCTTAGCCGATTAACCCTAGAAGCTAAAAATTCCAAACGCCCGCCCAGTTGATCATTTACTCGCCGAACATATCGCCAACCGTAGCGAACGGCATTTGTAGTAACAAAACCACTTATTTATCAACATCTAGCGATTATTGACGACGTCATCACCACCGGCTCAACCGCTTCCGCATTGGCCGCTACTTTAAAAAATCAGGGGGTTAATCGAGTGGATGTTTGGGCGTGCGCTAGGGCGTAATTGGCATTTTAGATAAAGATTAATGGGCGCTGGTATCGAACTAGCCACCTATCAGGATATTAAAAACGGCCTAATATCTAACCTTTTATAGTCCGTAAAGTCAGATGCGTGGTGTTATGCCCATCGGGGCCATAAATCAAATTTGCGTCTTTACCTTGTAAAAACGCAAGACTGTTTTGATTTTTGGCAAAAAGTCGATTAACAATCAGGCTGTTATTTCTATTAATCTCTTCAGCTTGGGTGCCAATATTAATCAGTTGTTGCCAAGATTGTTCAATACTTGGATTACTGGATTGCGCCATTAGAAGCGTCATGCTTGAGTTTTGCTGCGGTAAACCCACCTCACCTAAAGCAGATAATCGATGATTACTGGCAACCGACAATTGGTTTAATAACTCAGATTTGACTTGTAATATGCGCTCTAAACCATCGATGTCGTTTGATAGAAGCACCGACTGTTCATTGATTAAAACTCCAAGGAATTGCTCCATCAGACTAATTTCAATCTTTAAGTTTTGATTTAAAAGCGCTAGGTTTACAGACATTGGCTAGGCAATAGGCTGTTGTGTTTTCAAAATTTCACGCGCTGTCGCAATCAGGGTTTCAGCAATTGCCTCAGGGTTAACCTGATATCGACCATCTGCGATAGCCGCTTTTATTTGCTCAACTTTTTCGCTATTGAATGTAACGATTGAAGCTGCTTTAGCTTCATGTAATTGCAAATACTCCGATAACTGAACATTGCTACTCGCTGAAACATTAGCGCCAATGTTCTCAGAAGATTGACTCACTCGATTTACAGATTTATTGCTAATCGGCAGATTTGCATTATTAAACGAGCTGTCAATTTTCATGTTGTTACCTACTTTAGGTTGGTGTCATCAGTTTCTTATCTTAGTTAACGACCATGGCGGTGAAAACTTTAGCCTTTTTTAACATTAATTCACAATTTCAACAACGACAGCCCCTTCGACAATTCCAGTCAACACCTGTTTAGAAGCCGTTTCAACCCTTGCAGATTGTCCGTTTCTAGGACTATTTAATAAGGTTCCCTGATTACTGATTAAAAACCCATTACCACGGCTGATAATTTTTATCGTTTGTCCTCTTGCTAAGTTTTTAGTTAGTTTCAAGTCAGCTCTTTGAAATACTTTGCCTTTTTCTATGGGCCTAGCAACCGTATATCCCAAAATTTGTTGTTTTTTGCTAACGATGGCTGTTGGTGTGGCAGCCTTAAAATCATGCAACACACTAATATCCGAATCCTTAATAATTTGCCCTTCATCTAAAGTATGAGCAGCAAGAAAATAGTTTCTGGGATTGATGACGTAAGCATTGAAAGTAGAATGCCACGACTCGGAATCACGGCATAAAACCCCTAGCTTGAAATAACCACTTTGATGATTTCTGCTGATTACGGAAAACTTCAAATCCTGACAACCATGGTTTGTTGTTCCGAGATGCGGAATCGCTATTTTGATTTGCGAATCATTGTTGATATCAGGCAGTGACCTTAAATAATGGCTAGCCTCTTGGATCAGAAATTGCTTGTTCTCTCCGACGCTGGCTATTGAATCAGCACCAAAAAATAATAATACAAACGTAATCAAAAACTTAGCCATACCCCATCCTAAACTCATACTTACAGCGCAACGCTAAAATAATTTTTGCTTTTCGCTTAACACTAGAGCGCTATCAAACTGCTCAAGTAAACCCGTCTAAATATACCAAGCTATCCACAACTTTTACATTTTTTTACAAAAACAATTAGCGATTGGGTTATTATGATTACCAAGCCCCGATAAAAGCGATCAAACGAGCTAATGGCAGAAGAAAGCGATCTGGAAAAAACCGAACAAGCCTCACCTAGACGACTCGAAAAAGCTCGAGAAGAAGGTGATGTCCCTCGCTCGAAAGAACTGGCCACTTTTTCAGTGTTGATAGCGGCTGCGATGAGCTTATGGATAAATGGCGAGTCTATGGTTCAACAACTGAAAGCTTTGTTAGCTAACGCATTAGTATTCGAGGTAATAAATCAAGTTGATGCCCCACTAGTTGATAACAGTTTGGCGCTGGATTCGTTTAATTTGATACTCAGTTTATTGCCATTGGTGGGGTTAGTAATACTGTCAGCATTAATCTCACCTGCCCTAATTGGTGGCTGGTTGTTTTCGAATAAAGTGTTTATTCCCAATTTTGGCAAGCTCAACCCTGCTAATGGCCTGTCGAACATGTTTTCAAAACATGCACTTGTTGAGTTACTCAAGTCTATTATCAAAACATTATTAGTCGGTTATGTTTCATGGTTAGTGATCATGTCCCACACCGACGCCATTTTTGCTTTAGCCTCAGAACCGTTAACCGTTGCCAGTGCTCACCAAGGCCAGATACTTTTAGTTTGCTTTACCTTTATGGCCTTAGCGTTAGCGATTATTGCTTTTATAGACGCGCCTTACCAAATGTATCACTACGCGCAAAAGCTAAAAATGTCTCGCCAAGATTTGCGTGACGAAGCCAAAGAATCAGAAGGCAATCCTGAAACAAAAGCCAAAATCCGCTCCATACAACGTGAGATGGCTAGACGCAGAATGATGAGCCAAATTCCCAAGGCCGACGTTGTGATTACCAATCCAACTCATTACGCAGTTGCGCTGAAATACCCTGAAAATGCCAATCATGCCCCATTGATAGTTGCTAAAGGCATGGATCAAATCGCCTTAAAAATTAGAGAACTGGCTTTAGAACATAAAGTGGTTTTAATGGAAGCACCACCGTTAGCGAGAGCCTTATATCACCACAGCGAAATTGGCGATGAAATTCCCAGTCAACTTTATACCGCTGTCGCACAAATCCTGGCCTATGTGTTCCAGCTTAGAGATTGGCAAAAATACGGCGGTATTGAACCTCTGATACCTGACTATATTGATATTCCCGCTGATTTTGATCCTTTATCGAACACAGGTAATCACTGATGAATTTTGCCTTTTGGCCGCAAAAACTAAACGGTAAAACCTTAGCAGCGCCTATCCTAGTGATAATGATGTTGGCACTGATGGTTTTGCCTATTCCTTCGTTCGCGTTGGATATTTTTTTTAGTTTCAATCTTTCATTATCAATCATCGTTTTATTAACAGCGCTGTACACCATCAATCCCTTGGATTTCATGGTGTTTCCAGCAGTATTGCTGATCACTACCATGCTCAGACTCTCGCTTAACGTCGCTTCAACCCGTATCGTACTGACTGAAGGCCACAATGGACCCGATGCGGCAGGAAAAGTAATTGAAGCGTTTGGGCACTTTTTAATCGGTGGTAATTATCTGGTAGGTGGTGTTGTTTTCATCATTCTGACCATTATCAATTTCGTTGTGGTTACCAAAGGCGCTGGACGTATTGCCGAAGTTGGTGCACGTTTTGCCTTAGATGCAATGCCAGGCAAGCAAATGGCAATTGATGCCGACCTTAACTCAGGACTAATTGGCGAAGAAGAAGCCAAACTACGCCGTAAACAAGTTTCTCAAGAAGCCGAGTTTTATGGCGCAATGGATGGCGCTAGTAAATATGTCAGAGGTGACGCGGTTTCAGGCATCATTATTGTTATTGTCAATATGATCGGCGGCCTAATCGTCGGCATGGTTCAGCATGAATTGGACTTTAATAAAGCCCTTGAGACTTACACATTACTGGCAATTGGTGATGGTTTGGTTGCCCAAATTCCTTCACTGCTAATTTCGGTTGCTGCGGGTGCAGTGGTATCAAGGGTTGCCAGTGATCAAGACCTTGGCAGCCAAATGGTTACCCAGTTACTGATGAAATCACAAATCCTATACATCACTGCCGGCATTGTTGGCGGTCTTGGCATGATACCGGGCATGCCTCATATTGCGTTTTGGTTACTAGCATCGATTATTGCGGGCTTGGCTTATAACTACCAACGCAAAAAACAAGATGAATCCTTGGTTGAAATGATTACGCCCAATATTGTTGCGCCAGAAATGGAAGAAGTGACTTGGCAAGATGTTTCACCCATTCAGGCATTAGGCCTTGAAGTTGGCTATCGGCTCATTACTTTGGTGGACCAAGTTCAAGACGGTGAATTACTTCGCCGAATCAAAGGTGTGCGACGGAAATTTGCCCAAGAAATAGGCTTTTTACCACCAGCGGTGCATATTAATGACAACTTAGAACTAAAACCGTCAGCCTATCGAATTAGCCTGAAAGGCGTAGAAATTGGCGCTGGCGAATCACATCCTGGGCAATTACTTGCGATTAATCCAGGCATGGTGACAGGCCCTTTACCGGGCATCGAAGTCACTGATCCTGCCTTTGGTTTACCGGCTATTTGGATTGATAGCCAATTGAATGAACAAGCTCAAGCGATGGGTTATACGGTGGTCAATGCGAGTACGGTGATTGCCACTCATCTCAATCACTTAATGATTACTCACGCTGCCGATTTATTAGGTCGCCAAGAATTGCAAGCTTTACTCGATCATTTAGCTAAACAAGCGCCAAAACTGATTGAAGAGCTGATTCCCAAATTACTACCCTTATCAATTTTCCAAAAAGTATTACAAAACTTGCTAATTGAAGAAGTTCATATTCGCGATATGAACACCATTATTGAAACCGTTGCTGAATACGCCCCACAAACCCAGGATGCGACATTATTAACAACCATGGTTCGTATCGCTTTGGGTCGAGCTATCGTGCAGCAGATCTTCCCAAGTGAACGTGAATTACCAGTGATGACACTGGAAAACCGTTTAGAACAATTACTGCTACAAGGAATTCAATCAAGTGGTGTGGAAGGTGAAGGCATTGAACCGGGCTTAGCTGAAACACTGGCTTCACAAACCGCGCTGGCTACTCAAAAACAAGAACAACTGGGTTTTGCCCCCGTACTGCTAGTGCCCTCACCTTTGCGATTTATGCTGGCTCGATTTTTGCGTAAAAACCTGCCGCAATTAAAAGTCATCTCTCACGCCGAGTTACCCAACACTTATTCAATCAAAGTCACTAATCTGGTTGGCGCATTCGCATGAAAATTAAACGCTTTTTCGCCCCCTCTGTCAGCGAAGCATTGTCCCAAGTCCGTGAGTCACTAGGACCGGAAGCGATTATCCTGTCAAATCGTCATGTCATGAACGGCTTTGAAATTCTGGCTTCTCTGGAAGATGACTTAACCCAAGTCATTGATGAATCGGAAAAACCAGCGACGAGTCTGGCGTCACAACCAACACAGACATCGATTAGCAATCTATCGGCATCGACAAATCCTGATCCAGTTGTTAAAAACTTGCTGGAAGAACTACGCGAAATGCGAAATTTTCTCGCCAATCGACTGGATGATACGGCGACTAATCATGAGCAAAAACCACATCATGGCAATCAAGCACTTATTTTTGCGGAACTATTGGCTTTAGGCTTTAGCGCTAGTTTGGCAAGGTATATGGCGGCCAATATTCCAGCGGATTTACCAGCGGATATAGACACTTGCCTACAATGGGCCAAAGCGGTTTTATTACACAATCTAATCACCGTTAATACCGAACAAGAAATGCTTGATCAAGGTGGAATTTATGCTTTGGTCGGCCCAACTGGGGTTGGAAAGACCACCACAACCGCCAAACTTGCCGCCCGTTTTGTTTTACGCCACGGTGCGAATCAACTGGCTTTAATCAATACCGACAGTTACCGGATAGGCGCACCTGAACAAGTGCGTATTTATGGCAAAATTCTCGGCGTTTCCGTCCACGCAGTCCGCGACCAAAACGAATTAGCGCTCACTTTAGATTCATTAACCGATAAGCACAGCATCTTAATTGACACGGTTGGCATGAGTCAGCGTGACCAGATGATTAGCGAACAACTCGCCCTGTTATCAATCGCTAACAAGCCGATTAAACGGCTGCTATGTTTAAATGCGACCAGTTCAATCGATACACTCAACGAAATCGTTGAGGCTTACCAAGGCTCTGGCCTAGCAGGTTGCATATTAACCAAACTTGACGAAGCAGTGACTATCAGCAACGCCTTGGAAGTGCTGTTGCGTCATAAACTCAAATTATTTTATTTGGCATCGGGACAACGAGTGCCTGAAGATTTGGAATTGGCAGATGCTGAAAAATTGATGTATCAAGCTTTTGAACATCGCCATTCGCGCAGTTCGACCAGACTCAAAGATAGCGAACTATCGCTGCTGATGAACTCAAATCCCTACCCGCATCATGTCAGTTAATCAACATCTCGACCAAGCAGCCGGACTTCGCCGCCTATTGGCAAGTCATTCTAAGCAGCAAATTTGTTTTTTATCTGAACTTAGTTCTGCACACAGTCGCGGATTTTTGCTTAATTTTGCTTGGCAATTGATCAACAAAGGTTTCGATGTTGAGCTATTTGATTTAGTCGAGTATGCCAATAAGCCAACAGGTGATTCAGCAAACAAAGTCTATTTAATTGATGTAAAGCTAAACCCGCTCAGTCACTCACTCATCAACACTTTATCGGACAGCGATATTGTTGTCATAACAACAGCCGATGCTGAAGCAATCAAATCCACTTATTTAAAACTCAAAACATTACATAAATACTTAAGTAATCAGGTTTTCAAATTATTAGTCATTGACACCAGCAGTGAACAAGCCTCGCTCATTCAACAAAATCTGATTCGCACCAGCCGTGATTTTTTAGGCTTAAATTTAGTTTCGCTAGGCTGGATTCCAAACGAGGTTGATTGGCAACACAGCAATCAATCATTAGATACTCAATCCGATACTGCGACTGCAAAGGCTTTCAGCCAGGTTTTGGAAACCTTGCTAACAACGCCCTCCTCCACCATTCACAACAGTGTTTTGGGAAGTCGTTATGTATGATGCCAAAGGCCGTTCTCAGAAAGACGCTATTTTTAGCCTTCATATCCCGCTGGTCAAAAAAATCGCCCATCAAATCAAAGCCAAATTACCGGCTAATGTCGAAGAAGATGATTTAATTCAGGCTGGCATGATAGGACTGATTGATGCACTTCAACGCTTTGAAAATACCCAACAAGCACAATTTGAAACCTATGCCACCTTACGCATTCGCGGCGCCATCCTCGATGAACTACGCAATATGGATTGGTTACCCAGAACAGTTCGTGACAATATGCGAAAAATTGAAAAGGCAATTAGCGAACTACAACGCCTAAATCAACGCCATCCAACCGAAGCCGAAATCGCACAACAACTGAATTTATCGATAACGGATTACCAAAAATTCCTCACCGAAAATAGCGGCCACCAATTGCTATACATCGAGGACTTTCAAAATGATGACAACGGCGACCAGTTTCTTGAGCGCTTTCAATCTGAACAAAACGATGACCCGCTAAAGGAATTACTCGAACAAGGCTTTCAAGCGGCGTTGGTTAATAGCATCGACGCACTACCTGAGCGGGAAAAATTATTGATGAGTCTTTATTACCAAGAAGAACTTAACCTCAAAGAAATCGGCGCGATATTGGGCGTGACAGAATCAAGAGTTTCACAAATTCATAGTCAAGCAATTGGCCGTATCAGAAGCATCTTAAAGGAGCAAAAATGGACTGGGGAAGTTTAATCGGCCTAGCGCTAGGTCTTTTAGCAATATTGTTTGGCCAAATGCTAGAAGGCGGCCATGTACTTTCAATCATACAACCCTCGGCATTAGTCATTGTATTGGGCGGTACTTTTAGCGCAGTTCTACTGCAAAATGGCTTTGCTAACCTGTTACATGGCTTACGAATGTTGCATCGAGCCTTTACCCCTTACGATGACTTTTATAGTGAATTAATCAACACCATCCAAACTTGGAGTTCAACCGCTCGGGTCAACGGCTTCTTAAAACTGGATCATATGATTTCCGACTATCCAGACCCTTTTATTAGCAAAGGTTTAAGGCTGGTTGTTGATGGTATTGATCCCACTATAATCCGTGAAATTTTAGACATTGATATCAACAGCTTTGAACGTGATCAACACTTGGCAGTGAAAGTCTGGGAAGCGGCTGGCGGCTATGCGCCAACCATGGGCATTCTAGGTGCTGTGTTAGGTTTGACCAATATTATGGAAAACATTTCTCAGCCGGCTTTATTTGGACAAGGCATTGCCGTTGCCTTTGTCTCGACTATTTACGGCGTTGGTATCGCCAACTTAATTTTCCTACCGATTGCTAACAAGCTTAAACAACATATCCAGATTGAAGTGCTAAAAAGGGAAATGTTAGCGGATGCATTTTTGTCTATCCGACAAGGTGAGCACCCTAGCTTAATTCAAGAACGTATGAGCAGTTACTGGCATCAAACTATCCGCTATGACTCGTAAACCTTATCAAGAATCGCAAGACCATCGTCATAGTCAAGATCGTTGGTTAATCTCCTATGCCGACTTTATTACCCTGATGTTCGCGCTTTTTGCGGCTCTCTATGCGATGACAATATTAAACAACCCCAACCAGCTGATTGCGACGGTTAAGAAAACCGAGACTGAACCAACAACTCAATATGACAGTGCTATTGGCTTCGATGAGCTCAGTTTGCCTTCATCATTATTCTCGACACTCCCCAGCGACTTGGCCAATAACAGCTCAATCGCAACAATAGAGAAGATGAGTCCCCAAGCAAGCAACAGCGAACAGCAAACCAAACAATTATTGATTAGCAAAGAACAAGCACAAATCGATTCAATCGTCGAGCAACTGCAACAAAACCTGACATCGATGATTGATCAGGGAACCATTCATATCAACAAATCGACCTGGGGCGTCAGTGTTGTTATCAACGCCAGTATTTTATTTACCCCTGCAAATGCCAAGCTCAATCCGCAATCTCAGCAAACTTTAGAATCGATAGCGACAATATTAAAAAATCAAACTCATCAGATCAGAGTTGAGGGATATACCGACGACAAACCGATCAACACCCCAATTTACCCGTCCAACTGGGAATTATCATCGGCTCGAGCAAGTGGTGTAGTGCGGTTTTTAATCGAACACGGCATTGCTGACAATCGCCTAGCAGCGCTGGGCTATGCCGGCACCCATCCTATTGGTGACAATAAAACCAGTGAAGGCAGAATGAAAAATAGACGAGTGCAGTTAATGATTCTTGCTAATCCAACCGAAAATCTCGATGCATTAAGCAATAGCGAAACTAGCCAACCCATCACCGCTCATTAAAATTATGCCCAATTCTAAATTCAGCCCGATAACCCTGATTTGCTTGTTCTCAGTTTCGCCGATAGCTAACGCTGCTGAACTGGGTGAGATTACTGTTAATTCACGGCTACATGAGAACTTAAACGGCACAATGGCCCTGTTGCTCGGCGCTAATGAGCTGAAATCCAAAACCACCGTCAAAATCGCACCGGTTCAGAAAATGGTGCAAGCAGGTGTGGTTATTAATGACAATCTGCATAAAATCCATCTCAAACGAGTTGGTTCAACGATTAAAATCTATTCCAAATCAGCGCTTGAAAATCCTAAAGTCGATTTGTTATTAGAAATCAGATCAAAAAAACAAGTCAGCTATAGTCGTCTTAACCTCAATCTAAAAGAGACTGTAATCAACCCAGCCAATTTAACTGTAACCAACACAGATCAAACCCCAGCAGACACTCATCCGAATTTGTCTTTACCGATAAAATCCGACACTACTGCGCCAGTTAATACCGACACAATATCGCCTCCGGCTTCCACAATCGAGCCGAGCAACAGATTTAATCCTTTAAATGTGATTGTATTTTTAACAGGCATATTGAGCATTCTAGGTTTCCAAAGATTCAAGCGACTAAGAAAACCGCTGTTTAGCGATGATGAAAGGCTTAGCGACTCCGCCCAATCGAGTTTTGCTGCACATCCAAATTCGAGCCATTTAACCCGTGACGAATTGACAAACAAACCCAAAATCCAATCCAGCAATGACTTAGTCAATATCACCGACGACTTTGATTTCGACTTCGATTTCAACTTAGCCAAAATTAAGAACCAGTAAAACCAAACAACCGATTCCAGTTAGCTAAACAATGAGTTTGTAAATTTATGCAAAATATTTCTAAAGTTTTTGCGAGCAAGCCCGTTAATAAATTCAACATCGTTAGTGAGCTACAAACGAACGGTGTAACTACCTGACTGAACTTTAAATTTACTGGAGAAACACCATGTCTTCTTTCATTAACACCAATTTGGCGTCTTTGAATACTCAGAATAATCTGACTAAATCTCAGAACGCACTTGCTCAATCAATTCAACGTTTATCAACTGGTTTGCGTGTAAACAGTGCGAAAGACGATGCCGCAGGTTTGACTATTTCTAATCGTCTTGAATCACAAATTCGCGGTCAAACGGTTGCAATTCGCAATACCAACGATGCAATTTCATTCTCTCAAACAGCTGAAGGCGCACTGACTCAAATCAACAATAACTTGCAAAGAATGCGCGAATTAGCGGTTCAAGCCTCTAACGGTACGAACGGTACCTCGGATAGAGAATTGTTGAACGCTGAATTCTTACAGTTACAACAAGAGATAGGTCGTATTAAAAACAATACCTATTTCAACGGTAATAATGCGTTGAGCGATAAATCGATCACCATTCAAATTGGTTCTGACACCACCGCATACGACACGATTAAATTACAAGGCATTAATTTAGATAAAGTGTCTGCGGCAGTTAGCACAGGTCTACAAGCACAAACAGCAACTACCACAGCTGCTCCTAAAGCAACCACCTTTACTCAAGCCCAATTTGACACTTGGAAATCAAGCCTTGCTAGTGCGAATGATCCAAGAGCAAGCAATGTTTTCTTTAATGCAGCCAATGGTCACATCTATGAATTTATTGCTAGCGGCAAAAAATTCGATGCAACTAATGGTTCACCAACTGCAGTTGCGGGCAGCACAAGCGATGCAATTAGCAATGCCGCTTCGCAATCAATTACAGGTATCGCTGGTGTAGCTGATCAAAAAGGTTATTTGACAACAATTACAAGCGCTAGCGAAAACGCTTTTGTCACTGATATTGCTAGAACTAAAAATCAATCTGTATGGATCAACGCCAATGATGCTGTAACAGAAGGTCAATTTGCATATGCAGGCGCGCCAGAAACAGGCAAATTAAGTTGGACTAACTGGGCTGGTGGCGAACCCAATAACGCTGGCAATGAAGATGCGGTTCAACTGTACACCAATGGTCAGTGGAATGATTTGCCAGAACAAGCTGTTCTTGCCTCTGTCGTTGAATACGGTGGCATTGAAGCACCTACTGTTGCTGCCAATACCTCGCAAGCAGTTGTCACTATTGAGGGTACAGCAACTAACGAAGTAAACGGTTTGAAACAATATCAAATCAAATCAGACGAAACATTCGCCATAACAGGCTCTAGCAACACCAAATTTCGTGATGAAAATGGCAGCCTGATTACTACGGATACAAATCTACAAGCTGGTCAGTTCGTTTATACCAATGCAGCTGATGCTTTAGTTAGTGCCGATTTTGCTGCTAATGGCTCAGCGGCTAAATTATCAGCAGTACAATCGGTTTCTTACACCACCGCTGGAAGCACAGAAAGTTTGATTTCTAGTAACTCTAATGGTGTCAATATTCTGACCCAGGTTGATGCTCAAGATGCGATCAAACAACTAGACGAAGCTATGAAACAGGTTAACGTTGCCCAGATTCAACAAGGTGCAACTCAAAACCGTCTATCAGCGGTAATTTCTACGCTGACAGTTTCAAACGAGAGTTTCACAAACGCGAAAAGTCATATCTTAGATACTGACTACGCGGCAGAAACAGCACAAATGGCACGTTTTCAAATCTTGCAACAAGCGGGTATGGCAATGTTGGCACAAGCAAACCAATTACCTAATAACGTAATGGTGCTATTGAAATAAGCCACTTTTAGCTTAAGCCTCGCTAAATTTTAATTTAGCGAGGTTTTAAGGACATTAAAGCCATGGAATCCAAGGTATCGTTAAATTTTTTATGAGGTATATCCTTATGGATATTCAGTCAATTGATAGTACAACTAAATACTCGACAACTAAGAGTGCAACGACCAATACCCAACCCCAAGCAACCGATGCGTTATTAGATAAGCTAAACCTTATAGGAAATTCAGATAGCGCAGCTTCTTCGGTAACCCAAAATGCACCGGCACCAATCCAAGATATTCAAAAGGCGGCTAATACGCTTAACGATTTAGTTAAAAGTCATAATATTTCGGTTGAATTCGATGTTCGCGACAATGGTGGGCAAGTGGTGATTGTGGTGAAAGATACTAAAACTGACGAAATTATTCGCCAAATACCTAGTGAACAAGCAATCGACTTTAGCCGAGCTAATGACCCGAAACAAGGCTTGATCTACAGAAATAATATTTAGTTAGTTGCGACGAGGATATAACAATGGGACTTTCTTCAGCAGGCGTTGGCTCAGGTTTGGATGTAAGCAGTTTAGTCCAAAGTTTAATGAAGGCTGAACAAAAACCCTTAGACACCCTCAATACTAAAAAGGCTGACTACAACGCTAAGCTCAGTGCTTTTGGCTCAATTAAGAGCAATCTATCCCAATTTCAAACCACTCTACGGGCGCTGAGTGATGGTAAAGGTTTTCAATCATTAACCGCCTCTAGCTCAGAAAATATTTCATTAACTAGCAAACTATCGGGGAATGCTTTACCTGCCAATTACAACATCGAAGTTAATCAATTGGCACAAAGCCAAAAGATTGTCAGTAGTGGTAAAAACGGCATTAACGATGTTCTAGGTACTGGCACAATCCGTTTTGATTTTGGCACGATACAAGGTGGAACCACTACTGATGGCAAATACACGGGCGCTGCGTTTGTTAATAATAGTTTGCCATCAAAGACAGTCACAATCGACAGTTCTAACAACACACTATCCGGTATTCGCGACGCCATTAATTCTGCAAACATCGGTGTTTCTGCATCGATTATTAACGATGGTACGAATACGCCTTACCGATTGCTATTAAGCAATAGCCAAACCGGTGAAACTCAGAGTATGAAAATCGCTGTATCCGGTGATGCCACCCTGTCGGATTTTTTAAACTATGACCCCACCAACAACGCAGGCCAAGCACTGACTGAATTGACCAAGGCGCAAAACGCAAAACTTAAAATCGATGGCTTTGCGATCACTAAATCCAGTAACACGATTGATGATGTAATCACAGGCGTTACGCTATCGCTGCAGAAAATCAATACGGGCAGCCCGACTAATCTCAACATTGCCAGAAATACCGATACGCTATCCACCAATTTGCAGAATCTTGTCAAAGGCTATAACAGCTTAATCAGCTCAATTAGCACCTTGACCACTTATGACACAAACACCCAAAAAGGCGCTACGCTCTACGGTGAATCGTCACTCCGCTCTATCAAGAATCAAATCCGAAGCACCCTTAGCTCTGCCCTACCTAATGGTTCAACGGGGTTTAAAATGTTAAACCAGATAGGTATTAGCTTTCAAAAAGAAGGCACACTGACACTTGATTCAACTAAATTACAAACAGCGATTGATAGTGCCTACGATCAAATTGCCAGTTTATTTACCGCTACCGGTAACAGTACAGACAGTCAAATAAAATATGTAAGCACCTCATCAGCGACTAAAACTGGTAGCTATGCTGTCAACATTAGCCAAATGGCAAGCCAAGGTTCTCTCAGCGGTCAATCAGCCGCAGGCCTAAACATTACAGCCAACATCAACGATAGCTTGAGCGTCAATTTAAACGGCATCAGTTCGTCTATCAAGTTAACCGCTGGAAGCTATACAGCCAGTGGATTAGCCGCAGAAATCCAATCTCGCATTAACGCCAATAGCAGCTTTGCAAACTTTGGGCTAAGTGTCGCAGTTAACGCCAGCAATGACGGCAAAATTAATCTTGTTTCCAATTACTTTGGCTCAACCTCATCAATTAACCTAAGCGGCAATGCCGCCGAAACTATTTTGGGTGGTAATGGCGTCGCACAATCTGGTCTTAATATGATTGGCAGCATTAACGGTAAAACAGTCACATCGAGCGGCCAATATCTGATTGGTGCCACAGGCGATGATAGTGAAGGACTGACAATCAAAATGATTGGCGGCGGTATCGGTAATCGGGGCACGGTGAACTACACCCAAGGCATTGCAGTGCAAGTCAATCAACTGATTGACTCATTCACAGCAAGCAACGGCCTAATTACAACTAGAACTGACGGTATAAATGCTTCAATCAAAAAGCTGGGCGATGATATTACCCGAACTCAAGATCGACTAACCGTCTTGCAAAAGCGTTATGAGGCTCAATTTAACTCGCTTGATACGATTATGTCGAAAATGACATCAACCAGTAGCTACTTGACGCAACAGCTTACCTCGCTGTCGAAAAGCAATTAAACCTTAAAATACAGGTAGTCTTATGAATAGATATAGCAATCATGCCGCTAAGGCTTATGCAAATGTCGGCCTAGAAACCTCAGCCTATAGCGCAAATCCGCATCAATTAATCTCAATGCTACTGGACGCGACCTTGGTTGCAATTGTTAAAGCCAAACATCACATGCAAAAACAAGAGCTTGTTGAAAAAGGCAATGCAATTGCTCATGCAGTGACCTTAATCGACAGTGGTTTACGCAGTAGCCTAAATTTTGAGCAAGGTGGGGAATTAGCCAGTAATTTGGATAATTTATATAGCTATATGATTAAACAACTACTTAATGCTCATCTGAATAATCAAGTTGAGCTATTAGACGAGGTCTACAAATTAATGAATGAAATTAAAAGTGCCTGGGCTTCGATAGCTAGCAACAATCAAATCCCATCTAAAGAATTTTCGGCTGTTAGCTCATAATCATGATTACTCAAGATGAATACATCGCTATTCATGAAACGATACTTTCACTAGCACAGCAGATGCTGGAAGTGGCTGAACAACGTGATGAGCAGCAGTTAGCGGAACTTGAAGCCGTTTTCTCACAACAAATAGATATTCTCAAACAATACTCGCCACACATGGCGCTAAATCAACAGCAGCGTACAAAAGTCATGACATTAGTTGCTGAAATTTTGAAATGCAACCATCTGCTTTTTAACATCACCCGACCCTGGCAACATGAACTCGCCTTAAAAATTAGCAGCTTAGATACGCAACAAAAAGTCCAACAAGCTTACAACCAACACAGTGACTAAATATGCCCGTTAACCTCAATCTAACGAGCAACTCGCCAGTATCCCCCTCATCCTCAACAGGTTTAAGCGATACCGTTGGCAGCCCACGCCAAGATGACTTTCTTAAATTTGATCAAATCGCTATTGGCAAACAGTTACAGGGGCAAATTATTAATCGATTCAAAGATGGCTCAGCAGTCATTCGAATCGACAATAGCTTAGAAGCAGGTTCACTGTTACAACTACGCCTACCAGCTGATTTTAAAATTGGTGATCAACTACGATTAACCTTGATTGCCAATGAAAACCATCAACCTCGCTTCTCCATCAGTATGCAAATGGTTGATTTAGGACAAATTGTTATCAGTGATACAGGTCAATTACTTGCTAAGTTAATTCAACAAAATCCAGAACCCAGTCCTATCGCTAGCACCGCACCATTAACAACCAGCGCGACACCGGACCCCAATCAACTAGCCAGCCAACTTAATAACGCGGTTGATAAAAGCGGCGTATTTTATGAGTCACATTTAAAACAATGGACAGAGGGCGAGCGAAGCGTTGAGCAAATCCGCCAAGAACCTCAGAACACTCATCAAGCAAGCAGTAGCCTTATCCCGATACAACTTGAAACCTTAGAGAACAATCGCTTTGTTTGGTTAGGTGAGGCATGGCCTGGGCAATCAATGCAATGGGAAGTGATTAAAGATCAAGACTCAAACAAGCAAACACCCGATGAGTCGCAGTATGACAGCAGCTGGAAGACAACGATTAAGTTAGATATGCCCAATTTAGGTCAAATTTCGGCCACCATTAACCTACAAGGTGAATCTGCCCAATTGCAATTGCATGTTAATCAAGCTGATGTTGCGGGCTTATTAAAAAATAACAGTCACAAGCTTGTTGATTCGCTAGCTAGCGCGGGAATTAGATTAGAAACTTTGCAAACTTACGACGATGGCCGCGCCTAAAGACCCCAATTTACGACAAGCGGTTGCTTTAGCCTATGCCGCCGGCACTCAAGCCCCCAAGGTGGTCGCTTCCGGTAAAGGATTAATTGCAGAACAAATCATCAAACTTGCTCAAGAAAATGAAATTTATGTGCATCAATCAAAGGAAATGGTCGCCCTGCTGATGCAAGTTGAACTAGACCGAGAAATTCCGCCTAATCTCTACAAAGCGGTAGCCGAACTGTTGGCATGGCTATATCAAATTGAAAAAGCCACACCGCCGAAACTCTAAGAAAAATTAAACCTGCATATTCATAATATCGTGATAAGCAGAGACCAATTTGTTACGCACTTGCAGCGTGGTTTGCATAGCAATTGAGGATTTTTGATAGCCTATCATCACATCGGAAAGATTGACGGATTCGTCACCGAGGGTAAATCGCTGCCCAAGCTGTTGGGCATTTTTTTGCAATTGATTCGCCTGATCGAGTTGAGTTTTAAAAATCTGTGCAAAATCGACACCACTCGCTGACGGAGTCTCCCCAAGCTTCGATTGAATCGAATTCGGCGCGTTTACACCTGAAACAGCATTACGGATTTGAGAAATCATCGCCTCAATTTGTCCGCCATCAATCGCAACCATAAACATCCCCTTTAGTTAATCAATCAATTAAGTCCATACACCTTCCATCCGTCAGTGTCTGCACATCACAACCCCAAACACTGTTCAAAATCGATTTCTAAATAGTTGAACAGATCAGATGAGCTTATTGTATACTCAACTTTAACAATTTTTTACATTTATCAGTTTAATCATTCGCTTTTTTCACCTAAATCACAAATACATTACTAGATCATGGCTTCTACCAAGGAATCTTTAACCTCGATAAGCAAATTTTTCCAAAGCCCATTAGGTAGTAATTTGGCTATAGGGGCATGTATTGCTTTAATTCTGGGTGCGATGATGACAACTTGGTTATGGGTTGAAAAACCCGATTTCAAGGTATTGGTATCCAACTATTCCGACCGGGACGGTGGGGCAATTATTGCTTCCTTGCAACAAATGAACGTAGCTTATCAGTACGCAGAAAATGGTAATGCAATCTTAATCCCCGCAGATCGCGTTCACGATGTCCGCTTAAAATTGGCTACGCAAGGATTACCTAAATCCGGCAATATTGGCTTTGAACTGATGGAAAGCCAAAAAATAGGCACCTCACAATTCTTAGAACAAATTAACTTTCAACGAGCACTTGAAGGTGAATTGGCTAGATCGATTAATTCCATCGCCTCAGTCCAAACATCGCGAGTTCACTTAGCCATCCCCAAACCTTCAGTATTTGTTCGTGAAAAACAAAAACCAACCGCTTCGGTTTTATTATCTTTGCATCCAGGTAGGAAACTCGATCAACAACAAATTGATGGCATTTTGCATCTTGTATCCAGCAGTATTCCAGAGCTACTGACAGAAAACGTTACCATCGTTGATCAAAACGGTAACTTACTCACCAAGTCCACAACAGACACCACAGACAATCAGCTTGATCCTAGCCAACTAAACTATGTAAACGAATTACAAAACGGCATAGTTCACAGAATTGAATCTATTTTGATTCCCATTTTGGGACAAGAAAACCTTCGAGCCGAAGCAACTGCCGATGTTGATTTTTCTCATAGTGAGCAAGCCGCTGAGATTTATACCCCCAACAACACAGCCAATAATGTTGCCAAGCGTAGTGAACATAGCAAATCATCGAGCAGTGATAATGGCAGCAATAAAGCCGGTGGTATACCAGGTGCCTATTCAAACCAACCCGGTCAACTTGGTCAGTTGAATCAAATACCAATGCTCAACCAAACGACAGCACCAGCCAGCGCCAGTCAATCCAGTGACGAGCATGAAACCACCACCAATTATGAAGTCGATAAGACGGTTCGCTTTGTTAAAAATCCAACTGGAACCATTAAACGTCTGACAGTTGCAGTAGTCGTTAATTACAAAACCGAAATAGATAGCAACGGCAAACCTATCAGTATTGCCTTTACCGAAGAAGACAAACTACAAATTACTAGCCTTGTAAAACAAGCAATGGGCTACAAAGAAGATCGAGGTGACGCCCTCAGTGTGGTTAACATTCCTTTTAAAAAAGTAAACACCGAACAAATAGATAGCCCAGATTTTTGGAATCAACTCTTAACTATTGAAAACACAAAAACCGCAAGCCAATACCTATTTGCGATTGCAATCATTGCTTATCTTTTTAAATTACTAAAACCATTAATTAAAAATCTCCCCTTAACCAAACTAAGCAACCAAGCCAATCCATCCAAACAATCAATAGTTGAAGATCAACCGATTAATATTGAAGCTGCTAGAAAAATGGCTGCTGAAAACCCTCAAATAGTCGCCAGTGTTCTTAAAAACTGGATGAATCATGAGTGAAGCAAGCATCCAAAAAGCAGCCATTTTGATGCTTGCATTGGGTCAAAATGAAGCAGCCGAAGTTCTAAAATACCTAGAACAACATGAAGTTGAAAAACTAGGTAGCGCCATGTCAGCGATGAAAAGTGTATCCACCGAAGATTTGGAACATGTACTGCATGACTTTCATCATGACTCAATCAAGCAAACTCTGTTTGGTATCGATTCAGAAAACTACATACGCCACGTACTCACTAAAGCACTGGGTGAAGATAGAGGAAATAATTTAGTTAATAGAATTATGGTCACTGACGATATTTCTGGAATCGAACGCTTAAAACTAATGGAAAGCAAAGCAATTGCTGACTTAATTAGCCAAGAACATCCTCAAATTATTGCCACAATCATGGTTCATCTTGAACCAATGCAAGCAAGTAAAGTATTGATTGAATTACCAGAAAATATAAGAGCAGAAGTGCTGTTAAGAATTACCAAAATGGATGCCGCTCAACCGATTGCACTGAATGAATTAAATGATGTTTTATCGCAATTATTAATCGGTAATGAGGTCAGGAAATTAAAACCGATTGATGGTATACGATCTACCGCCTCTATTATTAACTTCTTAGAAAATGATATTGAATCTGGTCTATTATCAAAATTAAACGAAATTGATTCTGAAATAGCAAAAAAAATCAAAGACCGATTATTTAAGTTTGACGACATTGTGAAGCTTGAAAATGAAGATATTCAGATTATATTACGTTTCATTAAACCAGAAGCCTTAATCATTGCACTAAAAGGTAGTAGCGAAGAATTAAAAGAAAAAATCTTCACCAATATGACAAAACGCGCGGCCGATATATTTCGTGAAGACTTTGAAGCCAAAGCCCCCGTTAAGCTTCAAGACATCGATAAACAGCAAAAAGACATTTTGCAACTCATAAGACGCTTAGATGATGAAGGGCAAATAAATTTACGCCATGATGGAGAAATTTATTTTGTCTAATTCAAAATCAATTCAAACTAATTACCAGCAATGGGACTTGAAGTCTTTTGATGAAATACTGTCACCATCAATAAATACTGATGACAACAATAATCAACAGATCAACTTGTCGATCATTGAACAAGAAATCAACCTCGCCCGAGATCAAGGCTATCAAAATGGCTTTGAGCAAGGCTATGCCGATGGATTAATCCAAGGTACAGAACAAGGCACAGCAAAAGCAACACAAGAGGCTTTGCAACAAAATCAACAACTACAATTTGAATTACGCCAACAATTCGATACATTAATCAATCAATATCAAACTGATTTAATTGATGCCAGAGAAAATATTGCTCAACAAATTCTACTGCTAAGTTTAGATTTAGCACAAGCCATGGTCAAAACTGCACTGACAGTACAGCCAGAATTAGTGGTTAATATAATAAAACAGGCTATCAACAACCTACCCTACTTACAATTACCTGCAAAATTATATATAAACCCAATTGATGCCGAACTGCTTAATCAAAGCATAGGCGATGAACTTACTCAGTCCGATTGGAAAATCATACTCGATACCAATATAGCACCTGGCGGCTGTAAAATTAATACCGCAACCAATCAAATTGATGCCACTATTGCTAATCGCTGGCAATATTTACAACTGGCGTTAGGACAAAATACTGACTGGTTGAAATTCGAGTAGCCTATGAACAGTCAAGAAAATATATGGTTACCATTTTTAAAAGATTGTCAGAATCAAATTAAATATCAGGAAAACACGCCCTGTTTTGGTCGTGTCAGTCGGGTTGCCGGCTTAGTCATGGAAGCAACAGGTTTGAAATTAGCAATTGGTAGCCCCTGTCACATCCCCTTACCTAGCGGCCATCGCTTAGATGCCGAAGTGGTTGGATTTGGCAATGAGCGTTTATATCTAATGCCACTCGGTGATGTCGAAGGTGTACAGCCCGGTGCAATTGTGATTCCTACTGCCATTGAAAAACCAACACCGTCACTATTCCATCGACAAACCGGCCCCGATAATCAATCAACACATGGGCGTCGATTACCCGTAGGTACGGCATTACTTGGTCGCGTGCTTGATGCCACCGGACAACCGATTGACGATTTAGGTCCACTACAAAACTTCCAAACCGCACCACTGTATTCACAAGCGATAAACCCACTCCGCAGAGAACCGATTACCGAAGTTTTGGACGTTGGAATCCGTGCAATCAATAGCATGTTATCGGTTGGTCGCGGTCAACGGATGGGACTATTCGCAGGCTCAGGTGTGGGTAAGAGTGTGTTACTAGGCATGATGGCCCGTTATACCTCCGCTGACGTCATTGTGGTTGGTTTAATCGGAGAACGCGGTCGAGAAGTAAAAGAATTTATTGAAAACATTTTGGGAACTGAAGGCCGAGCGCGTGCCGTGGTCGTTGCCGCGCCCGCCGACCTACCGCCATTACTACGTTTACAAGGCGCAAGCTACACCACGGTTATCGCTGAGCATTTTCGAGATCAAGGCAAAAATGTGCTACTAATCATGGATTCCTTAACTCGGTTTGCAATGGCACAACGGGAAATTGCGTTGGCAATTGGCGAGCCTCCCGCAACTAAGGGCTACCCACCCTCTGTGTTTGCAAAATTACCGGCATTGGTAGAGCGCGCTGGCAATGGTGAAACCGGCGGTGGCTCAATTACAGCTTTTTATACCGTGTTAACTGAAGGTGATGATCAACAGGACCCGATAGCCGATGCAGCAAGAGCGATTCTCGACGGTCATATTGTATTAAGTAGGAATTTAGCTGAGGCAGGACATTACCCCGCTATTGATATTGAACAATCAATTAGTAGAGCGATGCACAACATTACCAATACCAATCATCAAGCAACTGCGCGTCGTTTAAAACAATTACTGTCAGTTTATCAACGTAATCGCGATTTAATTAATGTGGGTGCTTACAGCCCAGGTAGTAATCCTTTACTCGATAAAGCAATCTCAATGCATGAACGCATCACTAATTTTCTTCAACAAAATATTGAGGAATGTTTTGATATTGAGAGAAGCTTAAACGATTTAAACTTGGTTTTTAATCATTAACCGCTAGATAAAAGTCAAAATATAATGTCGAACTATTCTTCAATATTAACACTAATCGATTTAGCAACTCAGCAATCAGAAAAAGCTGGATTAAGACTTAGTCAGGCTAACTTCGCTTATCAAGAAGAAATTAAAAAACTAGAACTATTGACAGATTATCGCAATCAATATGGTGAACAGCTTGATAATAAAATGGCACAGGGTTTAAACATGAGTGCTTACAATAATTATCAAACCTTTTTATCCAACCTTAATAAAGCAATAAACCAACAACAAAAAACAGTAAACTCAAATAAGAATATTGTTGACCATTATCGAAAGGAATGGCAAAAGGCTGAGCAAAAACGTTTATCATTCCAAACATTGAATGATAGAAATCGACTGATTAATCGAATCAATGAAAACAAAACTGAGCAAAAATTAAACGACGAAATGTCTTCACGTCTACAGCAGGTAAGAATATGAGAGTAATCACTGTAACTGAAGCTAATTTGCAATCAAGCAGCCAATTGATTGACAAACCCAATACAAAAGCAGACTCGGATAAATTAAGCTTTAACTCGGTACTCAATCAACAGGTAAATTCCAGTAACGATGAACAAGATTCTCAAAGTAATACCTTGGCTATTACTGATAATAAATATAAACCAAAACAGCCATCTAATTCATCTTTAGACAAACATCAGCAAGAAAAAAACACATTAACATCTGCTGCTATAGGCAAACCCCTTATTCATAGGCAAGTCACTACAACAAGCGATTTGGATAATATTGAGCCTATTGAAACCGATATAAATACACAAATAACCTTATTAAAGAATCCAAACCCTAGTTCGACCGACCAAACCAAAAATCCGTCCACCGAAGTTGAATTAACCAACAATTCTGATCAATCAACTAATTCACTAGGAAACAATATAACACCCAATAATTTATTGGCGAATATCAACATGGCTAACCAAATCAGTCATGCTAATAAAAACACTAAGGTCGATGAAAATAAATCAGAGTCTATTGCCAGCGTTTCTGTTATTCAGCAATCAGCCGAATTAAGTCAAGATTCGACAACAAAAGACCTTTCACCTTCTAAAACCAGCAGTGAAGCGGCTGTGTTTATTGCTGAAAATCCAGTAAATCTATCTTTAACCGACGCTCAGCCTAAGCATAATTTATTTGAACATCAAATCAAAACTGACATTGCTAATACAGCATCGACAAGCTATCAAATCAATAATCGACTTCACGAATCAGGTTGGAATGAAGCTTTTAGTCAACGAATTATTTTCATGAACCACAACAATATTAATAGTGCAAATATTACTATAAACCCTGAACATTTAGGCCCCATTCAAGTACAACTTCAAATAAATGCTCATCAACAAACCACTATACAGTTTTTTGCCGAACATCCTGAGGTTAGACAAACAATACAAAACTCGCTACCACAACTGAATAGCCTATTTGAACAATCCGGCATTCAACTAGGCCAAACCAGCGTTAGCTCCCAACAAAGCCACTCAGAAAACAACAAGCAAAGTTTTTCATCTAATTCAAACAATAATAACAGTGAAAAATCAGATAACAATATCGTTGAGGTAAAAACAATTACAAGACATGGCTTAATCAATATCTATGTTTAATATTTTTATTACTAGAGTTATCAACAATGCCACTTAATGAAAAATTTCTAGCCCAATCTGAACTAGACTCACTATTGATTGGCGTTACAGACAAACATAACAAAAAAACCTTAAATAACACGAAAAAAATTGATTCTTACAGTTTTATATCAGAACAATATAGTGAAAGCCAACACTTCCCTGCTATTGAATTGATTAACGAACGGTTTAGTAAACTATTTAAGAGCGAGCTATTTAATCTACTCTGTAAACCAGTAGAGATTACTTCCGGCTATTTAAAGACTGAAATCCATGGTGATTTCACACAAAACATACTGTTACCCGCTAATATTTATCTCATCGAGATAAATCCTTTACCAGGCAACGCATTAATCACTATCGATTACAAGCTGATATTTTTGCTTGTTGATCATTTATTTGGCGGCACAGGTAGCCTCCCCAAATTGACTGCCAATCACGAATGCAGCCAAATAGAACAAAGAATTGCTAACCGCATAATTAAGATTATCTTTGACTGTCTCAAAAAAGCATGGGAAGACATTTATAAAATCGATATTAACTTGCTTAGAGTAGAAACCAATCCTAAATTCGCAACGATCACACAACCTAGCGATTTAGTATTATCGACCACATTCAAAGTTGAAATAGGTAACTTATCTGGCAATATAAATTTCTGTCTGCCAACAGAATTAATCTCACCTATTCAAGAGTTATTACAAAACAAAGCTAATAAACAAACACCAACCCCTAATACTAACTGGGAGTTAATGCTAAAACGTGAAGTTCAAAGTGCCGATGTTGAACTTACAGCCAATTTAACATCCATAGATTTGACATTACGTGACATTCAGAATATGAAAGTGAATGATATAATTCCAATTGAAATGCCTGAAATTATATCAGCTACTATCAACAATATACCTATCATAGAATGTAGTTACGGCAAGCTAAACGGACAATATGCATTGCGCGTTGAAAAATTAATTAATGCACCTCACCATGATAGCCAGGAAATTTAAAATGACTAATCCAATTAATAATCAAGAAGAATGGTCAAGCGAATCTCAAGCAGAGCCATCTAAAGCTGATAGAATTTTTAAAGATTTGACTAATGAAAAAAATGATGACAATCAACATCATGAACTCAACTTTATCATAGATATTCCGGTTAGCCTGACTGTTGAATTAGGCCGTACAAAAATCCCGATCAAGAATCTTTTAAAATTATCACAAGGCTCGGTTATCGAATTAGATGGTATTGCCGGACAGCCACTCGATATTTTGATAAATGGGCATTTAATCGCGAATGGTGAAGTTGTCGTTGTTAATGATAAATATGGTATTCGTCTTACCGAGATTATCAGCCCTGCCGATCGCATCCACAAATTAAATAGATGAATCAAGATTATTTAGGAGCGTTGCTCCCATCCATCATTATTTTAGCCATACTAATTTTTATAGCGTGGTTTTTTCTCCGTATTCGCAATAAAACATTTGGGAAAACAGGATTAATTTCGATGCACGCAAATTTACCAGTGGGTGCTAATGAACGATTAGTCTTAATTGAGGTGGCTGGGCAATGGTTGCTGGTAGGTGTGACATCAAGCTCAATCAATACATTACTCACACTCGATTCACCACCTACCACCCAAGACAATAATTTAGCTACCAGCAATCAAGCCACATCATGGCTTGATAAATACAGATTTAAATCTAATGATTAATCTCTCATCTAAAGAAAAATTTATAAGCCTATTTGCTGCTTTAATTGGCATAGGCTTAATTACCCAAAATTCCGCACAAGCGGCGCTCCCCTCTTTAATCAATGCAATGCCAACCAATGGAGGTGGGCAAGCATATACGCTTAATATTGAATTATTAATACTACTTACATCACTGTCATTCTTGCCAGCAATAGTATTAATGATGACCTGTTTTACTCGTATCATTATCGTACTATCGCTATTAAGAATGGCGCTAGGTACTCAAGGCACACCACCTAATCAGGTTTTAATTGGATTAACTCTATTTCTGACATTATTTGTAATGAATCCGGTATTTGATAAGATTTATCAAGTCGCCTATATTCCGCTCTCAGAAAATAAAATTAACATTGTAGAAGCCATAAACCAAGGCGGAGAACCCTTAAAACAATTTATGTTACGTCAAACTAGACAGGCTGATTTAGCATTATATTTAAAAATATCAAATACACCGCCGATACAAAATGAAAGTGAAATTCCTTTTAGAGTATTAGTCCCTGCATTTGCAACTAGCGAACTGAAAACCGCTTTTCAGATTGGTTTTACGATACTAATACCATTCTTAATTATCGATATGGTAGTCGCTAGTGTTTTAATGGCTATGGGTATGGTTATGGTTTCACCATCAATTGTCTCTTTGCCATTTAAGATTATGTTATTCGTTTTAGTTGATGGATGGCATTTACTTTTAGGTTCATTAGGACAAAGCTTTCAATAACTAAAGAGAACTATGACTCCTGAAATAATAATGTCAATTGGACATAAGGCGATTGAAGTAACTATATTAGTGGCCGCCCCTATGCTTATCATTGCATTAGTGATAGGTCTGATTGTTAGTGTTTTTCAGGCGGCAACTCAAATCAACGAAGCAACGCTATCTTTTATTCCAAAATTACTTGGTATATTTATAGTGCTTATAATACTAGGACCTTGGATGCTGACAATACTCAGCAATTATTTAAGCCAAGTTTTGTTGGATATTGCTTTTTATGCTAACTAAACATTGATTGAATTTACTACTTCACAGCTTTATCTATTAATTGGCCATTTCTTTTGGCCATTTACTCGGATTTTAGCTTTCATATCTATTGCACCGATATTGGGTAATCGTAGTGTACCCATCACTATCAAAATTGGCTTAGGGTTTGCGATTTCATTACTAATTACACCTAATCTGCCAACGATAATTGAAGAAGATCCATTATCATGGAATGGCTTATTAATATTAATTCAACAATTTTTAATCGGATTTTCAATCGGATTTTCGATGCAAGTTATTTTTGCCGGAATCGGTTTAGCTGGTGAAATAATTAGTATGACTATGGGGCTTGGATTTGGTGTTTTCTTTGATCCGCAATCTCAAGGAAGAACGACATCTTTGAGCCAATTACTCACAGCATTAGCAATCATGCTTTTTATCAGCTGTGATTTTCATCTATTATTGATTGAAAGTTTAATCAATAGTTTTCAAACAATCCCTGTTAGCGGTAAATCGATAACTAGCCTACAGTTTAAAGAATTAGCCCTTTTAGGTAGCAATATATTCAGAACAGGACTACAACTATCGCTACCTATTGTTACAACATTATTAATAATGAACATGGCACTAGGAATTTTAAATCGCGCCGCTCCTCAGCTGAATTTGTTTGGCATAGGCTTTCCTATTACATTACTCACTGGTTTTATCATGCTTAAACTGATGCTACCTTATTTGAGTGAATCGCTTTTAATATTGCTACAACAAGGCATTGCAAATATAAGCATTAATTGAAATTTATATAATCAAACAAACTTAATCGACTAGTTTGTGCAAAGGTCTTTTGCGCAGCCTGCAACACCAGCTGTTGCTTATTAAGATCAGATATTGCTTTATTGTAGTCAACATCTTGTAATCTTGATAAATTCTGAGAAAACTGTAAATCGATATTATCGTTTAGTGATTTTACATTATCTAAACTCTTTAACTTAATACCCATATAAGATTGAGCATTAGTTACCATGGAAAAAGTTGTAGCAAAACTACTTGCTAACGCATCTAAAGCTGTTTTACGCAATTCATTCGCATTTTGCTCAGTAGCAGGTTTTTTTAAAGCCGTTATCGCTGTTTGTAATTTATTAAAAATATCGCCATCAGAAAATAATTGATTCCCCAATACACTGGTTTCCATTACCCTAGAGTTATCGATTTGTATATAACTTTGTGATGAGCTACCAACATAACTAACAGCGCCATCCTGATTTACAACAAAAGGCTCGGCATCAGTTTTTTTACCCGCAAATAAATAATGACCAGCACCATCAGATGAATTGGCTAAAGACAATAATTGGTCATAATAACCTTGTAAAGTAATTGCTATCGCAGCTCTATCATTATCATTATAAGTGCTATTAGCTGCGCTTATTACATGCTCATTAACGCCTTGTAGAGTATCAATTATGCCGGTCAGTTTTGCATCAACCACCCCATAATTAGCCTCTAAATGTGCAATATTTTTAGCTAATTGGCTATTGATTGCCTGAGACGTTTGCATTTCAATTACTTTAGCAGCTGATACTGGATCATCTGAGGGACTAAGAATTCTACGTCCAGTTGATACTTGCTGAGATACATTATCAATCTTAGTTTGCAAGTCATTTAATCTATTACTTGCTGCTTCAAAAATACTATTTGTACTAATACGCATAGACTATTACCCTAATTGAATTAACGTATCAAACAATACTTTGGAAATTTCAATCAATTTTCCAGCTGCTTGATAAGCTTGTTGATATCGAAGTAAATTTGCAGATTCTTCATCTAAATTAACACCAGCTACACTATCAAGTGCTGTACTAGCTTGAGTTAACATACTATTAGCTGACACACTGGTTAAAGCAAGCTCACGGGTTTTTGCACCGATATCGCTTACCATTTTTGCATAGGCATTCTGAAAGCTTAATGAGCCATTATTCAGTGTTTTATCGGTTTGTAATGCAATCATTTTCAAGACATTGCTGTTATCGCCAACCAAGCCTGATTTTGATGCCGCAGCAATATCATTAATGTTCAAAATAGCTACCGATAGAACACCTGCTATATTAGCAGTTGGCCTAATTAAAAATTGATCGCCATCTTGCATTTTCTCTAAAGAGTTAATATCAAAACTCAAACCTTCTAAATTTGCTGCTGCCTGTAGTGAATCTTTAGACTCAGACGATAACAAAACATTATCTGAAGTTCTGATTAAATTATATTTTCCTGAAAGTTTTTTTAGACTGTAATCACTGGTGGTTAACTTGGCAATATCGGAATAATCAACTTTTATTGATGTTCCAGAATTATCGGCATTAGCGATAACACTGAGTTTTGGCAAATTAAATAAATCACCGCCTTGAGTGCCATTCAAGGTAAAGCCTTCATGATTAATCTTATTCATACCAGAAGCTAAGCCCAGCGCAATGCGACCGATTGAGCTCTGTGCCAAGGTTAAGTTTTTACTACGAAATTCAATTAACCCACCTAATATGCCACCGGTTAATTGATTTGCAGCTATCGGTGCTTTTTTACCATTAAAATCAAATGCGACATCAACATTAGCGGTGTTTGATTTTGAAGGTATCACATCCAATTTATTAAAACTTGTTCCAACAACCAGAGATTGACCATTACCGATAAAAATATTCATTATATTTCCATCAGTGGCAACTCTAACCTGTACGTTTTTACTTAACTCGGCAATCAAATTATCTCGTTTATCTAATAATTCATTTGCCATAGTGCCATTTGAAGTTTGTTGAACACTGGCAATTGAACCATTGAGTGAAGCAATTTGTTTTGCGATATTGTTAATATCATCAACACTGCTGGCTATTTGTTGATTAACATCAGAACCAATACCATCTACAAAACTTTGAAATTGATTAAAATTTGAGACTAATGCATCAATATTAGACAAAAATAATTGTCTTGATGGCGTATCACTAGGTGCAACTGAAACCTCTTGCAAGCTATCAAAAAAATCTTGTATGTAAGATGACAATCCAATAGATGAATCACTCAGCATATTATTAATTTGCTGTATTTTGTCGTATTGCGCTTGTAGATGACTGTATGAAGATTGAGCGGATATTTTTTGACCCGCAAGAAATTGGTCATAAATTCTTTGAATATCGGAGATTTTAGTACCTTCACCGAGCACCGCATCTTCTGTTTGTATGATTCTTTCCCGAGAGTAACCTGGGGAAGCGGCGTTAGCTATATTTTTTCCAGTGACCGAAATACCTGCCTGCGCTGCAACCAAAGCACTGAGCCCGACTGTTATAGTGTTAGCCATAAAATCATCCTAGTTATTGTTAAGTTTTTACTGTTAAGACTATTGACGGCTAAATTTTCTAAAACTTAAGAAAAAATTAGATTGATTCAATCCGATTAATGATATTGATTAGCTTGTGGCTATAAGCAGGATCCGTCGCATAACCGGCAACACGCAAACCATGTGCAAAATTAGCGGGATTAGTGCTATTTGCGATGACCTGTTTATAACGGGGATTATTATTTAAGAAAGATGCATAATCGATAAATGCCTCAATTTCAGAATCATAGGCTCTAAAACGAGCCGTCACTGTTGTTGGGACTCCATCTAGGTACTCTGTGGTTGCAACCTCTACGACTTTGCCATGCCAATCATTGGTGGCTTTAATACCGAAAAAGTTATAACTCGACCCCCCATCAGGCATATTGATAACGTGTTGTCCCCAACCACTTTCAAAAGCCGCTTGGCCAAGCACATAATTCGCCGGTATTCCTATCATCTTCTCGACGACTAAAGCATGGGGCAACAAAGTATCGACAAATGACGCTACCGAGGCTGTATTTTTAGCTTGAATTGGACGGTTTACCAGTTGCTCGCTATCACTAAAAACAGCGTTTTCCTTGTTAATCTGATTTTCAATTTGTTTGAGTGATTGGGGCGCTACGGCATCCAATAAATAAGGATTTTGCGGAGAAGACTTATCGGCTTTATTTAATTGCGCCAACATGACATCAGCCAAACCTATACCTTTTTGAGCAAGAATTTGGCTGATTTGTTGGTCGTAGATTGAGGTATAAATTGATTCCGCATGACTATCAAACAACTCACTTTTCGGTGTTGCCTGACGCATAGTGCGAAGCATCATATCGATAAATAGCGCCTCAAATTGTTTAGACGCCTCTTTTAAGCCCTCTTTAGAATTCTGCTTACCCAAATTACGCAAGTAGCCCAATCCATTTGCATCAATCGCTAAATGACTCGATGGTTTTGAGTTAATCACTTAAATCACCACGATTTCAGCATGTAAAGCACCAGCGGCCTTCATTGACTGAAGAATCACAAGTAAATCTTGTGGCGTCGCACCAATACCATTTAAAGCATTCACCACATCAACCAACAACACCCCAGCTTGCAACAGCTTTAATTTTGCTTTTGGTGATGGCACGGTTTCTATTTGGATAGGATTCTCGCTAACGACAACGGAAATATTGCCATAAGTGACGGCACAGGCATCCAGTGTCACCTCTTGATTAATTACAACTGAACCGGTGCGCTCATTGACCACCACTTTAGGTACCGAGCTATCAATCGACACATTTAATGATTCAATTTCGCCAATGAAATTAACTCGATCACGATGATCAAAAGGGACTTTGACACTAATCACCTTAGCGTTCTTGGCTTGCGCGGTACTAAAACCAAAGCGAAAATTGATTGCATCAACTACTTTACCGGCAAGACTAAAATCAGTATTTTTAAGCTCGAGATTAATCGTATCGCCTTCGCCTATTTCACTACTGACAGCACGCTCAACCGTTGCGCCATCAACAATCGTCATGGGGATTTTGACTGCGTTAATGGCGTTTGTAGACGAATGCGTACCAGCGACCGGCGGATGACTTGAAGTCAGATTACCTTGGGCCATTGCGTATATCTGACCATCGGCACCTTTTAGTGGTGTCATCAGTAAAGTGCCACCGCGTAAACTTCTCGCCGTTCCTATAGAAGCCACGGTTACATCAATAGTCTGACCAGGTTGGGCAAACGCTTCCAAATTCCCCGTCACCATAACTGCAGCGACGTTTTTAGATCTGAGATTGGGATTATTGGTTCTTGGCATATTCAATCCCATCTGCTGCATCATATTCAAAATAGAATGATTAGTCAGACTGGTATAGTTAGGTTGATCACCAGTACCTTCTAGCCCAACCACAAGCCCATAACCCATAACTTGGTTATCCCTAACCCCTTGGATATTAACCAATTCTTTAATTCGCTCAGAAAATGCAACATTAGGAACAATAATTAATAATATCCCAATATAAATCTTAATAATTAGACGGGCAAAAAATGATAATTTCATAACATCAAGAAAGTTGAAAAAATACGGCCAAATGACTTAACTATCTCTGCCTCATCAATTTGAGTATTAGTACGATATTCCACACGCGCATCAGCAAGCTTGGTTGACATTAATATATTCCCAGGCTCCATTAATGTCGGCACCACTACCCCAGAAATTCGAATAAATTCAGTGCCTTTATCCATGCCGATTTGTTTTTCACCGCTAACCAATAAATTACCATTAGGCAACACATCAATAACCGTTACCCCTATCGTGCCAATAAAGTTATAACTGGCACTACCAGACATTTTTCCATCCGATTGTAATTTGCTTTTTTCAGCTGCTTGCATACCAGAAACCGGCAAACCAAATAATGAATTAATTTGGGCATCGACAGAACTTGATTTATTGTCTGAGGAAGCATTTGCTCTATCGGCTGATACTTTTTCACTAATCACGATAGTTAACACATCACCGACCGCTCTCGCTCTATAGTTTTCAAATAAAGGCTTATAGGTTTCAGCTTGAAAAATCGCACCATTTTGATGAGGCTGAGGAGTAGCTGGCTGAGGGTAAGCGGAAGTCGGATAGGGAACAATAGACGATGGTTTTATACTGCAACCGGCAACCAATAAACTAAATAATCCGAGTGCAGTAATACGCAACATTAAATTTCCCTTTTCAATTAAAGTTGAGCGAGTCTCTGTAACATTTGATCCGATGTTGTCACAGCTTTACTATTAATTTCATAAGCCCGCTGCGCTTGAATCATATTGGTCATTTCCTCAACCACATTGACATTAGAAGTCTCGACACTTTGCTGCACGATATACCCCATGCCATTATTATCTGGCAAGTTTAAATTCGGTGTTCCTGATGCCGCTGTTTCAAGAAAAATATTTTGTCCTTTTGCTTCTAATCCAGCTGGATTAATAAAGCTAGCTAGCTCTATCGTCCCAATTTGAATAGGTTCGATAACACCGGGCTGAGTGATATTGACAATCCCATCTCTGGATACTGAAAAACTAAGCGCATCATTTGGAATAGTAATTTCAGGAACAACTTGATAACCGCTTGATGTTACTAATCGCCCCTGACTATCTGTTTGAAAGGCACCATCACGGGTATATCCAGTCATGCCATCGGGCATTAACACCTGAAAAAATCCCGCCCCCTGAATCGCAAGATCTTTGTCGTTACCTGTTTGTTGCAAATTACCTTGTAAGAACAGGCGTTCGGTAGCAACAGGTCGAACCCCAGTTCCTAGCTGTAAACCAGAAGGTAATTGATGGTCTTGCATAGACGACTGTGCACCCGGCTGCCGAATGGTCTGATAGAGCGTATCTTCAAATATAGCGCGTGATTTTTTAAAGCCATCAGTGCTAACGTTGGCAAGATTATTAGTAATCACGTCCATATTAGTTTGTTGAGCTTGTAAACCTGTTTTGGCAATCCAAAGCGACCGAATCATAATATTTAACCTTGCTTATTTTTAACCTAAATAACTTAATTTATTTCACGCCATGAAAAATAAAAATTAAGTTAAACTCATAACTTGACTAGATTTAGCTGCATTACTTTCTGCATTTTTCAGCAGTTCCATTTGCATATCAAACTGCCGACCTAAACTAATCATATCGACCATTGTTTCAACAACATTAACGTTACTTTCCTCAAGCGCACCGCTTTGGATAGTGACATTAGGATCTGCATTAAACGAACCGCCATCGACTGCATAGAACAATCCATCATCACCACGCTTTAATGCATTAATTGACGGATTAACTAATTTCATACGGCCAAGAAAGTTGGTAGTCACTGGATTATCGCCAGCCACTAAATAAGATAATGCGCCGTCTTTACCTATCATTAGTGACGTATCGTTATTAACAATAATCGGCCCTTCTTCACTTAAAACCGATTGCCCAGAATGGATTTGCAAAGCTCCATTTGGTGCTATCTTCAAGTCACCCGCTCTTGTGTAAGCTTCTCGACCATCAGCGGTTAGAACCGATATCCAACCAGCGCCTTCAATAGCTACATCGAGATTTCGCCCAGTTTGTGAAACTTTTCCTACCGAATAATCCGCACTCAGCGTCTCGTCCATCACTTGAACCCGTGTTGGCAAGCCCGCCCCAGGCACAGGAACCGCCCGAAACGTATCAATTTGGCCTCTAAAACCAATAGTGTTGGTATTAGCCAAATTTTGAGCAACAGTGGTTTGTTTTTCCATGACCTGCTTAGCACCGGTCATCGCTGTATAAACTAGACGATCCACAATCAATCTCCGCTAGACTTTATCGATTATTAACCACCGATACGAATCACATTTTGGATGGTTTCATCTGCTTTCTTAACCACTTCTGCTTGAGATTGGAACGCCCGTTGCGCGGCAATCAATTTGACCATTTCCACCGTTAAATCGACATTAGAACTCTCAGTCGCGGCACCTTGGATAGAGCCAAAACTGGGGTCGGCTGCTGTTCCAATTTGTGGTGTGCCAGAATCAGAACTTTCAGTCCATTGGTTATTAGCAATTGAATTTAATCCATTTAAATTATTAAACTTAACCAATACAACCTGCCCCATTTCTGCGGTAGTACCATTTGCATAAATTGCTTCAATTTTGCCGTCGTTATTGACTTTATACCCCGTCATTTCAGCAACAGACTTACCATTTTGGGTTGTATCTACAGCAAAATCATGAGCATTTTGAATTGAACCGGAAAAATCGATAGAAAATTCAACTGATTTAATTGCATTAGATGCGATTGGATTACTATAAATTATTGATCTTGCAGGCTCATTAATTGCAATATTATTTTGATATTCAATTACAGTCGGCGTAGTTTCACCGGCTTTTGTAAACGTTTTCAATCTTTCTAAGGTTTTATCGAATTTAAGTGTATTGCCAGCGGAATCAATAACGGTGTCTAGCTTTCCTATAGAATTATCAAACACCAGTGTTGATGTAGGCGGTATATCTTCAATTTTATTATCAACAATTGTATACATTTTCCAAGTTGAAAAATTACCATTGGCATCACTAATATCAGACACTTTTCGAAAAAAATTCTGAACATTATGCTGATCACCTAAAGAATCAAAAACTGAAGTAAACGTAGAATTACTATAAGAATTTGGATCTGATGGATCAAATTTAATCGAGCTTAAAACTGGCTCTAATCTTGAATCCAACGAGGTTTTTAAACCCAACTTCGAGGTTGCAACCGCTTTAGATAAACCAGTATCAATTTTCAAATCAGCTAACTGGCTATAATCAATCTTGCCATTATCACCGAGCTTATAACCAGTCAATTTACTACCAAATGGATCAACAATATAATTATCCTTGCTTAGAGAAAACTGACCATTGCGAGTATAAGTAATACCACCTCGAGTATCTAATCTAAACAAGCTATTACCACTAATAGCCATATCTAATGGATTAGTAGTGCCGGTTATATTACCTTGACTAAAATCTTGATTAATTCCAGCTTTATAATAAGGACTACCAGAGGCTTTTTTCAATTCTTCTGAAAAACTTGATCGCTTAAATCCCGCTGTATTTACGTTCGCAACGTTATTACCCAATACATCAAGACGATGAGACGCATCTTCTAATGTTGATGAATTAATAAAAATACCCATAACACCCTCTATATTTAATATTTTTTAAAGAATTTCTCTTATATCAGACAAGGCTATTTGGCCCCATGGAGATACATTAGCCTTAACAACACCACCTGACATTGATACATTTCCTACATTGCCAGTAGCTAAAGCAGTCGCTGACACAGGCGTATTATTGTTAGATGCTTTAATATCAAAAGAATAATTACCCTCAATCGCCGATAAACCATTATCAGTCGAACCATCCCAAACAAATTTTTGAATGCCGGCTGCTTGTTGGCCTAAATCTAATGTACGAATAATATTTCCAGAGCCATCTTGTATATTTATTTTCACATTGTCGGCATCCTGTGAAAGATCCATTCCCATTTGACCAACACCACCGGCAAGCTGAACTTTGTTGGTAGCAACCATCACCTCGTGGCCAATCAAATTTGCCGCCTTTAGAGAATCTCCCACTTGCTGATTACTCACCAAACTAGACAAAGTCTTGTTTAGCTGATTAATGCCAGAAACCATATTCAATTGTGCAAATTGCGATGTCATTTGATAGTTATCCATTGGATTTAATGGATCTTGATTACGCATTTGCGCCACTAACAGTGTCAAAAATTGGCTTTGCTGTTGTTCAGGTTGGGTTGGGATAGCGGCTTGCCCTGCGTTATTGCTTGGATTAGCCGCTACCGTAGTAGTAACCCCGTTGATATTGGTTGCCATGATTAAGCTCCAGAGATTACTGACCGAGTGTTAAGGTTTTGATTAACATTGATTTAGCCGCATTCAGCGTATCAACATTGTTCTGATAAGACCGTGATGCCGACATCATGTTAACCATCTCCTCTGCGACATTAACATTTGGCATAGACACATAACCCTGTTGATCAGCTTGAGGATGACCAGGGTTGTAGACCTTTTTAAGCGGTGAATTGTCATCAATTACACGAGAAACTTTGACGCCCGCATTATTGATACCCGCCATAGGGATTGCCATAAACTCAACCTGCTTCGCTTTATAGGCGCTGCCATCAGCACTTACCGTACTATCAGCGTTTGCAATATTACTGGCCACCGCATTCAAGCGTTGACTTTGCGCGGTCATACCAGATCCAGCTATATTAAAAATATTGAGTAATGACATCTGTGTTATCCCTGAACAATGCTTGCTAAACCTTTAATTTCTTCATGAGCGAATGAAATAGCCGCTTCATATCGCAATGCATTTTCTGTAAAAGCAACACGTTCAACATCCATCTCAACCGTATTTCCATCCTGATTGTTTTGGGTGTTTTTACGCAAAAACCCATATTTGCCGGCTAATCCATTCTCAGAATTCAGATGCAATGAATTGGATTGAGCCATTTCCATCGCCGATGTCGGCATTGAATGATTGAGGGCATCTTTCATTGCCGCATTAAAATCAAAATCACGGGCTTTAAAATTTGGTGTGTCGGAATTTGCAATATTCGATGCTAAAAGCTGTTGGCGTTGACTTGTCAACCTAAGCGCATTTTCATAAAACCCCAGCGATCTATCCAATCGAACCGTCATACGCACCACCCAAAACAAATTTACTGAATTCAACAAGAAATTACATAATTTTACATTTGATTTTTAACACAGGCAGCTTAGACTTTCAACTCAATGCATTAAATTTGCTAGATTTATTCATAAACACCAAGAAAAACAGGCTTACAAACAAATTTTAAAAATCACTTCAAGCTGGCAAAGTTGGACGCTTGTGATCACGCCTTAATGACATTATTGAAACCATAGCCCCAATCACATGGGGTTAAAATAAGACCCCTGACAATGACAGCCTATGATTAGGCAAGCGCTGAATAATCATGCCAGACCACTTATTTGTCTACGGCACTCTCCGCCGCGATGCCCAGCATCCGATGGCCGACTGTTTACAACAACAAGCTCAATGGATAGGCCCAGCCAGCTATCAAGGCAAGCTTTACAAAATCGCTGACTATCCAGCGGTGGTGGCTTCTAGCAATCCGGTGGATAAAGTCTATGGAGAGGTTTATCAATTGTTCAGTACCGATTTGTGGTCAAGGCTGGATGACTATGAGGAATGTAGCCCAAGCTCTGCCGAACCCACTGAATATCGCCGATTGTTGCAAACGGTTTATTTAGCTAACGGGGGTGAGATTAGCGCTTGGATTTATCTGTATAACCGCGACATTAGCGGTTTTGAAGTGATTGAATCGGGGGATTTTCTTGATGAAGCCCTACAACTTTGATAAAAGACGTACTATCTCAAGTCTAATTCGGTCTTGAAAAAGCCTCTTAGAGCTTTAAATTCAGCGATACAGTGTTCGGAGAATTAATATGCAAGGTCAGCAATTGCTTCATGAAATTGAAATTTTGCCCCCAGATTTGCAAAAACAAGTTACAGATTTTGTGGTGTTTTTACGCAAACAGCAAATAAGACAACTGCGGAAAAAGCGAACTGTCGGCGAATATAAAGGCAAGATTATTATTCATGACGACTTTAACGAGCCGTTACCCGATGATTTTTGGCTGGGTGAAAAATGAATATTCTGCTGGATACCCATGCTTTCTTATGGCTTAGAACAGCCCCTGATAAAATTCCATCGAGATTGTTGTCGGCCTATGATGACTTAGACAACGAATTTTTTCTAAGCATTGCCAGTGTTTGGGAAATTCAAATCAAACAACAATTAGGCAAGCTTGAGCTGGATTTATCGCTTCCCGAATTAATTAAGGAACAAAGACTCAATAATGGTTTGCAATTATTGGCCATCGAAACTGAGCATATTTTTGCATTAAGCAGTTTGCCATTTCACCATAAAGACCCATTCGATCGCTTGATTCTGGTTCAGTCGCAAATGGAAAATCTTAAATTAGCGAGTGCCGATACCGCTTTTACCGCTTATGGCGTGGAGTTGTTTTGGTAGCTGCTTAAACTAATGTTACGCAGCATTTAAATTATCTGATGGCCTTTGGAAAACAAACCTTTAGATTTGCTAACTAACTTTTTTGTCACCCCGTTAGGGATCGCTTAACTTTAAATACATTGAATTACTTGTAGGCCAAGGGATTTCTACGGAATGACAAAACCAAAAGTTAAGGCATTAAAAAAGTGGCCCGATTTTTTAAAGCTTTATGGTTTTTAATCAATAAAACAATCACCTACCCCGCCCCTTAGAACTCGGCTTCGGCCTACGATTATCGCCAGCCTTAGCTTTATTAAACCCAGTATGCTTAGTCGCAAACGGCTTAGCTTTAACCGCTGGCTTAGCCTGCCCTGCTTCACCGGCTAACTTGGGTTGAAAGCTCGGTATCAAATGCTGTTTGCCGTTACCGATCAAATCGGCTCTGCCCATTTCCTTCAAAGCTTCACGCAATAACGGCCAGTTTTTCGGGTCGTGGTAACGCAAAAAGGCTTTGTGTAGGCGGCGTTGTTTGATGCCTTTGGGAATCGGCATATCCGGCACATTGCGGCCTACTTTATGCAAAGTGTCTTTGCCGGAATGGTACATGGCGGTGGCAATCGACATCGGTGATGGCAAAAACGCTTGCACTTGGTCGGCACGGAAGCCGTTGCGTTTTAGCCAGAGCGCCAAATTCAACATATCTTTGTCTTCGGTGCCGGGATGAGCAGCGATAAAGTACGGAATCAGATATTGTTCTTTACCGGCTTCTTTGGAGTATTTATCAAACATTTGTTTGAAGCGGTCGTAAGTACCCATCCCCGGCTTCATCATTTTTGACAACGGCCCTTGCTCGGTGTGTTCGGGGGCGATTTTTAAATAGCCACCGACATGATGAGTCACCAACTCTTTGACATATTCAGGGTTTTCCACCGCGATGTCATAGCGTAAACCGGAAGCGATGAAGATTTTTTTAATCCCCGGCAATTTCCGCGCCCGACGATAAAGCTTAATCAGCGGGGTTTGATCGGTGTTGAGGTTTTGACAAATGCCAGGATAAACACAAGACGGCTTACGGCATGAGGCTTCAATCGCCGGATCTTTACAAGCCAAACGCCACATATTGGCAGTTGGGCCACCTAAGTCGGAAATATGGCCAGTAAAATTCGGTGACGTGTCGCGAATCGCTTCAATCTCGCGAATAATCGAATCTTCGGAGCGGTTTTGGATAATCCGCCCTTCGTGTTCGGTAATCGAGCAGAAACTACAGCCGCCAAAACAGCCGCGCATAATCAACACCGAATGTTGAATCATCTCAAACGCCGGAATATTGGCTTTGCCGTAGCCAGTATGCGGCAAGCGCGAATACGGCAAATCAAACACACCATCCATTTCTGGCGTAGTTAGCGGCAGCGGTGGCGGGTTAATCCAGACTTCGCGATTGCCGTGACGCTGAATTAAGGCGCGCGCATTGCCAGGATTGGTTTCACCGTGCATCACGCGTGAGGCGTGGGCATACAAAATCGGATCGTCTTTTAGCGCGTCATATTCCGGCAAGCGGATCACGGTTTGGGCGCGTTGTTTGTTGGCAATCGGTTTGAACTGGATGGTTTGTTCGCCGCTGTCGTTGCTCGGTTTGCTATCGCAAGCCGGTTGTTCTTGATACGGGTTTTGATGAACGATAACCGCGCCGGGTTTATCAATATCGGTGGAATCTTTTTCTACCCAACCTTGTGGCACTTGTTTAACAAAATGCACCGTGCCGCGAATGCCTTTCAAATCGCTAATTTGCTCGCCTTTGGCTAAGCGATGGGCGATTTCGACAATTTGCCGTTCGGCGTTGCCGTAGACTAATAAATCGGCTTTGGAATCCAGCAAAATCGACTTGCGAACTTTGTCTGACCAGTAATCGTAATGGGCGATACGGCGCAAGCTGGCTTCAATGCCACCAATGATAATCGGCACATTTTTATAAGCTTCACGGCAACGGTGGGCGTAGACATTGACTGCGCGATCAGGGCGTTTTCCCGCTGCGCCATCGGCGGTGTAAGCATCGTTGGAACGGATTTTTTTATCCGAGGTATAGCGGTTGACCATCGAATCCATATTGCCGCCGGTGACACCAAAAAACAGTGTCGGCTGTCCGAGCTTTTTAAAGTCTTCGGCGCTATGCCAATCCGGTTGCGAAATAATCCCGACTCGGAACCCTTGCGCTTCTAAAACCCGACCCACTACCGCCATCCCAAAGCTGGGATGATCGACATAAGCGTCACCGGTTACCAAAATAATGTCGCAAGCATCCCAGCCTAGTTGTTGCATTTCTGCCAGAGTCATTGGCAATTCCGGCGCAGGGCCAAAGCGATGAGCCCAGTATTGTTTGTAGCCGAAAATATTGGCGGCGTTGTGATTCACGATTTTATTACCCGATTAAGAACGCTGGCGTTATGGCGTTTTATGTCTTGAAGATAGCTGGAAAAATCTAACTGGTAACGCTGTTCCAGTTGTTTGGCATGGTCGACTAAGGTTTTGATGCTGAATTTTGGCATATCGGCACCAAAAGCAAAACCAATCACATTACCGCGATTGCGTACTGGCAAGAATACCACGCGTTGATCAAATACGCGGCTTAGGTTCCATGCCACTTGTTGAAATAAGGGTTTGTCGGTGCCCCAAAGATTGATTACCAACAAACCTTGTTTGCTGAGTAAGGTGTGACAATTGTCGAAAAATAGCTCGCTGCTGACTTCCGATGCCATGCCGGCATGATCGTAGGCATCAATCATTAAGAAGTCGTATAACTCACTATGCTGGCGGCTTTCGGTAAGCACATGTTGAGCGCCGCAGCCGATTTTGACTTTTAATCGACCATCAAACGGCAAGCCAAAATGACTACGGGCGACTTTTAATACACTGCTGCGATATTCGATGACTTTTAAGCGACAATCGGCAAATTGGTGTAATAAAAATTTAGCTGTCGTGCCGCCGCCAAGACCTATCATCAAGACTTCTTGGGGTTGCGGCTGAAACAGTAAACCAGCCATCATGGCCCGGGCGTATAAAGAATGCAGGCGATTAGGTTCGGCCAGCAACATACTGCTTTGCCGCGATTCGGATCCAAAATGCAAAGCCCGTTCGCCGTCTTTATCAACAATTTCGATGATGCCTTCGTCATCGTGGCTTTGGTAAACCACCAAGCCCTCGTATTTGTACATAGCTGTTTGTTGCGGTTAAAAGGTGGATATTTTCGCTGAAATGAGCGTTAATGTCTCGAGATTGCAGATTTTTAACGATGTTCGCGAGTGTGCCAAAGCCGCAAAATATAAATTTGGTCTGCTTGAATTTCGTAGCGAATTTCATAATCACCAACAATTAAACGTCGTACTTCTCGCGGCCAAAATTCTGACAACTTTTCACCAATGCGTGGATTAGTCAGTAGATTTGAAGGCGCTTCGGTTAAGGTTTTGACTATTTTGATAGCCGCTTGCCGATTAACTAAAGCCAGAAACTCATAAAGTCGAGCTAGATCAGCTAAGGCTTTACTGGTCCAATGCAATTGCATTAGCGTGGTAATGGCAAAGGTTTATCTGTATCCAAACTATCTGCCCATGCTAATACGGCTTGGTGATCAACAACCGCCTTATTATCAACATCAGCCATTGCCTCACGGGTTAAACGACTTCGAGTTTCTTCCTGTTCTACCCAAGCCGATAATGCCTGATTCAGCACCCAACCTCTGCTATGTGATTGACTATGTGCAATTTGATCGACTTTTTCCGCCAGAGATAAGGAAACACGGGTACTTATCAATTTGGTGTTCATAAATTAATCCTGCTTTTAAAACCAAGCCGAAGCATAGTTAATAGTTGTTTATCAGGCAAGTTTTGTCAGCCCAATTCTGAAAGTAATTGATTGATCATTTGTTGTGCCTGTTGCAAATACCCTGTCCCAAACAAATTCAAATGATTGAGTATGTGATAAAGGTTGTAGAGGGTTTTTCGGGTTTTATAGCCTGTATCCAAAGCATAAACCGCGTTATAAGCAGCGTAGAAATCAGCATTAAAACCACCGAATAATTCGGTCATCGCTAAATCGGTTTCGCGGTCGCCGTAATAACAAGCAGGATCGTAAATCACTGGCTGTCCGTCGGTGTCAGCGGATGCATTGCCGCCCCATAAATCACCGTGTAGCAGTGATGGCTGCGGCGTGTAATCGCTAAAAAACAGCGGAACAGCGATTATCAGGCGTTCGCCAAGTTTTTGTAGCTGGCCGTGATAGCCGTTATCGGCAGCAATCTGTAACTGTTTACCCAAGCGCTGCTGTTGCCAAAAGCTAACCCAGTCATGATGTCGCTGATTGCTTTGCGGTGTCGAACCAATGGTGTTGTCTCGGTACCAGCCAAAGTAAGGCTGTGGGATACGATGCAATTGGGCTAATTGTTGACCCATTCGGCTTGACGATTCGCCACGCAAACCTTGTAATCCGATAAATTCCAACACCAAAAACGCTTGTGAGCCGAATTGCCCCTGAGCGATTACTGCTGGCACGCGAATACAGTTTTGCACCGCCAATTCCTGTAAGCCTTGAGCTTCGGCGGCAAACATATCAGCCAATGCCGCGCGATTGATTTTGATAAACCATTGATGTTGTGGCGTGCGGAGACGGTAAGCAGCGTTGATGTCACCACCACTAATGGGGTGGATTTGGGCTTGGCTTAAGTCGGTTTGGGTTAATTTGGTGATGTGTTGGAGTAGTTCAGGTTCTAGCATCGTGGTTTGTATTGTAGGTGCGAATTTATTCGCACAATTAAACGATCAACAATGCGAATAAATTCGCACCTACAAAAAACTCTTTTTCAACATAGCAAATTGGCACTAGGTTTAGCTCAGTAGGTTGATGACATTACTGACAATGGTGTAATGCAATTAGCCTGACACGGTTTCAATGACTCATGACGTTCTATCTGCACCGTTCCGATATAGTCAGATTTATGGCTGTTGGTATAGAGAAGGTGAATCGCATTACCCAGTGGGGGCGTACCTAAATCCCAAGCCCAATACGTTCTGTTACCATGAGCCTGAAATAGAAAAAATTCGCCTTGCTGTGGCAATTTAACGGTTCGTTGCAACTGTTGACTCAAACTCGCTGATTGCTCGTCAAAAATACCTTGTAAACGCCTAGTCTCCTTAGCTTGATTGATATTTATCCCAGCGTTATCAACCTCGCCCTGCTTCCACTGTGGTGAAAAATAAACTGAAAGGCCCATGGGTGGGTTAGAAGGCAACATCCAAGAAAAATCAACAAATGCTTGATTGGAATCAGGCGTTTCAACAAGTTGTGTCAATTTTTCACAGGCAGGGTGGCGACATTGGGTTTTCAGCTTTAGTTCGGCTTGATTTCTACATAGCGTTTTTAGTTGATAAGCATTAGCTTTTTTTTCAATCTGGCTAAGCTGAGCATCCTGTGATTCCGTTAATGACAACAGATAATTTGTTTCGCCAATACGGATAAATTCTGGCTCTTTATAAACGCCTAACTCTACGCTTCCTTTATCAACAAGTTGGTCAGCAGTATTTGCATTTTGCGAGATGCCATACACCCGCATGTAGCCGTAATGTCCTGAACCCTCGATAACAGAGACGATTAAGTCGTCCTGTACATCATTATCTGCATCAATTACCAACAAATCATTGATTTGACGATCTGGTGATGGATTGAGCCAATCAATTTTGCTTAGATCGAGCGTATTACGTTGCCCTTGAGTCAAAGGTCGCAAGAGTTTGTGAGCTTGATGTAAATCTAACGAGCGACAAAAGTCATTTGAAGAGTCGGCTAACAGCACTTCACTAAAAACAAGCAAAGAGCTTAGAAATAAATAACAGCCGCAAGAAATTATTCGGCTTTTAGTGTTTGCGTACATTGCTGAAGTGAATGGGCTTGAGTAAATTGACTATATGTTGAAATAACACCGGCACTAGCATCGTGATTTGTATTGTAGGTGCGAATTTATTCGCACAATTAGACGTTGAACAATGCGAATAAATTCGCACCTACAAAAAACTCTTTTTCAACACAGTAAATTGGCACTAGGTTTAGTATTCCTGCTTGTAGAGAATAAGCATAATTAAAAAACCTCCGCCAACTATGGGCTCACGATTGCCGCTGAACCAAGCACTTGAATGTCTGCGGTTTCCGAAGCGGCTGTACTAAGAGTGAACAGCAAGTTTTTCGGTGCGTTCGGAACTGACCAATCGTACGATACGGTTTGAATTTCACCGTTTGCAGTGGTTTGAGCCTTCTCGTTTAAGACTTGCTTGGTAGTCAAAGGTGATGGCGCGTTTGTGACTAGATCGGTGAACAACTTCCTTGCTACCTCACTATTTGCCCTGCGTCCATAAACAAGGCAGATGGGTTTATCTCTAAGAAGAGCAAGCACAAACACCCCGTTTTTGTCTGGAACTGGCCAAGCGTCGCCGATATTACCTGCCAAGAAGTGCTCAGCCTTTTCTTGAGGAAGTGCGGGCACCTGCTTGAGTTGTTCTCGAAGAGCTCCAAGATTTGTTAAGTTCTTCAGGCAGAGCGAAGCATAAATACTGGCGAATGAATTTGCTTGATCTTCAGCTTCATCAGCAAAGCAACTATTCGACGCAAGGCTAAGCATAAGTATCACGGTAATAAACTTGGGCAGCATGGAAATCCTCGTGGAATCAAACTAAATCAGTGATCATTAAGTTTACACCTGCCCACTCCCCCAACTATCACGCAGAGTAACGGTGCGATTGAACACCAACTTTTCAGCCGTGCTATCAGCATCCAAGCAAAAATAGCCGGTACGTTCAAATTGAAAACGGCTTTCTGGGCTGGCATTCGCTAGGCTGGCTTCGACGCGGCAATCGCTTAATACTTCTAGCGAATTAGGATTGATGCCATCGAGGAAGTTGTCGAGTGTGTCTGGATTTGGATGACTGAATAGGCGGTCATATAAACGTAGCTCGGCAGGAATTGCATGGGCTTCGGAAACCCAGTGAATCACGCCTTTTACTTTGCGGCCTTCTGGATTTTTGCCCAAGGTAGCGGGATCGTAACTGCAACGCAATTCAACGATGTTGCCGTTGTCGTCTTTAATAATTTGTTCGCATTTGATTACATAAGAGCCGCGCAAACGCACTTCACCACCGGGAATTAAGCGTTTGAAATCTTTGGGTGGGGTTTCTTCAAAATCGTCTTGTTCGATCAAAATCACTTTTGAGAACGGCACTTCACGATGGCCTTGCTCTGGCTGTTGTGGGTGATTGGCGATTTGGTAAGTTTCGGTTTTGCCCTGTTCCCAGTTTTCGATCACTACTCTTAATGGTCTTAACACTGCCATGGCTCGCGGTGCGTTTGCGTTTAAGTCTTCGCGGATGCAGTTTTCCAAAACCCCCATTTCAATCCATGAGTTGTTTTTGGTGACACCAATACGCTCGCAAAATTCGCGAATCGCGGCTGGGGTAAAGCCGGCACGACGAAGGCCAGCGATGGTGGGCATTCTTGGGTCATTCCAACCGTTAACGTGGTTTTCGGTGACTAATTGCAATAATTTACGCTTGCTGACGATGGTGTATTCAAGCTGTAAACGCGCAAATTCGATTTGTTGCGGATGGGCTGGGGTTTGTAATTTGTCGAGAACCCAATCGTAAAGTGGACGATGGTCTTCAAATTCTAGGGTGCAAATCGAATGGGTAATGCCTTCGATAGCGTCTGAAATGCAGTGGGTGTAATCGTACATGGGGTACAAACACCAAGCATCACCAGTGCGTTGGTGATGAACACGGCGAATCCGGTAAATGGTTGGGTCGCGCAGATTGATGTTGGGCGATGCCATGTCAATTTTGGCGCGAAGCACATATTGACCATCGGCAAATTCACCGGCACGCATACGGGCGAATAAATCCAAATTGTCTTCGATGGAACGGCTGCGGTCTGCGCTTTCGACGCCAGGCTCGGTTAAAGTGCCGCGATCAAGGCGCATTTGTTCCGCTGTTGAGCTATCAACATAGGCATCGCCTTGTTTAATCAGTTGAACGGCGTATTGATAGAGTTGTTCAAAATAATCTGAGGCGTGGTATTTGCCAGCCCATTTAAAGCCCAACCAAGCGACATCGCGCTCAATCGACTCCATGTATTCAATGCTTTCTTTTTCGGGATTGGTATCGTCAAAACGTAGATTACAGGTGCCGTTATTTTCAGCGGCCAAGGTAAAGTTTAAGCAAATCGATTTAGCGTGGCCGATGTGTAAATAGCCGTTTGGTTCTGGCGGAAAACGAGTGGCAACTTTGCCTTGGTTTTTATTGGACGCCAAATCAGCAGCAATAATATGGCGGATAAAATTCGATGAAACAGGGCTATCAGTAGCTGACATGATGATTATTGGCCTAGAGTTTAGAGAATATGTTGCCATTTTAGCGGCTTTGGCGCCTGTGAGCAAAGCACCATCCTCGGTTGAAGCCTAGATAATTCAATGATTCGCTGCGATTAATTAAACTATTAGCACTCGATGCTAACGAGTGCTAGAATTCGGTCATTACTATTTTTGATTCAAATCGGAGGCACAATGAACCATTCTTTAGCTTTGCCGATCAATTTATCGGTCGGAACCTTTGATTCTTACCTTAATTTAATAGCGCGGATGCCAAGACTCAGCGCTGAGCAAGAACATGAGCTCGCTGTTCGCTATCGTGATTACGATGATTTGGAAGCGGCTCGGCAATTGGTTATGTCCAATTTACGCTTTGTGGCGCACATTGCTCGGGGCTTTTCCGGCTATGGTTTGCCGTTGGCAGACATCGTGCAAGAAGGCAATATAGGCTTGATGAAAGCAGTTAAGCGTTTTGATCCTGACATGGGTGTGCGTTTAGTGTCTTTCGCTGTGCATTGGATCAAAGCCGAAATTCACGAATATGTGATTAAAAACTGGCGCATGGTGAAAGTAGCGACGACAAAAGCCCAACGTAAGCTGTTTTTCAATCTACGCAAGATGAAAAAAGATACCAGCACCTTATCACCCGATGATGCTGAAGCGATTGCGGAAAACTTGGATGTTGATGTTAAGACCGTTTATGAAATGGAACGCCGACTGGATGGCCACGATGTCAGCTTAGAACCCAGTGATGATGATGATACCGGCATTGCACCTATCGCTTATTTGGAACAGCACGGTGCCGATCCTGCGGTGATTCTGGAAAATAGTAACTGGGAAATGCGTCAGGAAGATTTACTGATGGATGCGCTGGAAAATCTCGATGATCGTAGTCGTGATATTTTGACTAGCCGTTGGTTGAGTGAAGAAAAATTAACATTGCATGATTTGGCGGCCCGTTACAACGTGTCTGCAGAACGGATTAGACAGCTTGAACAAAACGCCATGAAAAAGCTAAAAGCCGCTTTTGTCATAGCAGCGTAATAAAAAGCTTGGCAAAATATAAAAAGGGCCCTATAATGTGATCTTTCGTTGCCGGGGTGGTGAAACTGGTAGACGCGCCGGATTCAAAATCCGGTTCCGAAAGGAGTGTCGGTTCGATTCCGACCCTCGGTACCAACGAAAAGATCAAAGAAGTACAAATACATACAGAAACCCGCAAGTTATCTAGCTTAGCGGGTTTTTTATTGTTCAAAGAAAATCAACGAAAACCAACAAAATACAGCCCAAACTGTTACCTTTTTTGTTACCTTCGTATAATCACCCCAAAAAAGGTAACACTTAGGGGGGATAGTGGCTGAGAAACTCAATAAAGACTTGGTTTACAGAACAGCTAAGCCGAAAGAAAAAGATTACAGTATTAACGACGGTAGCGGCCTTGCTTTACACATCAATGCCAAAGGCTCAAAGTTATGGCGTTTTGTTTATACCTTTGAAGGCAAAAGGTACAAAATAGCGTTTGGCAATTATCCGGCTACCAGTTTGGAATCAGCCAGACAACAAGCGACCATAGCTAGAGAAAATATTAACAGCGGCATAAATCCAGCCGATAAGCGAAAAGCAGTTAAACAAACTATTCAACAAAACCAACAAAATACCGACCGAATAAAAGCAGGTTTACCCGTACTGGGCAGTTTTGCCGACGTTGCCCAACAATGGCTTAAATCACTTGAGCATCTAACCAAGCCTCAAACCCATATCAAAAAAGTCAGCCGAATTAAAACCCACGCCTTCCCTACCCTTGCCAATAAATCAATTACTGAAATCAAATCGTTTGAAATCTTGGCGGCATTAAAACCCTTAATTGATAAACAGCAACTTGAAACAGCCCACAGACTACACGCTGAAATAACATCAATATTTGATTACGCCATTGTTCATAACCTAGCCGAATTCAACCCAGCACATCCTGTAGCAAAGCAGATTCCAGCCCATAAGGTTAAACACAATGCGGCAATTATCGACCCTAAGCTAGTCGGTAAATTACTTCGAGATATTCAAAATTATCACGGTACTTTTATCGTTAGAATGGCTTTTAGATTGTCGCCGCTACTATTTCAAAGACTCGGCGAAATACGGCAAATGCTTTGGGATGATATTGATTTGGAGGCTAAAGAGTGGCGGCCTATTGTTAGTAAGGTGGATTTTCATCATATTGTGCCGCTATCTACTCAAGTCGTTGAGATACTAGAAGCCATTAAACCGCTTACTGGCAATCAGCAATATATTTTTCCATGTCGAGATGACAATGGTAAATCAATGTCAGATGGCGCGATTAGATCGGCGTTAAGGCGGCTAGGTTATGACAAGGAAACTATGTCCGCTCATGGGTTCCGAACTGTAGCCAGCACGTTATTGAACGAACAGGGATGGAGTCCTGATGCAATTGAACGCCAACTATCCCACGCGCCAAAGGATGCCGTTAGAGCCGCTTACAATCGCGCTCAATATCTTGAAGAACGCCGCCGGATGATGCAAAGCTGGGCGGATTATCTGGATAGCTTGAAAGCTGGGGCTACCGTTCTACCGTTTAAGCACAAGGCCGGATGATTAAATAATTCGCCAAAAACTGTTTTACTGGGGTTTATTAATGTTTATTAAGTCTAACTAGGCTTATATTGGCTGTGATAAAATTTTTAAAAACAATTGGGAGGCATTCACATGAGAAAAGCGGTTAAAAATTCTGCAAAGTTTCGCATGTGTAACAATGTGATGAGATCAAAAGTCAATCAATCAACGAATTTACTTAGTCTGCAAACGATCAGATTATCAATGGGCGGCGCTATCTTGGGTGTTGCCGTAATGGGCTTACTGTTCCACTTTCCTCACCATGATGAACTAGGTGCAATATTGGGAACTGCTGCCGTGTTTTTAGCAAAAGCAAGGCATTTCATTTGATTGAGTTCGATGGGAATGCCGTAGATATGTTTTCTATCGGCTTTGGTGCTTTGGCAATATTAGTTAAAGCCGCTGCTAGAAAGATCAACGGCAGTGACTCTTGTTTTAATACTAGAGAATCAATAAATGACCTGTTAAATGGTGCATCCCTAGTACCTTTTGGCCTTATGATAGGTTCAGTGTTTTCTAGTCAACTCATGCAAGAGCTTATGACATCAGCAAAGCTTAGCCTTGGCCTTGGCCTTGCTGGCGGTATTGGAATTTTTTTTATATTAGGCGAACTGTTTAAAACAAAATAACAAAAGCCAAAACTAATGATAAAGCCCCGTTTGGGGCTTTTTTGTTTCTATCATCCAGCAATCAAAGGCTGGTTCTAAAAAATACTACTACCTATTATTTTTTTGTGGGGAATTGGGGGAGATTTAAGCTTATCAAGCGAAAAAATCACAATGACGACTTAAAAAGCGACTTTATCAATATAATTCACTCAACCGGATAGCGTGGCCGCGCAACAAGCAGGATTCGTTCCCTGTTTCCGTACCAACGAAAAACCTTAGGAAATCCTAAGAAATACAGAAACCTGCAAGTCATAAGGCTTAGCGGTTTTTTTTATGCTCGTCGTTACCCACCAACACCACCACAACTTTTAAGTTGTAGCTCAGATACAAATAAGCTCAACACGCTCTAGTCGCAAAGCCCCATCATCAAAGCCTAACAGACCAATAAGCTCACGGGTTTGAGTTACCAAATCACAACAAGACAACCAACCATCACCAGTCAATACATAGACAATATCCGCCCCCGATTTTTATTCAGGTCGTTCTACTTCAAAGTTATGATTTTATAGATTGGGCCCACAAGCAATAAATGACTGACTGGCATTAGTAGTAGAGGCAACTCAACAGACCTTTTCGCATACTTCTCAGAAAGCCCTCAGGGCATTTTACGAGGTTCACATGGCGCCTATGTCGTACGTTTTTACGATTTCGGCCGCCAGTTTTCAGCTGGCGGCTTTTGCAACTCAGTTACAATATACTAATCGTTAGCTAACTCTATTTACCTGTATGCTGACTAACAACAGCTGCTGCTGTTTTATCTTGACGACTAACTGATACAGGACTTGTTGAAGTTTTGGATTTATCTCTAGTTAAACTTGGTAGAGCTGTTTCTGTCGCATTATTAGCAGACACTGGATTTATCAAAGCAGCTGGAGATCTAACATTAATCAACTCTACTGGATATTTAACAAATACATCAGTCTCAGTAGGAACACTATTAGATACTGAAGGAGCTGGCTCTGTAATATCAGCAAGGGCTGTTAATTCTCCAACTGTACTTAGACGATAATTCGACCATAAACCCGTACCATCGTGCTTATTTAAAGTTGCGACATTTTCAACGGTTACCGTCTTATCAGAACCTATATTTGCATCCTCAAATCTGCCTACACCACTGATACTCAATACTTCACCAGCAATAGTGCCATTGATTTCGCCAGCACTAATATTGGCCTCGGTATTACCATCATAAACTTTACTATCAGCAATCACGTTACCTAAAGTGACCTCTTTTGGTGTAATGCTACCTATGCTAGTTTGAGTAGAAACATCATAGTTACTGCTTATATCGACATTACTACTGTCTTTAATGCTGTAATCGGTTTTGACTTGTAAGGTGCTGCCGCCTTCACCCAAAACATCTTTGCTCTGATATTCTTGAGACGCTGTCACTGTGTCATCACTGATATTCCCGCTCACTGTCACCGCTTGGTTAGAACTGGTATTACCATCATAAACTTTTGTGTCAGTCACGGCATTCAGGGTTAATGCTGCTTTGCTTAAATTGACACTGTTAATACCAACTGCAGCCTCGCTCAGTAACGGGGCTTGATAGTTAGTGGCTTTACCACCGATACCATCAATCAAGTTGACACTATCAACATAGTTAATCGCGTTATCAGCGACATTTTTACTATGTATCGTCGCGCTACTGAAACCTAATGATTCACCATCAATACCGGTGCCAATGGTCAGCTGGCCATTGCTCAAGGTTAAATTGCCGTCATAGGTTTTAGTGGCTGATAAAGTCACCGCTTTCGGGGTAATGCTACCCGCGCTAGTTTGCGTGGCAATGTCGTAGTTAGCACTCATATCAAAGTTACTACTGTCTTTAACGCTATAACCAGATTTTACCTGCAAAGTGCTTGCAGCTTCACCCAAGACATCTTTGCTCAGGTATTCTTGAGCTGCTGTCACTGTGTCGCCACTAGC